>NZ_JBVASH010000002.1:0-1028012 GCF_057813895.1 Nocardioides sp. F233
TCAACTGCGGGACCACACCTGCCGGTTCCCGCACTGCACCCGCCCCGCCACCCGGTGCGACCTCGACCACGCCCGCGCCCACGGCGAGGGTGGACCGACCTGCCCGTGCAACCTCGTCCCGCTCTGCCGACGGCACCACCGCGCCAAGACCCACTCGGCCTGGCACTACGCGATGCCGATGCCGGCGACCTACGTCTGGACGAGCCCGAGTGGATTCCAGTTCCGGGTCGACCACCGCGGCACCCACCCCATCCACCCGCCGGACGAGTAGCCACCACGCCCCGCACCCCGCGAACCGTCGGTCGCGGGGGCGCCGGCGTGCCGGTGATCCGCCAGAAACCTGTTGGCAGCGGCGCGCAGCGGGTGGTGCAGTCGACCCGTGCTTCCCGACCACTTCCCGCGCATAGAGCACCCGCCGGTGCGCCTGCGCGCGTTCGAGCCCCGCGACGCCGGCCTGGTCGTGTCGGTCGCCGGTGACCCGCTGATCCCGCTCATCACGACGGTGCCGGCCTCGGGGTCTCCCGCCGACGTACAGGCGTACCTCGACCGCCAGCACGACCGGCTGCCGGCCGGGCAGGGCTACTCGTTCGCGATCGCGGACGCCGCCACCGACGAGGCGGTCGGGCAGATCGGGCTGTGGACCTCCGAGATCGGGGCCGGCCGCGCCACCACGGGCTACTGGATCGGTGGGGCACACCGGCGCCGGGGGTATGCCGAAGCGGCGCTCGCCACCCTCACGGACTGGGCGTTCAGCCTGTCCGAGGTCGAGCGGTTGCAGCTCCACGTCGAGCCGTGGAACGAGGGATCCTGGCGAGCAGCCGAACGTTGCGGCTACGAGCGCGAGGGACTGCTCCGCTCGTGGGATCGGATCGGCATCGAGCGGCGGGACATGTACGTCTACAGCAGGGTCAGGCCGAGCTAGGCGTCGCCAGCGCCACCATCGCATCGACGTCGAGCGCCCAACCAGCGGCGACATCGGCGTCGTACGCCGCACCGCGGGCCGCCCGGGCGACCTCGCCGGCCTGCTCGATCAGCGCCTCGTCGGGGCGGTAGTAGCCGTAGACGTTGCCGCCGGTGCCGGCGCGCAGCTGGGCAGCGGCGCCCCGGAGCACCCCGACCCGGGCAAGTCCACCCGCGTCAGGTCCGGGGGACAGCGACTCCACCACCGCGAGCGCGTCGAGCAGGTACGCCAGGTTGGCGTGGTCGCCGGTGTCGCGGCTGAGCAGCACGCCCTCGGCGATCTGGTGACGCGCCCGGTCCGGCTCGCCCTGCGCCATCGAGACCTGGATCGCGGTGAACAGCCCGATGTAGACGGCCAGCGGGTCGTTGCGGCGTCGGGCGGCGGCGAGCGCCTCGTCGACCAGCTTGCCCGCGCCCGCCGGGTTGCCGCGCAGCAGCTCGACGGTGCCGAGCCACACGTGCGACAGCGTCCAGAGCCACTCGCCGTGCAGGCCAGCCTCGTCGCACAGGACGATCGTCTCCTCGATCACCGTGGCGGCGAGGTCGGCGTCGTCGCGGGCGAGCGCGACCAGCCCGATCCCGCCGTACGCGTAGGGGAGTCCCTCGAGGTCACCGGTACGACGCGCGAGGTCCGCGCTCGCCGTCCAGACCGCCTCCGCGTCGACGTCGTCGCCCTGCGCGAACGCGAGGGCGCCGACGACCGAGCCGGCCCGCACGCGTACCGGGTCGGACACGTCGTGGGCGAGCACCGCCTGCATCAGCCGCCGTCCCTCGCGCAGCGCACCGCGGATCCACCAGAACAGCCACAGGTGCCAACCCAGCCAGCCGCCGAGGTCCGCCTGCCCGGAGGCCAGCGACCACTCGACGGCCGCGACCAGGTTGGCGTGCTCGCGCTCGATCTCCGCGAGCGTCTCGACCGTGCCCTCGCCCCGCAGCGACGGCTCGTGCGCGGAGGCGAGAGCCGCGAAGAAGCGCAGGTGGGCGTCCCGCGCCGACTTCTCTGCAGCAGGCGGGAGCCGGGTGGCGGCGTACTGCGCGACCGGCTCCAGCAGCCGGAACCGCGGGCCGGGTCCCACCACCAGGAGCGACTGGTCGACGAGCGACTCGAGCAGGCCGAGGACGTCGCCAGGGGCCACCACGTCGGCGAGCACGGCGTCCGCCGCGTCGATCCCGAAGCCGCCGCAGAACACCGCGAGCCGGGGGAACGCTGCCTGCTCCACGGGTGAGAGCAGCTCGAAGCTCCAGTCGATCGCGGAGCGCATCGTGCGCTGGCGGGGCGGCAGGTCGCGCGCGCCCTCGGCAGCCATCACGTCGTCGAGCCGCGCGAGGATCTCGGCCGGGGACAGCAACCGGACCCGCGCTGCGGCGAGCTCGATCGCGAGCGGGATGCCGGCGAGCCGGTGGCACAGCTGGCCGACCACTGCATCGTCCGCGGACAGCAGCCCCACGGCGCCGGTCGCGGCGGCGCGAGTCACGAACAGCTCGGTGGCAGCGGGCAGGTCGAGCGGCGTCAGCGGGAAGAGCACCTCGCCCCGCACGCGCAGCGGGATCCGGCTGGTGACCAGGATCCGCAGCCCCGGGCAGGCCGCCGCGAGCGTCGCGACCTCGGGCCAGGCATCGAGGAGGTGCTCGGCGTTGTCGAGGAGGAGCAGCCGGTCCTGGTCGCGGAGCAGGTCGAGCAGCGCCGT
Organism: Nocardioides sp. F233; assembly: GCF_057813895.1. Classification (NCBI taxonomy): domain Bacteria; kingdom Bacillati; phylum Actinomycetota; class Actinomycetes; order Propionibacteriales; family Nocardioidaceae; genus Nocardioides; species Nocardioides sp. F233. The sequence continues at coordinate 2,649 of NZ_JBVASH010000002.1, forward strand.
GAACGGGTCGCCGCCCTCGGCGACGCCGACGGCCCGGGCGATCGCCGGGATCACCGCGGACGGGTCGTGCAGCGGGGCGAGCGGGACCAGGCTGACGCCGTCGGCGAAGGCGGACTCGGCTGCCGCGGCGACCGCCAGGGCCAGCCGGGTCTTGCCGCAGCCGCCGACGCCGGTGACGGTCACCAGCCGCGACGTCGGCGACCGGAGCACGTCGACCAGGTGGGCGACGTCGCGCTCGCGCCCGATCAGCGGTCCGAGCAGGTCGGTCGACGGTACGGCGCTCGGCCGGTGTGGACGGGCGGCCGGTGCCGCAGGGGCGGCCGGGCCGGGCCGCAGCGCGGGGTCCTGCTCGAGGATCTGCTGGTGCAGCCGCTGCACCGCGGGGCCGGGATCGACGCCGAGCTCCTCGACGAGCTGGGCCCGCAGGTCGGCGTACTCCTCCAGCGCGTCGGCCTGACGCCCAGCGAGGTAGAGCGCCCGCATCAGCTGGCCGCGCACCGACTCGCGCAGCGGGTGCTGCCGCGCCAGCCCGGTCAGCCGGGAGACTGCTGCGCCCGCGCGCCCGAGCGTGAGGTCGAGCTCGGCGGCCAGCTCCTCGCCGGTGAGCCGCAGGCCCTCCAGACGCAGCGCTTCGGTCCGCGCGAACGGCTGGGGTACGTCGGCCAGCGGCTCCCCGCGCCACCAGTCGAGTGCCTCGCTCAGGTGGTCCTGCGCGGTCTGCGGGTCGGCCGCGAGCGCCGTACGGGCGGCGTCGATGCCGGCTGCCAGCCGGTCGGTGTCGATCGCGCCGGCCGGCAGGTCGAGCCGGTAGCCGGGCGGGACAGTCGCGATCTCGGCCGGCACCCCCGCCTCGCGCAGCCGCGAGCGGAGCCGGGAGATGACGGCCTGCAGGTTGGCCAGGGTGCCGCCCCGCGCGCTCTCGCCCCAGACCCGGTCGAGCAGGGTGTCGGTCGAGACGACACGGCCCGCGTCGACAGCCAGCGCGGCCAGCGTCTCGCGGTGCCGCGGCGAGCCGATGTCGACGCGCGCGCCCGCCTGGTCGAGCACCTCGAGGGGGCCGAGCAGGCGCAGCGGTACGACGTCCCCACGGTCTGGCACGCGCCAAGGGTAGGCGGCCCCGGGTGGTGGCGCCGCCGGTTTACCCAGCGACGGCAGCCGGCAGGTCGGCGAGCGCGGCGCGGGGGAGTGCGGGCGTGCGGTGCCCGTCGCGCCCGACCATGTCCTGGTTGACCACCAGCGCGTTGAGCACCGACTCCTCGACCGCCTCGACGACCGCCGTGAAGAACGGGTCGATCGCGCCCCAGGGCAGCACCTGCTGCTGGGCCAGCTCGGTCGGCGGTGGGTACATCTGGCTGCGCAGCCCGGGCGCCGGCGCGGTCGAGAAGGCCAGGAAGATGTCGCCGGAGAAGTGCCCGCCGGCGGTGCCCGTGCGGGCCAGACCGAGCGGCACCCGCCGGGCGAGTGCCTTGCACTGGTGGGGGAGCAGCGGAGCGTCGGTGGCGACCACGACGATCACCGAGCCGGCGCCACCGGGCAGCCGACCCTGGCCGGCGGCCACGCCGAGGTCGCGCGCGAACCAGTCGGAGTCCTCCATCGGGTTGTCGGCACCGAGGTCTCGACCGATCGGCGACCCGGCCACGACCAGCTCCCGGCGGTCGCCGAAGTTGGCCTGGAGGAGCACGCCGACGGTGTACGTCGTACCCGCGAACTCGACCTGGCGCGACGAGGTCCCGGTGCCGCCCTTGAAGGCGTAGCAGTTCATCCCGGTGCCGCCGCCGACCGAGCCCTCGGGCACCGGACCGGCGGTCGCGGCGTCGAGCGCGGCGCGGGCGTGCTCGGGGCGGACGTGGCCGCCGTTGATGTCGTTGAGGTAGCCGTCCCAGGTCTCGCCGCACACCGGCAGCAGCCACTGCGCCGCCAGCTGCGGATGGACCTCGTTGACCCACTCGACGGTGCCGGTGTGGCAGGCGCCGACCGCGTGCGTGTTGGAGATCAGGACCGGCATGGTCAGCGCGCCGGACTCCTCGATCCAGGTGGTGCCGGTCAGCTCGCCGTTGCCGTTGAGGGAGTACGACGCAGCGGCGCACGGCTCGCCCACGCCGTCGCGCCCGCGCGGCAGGATCGCCGTGACGCCGGTGCGGACGGCGGTCCCGCTGATGAGCGTCTCGAGGCCGACGGTGACGCCGGGTACGTCGGTGATCGCGTTGTGCGGACCGGGCCGGCCGGAGAGGGCGAGCAGGTCGCGGGCGCGGGGCTGATCAGTGGACACGGGTGACCTCTCGTTCGGGAAGGATGTCGGCGCAGCCGGTGGCCAGACGGGCGTACCCGCAGATCAGGCTCACGGTGCGCTCGTAGTCGAGGGAGCGGATGCCGATGACGATGTGCTCGCCGTACGCGTCCTCGAGCGCGACCAGGTTCTGGGCGATGTCGGTGGCCTCGGTGGCGAGGGTGAAGTGGCCCTGGGCCACGCCCACCTCGAGGATGCCGACGTAGATGGCGACCTGGGTGTCGTAGAGCGCCGCGAACAGGTCGGCGTTGTCCTCGCGCAGCCGCAGGTGGCCGTCGAGCTGGTAGAGCGCGCCGACCAGGTCGTCGTCGGGGGAGGACGGCAGGCCGCCGCGGATCGTGGCGACCAGCTTGTCGCGGGCGTCGGGGTACTGCGTGACCAGCGAGAGCCGGTCGTCGTAGAACCGCTTGCGGGCCCGGGAGTGGACCTCGTTGAGCAGGCCCTGCACGTCGTCGAAGTAGTAGTGCACGGTGCCGGTCGAGACGCCCGCCCGCGCTGCGACGTCGCGGATCCGCAGGCCGGCGGCCCCGACCTCGCGCAGCACCTGGAGAGCTGCGGCGACGATCTGGTCGCGCCGCTGCTCCTGGTCCTTGAACCGTGCCACCCCGTGCCTCCTCGCTGCTCTTCCTGACGCTGCGTCAGGAATGCAGAGGTTACAGATTGCCTATTGACAGAGGTATCCAAACAGTTCTTTGATTCAACGTCAAAGAAAGGGGTGCCATGTCCGAGCTGCACCAGGCCACGTCCACCGGCCGCTACGAGCAGGAGCTCGCGCGGTCGCTGTCGATGCGCGAGAACATCCTCATCACGCTGTCGTCGGTGACGCCGGCGTCCAGCGTCTTCATCATCGTCCCGGCGATCCTGCTGGGCGTGGGCGGCGCTTCGGTGCTCACCATGGGGCTCGCTGCGCTGGCTGCCGTGCTCGTCGGCGTCTGCTACGCCGAGCTGTCCGCGACGTACCCGGTCACCGGCGGGGAGTACACCTGGGCCGCGCGCCTGCTCGGTCGTCCCCTCGGGTTCGGCACCTTCGTGCTGACGATGGTCAACGGGATCCTGATCATCGCCGTGATCGCGCTCGGCACCGGCGACTACCTCAGTGCCGCCTGGTCGGCGTTGGACGGGGTCTGGGTCGGAGTCGTCGTGATCGTGGCGACGACCGCCGTCGCGGCGCTCGACATCCGCACCAACGCCTGGGTGACCGGCGTCTTCCTCGCGACCGAGCTGCTCGCGCTGGTCGTGCTCACCGTGCTCGGGTTCCTCAACCCCGAGCGGGGCCCGGGCGCCTTCTTCTCCGCCCAGACCGCCGGTGACCACGGCCTCGAGACCGTCGGCGTCGCAGCGATCATCGCGCTGCTGCCGGTCGCGCTGTTCGCGTTCAACGGGTACGGCGCCGCGGTCTACTACGTCGAGGAGACCAAGGACGCCAACCGCACGATCGGCCGGGTCATCATGGTCTCGCTCGTCGTGACCGCGCTCGTCGAGATCATCCCGCTCGCCGCCGTCGTGATCGGCGCCCCGAGCATGGAGGCCCTGCTCGGCAGCGACGCCCCGATGAACTACTTCCTGCTCGAGCGCGGCGGGTCCGCCGTCAACACGGCCGTCAGCGTCGGCATCGCCCTCGCCATCGTGAACGCCGTCATCGCCGTCATCATCCAGATCGCCCGCCTCGTCTACGCCTCGGCCCGCGACCGCTCCTGGCCCGGTCCCGTTGACGACGTGCTCGGCCGCATCCACCCGCGCTTCCGCTCGCCCGTCAACGCCACCTTCCTCGTCGGCGCCCTCTCCGCCCTGACCGCCGCCTTCATCCCGCTGACCTGGCTGATCACCGCCACCGGTGCCTCAGTCGCGCTGGTCTACCTCGTCGTCGGTGCGTGTGCGTTGCGGTTGCGCCGGCCGGGCGCGGCGGGTTCGCGCGGCTACCGGATGCCGCTGTGGCCGCTCCCGCCGGTGCTGCTCGTCGCGGGAATGCTGTACGTCTGTGCCGAGGTCGGGCGGGACGCGCCCTCGCAGCTGGTGATCGGGCTGGTCACGGTCGGGATCGGGGTCGCGTACTACTTCGGGTTCATCCACCCGCGGCGCGGGGAGCGGTGGACGCTGCCGGACCCGGTGGAGGAGGAGGCTGACGGCGAGAGGGCTTCCTGACGAGCATGCGATGGCTGGGTGTCCGGACTGTTCGTTTGCGGGCTATCGGTCGTGACGCACGTGCTCTTCGATCACTGTCGCGGAACGTGCGGCTACGAGCATCGAACTCTGACCACCGGCAACCTCCGCGTCCCATGCCCACACGCGGACGTTCTCCGGGTCACCCAGGTAGGGCCGAGCGCTTGCCTCCTCCTCGAGCAGCACTGGCCTGAAGACTGGCCAGCTGAAGCTGTCCCCGATGACGGCGAACTCCACGTCGTCGAAGCGCACCTCGATCTCGTGGTGATAGGTCAGGTCGTTGTCGGCAATCAACACGAGTTGACCTCCAGCCCAGGAGTGGACCGCCCACTCGGCCCATCGCTCATTGAGACGCGAGAGATCCATGCCCCGAGGATAGGCGTCGCTCGTTCTGGCAAGCACCGGTCCGGCGCAGCTCAATGGGGAGACCTCCGGATCTGCCACAAGGCGGGCTCTGCTGACTACGGTGCTGACATGGCGGAAGACCCGAGGGCTCGCATCCTCAACAAGCTCTGGAGAGAGATTCGCTCCATAGACGCCGAGAACGTCAGCCAGATCCCTGCGGCCCGACGGGCCATCGATGCTGGCGCAGGCCCACACGACCTCGCGAAGGCCATGACGGCCGCGGCCTATGAGTCGGTGTTCCATACGCTCTACGTGCTGACTGGCGAGGAGGAAATGGCCGCTCTTGCTGACTCGGGTGCAGTCGAGATGCTCCACGAGGATCTCCTGACCGCTGACCCCAGTGGACGCGAGACCCGCGACTTGTTCGAGTAGCGAAGCCGCAATCCGCTCCGACACGCCAACAGCTGAATGTCGGTGACCTGCAAGAGAACCGATCAGCCGCTCTCGTGACCTCGCTGTGCCACGATCCACGCATGTCCTCGCGAGGCAGAGATGGTGACCCCCGGACCGCACTCAGCCATGGCGCATCAGGCGCGCTGCGACAGTTCGCCGGATGGTTCGCGCGAGGATCAATCGGCCATCCGCTCTTCGACGGTGGCAGGCCGCAAGGTCATCCGGATGTGGCGGACTATCGCCTGTCCTCGGGAGACGACGCTAGTGCGGTTGAAACTGCGTTCGCGATCTTCGCCAACAACCTGCAGTTGGACGATGCGGGCAACCCGACCAATGCGAAGTTCGCCGAGCGACGAGCAGCCTGCGAGTTCTTCCGTTACCAAACGGGGCGCTGGCCCGAAGGCGAGCCAGAACTTCGCGAGGGAGAAGCGGAGTTGCACTGAGCGACGGGGGCACTCACATGCCGTGTTCAGGGTGGAACGCGTCGTCTTGTCGGATCGCGGGCAACGGCTGTCTCCCAGGGTCTGGAGCGGCGATCCGTGACTGAAGACCCAGTCATGCCGCCGGGGTCGCCTCCTGTGCGGACAACAAGGGGTACCCGGTCGTCACGGCTGGTGACTACCTTTCCGATCGTGCAGCCACTGTCCTCTGTGTTCATTCGCCGACCATTCCACTGGGGCATCGTCGTTGTGATCGATCCCGAGACTGGCGATGTTCCCGACGTGGACCCCGAGTCATCCGTATCCGCATCGCCAGGTGGACTCGTCGTGTTGATTCGGCACGCGCAGGACGTGGATTCGTTCGACGGCGACATCGATTTCGCTGAAGCCGAGGTGGAGGTTCGACTCCTTGCCGAGGCAGGCCCGCAGGACGCGCGTCGGGTGCTCTACGCCGGTCACCTGAATGTGCCTTCCGGCCGACTGTCTGTCGGTGATGCGGACGGGGACGAGTTGATTGGTGCCCATCGGGGCTGGAACGAGGTTGTCGTCTCCGTGGGCTCCGATGTCGAGGAGGACGACCTCAGCCCCGACGCGGTACGCATTGACCTGCTCCCTGTCGAAGCGCACTGACCATCTGGTAGCTGGGCTCGGCATGGGTCTGACGCGATTCGCTCCATCACGCCGGTGCCCGCACCTCGTCTAGCGCGGTGGAGTTGCCTTCGCGGCAAGGTCGTCCAGCAGATTGGAGTAGGCGGATGGCGTCAGGACGTCGTTGAACAGGTCCGCGGAAACCGCTTCGGCATCGATCTTGCGAATGGTGCGCGCGGCCTCTCGAAGGTGAACCACGAGGGCAGGCACATCACCTGGGCTGCGATCGCGACCCATGACACCGCCCGGGTCCTTCGTGCCCCAACCGCACGCCCACGCCACTGAATCGTCCGAGAAGTCGTAGGCATCGAGTCCACAACAGCCCGGGACACACTCGCGCTGAAGCGTCACCCAGAACCAGTCCGCATCCGGGATCAGGTGATCGATCGAAGTCACCTCGCGGTCTCCTTGGGCAGGACGAACCATCCGCCAACCCTCACCTTCGGCATCGCTCGGCACCTCGCCAGCATAGGAAGGAGTCAGGGTTCGGCGCCTCCGTTGTCATCTGCGGCAGGCAGCGCGGATCTGCCGCGATCCGCTCGACATGTCGATGAGCGGTGAGACGGCTACGCCTGGAAGATGCCGCTCTCGGACTCAGTATCGAACGCACGGGCTCCCAGCCGGTCCAGAAGCCGGCGCACGCAGGTGTCAGCCGCGCGATGGTCGGTGGCGCGCACGTGCAGCGCGAAGGACTTCAGGGGTCGGTGCAGATTCGTCGGCAGCAGGGCCCCGCGTGACGCGGAGAATCCGGTGAGATCCGCCCGAGAGATTCGCCGGATTTTTCGAGGGTGGCTCACACAACCCCTTGATTCGAACATGTGTTCGAATTAGGATGAGCGCATGACTTCTCTCGGGGCGCTCGACACGGCAACCACCGTGGCGCAGCGTGCCGCGGAGCTGGCCGGTGCCGACTGGGGTCTGCTCGACGGCCCCGAGATGGTGGCGGGCGTGGAGGCGATCGCCGCGGCCCGGTCCTTCCTCGATGCGGCACTGTTGCGCGGGGTTGCTCGACTCGAAGCGACGGACGCGCTGCGAGAGCTGGGTTGGGCCTCGGTCAAGGACTATCTGACCCACCTGACCGGTGGTCACAAGGGCGCCGGCGGCGGACTGGTCCGTGCCGTCGAGCAGCTGCGTGACCTCCCCGAGGTCCAGGCCGCCCTCGAGACCGGGCGAGTCACCCTGCCCCAGGCGCGGGCGATCGCCTCGAAGGTCCACACGCTGCCCCGGGTGGCGGAGTTCCGGACCGCCGTAGCCGGACGGATGCTCGAGCTGGTCGACACCCACGGCCACGACGCCACCGACCTGCACAACGCGTTCGGCGACGTGGTCCGCGAGCTCGACCCCGACGCCGCACTCGTCAATGCCGAGAAGGGGAAGGCGAAGGCCGAGCGGGCTGCTCACCACGCCCGCCACCTCTCCTTCGCCGAGGACGGCCACGGCGGCGTCAGGGTCAAGGGCTACGGGAGCGTGGAGGACGCGGAGAGGATCAAGGCCACCCTCCACCCGCTCGCCGCACCCGTCACCACCGAACCCGGTGCCTGCGGTGGGGTGAACCGTGCACCGGGTGAGGCGGTGTTCGACGAGGACGGCGTCGCCACTGCCGCTGCGTGCCTCACCCCCGGCTGTGGGCACGACGGGCGTGACCCCCGCGACGCCGGCGCCCGGCTCTGGGACGCCCTCGTCGACGCGTGTGATCGGCTCGCCGCGACCGACGAGCTGCCCCGCGACCACGGCACCAAGCCCCGCGTGATCGTGCTCATCGACCAGGAATCCCTGCGCCAACAGGTGATCGACGCGGGCCTCGCCCGCAACGGCCAGACCCCGACCGGCGCACGGTTCTCCGCGACGGCGGTCCGACGGATGGCGTGCGACGCCGAGATTATCCCCACCGTCCTCGGCACCCACGGCCAGGTCCTCGACGTCGGCCGCACCCAACGACTCGTCACCGCCGCGATCTGGCTCGCCCTCGTCATCCGCGACCGACACTGCGCCTTCCCCGGCTGCACCCGCATGCCACTCGCGTGCGATGCCCACCACGTCGTCCACTGGGCCGACGGCGGTGCGACCAGCCTCGACAACCTCGTCATGCTCTGCCGCCACCACCACGTCCTCATCCACCAGACCCCCTGGGCCGTCCACATCGACCACGACACCGGACAACCCGTGTGGACCCCACCATCCCGCAACGCCCGCGAGGACTACCGCAAGGCAGGGATCACCTACGCACCAGCACGACCACGCGCCGCCTGATCACGTGTCGGCGCGCGCCGCCCTGCCCAGTCGCGCTACGCCGAGCCCGCCAATGATTCGAGTTCGTGGACCTCGTAGCGCGTGGATCCGGTCCTTCGCGCCGTCGCGACCAGCGCGGTGACCTGGTTGGGTGTCAGCGAGACGTCGTTCTCGAAGAGCGCATCCGCGAGCCATTCGACAGCGACGGTCCATTCGCCCGCGTCGAGTTCCTCCCGAACGGCTTCGACGGTGCTCTCGTCGACCAACTCGGCCAGCGCAATGAGCGTGGTGCTGAACTGCTTTTCGTCCATCGAAGGCTCCCCAGGCGCCGGCTGGCGCGAACTCGCGGGTTCTGACCGTGGGTGGAGGTCAGGGCCCCGGCAACCCCGCCACCGGTACGACGACCCGCTCCATCTCCTGCCCGCCGTCACACGTCATCAGCGCGACCGTTGCCAGCCCGTCCCGTTCGCCGACCACCTGCCAGTGCCCGCCAGACAGGATCCAGCGGTCGAGCGCGAGGCGGCCGTCAGCGGACACCGGTGGCCGCCCATGCGGTGGCCGACATCGTGAACGGTCCGTCGCCGAGCTCGGCCCGCAGGAGCGTGACCATCCTCTCCTGCTGGTGGCCGCCCAGCGCGTCGAAGGCGACGCCGGCGGTGCCGACGCCGAAGGTGTAGGGCTCCCACCAGTCGTCGAAGGTGGGGAAGTCGACGCTGACGGTCAGGGGCACCTCGGTGACCTCGTGCAGCCCGGCGGCGAGCAGCAGGGCAGCCAGGTCGCCGGCGTTGGACCCGGGCAGCGAGGACTCGTCGGTCACCGTCGGGTCGACGGCGAGGACCGCGCGCCAGAAGGCCGACAACGGGCCGGTGCCGCCGCCGTGGTCCCACACGCACGCGCTCACCCGGCCGCCGGGTCGGGTGACGCGCCGCATCTCGCTGACGCCGCCGGACGGGTCGGTCATGAAGTGCACGACGAGCTGGGCGAGGGTCGCGTCGAAGGACTCGCCGGGGAACGGGAGCGACTCCGCCGACGCCTGGCGTACGACGGCACCCGGGTGGGCGGCAGCTGCGGCGGTCACGAAGGTGGCGACGGGGTCGACGGCGGCGACGCGCGCCGCACCCTGGCGGCGTACCAGCTCGGCGGTCAGCATCCCCGGACCGCACCCGACGTCGAGGACGGCCGCGGACGGACCGACACCGGCCAGGCCCACGTCGGCGAACAGTGGAGCGAGGGGAGTGGAGAACCTCCCCATGAAGCTGATGTAGGCGTCCGCCACCTCGAACATGGCCACGCCGCGATCATTCTCCGCTCGCGGGCGCGTGTCCATCGGTCCGCACGGTCACGCAGCAGTGCCCGGGGTCGGGCTCGAGGTGCGCGGTGACGCCGGCGCAGCCGAGGCCGTCGGCCACGCCCTGGACGAAGGAACGGTTGAGTCCGCAGACGAGGGCGGTGTGCTTCTGGGCGAGGGCGTCGAACGGGCAGTTCGCCAGGGAGACCGCGTCCGGGGAGACGGCGGGCTCGTAGCCCTGCCCGGCCAGCACCGCGGCCAGGTCGGTCAGGTCGGGCAGTCCCGGAGGAGCGGCCACCCCTGCGGCCTCGCCGCCGACGGACTGCCCCTCGGCGTGCGCCGAGGCCACGAGGGCGTCGTCGAGGTCCTCGCCGGCGCCGGCACGGCCGACCGCAGCGGCGAGGATGTCGCCGACCAGGTCGTAGCGCCGGGGCGGCAGGGTGACCGCGAACTCGCGCGCCGAGCGCCGGTACAGCTTGCTCGGCCGGCCGGCGCCGGGCCCACTGCGACCGCTGAGCCGGCGGAACTCCACCTCCAGCAGCCCCTCCTCGGCGAGCCGGTCGAGGTGGAAGCTCACCGTGTGCTTGGCGATCCCCAGTGCCGCGGCGGTCGCGTCGCGGCCGACGGCATCGTGCTGGGCAGCGACGTACTCGTAGAGCGCGCGCCGGGTCGGGTCGGCGAGCACGCCGATGGCAGCGGCGCCGGGGCCCAGCGTGTCAACGTCCACGTGGAGATTCTAAAACAGAGTTCGCTTGACACAAGAGGGTTCTCGGGGTTCTAAATTGGAAGAAGTTCCGTTTTAGAGACGAGGAGTCACCATGACCACCGGCACCACCACCCCCACCGACCGGACGAACCTGGTCGGCCCCGAGGGAGCCTTCCTGCTCCTGCGCACGGTGTTCACCATCGCGCCGATCGCCTTCGGCCTGGACAAGTTCGCGAACGTCCTGACCGACTGGGAGCGCTACCTCGCCCCGCGGTACGGCGGCCCGCTGGTCGCGCTCTGGCTGGCCGGCATCATCGTCGACCTGGTCAGCACGGGCGACTACGACGACGTCGCGCTGCGCGACTTCGGGCTGCTCTCGGCGGCGCTCGCCCTGACCCTGCTCGCCTGGGGCCGGACCGCGGCCAGCGCCTCGAGCCGCGGCGCGAGGTAGGCCAGCCCGGCGGCGACGACGAGCGCGAGGCCCTGGGCGACCTGCTGCCAGAAGGTCGGCACGCCGACCAGGGTCAGCCCGTTCTGCAGGATCCCGAGGAACGCGACACCGAGCACCACGCCGAAGAGGGTCCCGGAGCCGCCGGTCAGGGCGACGCCGCCGACCAGGACGGCGGTCAGCACGGCGAGCTCGAAGCCGGTGCCCGCCGTCCCCGACTGCACGGCGCCGAGTACCGACGCCTTGATCGCGCCGGCCAGTGCCGCGCTGGCGCCGGTGGCGAGGAACAGGGCGAAGGGCACGGTGCGGACCCGCACGCCGGAGAGGTACGCCGCCTCGCGGGAGACCCCGATCGCGTAGATGTGCCGCCCGACGGGCGTCAACGCGAGGACCGCCCCGGCGACGAGTACGACGATGAGCGCGATCACGACGGGCGAGGGCAGCCCGGCGACCTTGGCCCCGCCGAGCCAGGCGAAGGAGTCGCCGAAGCTGGTCAGGGGGAGCGGCGCGAACTGCTGGGCGAGGCCGCGGACGGCGGTCAGCGTGCCGAGCGTGACGATGAACGGCGACAGGCCGACCACGCAGCACAGGAACCCGTTGACCGCGCCGACCGCGAGCCCGGCGAGCAGCGAGAGCAGCACGCAGGTGAGCAGGCTGCCGGCGTGCTCGGACGCCAGCCATCCGGCGGCGACCGCGCCGAGCGCGTACGTCGAGCCGACCGACAGGTCGAGGTAGCCGCTGATCACCAGCAGTGCGGAGGGCACCGCGACGATCGCGAGGGTGGCGCTGTCGGTCGCGATGCCCAGCAGGTTCTGGCTGCCGACGAAGCTGCCGGTGGACAGCTCGAAGCCGATCGCCATCAGGACGATGACCGGGATCAGCGGGTACCGCGCGAGCTGGCGGAGGTTGAGGGAGTTCATGACAGGTGCTCCTGGAGGTCGGAGTCGGACTGGTGGACCGCGTGCAGGAGGGCGTCCTCGTCGAGGGCGTCGCCGGCCAGCTCGCCGATGACCCGTCCTTCGTGCATGACCAGTGCGCGGTCGGCGAGGGCGACGATCTCCTCGGGGTCGGTGGACGCGAACAGGACCGCCGTACGACGCTCCGAGGCGATCGTGCGCACCACCTTGTAGATTTCGTGGCGGGCGCGTACGTCGACGCCCTGGGTCGGCTCGTCGAGCAGCAGCACGGTGGTCGGCAGGATGCCGTTGATCCAACGGCCGAGGAGCAGCTTCTGCTGGTTGCCGCCCGAGAATGCGCGGGCCGGTGCGTTCGGGGTCGCCGGGTGCACGGCCAGCGAGGCGGCGAGCCGCTCGAAGGCCTCGGCCTCGGCCCTCCTGCTGCGCAGCCCGAACCGGGACAGCACGCCCTGCGCCGGGAGCAGCGCGTTGTCGAGCGCGCTCAGTGACGCGAACAGGCCCTGGCGGCCGCGGTCGCCGGGGACGAGCGCGAGACCGGCGGCGAGCGCAGCACGGGGCGTCGCTCGCCGTACCTCCCGGCCGCCCACGGTGATCGAGCCCTGCCGGGCCCGCCGGCCGAAGATCATCTCCAGCGTGCGGGTGCGGCCCGAGCCGATCAGGCCGTAGAGGCCGACGATCTCGCCGGGCCGGACCTCGAGGTCGACCGGGCCGATGCCGGGGCCGGTGAGGCCGCGGACCAGCAGCTGCGGGGGATCGGCGTCGTGCACGGGGCTGGCCGGCGGCAGGTCGGTCGGCGGCTCGGCGATCGCCTCGATGATGTCGCGACGGGTCTTGCCCTCCAGCGACGTCGCGACGTGCACCTGGCCGTCGCGAAGCACCGTCATCCGGTCGGCGAGCCGCTCGACCTCGCCGAGCAGGTGGGTGACGTAGCAGATCGCCAGGCCCTGCTCCTGGAGCGAGCGCACGGTGCGCTCCAACGCGCCGATCTCGTGCGAGGACAGGGCCGCGGTCGGCTCGTCGAGGACCAGCACGACCGGGTTGCGTGAGAGCGCCTTGGCGATCTCGACCAGCTGCTTCTGGCCCATGGGCAGGTCGCCGACCCGGCTGTCGATCGAGGACGTCGCCCCGAGCCGGTCGAGCAGCTGCTGCGCCGCCTCCCGCTGGGCCCGACGGTCCACGATGCCCAGGCGACGGTGCTCCTGGCCGAGGAAGATGTTGTCCACGACCGAGAGCGAGTCGACCAGGCTGAGGTGCTGGAAGATGATCGCGATACCGGCGTCGATCGACTGCCGCGGGGTGAGGCCCGCATAGCTGCGACCGCCCACCTCGATGGTGCCGCCGTCGGGGTGGAATGCCCCACCCAGCGCCTTGATCAGCGTGGACTTGCCCGCGCCGTTGTGGCCGAGCAGCGCGTGGACCTCACCTGCCTCGATGGTGAGGTCCACGCCCTGCAGGGCGTGCACGCCGCCGAAGGACTTCCGGAGCCCGGTGACCCGCAGTGCCATCGCGATCAGCCGTACTGCGAGATGATCTCGTCGAGCAGCGCGTCGCCCTGCTTGACCAGCGTGATCGGTACGTCGGTGCTGGCCTCGGCGTCGCTCTTGCCGTCGGCGACCGCGAGCGGCACGTCGATGACCGCGTTGCCGATGTCGCGCAGCTGCAGGGCCGCCGAGGCCCGGTAGAAGGTGCCCTTCTTGATCAGCTCGAGCGAGCCGAGGTCGCCGTCCTGGCCGCCGACGTACGTCTTCGCGTCGGTCTCCGAGCGACCCGACTCGACGAGCGCCTTGTAGCCGCCGAAGGCCGCGCCGTCGGTGATGCCGAGGATGACGTTGACGTCGGGGTGCTTGGCGAGGATCGCCTTGGTCTTGGTCAGCGCGGTGTCGGGGTCGATCGCCTGCTCACGACCGACGACCTCCATGTCCGGTGCGGCCTTCGTGAAGGCGTCGATCATGCCCTTGGTGCGCTCGATGCCGAGCTGGATGGTGTCGTCGACGAGGAAGGCCACCTTGCCCTTGCCGCCGAGGTTCTCCTTGGCCCAGGTCGCGGCGTCCTCGCCGAGCTTGCGGCCGCCCTCCTCGAAGCTGAAGGTGATCGAGGCGCTCTGGTTCTTCAGCGTGCCGCCGTACGTCACCCAGATGATGCCGGCCGACAGCGCCTTGGCCGCCTGCGTCTCGAGGGCCTCGAAGACCATCGGGAAGGACACGATCGCGGGGACCTTCTTGGCGATCAGCGTGTCCAGGTTGGACGCCTGGACGTCCGGCTTGCCGTTGTCGTTGGTCTGCTCGAGCGAGACGCCCTTCTCCTTCGCGCGGTCCTTGGCGAACTTCGCGACGCCGGCGTAGACGGGCAGGAAGGTGAACGGGTAGTCCCAGGCGACGGTGTCGACGTCCTTGCTGGACTTCGCCACCTTGTCGCCGGAGGCCTTGGTGCTGGACGGCGCGCTGCACGCGGAGGCCAGGACGGCGGCCCCGATGCCGCCGGTCCAGGCGAGGAAGGCACGACGGTCGACGGACTTCTTCACGACTGCGTTCATGGTGGTGCTCCGATCGGGAGGAGGAGGGGTCACGACCCGGCGCGGGTGCCGGCGTGGATGTCGTCGAGGAAGGGCACGACCTGGTCGAGGACGGCGCTCTGGTGCGGCTGCAGCTCCAGGCCGGCCATCCCGCCGAAGATCGGCTCGTAGGGGTCGGTCAGCGGCTCGGTCACGCCGGCCAGCGCCTCGATCACGGCCAGGCCGCAGAACGGCACGTAGACCGGGTTGTAGCCACCCTCGTGGCTCATCGCGAGTCGGCCGTCGCAGTGCGTGGCGGCCAGCTCGAGCAGCCGCTCGGTCATGGCCCGGTAGTCGCTGCTGGTCAGCGCCTGGCGCGAGAGCGGGTCGGTGGCGTTGGCGTCGAAGCCGCTGGCGACCAGGATCAGGTCCGGGCGGAACCGGTCGATCGCGGGCGCCACGACCCGGTCGATCGCGGACAGGTAGCCGCCGCCCCCCGTGCCCGGCGGGAGCGGCACGTTGACGGCGTACCCGAAGCCGGCGCCCTCCCCGCGCTCGGTGACGAACCCGGAGTCGGGCGGGAACACCCGGTCCTGGTGCAGCGAGATGGTCAGCGTGTTCGGGTCCTCCCAGAAGACCTTCTGGGTGCCGTTGCCGTGGTGGACGTCCCAGTCGAGGACCGCGATCCGCTCGACGCCGTGGGTACGACGCACCGCACGGGCCGCGATCGCGAGGTTGGCGAACATGCAGAAGCCGCGGCCGGTCTCGGGCTCGGCGTGGTGACCCGGCGGCCGGACCAGCGCGTACGCGTTGTCGACCCGGCCCTCGACGACCGCCGTGGTCGCCTCGATCATGCCGCCGGCCGCGAGCCGGCCGATCTCGATGCCGCCCGGCCCGAACGGGCTCAGCCCGTCGCCGGAGTCGCCGCCCTTGGGCTGCTCGCTCTCGGCCTTGATCCGCGCCAGGTGCTCCTCGGTGTGGACCGCGAGGATCTCCTCGTCGGTCGCCTTGCGCGGCTCGAGGCGGGTGAGCTGGTCGATGGCACCGGACACGACGACCAGCTCGTGGATGCGGCGCTTGGTCTCGGCGTTCTCGAAGTGCTGGAACGGCTGGATGCCCGCGCGGTGGTCGGCGGGGAAGAGCCCGGCGTTGGTTCCGGTGTCGTGCCAGCCGAAGAGCTCGTGGTACAGGTAGCCGGTCGCCATCGCGCCTCCCGGGGGTACGGCGCCGGTGGTTCCGGCGCGGTCCCGCAATCGTGGGACCGCGGTGTGACGCGGGTCATTGGCAGAAATGCCAGTCTTCGGACCCGAACGACCTCGGGATCAGCCGACGGGCTGCTGCAGCACCCGGGCCAGCGACCGCACCGACGCCGGGTCGGCGGACGGCAGCAGCACGCCGGCGGCGGTCGCCTTCGCGGCCGCACCCGCCCGGGACGGGCTGTCCAGTCGCGCCAGGATCGCCTCGACGTGGGCAGCGACGGTGCGCTGGGTCAGGCACAGCTCGTCGGCGATCTCGCGGTTGCCGGCGCCCGTGGCGACGGCGGTGAGCACCTCGAGCTGGCGCAGGGTCAGGCCGAGCGTGGAGGCGGCGGGCCGGGTGGCCACCGTGCACGGCTGGCGCATCGCGGCGCGGCCGGACGGGCAGTGCACCCGGACCTCGATCAGCCGGCCCGCCTGCTGGTGCAGGAAGGTGGCGAACCGGGTCCCGGTGCCGAGGATGGAGCGGATGATGCCGAGCAGGTCGGCGTCGAGCGCGGCGTGCAGCGGGGCGCGGCCGACGACGGGCGTGGCCCGGCCGGCGGCGTCGAGCCGGACGACGGCGTACTCCCGCGGCAGGGTGACGTCGGGCGTCGAGCAGGTGGCGACGGTGGTCAGTCGGGCGAAGGCCCGCCCGAGTGGGGGCAGCGCGCCGGTGAGCTCGGGGGCGAAGTCGCGGGTGCTGCGGGCGGACAGGTGCAAGAGCCCGACCAGGTGGGCGCTGGAGTCGCGCAGCGCGAGCGAGATGCCGTCGTCGTACCCCGCCGGGTGGAGGACGTCGAGGTAGTGCGCGGAGCGGCGGAAGTCGTAGGGGTCGTCCTCGTCGATCCGCAGCCCGCCGGTCGCGGCGAGCACGCGCCGGCCGTGTGGGGACGGCGCCAGGTCGGCGCACAGGTGCTGGGAGACCTCGGGGGAGTAGCCCACGCTCGCAACGGTCTGGAAGGACGGCGCTTGCGGGTCGTCGGCGTCGGTGAGGGCCGTGTCGAGCTGGCAGGCGGCGGCGCCTAGGTCGTCGGCGAGCCGCTCGAGCAGGTGGGGCGCGGCCGTGGTCGCCTCGTCGGGGGTGGCCAAGGCGGCCAGGTCGCCGAGCAGGTCGATCAGGCGGTCCGAGACGGGGTGCGGGGCGTTCGCCCCGGCGGGTGCGTCCATGCTCCCCCCACGGTGACGGACAGGTTGCTTCGGACCCTCACGGTAGAGATCCGGGGGAGGGCTGGCAAGGGCCCCGGACGAGTGGTCCGAAGGGCGGGAAGGGGCTTGCGAAGGTGACTGCCATCATCTTACGTTCGGACCCGAACAAGATCGTTCGTATCAAAACGATCTCTGGTGAAGGGTCGAAAGGAAGAGCCCGTGAGCGCCATCTCCCGCCGTTCCGTCGTTGCCGGTGCCACCGTTGCAGGAGTGGCGCTGGGCGCGCTCACCTCCGCTGCCGAGGCCGCTCCGGACGTGTCCTGGCCCGTCGTGAAGCGACCTACGGACCTGCGCCGCATCGTGTGGTGGTCGGCGGCGGAGCTCGCCGTCGCGATCCGGCAGCGCAAGGTGAGCTGTGTCGAGGTGATGACGGCGTACCTCGACCAGATCGACGAGCTCAACCCGCAGGTCAACGCGATCGTCGCCCGGCGGCCGCGGGCCGAGCTGCTGGCCGAGGCGGCGCAGAAGGACCAGCTGCTCGCCGCCGGCACCTACCAGGGCTGGATGCACGGCTTCCCGCAGGCGGTCAAGGACCAGTGGAACGTCAAGGGCATCCCGACCAGCGTCGGGTTCTTCGGGCAGCCCGGCGTGCCGGTCGCCCCCGCCACCTCCGACGCCCTGCTCGTCGAGCGGATCCGCGCCGCCGGCGCGATCTTCATCGGCAAGACGAACCTGCCCGAGCTGGGCCTGGGCTCGCACACCTACAACAAGGTCTACGGCACCACCGGCAACGCCTACGACCCGACGAAGTCGGCCGGCGGCAGCAGCGGTGGCGCCGCCGTCGCGCTCGCACTGCGGATGCTGCCCGTCGCCGATGGCAGCGACTTCTTCGGCTCGCTGCGCAACCCGCCGGGGTGGAACAACGTGCTCGGCCTGCGGCCCTCGTTCGGCCGGGTCCCCGAGCTGGGCGGCGAGCAGTTCGTCCAGCACGGCGGCGTCACCGGGCCGATCGCCCGCAACGCCCTCGACCTGTCGCTCCTGCTGTCCACCATGGCCGGGTACGACGTCCGCGTGCCGCTGACGATCGACGAGGATCCCGAGGTGTTCACCAAGGTCCGGCGGACCTCGCTGCGCGGCAAGAAGATCGCGTGGCTGGCCGACCTCGGCGGCTACCTGCCGACCCAGCCCGAGGTCCTCGAGGTCACCGGCGCCGCGATCGACAAGATGCGTGCCCTCGGTGCGACGGTCGACAAGATCGACAACCTCAACCAGGTCGGTGGCACGTTCACCAACGCCGACCTGTGGCCGACCTGGCTGGTGTTCCGGCACTGGATCAGCGGCAACCTCAACTTCCCCGTCTACAACAACCCGGCCTGGAAGCCCTACCTCAAGCCGGAGACGCTGTACGAGGTCGAGGGGATGCTCCACGGCATCGACGGCTCGGGCCCGATCACGGCGCAGCAGGCGTGGAACATGTCGGTCAAGCGCACCGCGCTGTACCAGTCCTTCCGGCTGCTGTTCGAGAAGTACGACTTCGTCCTGCTGCCCACCGCGCAGGTGATGCCCTTCGACAACGTCGACAGCGCCGGCAACGAGGTGCACTGGCCTGCCGAGATCAACGGGGTCCCGATGTCCAGCTACCACCGCTGGATGGAGGTCACCGCGATCGGCACGCTCCTCGGCGCCCCGACGCTGGCCATGCCGGCGGGCTTCGGCTCCTCGGGGCTCCCGGTCGGCCTGCAGGTCATCGGCCGCAACCACGACGACGCGGGCGTCATCGAGCTCGCCGCTGCCTGGGAGCGCGAGACGCGCTTCGTCGAGGACCACCTGCCCTCCCTGGTCGCGCCATGAGCCGCCGGCCCCTGATCGCCATCCCGGCGCGGTTCTCGGAGTCCGCGTCGGCGCTGCGCTACCGCGCCGACGTCACCGCCCGAGCTCTCGCCGAGGCCGTGTACGCCGCCGGCGGCGAGCCGCTCGTCGTGCACCCGGTCGCGCCGGGCGCCGACGTCGACGACGCCGAGGTCGCTGCCCGGCTCTGGTACGCCGACGGCGTGCTGCTGCCCGGCGGCGGCGACCTGGCCGCCCGGTGGGCAGGCCAGGAGGCGCACGCGACGGAGTACGACGTCGACGAGGAGCAGGACGCGTTCGACCTCGCGGTCGCCCGTCACGCCCTCGGCGCCGGTCTCCCGCTGCTCGCCATCTGCCGCGGCAACCAGGTCGTCAACGTGGCGCTGGGTGGCGACCTGATCCAGGACCTGGGAGAGCGGACGCACCGCCACGTGGTCCACGAGATCGCTGTGGCGGCCGACTCGGTGCTCGCCGGCATCGTCGGTACGACGCCGAGCATCTCCTGCTTCCACCACCAGGGCATCGGGCGTCCCGGGGAGGGCCTGCGGGCCGTCGCCGAGTCCGCCGACGGTGTCATCGAGGCCGTGGAGCTCGCCGGCGCCCAGGGCTGGTACCTCGGCGTGCAGTGGCATCCCGAGGACACCGCCGCGACCGACCCGGCCCAGGCCGGGCTGTTCCGCGCGCTGGTCGACGCCGCCCGGGACCGGGCGCGCCTCGAGCTCGTCGAGTAGCCCACCCAAGCTCGTCGAGTAGCCCGCGAGGAACGAGCGGGCGTATCGAGACGTCCTGGCAACGTCTCGATACGTCACTCGCTGGCGCTCGCTCCTACTCGACGAACTCAGATCCCTCGACGGCGTTGACGACGTCGCGCAGGGTCTTGGTGAAGGTGGTGACCTTGCGCTCGGAGAGCTGGCTGATGATCTCCGACTCGACCGCGTTGAACTCGGGGTAGAGCTGCTCCATCAGGCTGATCCCCTCGGGGGTCAGCCGCAGGCGGACCAGGCGCCGGTCGTTGTCGTCGCCCTCGCGCGCGATCAGGCCGCGCGCCTCGAGCGTCTTCACGACGCCGGTCAGGGTCGCCTTGGAGATGTCGGCCGACTCGGCGACGTGGCGGGTCTCCATGCCGTCCCAGATCCACACGACCCAGAGCACGACGAACCCGGTCCAGGTCATGTCGTGCTGGCGCAGCACCCGGTTCGTCAGCTCGCTGCGCACCGCGTTGGCGGCACGGAACAGGTTCGACAGGGCGTTCGCGGCGGCGAAGTCCAGGGGGAGGGCTCCCACGTGGTCCTTCATCGCGCGCTCGGTCTCCTCGAGCGTGTGGCGGTCCGGCATGCGGGTCAGCGTAGCCATGACCTCGGTCGACCGAGGTCGTTTGGAAGCAAACATTCTTCGGAAAACCTCCTCCGGGGGTCTGGTGCCGTGGGTCACATTGCGGCTATCGTACGGATCCGAACGATCCGGCGAAAGAGGCCGGTGACCGCCGGCCCCGGCCGCGCGAACAGCGAAGGAGTCCCGATGTCGGACACCGTCAACACCACTCTCCGCAAGAATGCGCTCGGCGTCGGGGCGATCGTGTTCCTGGTCCTGGCGGCGGTCGCACCGCTGACCGGAATGGTGGTCGTCGCCTCGCTGGCGATCGCCCTCGGCAACGGAGGCGGAACGCCGTTCGCGTTCTTCGCCGTCGCCGTCGTCCTCCTGCTCTTCGCGATCGGCTACGGCAAGATGTCGAGCGAGCTGGTCAACGCGGGCGGCTTCTACGCCTTCGTCGTCAAGGGCCTGGGTCGTCCGGCCGGCCTCGCCGCCGGCTTCATCGCGATGCTCGGCTACAACTTCTTCGTCGTCGGCACGATCGGCACCAGCGGCTTCTTCATGAAGATCGTGATCGCCGACAAGACCGGCCTCGACATGCCCTGGTTGTTCTGGGGCCTGGCCTCGATCGCGGTCTGCTACCTGATGGCGCTGCGTGGCGTCGACTTCAGCTCGAAGATCCTCGGCATCTCGCTGGTCCTGGAGACCTCGATCCTGGTCGTCTTCGACGTCGCGGTGCTGTTCAAGGACGGCTACTCGTTCTCGGCGTTCTCCGGCGACTCGATCACCTCCGGCTCGCTCTCGATCGGCCTGCTGCTCGCCGCCACCGGCTTCCTCGGCTTCGAGGCCACCTCGCTGTTCAGCGAGGAGGCGAAGAACCCGCTCAAGACGGTCCCGCGGGCGACGTACGTCGCCATCACCCTGATCGGCGTCATCCTCGGCGTCACCACCTGGGCCGTCGTCAGCGCCACCGGCGTCGCGCAGGCCCAGGACACCGCGATCGCGCACCTGCCGACCGGTGACCTCGTCTTCAGCCTCGCCGACACCTACATCGGCGGCTTCCTGACCGACGTCATGAACTGGCTTCTGCTGGTCAGCCTGTTCGCCGCGATGCTCGCCTTCCACAACTCCTCGAGCCGCTACATCTTCTCCCTCGGCCGGGCCCGGATCCTGCCGCAGGTGCTCTCGAAGACCGGCCCGAGCGGTGCGCCGTACATCGCCAGCACGGTCCAGGCCGCCTTCGCGGTCACCGTCGCGGTGATCTTCGCGATCGCCGGCGCCGACCCGATCCTGACCGTGGTCCCGAGCATGCTCGGCTTCGGCACCTTGGCCATCCTGGTGCTGCAGGCGCTCGCCGCCCTGTCGATCGTGGTCCACTTCCGCCGCAAGAACGACCCGCGGATCGGCTCCACGCTCATCGCGCCGGCGCTCGGCTTCATCGGCCTGTGCTTCGCCGTCGTGCTCGCCTTCAAGCACTTCGAGATCGTCGCCGGCTCCGACTCCAAGGCGGTCAACTCGCTGCCGTGGCTGCTGGTCGCGGCCCTCGTCGGCGGCATCGCCTACGCCCTCTACCTGCGCAACGCCCGGACGTCGGTCTACGACGCCCTGTCGAGCGACCTCGAGCGCTTCGACGACCACCTCGCCACCAAGCCGGCCGCCGGCTGATGATGGAGCACAGAGAAAAGACGAACGGAGACTGATCGTGGAGCACATCGACGAGAACGCCCTGCGCGTGGCTGCCCAGCAGTTCGCCGAGGACGGGATCGACGTCGTCCGCATCGGCTACAGCGACCTGATCGGCACCGAGCGTGGCCGGGACATCCTGGCCAGCCGGTTCGACCGGACCGTGGGCGACGGCGTCGCCTTCTGCCGCTCGGTCTACGCCACCTCGCCGATGGGTGATGTCATCGACATCGCCGGCGGCCTGTCGGCGGGCCTGCCCGACATCGTGGTCGTGCCGGACCTCGCCACGGCGCGCCCGGTGCCGTGGGAGCCGGGTGTCGCGCACGTCATCGGCGACATCTACAACCCGGACGGCTCGCCGTCCGAGGAGAGCCCGCGCCAGGTGCTCAAGCGGGTCGTCGACCGGTTCGCCGAGCTCGGCATGCAGCCGGTGGTCGGCCCCGAGCTCGAGTTCTACGTCCTCGAGGAGGACGCGACCAAGCCCAACGGCTGGCGCCGGTACGGCGACGCCGCCGGCAACGTCTACGTGGCCGGCCTCAAGGGCGACCCCGAGAACACCCTGCTCGCCTCGCTGCGCGACCTCGCGGCGTACGGCCTCGACGTGGTCGCCGCCAACCACGAGTTCTCGGGTGGCCAGTTCGAGATCAACCTGTGGCACTCCGACGCGCTCGACGCCGCCGACCGGGCGTTCCGGTTCAAGTCGGCCGTCCAGGAGATCTCGCGCCGCCGCGGCAAGATGGCCACCTTCATGGCCAAGCCGTTCAACGACGAGGGTGGCTCCGGCTTCCACATCCACTTCAGCACGGTCGACGGCGAGGGCAAGCCGCTCTTCGACGACCCCAACGGCGAGGACGGGCTGTCCGAGATCGGTCGCGCGGCGATCGCCGGCGTGCTCGCCCACGCCCCGGCACTGGCCGCCCTGCACAACCCGACGGTCAACTCCTACAAGCGGTTCGGGCCCGACACGCTCGCACCGTGGCTGATCGACTGGGGCCTCGACAACCGCAGCGCGATGGTCCGGATCCCGCCCGAGCGCGGCCGCGCCTCGCGGATGGAGCTGCGCCTCGGCGACGCCTCCGCGAACCCGTACCTCGCCATCGCGAGCCTGCTCGCGGCGGCGTACCTCGGCATCCGCGACGGGATGACGCCGCCGGCCAAGCTGGAGGGCTACGGCTACGACCCGACCAAGGCCGACCGGCTGCCGTCCGGCCTCGCCACCGCGATCGACGCGCTCGAGGAGGACAAGGACCTGGCCGACATCCTCGGCCCGACGTTCGTGGAGACGTTCGTGGCCTACAAGCGCAACGAGCTCGAGCGGTTCAACAGCTGGGTGACCGACTGGGAGTTCCGGGAGTACGCCTACCACCTGTGAGGTGGACGGCGAGAGGGGAGACAAGCTCGTGACGACGCAACCGATCGTGCGGGAGTTCGAGGCGGACCTGAAGGTGGTCGCCGCCGTCGAGGCCGCCACCGACGTGGTGACGCTGACGCTGGCCGCCGAGGACGGCACGGCACTGCCGCCGTGGACGCCCGGCGCCCACATCGACCTGGTGCTGGGGGAGGACCTGGTGCGCCAGTACTCGCTGTGCGGCAGTCCCGCCGACACCGGTCAGTACCGAGTCGGCGTGCTCCGTGCCCCCGACAGCCGGGGCGGCTCGAAGGCCGTGCACGCCGAGCTGCGCGAGGGCGCCACCGTCCGGGTGCGCGGCCCGCGCAACCACTTCCCGATGGTCGCCTCGCCGCGCTACCTGTTCATCGCCGGCGGCATCGGCATCACGCCGATGCTGCCGATGATCGCCGAGGCCGAGGCCTCGGGGGCCGACTGGCGGCTGGTCTACGGCGGCCGCTCACGCTCGTCGATGGCGTTCGTCGACGAGCTGGCGGCGTACGGCGACAAGGTGACCCTGCTCCCCCAGGACGAGGCCGGCTTCCCCGACCTCGACGCGCTGCTCGGGTCCTCGCAGGAGGGCACGCTGGTCTACACCTGCGGCCCGACCGGGCTGCTCGACGCGGTCGAGGAGCGGTGCACCGCCTCCTGGCCGGCCGGCAGCCTCCACCTGGAGCGGTTCTCGGCCAAGGCACCCGCCTCCGACGAGCAGGACTCGGCCTTCGAGCTGGTCCTCCAGCGCTCCGGCCTCACCCTCGAGGTGCCCGCGGACAAGTCGATCTTCGAGGTCTGTCGGGAGGCCGGTGTCAGCGTCGTCGGGTCCTGTCTCGAGGGCGTGTGCGGCACCTGCGAGACCGAGGTGGTCGAGGGCGACGTCGAGCACCGCGACTCCATCCTGAACGAGGAGGAGAAGGAGTCCAACGAGTTCATGATGATCTGCGTCTCCCGCTGCCGCGGCGAGACCCTGACCCTGGACCTCTGAGAGAGCCTGAGATGAGAGACCGCAGCACCGGCTACCCGCGCAACGCCTGGTACGCCCTCGCCGCGTCCGCCGAGGTCGGCTCGACCCCGCTCGGCGCGCGCGCCCTCGGTACGCCCGTCGTCCTGTACCGAGCCGACGACGGCTCCGTGGTCGCCCTCGGCGACCGCGACGCCCACCGCCCGTACCCGCTCAGCCTCGGCCACGTCGACGGCGACACGATCGTGTCCGGGTACTCCGGCTTCGCCTACGACCGCACCGGCGCCTGCGTCCGCGTGCCCTCCCAGGCCCAGGTGCCCTACGGCGCCCGGGTGCCGTCGTACCCGGTGGTGGAGGAGGGCGACCTGGTCTGGGTCTGGCTCGGCGAGCCGTCCCTGGCGGCGCTGCGTCCTCCCGTCTCCACGCCCTGGCTGACCGATGCCGGGTGGGACACCTTCGGCGGCGCGTGGGAGACCGCCGCCGGCGTCGGCCTGCTCCACGACAACTTCGCCGACATCACCCACGTCGCCGTCGTCGACCCGGTCATCTCGCCCCCGGTGCTGACCGGTGTCGCCCCCGCCCTCGAGGTGGAGCTCACCGAGACCACGGTCCACTTCCACCGGGACTGGCCCGCCGCGCCCCTGCCCGAGTGGCAGGCCAAGATCTCCGGCGCGTCCGCCACGGCGTCGTACCCGCAGCGTGAGGAGGGCGCCTTCCTCGCCCCCGGCCTGTGGGCCGACCGCTGGGACGTGCTGGTGCCGGTCGAGGAGGGTGGCACCCAGACCTTCCGGTTCACCCACGCCGTCACCCCCGTCGACGAGCGCCACACCCGCCACCTGTGGCGGGTCAGCCGCAACTTCGCGCCCGGGGCCGAGGCCTCCGACATGCTGCGGCCGATCTTCGAGTCGTACTACCTCAAGGTCCGCGAGATCCTCGAGACCATGCAGCAGGTCATCGACCGCGACGGGTACGGCGAGGACGTCAACGTCGCCGCCGACCTGGCCGCGCTCCAGGTGCGCAAGATCCTGCGGCGGTTGGTGGCCGACGAGGGCTGAGGTCGGCGCCGCGCCTCTTGTAACTAAGTGTTACGTCACGATTTGTGGTGCAACAGCACCGAGGTAGTGGTCAGAGCGCCCGGGTAGATGGATCGCGATGGGTACGACGCCGTCGCGGGCATCTACCCGGGCGTTCTGGCTACTGCCCGGGTGTTGTTGCTACTACCCGGGTGCTGTTGCACCGAAAATCGTGACGTAACACTTAGTTACAAGCCGGGGGCGGTCCCGATGGTCCCGTACGACGCAGCGAGGCCCCGCCGCCCGATCAGGGTGGCGGGGCCTCGTGGTGTCTCCCGAAGGGGAAGTCCTCAGTCCTTGGTGGTGACCTTGACCGGGAGCGTCTTGATGCCGTTGACGAAGTTGCTGCGGACCCGGCGGACGTCGCCGTTCAGCTCGATCGAGGCGAGCCGGGGGATCAGCTCCTCGAACATCAGCCGGATCTCCATGCGGGCCAGGTTGTTGCCCATGCACAGGTGCGGGCTGCCCTTGCCGAAGGTGACGTGGTCGATGTTCTTGCGGGTGACGTCGAAGTCGTAGGGGTTCTCGAAGACGTCCTCGTCGCGGTTGCCGGAGGCGAACCACATGACGACCTTGTCGCCCTCCTTGATCGGCTGGCCGCCGATCTCGACGTCGCGGGTGGCGGTACGACGGAAGTGGTAGACGGGGGAGGCCCAGCGCAGGAACTCCTCGACGGCGTCGGGGATGAGCGACGGGTCGGCCTGGAGCTTGGCGAGCTGCTCGGGGTGCTCGATGAGGGCGAGCATCGAGTGGGTGATCGTGTGGCGGGTGGTCTCGTTGCCGGCGACGACGAGGAGCAGGAAGTACGAGTCGTACTCGGAGGCCGTCATGGCCTCGCCGTCCTCGGGGATCTTGTTGACCAGCTGGCTGACCAGGTCGGTGCCCTCGCCGCCCTTGCGGTCGGCGGCGAGCTCGCGACCGTAGTCGAAGACCTCCTGCGAGACGGGGGAGCGGAACGGCAGGTGCTTGTACTGCTCGCTCTCCGCGTCGGAGATCAGGATCTTGGCGTGCTCGGGGTCCGAGAAGCCGATGATCTCGTTGCCCCAGTCGATGAGCTGGCCGGTCTTCTCCTGGGGTACGTCGAGCAGCCGGGCCAGCACCTGGATCGGGAAGTCGGCGCTGACGTCCGCGACGAAGTCGAACTCGCCCTTGGCGAGCGCGGCGTCGACCGTGGTGCGCGTGATGTCGCGCAGCAGCTCCTCGTAGTTCCTCATCAGGTTGGGGCGGCTGAACTCGCGCGAGATGAGCTTGCGCAGGGCGCGGTGGCGCAGGCCGTCCATCTCGAGGATGGAGCGGCGGGCCTCCTGCAGCTCCGGCTCGACCTCCTCGAGGTTGACGAAGTTGGTGGAGGTGAAGGTCTCGGGGTCCTTGTCGACCTCGCAGATGTCGGCGTGCTTGGTGACCGCCCAGAAACCGTGGCCGCCGTCGGTCTCACGCTGCCAGAAGACCGGCGCCTCCGTGCGGAGGGTGTCGAGCATGCCCCAGGCCTCAGGCCCGGCGAAGCGGTCGAGGTCGACCAGGTCGACCTGGTCCAGCGGGACGTACGGCGGCTTGTCCACGGCGAATCTCCATCCGTTCAGGTAGATCGTTTGGATCCGAACAATATCCCCCGAAAATCTCTGGCGCAAGGGTGGTCTTTCGCCTCCGGGATGGCTATCGTACGGATCCGAACGACCCGCACATCCTCGACCGGAGCTGAGGCCCGATGAACGACATGAAGGGGTTCTTCTTCCCCCGCACCGCGACCGGCCAGTCATCGCTGATCCCGTCGCCGCCGTGGTACTACTCCGGCGACCTGCTGACGGTGGAGTACCGCACGGACCCGGCTCGCGTCGCCGAGCTGCTGCCCGCCCCGCTCGAGCTCGCGCCGGAGGACCCGGGCGCCGTCGCGCTGATCTGGGCCGACTGGCAGTCCTGCTCCGGCACCCGCGAGGAGCTGCTGGACCCGGTCCGCTCGCAGTACAAGGAGGCGTTCGTCGTCGTCCGCTGCGCCTACGAGGGCGTGACCTACTCCCGCTGCGTCTACATCTGGGTCGACAAGGACTTCGCGATCGGCCGCGGCATGCACCAGGGCTACCCCAAGAAGCTCGGCTCGATGTGGCAGACCCGGCCGCACCCCTTCGCCCACGCGGCCCCGCAGGTCGCCCCGGGCGGCGTCTTCGGCGCCACCCTCGCCGCGGGTGACCGACGCCTCGCGCAGACCGTGCTGACCCTCACCGACGAGTCGCCCACCAACGGCTTCGTCAACGGCCACCCGATGGCCCACCACCGCGTCTACCCGGGCATCGCCAAGGGCAGCCCGGACGCGTACGCCGAGCTCATCGCCTCGGGCTCCAGCTCCTTCGAGGCCGGCCCGGCGTACTCCGGCGACGTCGAGCTCGAGCTGTTCGAGTCCCCGACCGAGGAGCTGCACCGCCTCGAGGTGCAGGAGATCATCGGCGGCTACTACCGCCAGGTCGGCGTCGTCTGGGACGGCGGCAGGACGCTGGCCACGGCCGGCGACAACGGTTGGGAGTCGGCGCGATGACCGGGGCAGCCGAGTTCCTGGTCGACGTCGACGGCGTCCAGGTCGACACCCGCCACTGGATCGGCGGCGAGCGCGTCGCCTCCGCGTCCACCTTCACCGACATCTCGCCGATCGACGAGCAGCCGATCGCCGAGGTCGCCGCCGGTACGTCGACCGAGGTCGACGCAGCCGTCGCCGCCGCACGCGCGGCGTTCCCGGCGTGGGCGGCCCTGTCCGTCGCCGAGCGCAGCGCGATCCTGCGTCGCGTCGCCGAGGGGATCGAGGCGCGGGTCGAGGACCTGTCCCGGGTCGAGACCCGCGACAACGGCTCCCTGATCCGCAGCCACCGGCGCGGCGTGATGCCGCGGGTCGCGATGAACTTCCGGGCCTTCGCGGACTACGCCGAGCACCAGCTCGGTCACCCCGACATGGAGGTCCCGGGCCGCGGCCACCGCGAGCGGGTCACCTACGACCCCGCCGGTGTCGTCGCGATCATCACGCCGTGGAACGCGCCGCTGATGCTCGCCAGCTGGCGGATCGGCCCGGCCATGGCCGCCGGCAACACGATCGTCGTGAAGCCGCCGGAGTGGGCGCCGCTCACCGCGAGCCTGCTGGCCGACATCATGCACGAGGCCGGCGTGCCCGCCGGTGTGTTCAACGTCGTCCAGGGCACCGGCGCCGAGGCGGGCGCTCCGCTGACCGCGCACCCGGGCATCAACCGGCTCGCGTTCACCGGCTCGGTCCCGACCGCCGGCGTGATCGCCAAGGCCGCGGCCACCAACATCGTGCCGCTGTCCTACGAGCTCGGCGGCAAGTCGCCGCTCCTCGTCTTCGAGGACGCCGACCTCGACCTCGCGGTCGAGATCGCCGTCGAGCAGTTCGACAACGCCGGCCAGGTCTGCCTCAAGGCGGCCCGGATGTACGTGCACTCGTCGCTGGCCGAGGAGTTCACCCGCCGGGTCGTCGAGGGCGCCGCCAAGCTCAACCAGGGCGACCCCCGCGACGAGGGCACCGACGTCTCCGCGCTGATCTCGCGGCGTCACTTCGAGCAGATCTCCGGCTTCGTCGAGCGGGCGCTCGCCGACGGCGCCGAGCCGCTGCTCGGCGGAGGCCCCAACGAGGAGCTGGGCGGTCTCTACTTCCGCCCGACGATCCTCGCCGGTGCCAAGAAGGACTCCGAGATCATGACCGAGGAGGTCTTCGGGCCGGTCGTCACGATCAGCACCTTCGAGACCGAG
Organism: Nocardioides sp. F233; assembly: GCF_057813895.1. Classification (NCBI taxonomy): domain Bacteria; kingdom Bacillati; phylum Actinomycetota; class Actinomycetes; order Propionibacteriales; family Nocardioidaceae; genus Nocardioides; species Nocardioides sp. F233. Next base: position 31,449 of record NZ_JBVASH010000002.1, read on the forward strand.
GAGGAGGCCGTCACGATGGCCAACGACACCCCCTTCGGGCTCGCCGCCACGATCGTGACCGGCAACCGGGACCGGGCGGAGCGGGTCTCCGCGGCTCTCGACGCCGGCACGGTCTGGGTCAACTGCTTCTTCGTGCGCGACCTCAACGCTCCCTTCGGCGGCAACGGCAAGTCCGGCATCGGCCGCGAGGGCGGCATCTGGTCGTTCGATTTCTACACCGACATCAAGAACAGCGTCTTCTCGCCGACCGGCTGGGCGGACGCGGGCACCGGAGAGGGAGGTGGGACCGATGGGTGAGGTCGTCGGCGCGGGACTGATCGCGCACGTCCCCACGATCGTGCTGCCGGAGGCGATCCGGCGCGAGCTCAACAACGGCGAGGACACCACGCTGGTCTCCGGCCTGCAGCAGCTGCGCCGCGAGGTCTTCGACACCCTCGACTACGACACCGTCGTGCTCCTCGACTCCCACTGGGCGACCACGGTCGAGTGGGTCGTCACCGGACAGGCCCGACGATCCGGGTTGTTCACCTCCGAGGAGCTGCCGCGCGGCATGAGCCAGCGGCCCTACGACTTCGCCGGCGACCCCGAGCTCGCCCGCCTGATCGCGAGCAAGGCGCCGGAGAACTCGACGTGGATCACCGCCATCGACGACGACTCCCTGCCGATCTTCTACGCCACGACCAACGTGTGGGAGTACCTCGGTCAGGGCCTGCCCGACAAGAAGTGGATCTCGATCGGCGTGTGCCAGACCGCCGACGGCGAGGACGCACTGCGCCTGGGCCGGGCCCTCGGTGCGGCGATCGCCGAGTCCGACCGCAAGGTCCTGCTCATCGCGTCCGGCGCCATGTCGCACACCTTCTGGGGCCTGCGCCAGCTGCGCGACCACGAGGCCTCGGGTGTCGAGCACATCTTCACCCCGGAGGCCGCGGCCGCCGACGCCGAGCGGATCGACTGGTTCAAGAACGGCGACCACGCCCGCGTGCTCGACACGATGGACGCGTTCTACAAGTTCAAGCCCGAGGCCCGCTTCCAGCACTACCTGATGATGATGGGCGCCCTCGGCGAGGGCGACTGCACCGCTCCCGGCCGCCAGTACGGCGAGTACGAGAACTCCATCGGCACCGGCCAGGTACACCTCTGGTTCGACCGTCCCGAGGGTGGCTTCCCCGCCGCCCGTACCACCCCGACCGACCCCAGCTACGTCCGCCAGATGAGCGGCTCCGGTGCCGACGTACCGGCCGCCGGCTGAGCCGACCGAGAGGAACCACTGAGATGACCACCGAGTACCGCCGGATCCTGCTCGACGGCAACGCCGTCGACGTACGCCGTGAGGGCGAGACCCTCGTCGCCGGTGACGGCCGCACCGTCGCCATCGCCGACGCCACCCACCTGCCGCCGGTGACGCCGAGCAAGATCGTCTGCGTCCACCTCAACTACTCCTCGCGCGTCGAGGAGATGATGACCAAGCTGCCGCCCGCCCCGACGTACTTCCACAAGCCGGTCTCCGCGCTCAACGCGCACGAGTCCGCGGTGGTCCGTCCGCAGGGCTGCAAGTGGCTCAACTACGAGGGCGAGATCGCCATCGTGATCGGCAGGACCGCGCGCAACATCTCGCCCGAGGAGGCCGGCGACTACATCCGCGGCTACTCCATCGGCAACGACTACGGCCTGCACGACTTCCGCGACACCGACTCCGGCTCGATGCTGCGCGTCAAGGGTGCCGACACGCTGTGCCCGGTCGGCCCGGGCATCGTCGAGGGCTGGGACTTCCACGACAAGCGGATCCGCACGATCGTCAACGGTGAGGTGCGCCAGGACGGCAACACCAACGAGATGAAGTGGGACATGCACTACCTCGTCGCCGACATCGCGCGCACGATCACGCTGCAGCCGGGCGACATCCTGATGTCCGGTACGCCGGCCATCTCGCGCACCGTCTACCCCGGTGATGTCGTCGAGGTCGAGGTCGAGGGCCTCGGCACGCTGCGCAACCACATCGTCGAGGGCCCGACCCCGATCCGCAGCGACGTCGGTGCGCAGCCGACCGAGAGCGAGGAGGTCCTCTCGACCGCCAAGGGTGGCGACTGGGAGTTCCGCGGCATCCGCAAGCCCGACCTGTCCAACACCCACTGATCCACCCGAGCCGAAGCACCGAAGGACGCTGCCGTGCCCGCACCCCGCATGCTGATGATCCTCAGCGAGAACTGGACCCTGACCGACGGTCGCAACCTCAACGACCTCGTCACCTGGTCCCGGATCGCCGAGGACACCGGCTTCGACTCGGTGATGATCTCCGAGCACGTCGTCCTCGGTCCCGACGCCAGCGACAAGGGCGTGATGGGCAACCCGCGTGACTACGCGGCGCCCGGCAACCAGGACCCGCTGATGCCGTGGCCGAACTCGCTCATGCTGTTCTCCGCGATCGCCAGCGTCACCGAGCGGATCCGCCTGGTGGGCGCCGCCGTCCTCGCGCCGCTGCGCCACCCGCTGCTGCTCGCCCGCGAGCTCGGCACACTCGACCTGATCTCGGAGGGCCGCCTCGTCGTCCAGCCCAATGTGAGCTGGAGCAAGGACGAGTACGCCGCGATGGGCGTGCCGTTCCGTGAGCGCGGCAAGATCCTCAGCGAGCAGCTCGAGGTGATGAAGCTGGTCTTCGAGCAGTCGCCGGCCACCCACCACGGCCACTACTTCGACTTCGAGGACATCTACCTCGAGCCGAAGGCGTTCCGGCCCGAGGGTCCGCGGATGTGGTTCGGCGGGCAGAAGGCGCACGGCGCGGTCGTCGAGCGGATCGTGAAGTACGGCCACGGCTTCCACCCGTTCGGTCGCCCGACCGCCGAGGACCTGCAGGTCATCCGCGACGCGATGGCCGAGGCCGGTCGCGACATGGCCGAGCTGGAGATGGTCGGCGGCGTGCGCTACTCCTTCCCGGACGACCACTCGCTCGCCGACCTCGGCGAGTCGATGGACTCGATCCCCGAGCAGCTCGAGCAGGGCTTCACGACCATCTGCATCAAGCCGTCGATGTACATCGACGACAAGCGGGAGATGGAGGCGTTCTGCAAGGACGTCATGAAGCGGGCGGAGGCGATGGGCTGATGACGGACACGGTCACCGCGGGCAAGCGGCTGCTGCTGATCGGGCACGACTACCTGTCGGCCGGGGGCATCGAGGAGCGCTTCGTCCAGCGTGGGTACGACGTCGAGCGGATCCAGGTCATCCCGCCGGAGCGTTTCGACGACCCGGGCGTCGACGTCGAGTTCCCCGACCCGCGCGCGTACGACGCCGTCCTGGTCCTCGGCGCACGCTGGAGCGCCTACAGCGACGCGGTCGCGTCGTGGGTGAAGCCCGAGACCGAGCTGCTGCACCAGGCTGACGAGTCCGGCGTACCCGTCTTCGGGATCTGCTTCGGTGGGCAGATGCTCGCCCAGGCACACGGCGGCGAGGTCGTCGCCTCGGCGGCGCCCGAGATCGGCCCGCACGTCGTGTCAGGCGTGCCCGCCGTCGCCGGGGTCTGGACGCAGTGGCACTACGACAAGTTCGTGCCGCCGGCGGGCGCGACCGTCGTCGGCGCCAACGCCGCGGCTCCCCAGGCGTTCGTGCTGCGCCGCAACCTCGCCGTGCAGTTCCACCCCGAGGTCGACGCCGAGAGCGTCCGCGGCTGGATCGAGGACGGCGGCGCCGAGCTTGCCCGGGAGCGTGGACTCGATCCCGACTTCCTGCTCGAGCACATCGGCTCCCTCGACGAGGACGTCCGGGCGCGGGCGGCGGCGCTGGTCGACTACTTCCTCGACGAGGTGGCAGCAGGGTGACGGGCAAGGTCGTCCTCGTCACCGGCGGCGGCACCGGCATCGGCGCCGCCGTCACCCGCCTGCTCGCCGCGGGCGGCGACCAGGTCGTCATCTGCGGGCGTCGCGAGGCGCCGCTGCGTGCGGTCGCCGACGAGACCGGCGCCCACGTCGTCGTGGCCGACGTCAGCGAGGCCGCAGGCGTCGCCCGCGTCGTCGACGACACGATCGCCACCTTCGGCCGGCTCGACGGGCTCGTGATCAACCACGGGATCATCCACGTCGGCCGGGTCGACGAGGTCACCCCCGAGCAGTGGGACGACACCATCCGGGTCAACCTGACCTCGCCCTTCCTCCTGGTCCGGGCGGCCCTCCCGCACCTGCTGGCCGCGCGCGGCTCGGTCGTCGCGGTGTCCTCGGTCGCCGCGCTGCGGGCCAGCGACGGGATGGCGGCGTACTCCGCCAGCAAGGCCGGCCTGCTGCTCCTCACCCAGTCCCTGGCCGTCGACCACGGCCGTGACGGGCTGCGCGCCAACGCGATCTGCCCCGGCTGGACCGCCACCGAGATGGGGGACATGGAGATGACCGAGCTCGGCAAGGAGCGCGGCATCTCCCGGGACGACGCCTACCGGCTCGCCACGGCCGTCGTGCCCCAGCGCCGCGCCGCCCACCCCGACGAGATCGCCGCCACGGTCGGCTGGCTGCTGTCCGACGCGGCGTCGTACGTCAACGGCGTCGTGCTGCCCGTCGACGGCGGCTCCTGCATCGTCGACCCCGGCACCCTCGCCCTCGACCCCCGCGTGTCCGTCGATCTCTCCCAGGAGTCCTGATGAGCAAGTACGCCGTCCGCAACCCCGCCACCGGCGAGGTGCTCGAGACCTTCCCGACCGCCACCGACGCCGAGGTCTCCGCCGCGGTCGCCGCGGCCGCCGGCGCCCACGAGACCTGGGGCCGCGGGACGTCGGTCACCGATCGGGCCGCCGCGATCGCCCGCGTCGCCGAGCTGCACCGCGAGCGGGCCGACGAGCTCGCCGAGGCGATCAACCTCGAGATGGGCAAGGCGCTGGGCGCCGCCAAGGGTGAGGTGCTGTTCTCGGCCGACATCTACCAGTACTACGCCGACCGCGCCGAGACCCTGCTCGCCGACCAGCCGATCGAGCTGCTCAGCGGTGACGGCCACGCCCTCATTCGGCGCCAGTCGGTCGGCGCGCTGCTCGGGATCATGCCGTGGAACTACCCGGTCTACCAGGTGGCCCGGTTCGCGGCGCCCAACCTGCTGCTCGGCAACACCATCGTCCTCAAGCACGCCGCCCAGTGCCCGCGCTCGGCCGCGCTCCAGGCGCAGATCTTCGTCGACGCCGGCCTGCCCGAGGGCGCCTACGTCAACGTCTACGCCACCAGCGACCAGATCGCCGAGGTCATCGCCGACCCGCGGATCCACGGCGTCTCGCTGACCGGCTCCGAGCGTGCCGGCTCGATCATCGGCGAGCTCGCCGGGCGCCACCTCAAGAAGTGCGTCCTCGAGCTCGGCGGCGCCGACCCGTTCGTGCTGCTCTCCACCGACGACCTCTCCGGCGCCGTCGACGACGCCCTCTCCGCCCGGACCGGCAACGTCGGCCAGGCCTGCAACGGCGCCAAGCGCTTCGTCGTCGTCGACGAGCTCTACGACGCCTTCGTCGGCCTGCTCAACGACAAGATCGCCACCGCGGGCAGCGGCGCCCCGCTGTCCTCGGTCGGTGCGGCCGAGGAGCTCGCCGGCCAGGTCGCCGCGGCGGTCTCGTCCGGCGCCACCCTGGTCTCCGCGGGCGAGCGCGACGGCGCCTTCCACCCGGTCGGCGTCCTCACCGATGTCGCGCCCGACAACCCGGCGTACCACCAGGAGTTCTTCGGTCCGGTCGCGATGGTCTTCCGCGCTGCCGACGAGGCGGACGCCGTACGCATCGCCAACGACACCCCCTACGGCCTCGGCTCGTACGTCTACACGACCGACCCGGCCCAGGCCGACCGTGTCGCCAGCGCGCTGGAGGTCGGCATGGTGTTCGTCAACGGGGTCGGCCTGGAGGCCGTCGAGCTGCCCTTCGGCGGCGTGCGGCTGTCCGGCTACGGTCGCGAGCTCGGCACCCTCGGCATCGACGAGTTCGTCAACAAGAAGATGATCCGGGTCGCCCGCTGACCTTCCCGTGGCCCTCGTCACACCCGCCTCGCGAGCGATATCGCATCGGAGAACACCGCCGGTGACTTGCCTGGCACCCCGCATCGGCCGTCGTTAGCGTGGTCGGGCGCCAGTGGGAGTGCGCCTGATCGACGAGGGGAGCGACATGCGGGGGGACGACGCGTACGACCGTGCCACGCTGGGACTGCAGCGTGCGCTGGAGAAGGCCAACGGGGCGGCCGCGGACCTGGGACGGCAGCTCGCCGCCGGCATCGAACCGGCGACCGAGACGATCCTGGAGTACCGCCGCCACAGTGCGGCTCTCCGGTACGCCGAGGCGGTGTGGAGCGCAGAGGCCGGTGCCCTGGTGGATGCAGGGACCGCGGTGCTGACCGGTGGCACCGACCCCCGCCGGCTGCGGGCCGGTTGACCGACATCGGCGGCCTCGGCACTCGATCACGTTGACGGCGAGGCCGCCGAGCGAGGTCTCCTTGTACGTGGTGGCCATGTCGGCGCCGGTCTCGCGCAGGGTGGCGATGACCTGGTCGAGCGAGACGAGTGCTCGCCGGCGCCTGCGAGCGCCATGGCCGACCGGAGCGTGGTGATGCGGCCCTACAAGCTGGTGGGCCGGCTGCTCGACGCGCCGGGCTTCGCCACGGGCGTCGTACCGCTCGACCTGGAGTCCGCGCCGACCAGGCGCAGCGCGAGGTCGGAGTAGTAGTCGCCGATCTGGTCGGGCGTCCACTCGCCGTCCTCGCGGTACCAGCGGGCGATGTCGATGCTCAGCGACGCCAGTGCGGTCGCGGCCAGGGCGGGGTCGGAGGTGTCGAACACGCCGGCCGCCACGCCCTCGCGGACCAGGTCGCGCAGCTCGCGGTCGATGCTCGTGCGCAGCTCGTCGACGACGGTGCGGTGCTCGTCGCTGAGCGCGGCGAGCTCGTAGTTGAGGATCCGCGCCACCGTGTGGTGGTGGGCGTGGTACGCCGCGAAGGCCCGCCCCACTCTCTCGACCTGGGCCACCGGGTCCGGCGTGGACGCGCGGGCCTCGCGGACCACGTCGAGCGCCTGCTGGTGGCCCTGGCAGGAGATGAGGAAGAGCAGCTCCTCCTTGGACTTGTGGTGCACGTAGACCGCGGCCGGACTCATCCCGGCCGCACCCGCGATGTCGCGCGTCGTCGTGCCGTGGAAGCCCTTCTCGGAGAACGCGGTGACGGCCGCCTCGAGCAGCCGGGCGCGGGTGGCCTCGGCGCGGGAGGGGGTGGTGGTCATCGTCACTCCGGGGGTCTGGCGGGGGTCTTGACGGGTCCCGGTCGGCCCGGGCAGACTCAGGCTACACGCTAAGCAAGCGCTTAGTAACCTCCATCGACACGACGAGGCAGGCACGTGAGCACCAGGTTCGAGGGCAAGACCGCGATCGTCACCGGAGCGAGCCGGGGGATCGGCCTCGCGATCGCCGAGCGGCTGGTCGCCGAGGGTGCGCGCGTCGTCATCACCGGTCGCGGCAAGGAGGCCCTGGACGAGGCCGTGGTCGCGCTCGGCGGGCCGTCGAAGGCGCTCGGTGTCGCGGGCAAGGCCGACGACGCGGAGCACCAGGCGGACGTCGTACGCCAGGCGATCGAGACCTTCGGCAGCGCCGACCTCCTCGTCAACAACACCGGCATCAACCCGGCGTACGGCCCGATGATCGAGCTCGACCTCGACGCCGCCCGCAAGATCGTCGAGGTCAACTGCCTCGCCACCCTCGCCTGGACCCAGCGCGTCCACCAGGCCTGGATGAAGGAGCACGGCGGCGCCGTCGTCAACGTCTCGTCGGTCTCCGGTGTGAAGCCCGCTCCCGGCATCGGGATGTACGGCGCCAGCAAGGCCATGCTCATCTCGATGACTGAGCTGCTGGCCGTCGAGCTCGGCCCCGGCATCCGCGTCAACGCCGTCGCGCCCGCCGTCGTGAAGACGAAGTTCGCGACCGCGCTCTACGAGGGCCGCGAGGACGACGTCGCCGCGCAGTACCCGCTCAAGCGGCTCGGGGAGCCCGAGGACATCGGCAGCGTCGTCGCCTTCCTGCTCTCGTCCGACGCCGCCTGGCTGACCGGCCAGACCGTGGTCGTCGACGGCGGCGTCACGCTGACCGGGGGAGTCGAGTGAACCCGCCGGGCCTCGACCTCGACGCGCTCGGCACCTGGCTGGCGACCGCCGTCCCCGGCGCCGGCTCGTCGCTGAGCGCCGAGCTGATCGCCGGCGGCAAGTCCAACCTGACCTTCGTGGTCTCCGACGGCACCTCGGAGTGGATCGTGCGGCGTCCGCCGCTCGGCCACGTGCTCGCGACCGCCCACGACATGGGCCGCGAGTACCGCGTGATGTCGGCGCTGCAGTCGACTGCTGTCCCGGTCCCGCGCACCGACGCGTTCTGCTCGGACCACGCGGTCGTCGGGGCGGACTTCTACGTGATGGAGCGGTGCACCGGTACGCCGTACCGCCGGGCATCGGCGCTCGCAGAGCTGGGAGCCGAGCGCACCCGCGCGATCTCCGAGGACCTCGTCGACATCCTCGCCGCCCTTCACGCCGTGTCTCCGGAGGCTGTCGGGCTCGGCGACTTCGGCCGGCCCGAGGGCTTCCTCGGCCGCCAGGTCGCGCGCTGGAGGAAGCAACTCGACGCCTCCCACACCCGCGACCTGCCGGCCGCCGACGAGCTGCACCGCCGGCTCGCGGCGTCGGTGCCGGCCGACTCCGCGACCGGCATCGTGCACGGCGACTACCGGCTCGACAACGTGCTGGTCGACACCGCCGACGGGACCGACCGGGCGACCGCCGTGCTGGACTGGGAGATGGCGACCCTCGGTGACCCGCTCACCGACCTCGCGCTGATGCTGACCTACCACCGGCTCGCCGAGACGATCGGCGAGGCGGTCGCCGACGCCTCGACCGTGCCGGGCTTCCTGTCCGAGGACGCGATCGTCGCGCGGTACGCCGCCGCCAGCGACCGCGACCTGTCCGACTTCGGCTGGTACCTCGGCCTGGCCGCCTTCAAGCTCGCTGCCATCCTCGAAGGCATCCACTACCGCTTCCTCGCCGGGCAGACCGTCGGCGAGGGGTTCGACGACATCGGCGCCGCGATCCACCCCCTGCTCGACGCCGGCCTCACCGCAATGAAGGAGAACTGATGGACTTCGGATTCGACGCCCGCACCGAGGAGCTGCGGGCCACGATGCTCGCCTTCATGGACGAGGTCGTGTACCCCGCCGAGGCGGTCTTCGAGGAGCAGCTCGCCGAGCTCGACGACCCGTGGGCCTGGGACTCCACCCCGATCGTCCAGGAGCTGCGTGCCGAGGCCCGCAAGCGCGGCCTGTGGAACCTCTTCCTGCCCGGCGAGCACGCCGGCGTCGAGGGCGCCGGCCTCACCAACCTCCAGTACGCCGCCCTGGCCGAGATCTCCGGCCGCAGCGGCCACCTCGCCCCGGCCGCCATGAACTGCGCCGCGCCGGACACCGGCAACATGGAGGTGCTCCATCTCTTCGGCACCCCCGAGCAGAAGAAGCGGTGGCTCGAGCCGCTGCTGAACGCCGAGATCCGCTCCGCGTTCGCGATGACCGAGCCCGACGTCGCGTCCTCCGACGCCACCAACATCGGGCTGTCGATCGTGCGCGACGGCGACTCCTACGTGCTGAACGGCCGCAAGTGGTGGATCACCGGCGCGATGAACCCCAACTGCAAGATCTTCATCGTCATGGGCAAGACCGACCCCACCGCCGACCGGCACCGCCAGCAGTCGATGATCCTGGTCGAGCGTGACACCCCCGGCCTCGAGGTCGTCCGCGGCATGCACGTCATGGGCTACGACGACCACGAGCACGGCGGCCACGCCGAGCTCCGCTTCACCGACGTCCGGGTGCCCGTCTCGAACCTGATCGGCGAGGAGGGCGGCGGCTTCGGCATCGCCCAGGCCCGCCTCGGCCCGGGCCGGATCCACCACTGCATGCGCTCGATCGGCATCGCCGAGCGTGCCATCGAGCTGATGTGCGAGCGTGCGGAGTCGCGGGTCGCGTTCGGTCGCCCGATCGCCGACCAGGGCGTGATCCGTGGGTGGATCGCGGAGTCGCGGGTCAAGCTCGAGCAGCTGCGGCTGCTGGTCCTCAAGACCGCGTGGCTGATGGACACCGTCGGCAACAAGGGTGCCCACACCGAGATCCAGGCGATCAAGATCGCGACCCCCGAGACGGTCCAGTGGATCCTCGACAAGGCGATCCAGGTCCACGGCGCCGGCGGCCTCTCGCAGGACTTCCCGCTGGCCAACATGTACGCCGGCATCCGCACCCTGCGCTTCGCCGACGGCCCCGACGAGGTCCACAAGAACGCCCTTGCGAAGGCCGAGCTGCGGCGGCAGGCGGCGCGACGCGAGGCGCGCTGACCGGCTGATATCCACAGCGGGGCTGGTGACCCCTTCCCGATGGGACGCTGGTGGCTTACGGTGCTGCCAGCCAGAAGCAGTCCTATCTCGGGGGAGTCGCCATGGCCCTGCTGCAGCCACCCGTCGTGGTCGCGCCGGCGTCGGACGACGTCGTGGCGCGCCTCGACGAGGACCTGCGCGCCGCCGTACGCCGTGACGGGATCGACCCGCAGCGCGAGGTGGCCGCCGTACGCCGCCTCGCGACCGGGCTGGTGCGCGATCACGACGAGCGCAGCCTGACGGGCGTGGTGGCGCCGGTGGCCGACCCGGCCGCGCTCGTGGCCGAGCTGGTGGCCCGGGTGGCGGGCTTCGGTCCGCTGCAGCCGTTCCTCGAGGACCCGACGGTCGAGGAGGTCTGGATCAACAGTCCGGACCGGGTGTTCGTCGCGCGTCACGGCCGGCACGAGCTGACCAACCTGGTGCTGACCGAGGCGCAGGTGGCCGAGCTGGTCGAGCGCATGTTGAAGTCGACCGGGCGGCGGATCGACCTCAGCCGGCCCTTCGTCGACGCGATGCTCCCGGCCGGACACCGGCTGCACGTCGTGCTGCAGGGCATCTCGCGGGGCTTCTCGGCGGTCAACATCAGGAAGTTCGTCGTGCGCGCGACCCGGCTCGACGAGCTGGTCCAGCTCGGGACCCTGACGCCCCAGGCCGCGCGCTTCCTGGAGGCCTCGGTCCGGGCCGGCCTCAACATCCTCGTCACCGGAGGAACCCAGGCGGGCAAGACCACCATGTTGAACTGTCTCGCCGCCGCGATCCCCGGTGGGGAGCGAGTGGTCTCGGCCGAGGAGGTCTTCGAGATCCGGTTCCCGCACCCGGACTGGGTGGCGATGCAGACCCGGCAGGAGGGCCTCGAGGGCACCGGCGAGGTGCGGCTGCGCGACCTGGTCAAGGAGTCGCTGCGGATGCGACCGAGTCGCCTGATCGTGGGGGAGGTGCGGTCCGAGGAGTGCCTCGACCTGCTGCTCGCGCTCAACGCAGGCCTTCCCGGCATGTGCACGCTGCACGCCAACAGCGCCCGTGAGGCGCTGACCAAGGCCTGCACCCTGCCGCTCCTGGCAGGAGAGAACATCTCCGCTCGCTTCGTGGTCCCGACCGTCGCGGCCTCGGTCGATCTCGTCGTCCACGTCGCTCTCGACCCGTACGGCGCCCGCCGGGTCACCGAGATCGTCGCCGTCCCGGGCCGGATGGAGGGCGACGTGATCGAGACCGAGTCGGTGTTCGACTGGCGCGACGGGGCGCTGCGCCGCGGGATCGGCCTTCCGCCGCGGCTCGAGCAGTTCGAGCGGATCGGGATCGACGTCGTGGGGCTGCTCCACGAGGCGGACCGAGAGGCGGGCTGAGTCGTGGGTGCGCTGGTCGGGCTGGGGTTCGGGCTCGGCTGCCTGCTGGTGTGGGCCGCGTTCCGCTGGCCGCGCGCGGAGCGTGCGACCCGGTCCGACGGTCGCGCGCGGCGGCTGCTGGCCGAGGCCGGGCTGCGCGAGGTCGCGCCGCGCTCGTTGGCCCTGCTGTCCGTCGGCACGGGCGTCGGCGGCTTCGTCGTCGTCCTCGGTCTCACCCGCACCGTGCCGATCGCCGTGGTCCTGGGCGCGGGGGCGGCGTACCTGCCGTGGGCCGTCGTCGCCGGTCGCGTACGACGCCGCCGGCGTGAGTTCGCACAGGTCTGGCCGGAGGCGGTCGACGACCTCGCATCCGCCGTACGTGCGGGGATGTCGTTGCCCGACGCGGTCGCCGCGCTCGCCGTCCGTGGGCCCGACGCGCTGCGTCCGGCGTTCGACGCGTTCGCGCTCGACTACCAGGTCTCGGGCCGGTTCGGCGACTGCCTCGACCGGCTCAAGGACCGGCTCGCCGACCCGGTCGGCGACCGCGTCGTCGAGGGTCTGCGGATCGCCCGCGAGGTCGGTGGTGGCGAGCTCGGCCGGCTGCTGCGCAACCTGTCCGGCTACCTGCGCGACGACCTGCGCACCCGCGCCGAGCTCGAGGCCCGCCAGTCCTGGGCGGTCAACGGCGCCCGGGTCGCGGTCGCCGCGCCGTGGATCGTGCTGCTGGTGATGTCGACCCAGCCCACGGTGGTCGAGCGGTACCAGTCGGCGGCCGGCGCGCTCGTCCTCGCGGTCGGCGCCGCCACCTGCGTTCTCGCGTACCGGCTGATGATGCGGCTGGGCCGCCTCCCCGCCGAGCGGCGGATCCTGCGGTGAGCCCCGCGGTCACCGGTGCCCTGCTCGGCCTCACCGCCGCCCTCGGCCTCGCCCTCGTCGTCTCCCGCGCAGTCGCGATCCGCCGCCCGCGGCTCGAGGACCGCGTGCTGCCCTACGTCCGCGATCTCACCCCCACCCGTCGTACGACGGCCCCGTCCGGTGCGCCCACAACCCTCGCGCTGCTGCTCGGCCCGCTGCTGCGCCGCGCCGCCGACGCCGTCGAGCGCGTGGTCGGTGGCGCCCCCTCCGTCCGGCGCCGGCTGGCCCGGTCCGGCTCGGCGCTCACGCTCCACGAGTTCCGCGTGCAGCAGGTGCAGTGGGGGCTGGTCGGGTTCGCGGTGGCCGCGGCGTACGGGGTGCTCCGCACCTGGACCCGTCCCGGCGCCCCGCTCCCGCTGCTGCTGGCCTGCGTCGGAGCGTTCGCCTGCGGCGTGCTGCTGCGCGACAACCGGCTGAGCAGCCAGGTGCGCAAGCGGGAGGCGCTGATGCTCGCGGAGTTCCCGACGGTCGCCGAGCTGCTGGCGTTGAGCGTCGCTGCCGGGGAGAGCCCCGTGGGTGCGCTCGACCGGGTCGTCCGGCGCAGCGGCGGTGAGCTGTCGCGCGAGCTCGGCGACCTGCTCGCCCGGATCCGCACCGGCGAGCCCGTCGCCGACGCCTTCGACCGCCTGGCTGCGACCACCGGCCTGTCCGTCGTCGCGCGCTTCGCCCATGGTGTCGCTGTCGCGATCGAGCGCGGCACGCCGCTGGCCGACGTACTCCACGCGCAGGCCGCCGACGTCCGCGAGGCCGGCCGCCGCGAGCTGATCGAGCAGGCGTCCCGCAAGGAGATCGCGATGATGGTGCCCGTTGTGTTCCTGGTGCTTCCCACCACCGTCCTCTTCGCGTTCTGGCCCGGCCTGATCGGCCTGTCCCTCAGCTACTGAATCGGCAATCTCGGGAAGGAATCACCGTGCAGAAGAGGCATCACGACCAGCGAGGCGACGTGCCGGGCTGGGTGCTGATCACGATCATGACCATCTCCATCGGCGTCGCCCTGTGGGGCATCGCCCAGCCCCAGCTGGTCGGGATCCTGCAGTCGGCGCTCAACTCGGTGCGGTGAGCAGGCGCGGGCGGTCGGAGCACACCGAGCGAGGCTCGGCGCTGGTCGACTTCACCCTGGTCTCGCTGCTCCTGGTCCCGCTCGTGCTCGGCCTGATCCAGGTCGCGCTCGTGCTGCACGTCCGCGCGACCCTCGCGGCGGCCGCGTCCGAGGGTGCGCGGCTCGCGGCGACCGCCGACCGCGAGCCCGGGGACGGGGTGGCGCGGACCCGGGCCCAGATCGCGGATGCCCTGGCGGGGCGGTACGCCGAGGACGTCGAGGTGCACCGGGTCCTGGTCGACGGCGCCCCCGGCATCGAGATCGTGGTGCACGCCGAGGTGCCCGCGCTCGGGATCGGCGGGCCGGCGGTCGGGATGACCGTGACCGGCCGGGCGATCGAGGAGGACCCCCGATGAGGGGCGGCGGAGCGGACGAGCGGGGGAGCGGGCTGGTCGAGATGGTGTGGCTCGGCCTGCTGCTCCTGCTGCCGCTGCTGTGGGTGGTGCTCTCGGTGTTCGAGGTGCAGCGTGGCTCGTTCGGGGTCAGCGGTGCCGCCCGTGCGGCGGCCCGGGCGTACGCGCTGGCGCCCAACGACGCGGCCGGCGAGCAGCGGGCGCGCGCGGTCGCGGAGCAGGCGCTCGCCGACCAGGGGCTGCGCGACGTGCCCCTCGACGTCACGGTGAGCTGCTCGCCGTACCCCCACGCCTGCCACACCGGTACCTCCGTCATCACCGTGCGCGTCTCCTCGGCCGTCGACCTGCCGCTGCTCCCCGACGTGTTCGGCCTCGGTCGCCCGAGGTTCGCGCTCGATGCCCGGGAGACGGTCCCGATCGGCCGCTACCTGGAGGTCGCCGAGCAATGAGCCGGGGCCAGCGCGGCAGCTCCACGCCGCTCGTCCTCGCCTTCGCCGCGATCGTGCTGCTGCTCGTGGCGGTCGTGGTCGATGCGAGTGCCGCCTACCTCGCCCGCCAGCGCCTCGACGCGCTGGCCGACGGTGCCGCGCTGCAGGGCGCCGACCTCGGGGCGCAGGGCGCGGACGCGTACGGCGGCGGGCTGGCCGCCGGCGACCTGGCGATCTCGCACGCCGAGGCCGAGGCCGCGGTCCGCTCCTACCTGCGCGACAGCGGTGCCGCGGCCGACCACCCCGGGCTGCACGCGACGGTGCGGGTCGACGGCGACCGGCTGGTCGTCGAGCTGGTCGCGCCGGTCGACCTGCCGCTCCACCTCCCCGGCGCGCCCGAGCAGCCGACGGTGCGCGCGGTCGGTTCGGCGGTGGTCGACCCCGAGGCCGGTCCTGAGTGACCTGGACGGGCCGGATTCGTTGAACCGCCACCAGAGTGCCGGGACAGTCGGTACTCTGCGCGAATCCTGTGCCCTCGGGCACGTAACGACTTATGGGGAGTCGATTGATGCGTCCGCATTTCCTGGGGGCGGCGCGCAGCCGTCCGGCTGTGCCGGTGCTCCGGCAGCTGCTCTCGATGCTGCTGGCCGCAGCGGTGGCACTGCTGGGCCTGGTGGCCCTGTCCGCCGCCGCTTCGCCGGCCGCCCAGGCCGCTGATCCCGGGCCGGTCCGGAACCTGGCTCCGCCGTCGATCTACGACGACCCGGCCGCCCCCGACGACGGGCCGACCGTGGGCCAGCTCGCGGTCGCCCACCCCGGCGTGTGGTCGCCGACCCCGGACTCGGTCACGCTCACGTGGTACCGCTCCGGCTCGACCGACCCGATCGGCACCGGCTCGGCGATCGTCGTACCGTTCGAGGCGCTCGGCCAGACCCTGACGGTCAAGGCCACCGCCGCCAAGGCCACCTACACCTCGACCACCGTGGCCTCGAAGCCGAGCGCAGCGGTCCTGCCCGGCACGCCGGCCAACTACGTGAAGCCCGCCGTCTTCGGCACGCCCGAGACCGGCAGCACCGTCGTCGTCTGGGAAGGCGCCTGGTCGGTCGAGGCCGACAGCTACACCTACCGCTGGTTCCAGGAGGGCACCGCGGCCCCGATCGGGACCGGCAAGGAGCTCGTCGTCCCCGCGGCCGCCGACGGCAAGAAGCTGACCGTCGAGGTGACCCTCGAGGCGGACGACTGGAAGGACGGCGTCGCGACCTCCGACCCCGTCACCGCTCACGCGCCCGGCACGGGACCGGTCACGAATGTCGCGAAGCCCGCGATCAGCGAGCACCCGTCCGTCGGCGCGCTCGCCGTGGCCCACCCGGGCGTCTGGGACCCGCAGGCCGACTCGGTCGACGTCGAGTGGTTCCGCTCCGGTTCCGCGAGCCCGATCGGCACCGGCCTGACCATCGTGGTCCCGGCGGCCGCGCTCGGCGAGACGCTCACCGTGAAGGCCACCGCCCACAAGGCCGGCCGCGCGGACGCCACCGCCACCTCCGTGCCGTCGGACGCCGTCGGTGACGGCACCCTGCAGAACGTCGAGGAGCCGGCGATCTTCGGCTCGCCGGTCGTCGGCAACACCGTCGAGGCCTGGCCCGGCTCCTGGTTCCCGGCCCCCGACGCCACCAGCTACCGCTGGTTCGTGGAGGGCACGGTCGCCCCGGTCGGCACCGGCAAGACGCTCGTCGTCCCGGCGGCCGCGGCCGGCAAGAAGCTGAGCGTCGAGGTCACCGCCACCAAGGCGGCGTACGACGACGCGGTCGCCACCTCCGCCCCGGTGACGGTCACCGCTCAGGGAGCGAACCCGGTCCAGAACACCGTGGCTCCTTCGATCGAGGGCACCTTGAAGGTCGGCGCGACGGTCACCGCCAACACCGGCACCTGGAACCCGAGCGACGCCACGAAGACCGTCGCCTGGTACCGCTCCGGCTCGCCGGACCCGATCGGCACCGGCCCCAGCCTGGTCGTTCCGGCTGACGCCGAGGGCGAGATGCTCGCCATCGCGGTCAAGGCGACCAAGGCGGGCAACGCCGACGGCTACGCCGTCTCGTCGCCCCAGGGCCCGGTCCTGGCGGCCGGTGCCAGCCCGGCGCTGGAGAACCTCGTCGCCCCGGCGATCACGCCGAACCCGAAGGTCGGCCAGCTGGTCGGCGCGCACCCGGGTGTGTGGAGCGCCGAGCCGGACAGCGTCACCCTGCAGTGGTTCGTCACCGGTGAGGCCACGTCCTTCGCGAGCGGCAGCTACGTCGTCGTGCCGTCCGCGGCCGCGGGCAAGACGCTCACGGTCAAGGCGGTCGCGACCAAGGCCGGCCACACCTCCGGCCAGGCGACCTCGGAGCCCAGCGACGTCGTCGCCAAGGGCACGCTGCAGGCAGCGGTCGCGCCGAAGGTCTACGGCACGCCGATGCCGGGCGCCACGGTCGTCGCGTACGACGGCGTGTGGCCCGCCGGCCCCGACGGCTTCAGCTACCGCTGGCTGGTCGACGGGGCGCCGGTCGCCGGCGCCACCGGCAAGGAGCTGGTCGTCCCGGCCGGCACCACCGGTAAGCAGCTCAGCGTCGAGGTGACCGCGAAGAAGACCGGCTACACCGATGCCCCGGTCGAGTCCGCGAAGGTCCTCATCGAGGCCGCCGGCACGAAGACGATGCAGAACATCGCGCCGCCCAAGGTCCTGGTGAACCCCGCGTCGGGCCTGCCGAAGGTGGGCGACCTCGTCGGCGCCAACGTCGGCGTCTGGAACCCGTGGCCGGCTGACTCCTCCGGCTACCTCGTCGAGTGGTTCCGCTCCGGATCGGCCCAGCCGATCGGGACCGGGGTGTTCCTCGTCGTCCCGCCGCAGGCGGCCGGTCAGCAGCTGAGCGTCAAGGTCACCGCGAAGCGCGCGGGCTACCTCGACGGCTCGGCGGTCTCGGCCCCCGTCACCGTGCTCACGGCGGCTCAGTCCCCGGCCTGCGGCACGGCCAGCACCGCGCTCACCACGGCGACGGTCGCGCAGGCCGGTGCGACGGCCGCCCTGGTCAAGGCGGAGGCCAAGGTCACCCAGTTGAATGCCAAGAAGAAGGCCGCGAAGCAGCTGGGCAGGAAGGCGAAGGTCGCCCAGCTCAAGGTCAAGCTGGCGAAGGCACGGGCCGCGGTGTCCGCAGCGCGGGCCGGCCTCGGCACCGCCGACGCGAACCTCGCTGCGGCTCAGGCCAAGCACACGGCCAACTGCACCTGAGGCTCGTCCCCGGACTCGTCCGAACAGCACGACGCCCCGGCCGCGATGCGCGGCCGGGGCGTCGTGCGTTGCTGGGGGGACCTGGTCAGTCGAGGACGCCGGGAGCGGCGCCCTCGTCGTCGATCCACTCCTCGCCGTCGTCGAACAGGTCGCGGTCCTGACCGTCCTTCTCGCCGTCGCGACGCCGGCCACGGCCGCCCGCCGCGCCCGCCGCGCCGCTCCCGCGGCCACCGGCGCCACCGCGGCCGGCCCCTGCGCCACGTCCGCCGCCGCGCGCGACCGGGCTGCCCGGCGTACCGGATCCGGTGCGGCCCAGCGAGCCGGTTCCACCCGTGCGGGAGGTCGAGCCGATCGCGCCGACGCTGCTGCCGCTCAGGCCGCGACCGGCGACCAGACCGCGGATGCCACGGACCAGGCCGGGGGCGCCGAAGGCACCGGCCGCCGCGCCGCCGAGGACCGCGGGTCCGACGCCGAAGCCGTGGTCACCGCCGGAACCCCCCGGACCACCGGGGCCGCCGCCGGGTCCACCGGGGTAGCCCGGGTATCCGGGACCGTCCGGTCCGCCGGGGTAGCCCGGGTATCCGGGGTCGTGCGGTCCGCTCGGGTACCCGGGGTCGTGCGGCCCATCGGGGATGCCGGGGTCGTTCGGGTAGTGGACGTCGGGGCGGTCCGGTCCGCCGGTGCCGATCCAGGTGCCGACCGGGGTGGAGCGCGGCGGCGGCTGGTAGCGCGGCCCGACAGGACCGGGGTCGCCGCCGCCGTCGCCGACCGGGACCTTGGGCTCGCCCTTGATCTCCTTGAGCGCGGCGACGGTGGTGGCGTACTCCTTGAGGAGCGTCTCGACCTTCTTGCGGGCGTCCTCGTCAGCGTCGTCGACCGTCTTGGTGTCGGTCTTGTAGGTCTCGTTCCTGGTCGCCCAGTCGTTCAGCTCCTCGGTGGTGGCGCCGGTGCCGGGCGCCGGGCCGGGGTCGACGGGCGAGACGGTCGGGGCGCCGTCGGCGGCCTTCTCCGCAGCGGCCATCGCGGGGTAGGCCTCACCGAGCGCCGCGGCGACGCCCGAGATCTGGACCTGCCGCTGGCCGACCTTCTCTGCGGCCTGCTTGAACGCGTTCCTCGCCTGTTCGAGGATCTTCTCGCCGCCGATGGCGGTGGGCATGGCGGTGCTGGCGGTGTCGAGCGCCTTGTAGATCTCGTTCAACGACATCGCGGTGAGCTGCCACGAGTCCTGGACGTCGCTGATCGCACCGCTGGACATGCCCTGGCGGCGGTGCTTGAGGTCGTCGAGATGCTGCTTGCCCATCAGAAGTTCACCCCGTCGTCGTCGTTGTCGGTGTTCACGCCGAGATCGAGACCCTGCGTGCGAGCAAGGGCCTTCTGGAGGTCCGCCTCGGCCTGCTCGTCGGTCTCGCCGATGACCGCCTGTGCCGCGATGATCGCTTCCTGGAAGGCGCCGAGGTCGGCGCGCATCTCGACGAGAGAGTCGACGATGACCCCGTGGGCACGCTTGTGCTCCGTGGCGAGGACGGTGGACTCGTGGCCTTGCCCGTAGGCCCCGGTCGGTGCGGCGCCTTGCTCGGTGAAGTTGAGGCTCTGGAGCGCCGTGATCTGCTCGTCGAGGATCTTGTGGACCGCCTGGACCTCGGTCTTGAGGACGTACAGCACGACGTTCTCGACGGCGGCGAGGACGGGCACGGTGAAGAGTGGCGCGAAGATCGGAGCTGTTGCGGGTGCATCGGGAAGCATGGCGTGGTCCTTCGTGGTCCCGAGGATGGTCGACGCACGACGGCTACCCAGCCTCGGGACCATCCAAACGGAGGTGTCAGACTGGACGCCCTCATCGTGACAGGAGAGCAGTGGTGACGATCTCTCGGGCGCTCCGGCTTGTGTCGGCGGCGGCGTTGGTCCTCGGTCTCGCGGCGTGCGCGAACGACGATCCCGGTGCTGGCAAGGGCACGCCCACGCCGAGCACGGCCGGAGCGACGGAGGCCACGTCGGAGGCCACGTCGCAGGCCACGCCGACCGCCCCTGACACGCCGTCGGTCGTACCGGCGACGGGCACGGAGGTCAGCGTGGCGACGGTGAGCCTGCGCCTGACCGACTCGCCAGACTGGAACGTGACCAAGACCGCGGTGATCGTGCTCGCATCCCTTCACCCGGACACCGGCGGAACCCTGAACGTCGGTGTGCAGGACGCGCCGAACCAGCCGGGTCGCGACACCGACGACGAGGCCGTTTCCTGGGAGCGGACGTTGGCCAGGGAGCCGGCGGCCCCCAAACGGTTGTCGAACCGCGTTGTGGACGGGGTGGACTGCTTCGTGCTCGATGGCCGCACGGGCGAGCTCCACCTCTACGTCGTCGGTGCGGTGGTCGGCGACCGGGCCTTCCGGCTGGAGTTCCGTGTGCCGGCCGGCCTTCCCGACGGTGATCAGATGATCGAGCAGATGCTGGCCTCGGCCGACATCAAGGGCGCCTAGGTGCCGTGAGCATCTCTCGGGCGCTCCGGTTGGTGCCGGCGACCGGGAAGGTGGTCAGCGTGGAGGCGGTGAGCATGCGGCTGACCGACTCCCCGGACTGGACGGTGGTTCCCACCCCGCTGACCGTGGTCGGCAGCCTCGTGGTGGACGGCGGCATCCTGGACGTGACTGTGCAGTTCCGGGTGCCGACTGCACTGCCCGGCGGCGACCAGATGATCGAGCAGATGCTGGCCTCGGTCGACATCAAGGGCGCGTAGACGCTCCAGCAAACGACGAGGGGCGCGTCCGGTGTGGACGCGCCCCTCGCTGCTGGACCTGCTGACGATCAGCGGCCGCCGCCGTGGTCGGTGGCCGGCTGGTAGTTGGCGTTGCCGGCGAAGGTCACGGTGAAGCCGTCGGCGTTGACGTACGCCGGGATCGCCCCCGGCACCCGGCACTTGGCGTACCCGTTGGCGTCGGTGACCGCGCGGCAGATCTCGAGGTACCCGGCCGAGACCGTGGTGTTGGTCGAGAACACCAGCGTCTGGCCGGCGAGCGGCTCGTTGCGCGGACCGCGCAGCGTGGCCGTGACCTCGCGGACCGTGAACAGCTGCGAGTTGATCACCTTGAGGTCGTCGAGGTGGGTGGCTGCGCGCTGCACGACCTGGTTCAGTGCCGGCGACGTGGCGCCGGCCCGGGTGGCGTCACCCGAGTAGGTCGCCGTCAGGGTGTAGCTGCCGGCGGCGAGGCCGTCGACGTCGAGCTTCGCCTGCTGCTGGCCGTCGACGGTCGCCAGGGTCGCCGTGCCGATGACGTTGCCGCCGGAGCGGAAGGTCACCGCGCCGGTCGGCTTTCCGGGAGCGGGGGCGCTGTCGGCCACGATCGCGGTCAGCGTCACCCGGTCGCCGTACGACGACGGGTTGGCGCTGGAGGCGATCCCGACGACGGTCACGCCGGCGCCGACCACCTGCGAGGTCGACTCGGTGGAGCCCTCGAAGGTCACGCTGCCGCCGTACGACGCCCGGATCTCGTGGGTGCCGGGAGCCAGCGTGGCCGTGGCGAACGTGGCGGTGCTGGTGTTCGCCGCGGAGGCCGGCGTCAGGCTGGCCGCGCCGAGCAGGGTGGTGCCGTCCCAGAACTGCACCACACCGGTCGGCTTGCCGGTGGCCGGAGCGACCGCGCGGACCGTGGCGGTGAAGGTCACCGTCTGGCCGGCGTCGGCCTCGGCGTCGTCGGAGGCCAGCTCGGTGGCCGTGCCGGCCTTGGCGACGGTCTGGCCGTTGCCCTGGTCGAGCAGGCCGGTGCTGGCGACGAACCGCGACTCACCGCTGTAGACCGCCGAGATCCGGTAGGTGCCGGGTGCGAGGTTGGCGAAGTCGGAGCTGGTCGCAGCGCCGTCGACGAGGGCCACGGGGGCGCCGAGGGCGGCTCCGTTGACCTTGAACTGCACCGTGCCACCCGGGACGCCGGCACCGGGCGCCACCGGGCTCACCGTCGCGGTGAAGTGCACCGCGGCCCCCGGCTGCGACGGGTTCGCCGTCGACGAGACGACGGTCGAGGTCTGGGCCCGCTGGACCTTCTGCGCGACCGAGCCGTTGCTGCCCGTGAAGCTGTCGTCGCCGTCGTACGTCGCGATCACGGCGTGCTGGCCGACGGAGAGCGAGTCGACGGTGATCGACGCGATCCCGCCGGTGGCCGAGCTGACCGGGGCCGAGCCGAGGACGGTGTCGCCGTCGGTGAAGGTGACGGTGCCCGAGGGAGACCCGGCACCCGGCGCGACCGCACCGACCGTGGCCGTGAACGTCACCGGCTGGCCGACGACCGCGACCGGGGCGTTGGTCGTGACCGTGGTCTTCGTCGCCGCCTTGTTGACCGTGTGGTTCACGACCGGCGAGGTGCTGGTGACGAAGTTCGGGTCGGAGCTGAAGTAGGTCGCCTTCACGGTGTGGGTGCCCCGCGCGAGCGAGCTCGTGGTGATCGCCGCGGCGCCGTCCTCGAGCGTCACGAACGTGCCGGGCTGGCCGTCGATCGTGAACTGGATCCCGCCGCCCGGCTCACC
This sequence comes from Nocardioides sp. F233, assembly GCF_057813895.1. Lineage (NCBI taxonomy): Bacteria > Bacillati > Actinomycetota > Actinomycetes > Propionibacteriales > Nocardioidaceae > Nocardioides > Nocardioides sp. F233. The sequence continues at coordinate 53,721 of NZ_JBVASH010000002.1, forward strand.
GGTGGCCGGCGCGACCGGGGTGACCGTCGCCGTGACGGTCACCGACTGACCGAAGACCGACGGGCTGGGGGAGACCACGACCTCGGTCGCGGTGGGGGCCGCGGCGACCTCCTGGTCGAGCGTCGAGGTGGCGCCCGCGAAGCGGGTGTCGCCCTCGTAGTTGGCGGTGATCAGGTGGTCGCCGGCGTCCAGCCTCACTGGCGCCGACACGGCGCTGCCGCCGTTGAGCGGGACCGGCGAGCCGATCGGGTCGCCGTCCGCGAAGAACTGGACGTTTCCGCTCGGGTCGCCCGCACCGGGCCCGACGACGTCGACGTCGGCGGTGAAGGTGAGCGGCTCGCCCGCGACGGCGTCGGCGTTCGAGGTGCTCACGCTCACCGAGGTGTCGGCGCGGTCGACGCCGTGGGTGAGCTCGGCGGAGGCGCTCGTGGCGAAGTCGCCGTTGCCGTTGTACGTCGCCTGCACGGTGTGGTTGCCCGGCGCGAGGTTGCTGATGCTGAGCTCCGCGTGGTCGCCGGTCAGCGCGACGGCGGTGCCGTAGGGGTCGCCGTCGACGTTGAACTGGACGCCGCCGGCGGGGTCGCCTGCCCCGGGGGAGACGACGCTGACTGTGGCGGTGAAGGTGACCGCCTGGCCGCTGACCGTCGGCGACCCGGTGCTGGTGAGCACCGTGCTGGTCGGCGCCTTGCCCACCGTCAGCTGCTTGGTGACAGCGGTGCTGGCGGCCACGTTGGAGTCACCGCTGTAGCGGGCCCCGATCGTGTGGTTGCCGGTGCTCAGCGACGAGGTCGACCCCGACGACGCGGAGCCGCCCGTGATCGGCACGGGTGCGCCGAAGTCGTCACCGTCGACCGTGAACTGGATGGTCCCGGTCGGGGTGCTGGTGCCGTCGTTCGCCGCGACCTGCGCGGTGAACGAGGCGGCCTGGCCGTGGACGACCGGCGTGGGCTGCACGACCGTGGTCGTCGACGCGTTCTTCTGCACGTCGAACGAAGCCTGCGCCGTGGAGCCCTTGTAGTAGGCGGTCTGCGCGAAGGACGCTGTCACGGTCGCGGTCCGCGGCGGCCCGGCCACCGGCAGGGTCGCCGTGGCGACACCGTTGGCGTCGGTGGTGCCGTTGACCGACGTACCTCCCGAGAGGGAGAAGGTGACCACCCGGCTCGGCAGCACCGACGTGGCCAGGTTGGGGTCGGTCAGCTTCGCGGAGACCGTCACCGAGGTGTTCTGCGCACCCGAGGTGACGCCGGTGTAGGCCAGCGCGGTGATGTTGTCGATCGTCACCGAGCGGTCGGTCGTCTTCCACGACGTCGGGCAGTAGAGGAAGCCCGACCGGTTCCGCTCATTGGCCCGGGCGACGTAGGCGCCGTTGGGGTAGTTGTGCGTGTCGACCTGGACGCTCTTGGCGCCGGTGCCGTTCTGCTCGTTGTTGAAAACCTCCGCGCCGCCGGGGATCCGCAGCTGCAGCTGGGTCATCGGCGAGGGGGCGTTGATGCAGCCGGTGCCGCTGTCGGTCGCGCCGCTTGCGGAGAGGGTGACGGTGCCGCGGAGGACGGCGTTCTGGGCCGGGGCCGTGATGTCGGCCGAGGCCGACGAGGCCAGGACGACGGGGATCCCGAGTCCCACAGTGGTGGCCGCGAAGGCCGCGATCATGCGCCGCACAGAGGTTCCTTTCATGGGAGCACGCCTCACTTCAGGATGGCGCCGTGCGCCGTGGAGGAGAGGTGGTTGGCGTCACCCGCGAAGGTGACGTTGTAGCCACCGAGGAGGGTGAGCTGCAGGACCTGGGCGGCCGCGTTGCAGACGGCGAACCCGGACTCGTTGGTCACGGTGGTGCAGACGAGCTTCGCGCCCACCCGGAACTCCAGCGGTACGCCGGCCAGCGGGCTGCCGCCCGCGGTGACCGTCGCCCGGAGCTGGCCGAGCGGCAGCAGCAGTGGCGTCAGCGAGACGACCGCAGGCGTGGCCTGGATCGCGGTCGGCTGCTTGGCCACCGAGATGCTGCGGGCGGTGGAGGTGCTGGCGCCGAACCGGTTGGTGCCGGCGTACTCCGCCTTGATCGCGTGGTTGCCCGCGCCGAGCCCCGAGACCGTCGCGGTGGCCACGGCCGTGTTGTTCGCGCCGGGAGCGAGGGTGGCCGTCGCGACGACCTGCCCGTTCTCGGTGAACTTCACGGTGCCCGTCGGCGAGCCGAGGCGGCCCTCGGCCGGGGTCACGGTCGCGGTGAGGGTGACGGCGTCGCCGTAGACCGAGAAGGCCTTGTCGAGGACCAGGCCGGTGGTGGTCGCGATGACGCCGACGACCTGGGTGAGGTCCGCGGTTCCGGCGCCGTAGCGCAGGTCGCCCGAGTAGAGGACCGCGACGGTGTGGGTGCCCGGCGCCAGGTCGCTGAGGGTCGCGCTGGTCGCGGCCCCGTCCACCAGGGTGACGGCGGAGCCGACCGGGTGGCCGTCGACCGAGAACTGCACGACACCGGTCGGTGCGATACCACCCTCCGAGGTGACCTCGGCGGTGAACTGGACGCCCTCGCCGACGCCGGAGGAGGCCGCCGAGGAGGTGATGGACACGTCCGCGGTCCCGGTCTCGACCGACTGGGTGAGGATGTCGCCGCTGCCGGCGAAGCCCGGAGCCGCGTCGAAGCTGGCGATGACCGTGTGGTCACCCGGCTCCGCGGAGTCGACCTGCGGGCTCACCGCGACGCCGTCCTCGAGAGCCACCGGGCCGCCGAGGTCCTGTCCGTCGAGCGAGAACTGCACGGTGCCGGACGGGGTGTCGCCCTCGGCGGTGACGGTCGCTCGGAAACTCACCCCGGCGCCGTACGCCGACGGGTTGGCGCTCGACGTGAGCGTGGTCGTGGTGGCCACGACCGAGGCACCCGGGATCACCGTGTGGGCGACGGCCTCCGACTCGCTGGCGTTGTAGTCGTCGTCACCGACGTAGCGAGCGGTGATCTGGTGCGTGCCCGCCGGCAGGTCGTCGATGTCGAGGGTGGCGACGCTGCCCGCGGCCGTGGCCACGAGCGGGACGGCGCCGAGAGAGTCGGTGCCGGCGTAGAAGGTCACCGTGCCGGTGGGCGCGCCCGCGCCGGGGCTGACGGCGGCGACCGATGCGGTGAGGGTGACGTTCTGGTCCTGCACCGACGGCGACGGGTTCGCCTGCACCACGGTGGTGGTGTCGGCGGCGTCGACGTCCTGCTCGGCCTGGTCCGCGCCGGCGAGGTAGTCGGCGTTGCCTGCGTAGCGGGCCTCGACGGTGTGGGTGCCGGCACCGAGGGAGGTGACCGGCGCGAACACCGCGAGACCGTTGTCGAGCGTGACCGGGCTGCCGACGTTGCTGCCGTCGACGAGGAGCTGGACCTGGCCGGCCGGCGTACCGCCGCCGGGGGCCTCGACCGTGACGGTGGCGGTGTAGCTCACCGCCTGGCCGCTGACCGTGCTGCCCGTCGGGCCGTCCAGAGCGACCGCGACTGCCGCCTTGGCGACGTTCACGGTGCGCTGGGTGGCCGTGCTGCCGGCGTACACGTCGTCGCCGGTGTAGCTGGCCACGACCTGGTTGGAGCCGACCGGGAGGTCGGTGACCACGGTGGAGGCGTTGCCGCTGCCGTCGACGCCGGCGCGACCGACCTCGGTGCCGCCGACGGTGAACACGACGTCACCCGTGGGGGTGCCGGCGCCGGTCGTGACGGTCGCCGAGAGGGTGACCGGCTGGCCGTGGACCGCCGAGCCGGGGGAGACCGACGAGGAGGTGCTGGTGGCCAGCAGCGGCTCGCGGACCCGGAAGGTGACCGAGCTCGAGGTGCTGCCGGTGTGGTCGCTCGTGCCGCTGTAGGTGGCGATCACGGTGTGGTAGCCGAGGCCGAGGGTCGAGAGCTGGGCGCTGGTCGCCTGGCCGCCGCTGAGCGGTACGGCGGAGCCGAAGTCGGCCCCGTCGACGTTGAACAGGACGGTGCCGCCCGGGTTGCCGCCGTGGCTCGGGGTGACGGTCGCGGTGAAGCGGACCGGGTCGCCGATGGTCACGACGCCCGGCTGGGCGATGACGGAGGTGGTGGTCGGGATCGTGCCGATCGCGAACGAGGTCTGCGCCGAGGCGGGCTCGTGGCCGGCGTCACCGGCGTACGACGCCGTCAGGGTCGCCGTGCGCGGCGGCCCCGCGACCGAGATCTGGGTCTCGGCGACACCGGACGCGTTCGTCGTGGCGTTGGCCGTCGCGCCGCCCGACAGGCTGAACGTGACGGTGCGGCCGGCCGCGCTGGCGCCGGACCGGTCGGTGAGGGTGGCCCGGACCGTGGCGGTGCTGCCCTGCGGGGCGGAGGTGTCGCCGCCGTACGCGAGGGTGCTGCAGTTCTTCGGGGTGACGACCAGCGTGGCCACGCTGGTGACGCCACCGGCGGTGACGAGGATGCCCCAGGTGCCGCGGACGCCGCCCTTCTGCAGGCCGTCGGTCTCGGCGGGGGCGGTGAGGGTCGCGGTGTAGTTGCCACCCGCGGTCGTCGTGGTGGTCGCGGTGACGCCCTGGCCCGCGCTCAGGGGCGACTTGTCCAGGGTGAGGCTCACCGGGACGCCGGCCGCGCCGGTGCCCAGCTTGCCGGCGACGGTGACGTCGGCGCCGGCACACGCGAGGGACGGGGTGACGGTCTCGGTGAGGCTGGTGGCCGCGGCCGGGATGGTCGCGTTCGACAGCTTGCGGTCGATGGTCAGCACGGCGCCGTCGAGCGGGAGCTTGAGGTACTCCTGCGCGTCGTTGCGGTGGTTCGGGGACCACCAGTGGGTGCTCACCATCGAGGCGTCCGCGTTCTGCGAGTGGACCCTGCGGGTCGCGATGTTGCCCACCGGGACGCTCGCGGTCGCGTTGGTGACGTTCGCCGGGGCGTCGAGAGAGAAGGTGCCGTCGAACGGGCTGCCGCCGCTGCCACCGAGGCTGCCGGCGTCGTACGTGAAGCCGCCGGTGTAGTCGACGTCGACGTCGTTCTGCCAGCTCTGGCCGGCCTCGATCGGGAAGTCGATGGCCTCCCAGCCGCCGCGCGGGGTCATCTCGAGGTCGATGGCCGCGGTGATGTTCACCGAGATGATCGAGATCGAGGCCTTCGCAGCCAGGTTCTGGTGCTGCTTCTCCTGCAGCAGGGCCAGGTCGGAGCGGCGGACGTACTTCGTGCCGCTCACGGACCCGGAGAAGTTGCTGAGGTTGGCATTGCCCTGCGGGGTGCTCGCAGAGCCGCTGCCGCCGGTGATGTTGCCGGTGATGTTGAGCTTGTAGGCGCTGTGCCCCTGGAACGTCTCGATGCCCGCGACCGTGTAGGTCACGTTCTCGTTGATCGTGACGTTCGCCGTGTCGCCGACGTACTGGAAGGACGTCTGGTAGGTCCACGCCCACCCGGTGTTCCACGTGACGGCGTCGTCACCGCTGGCCTGGTCGGCGCTCGCGGGCGCGATGCCGGTGGTCGTGACCAGGCCCGCGACGATCGTCGCGAGGACGCTGAGCCACGCCATCCGTCGTCGGAAGGAGCGGGCCGCGCGTCGGCGGCGCCCGGGCAGGAGTGTGTTGTCGATCGGCGCAGGGAGCATGCGTCACCGTCCCGTCAGGAGGGGGGTGCCACCCGAGAGGTACGGACACGGGGACCGTGTGGCGGAGGGAGTGAGCGGGAGTCAAGCAGGTTGTGACCGCGGGCACACCTATTTTCTGAAAGTTGTTCACGTTTTTTCGTCAAGGGGTCGCCGAACGGTCGCTGGTTCGTCGTCGTCCCGACAGAGTGCGTAACCTTGCTCCTTGTGGCAGGCCCCGATTACGACGCCGAGATCAAGCAGCTGACTGCGACGATGCACACCATCGAGCAGGTCCTCGACCTGCCGAAGATGGAGCGTGAGATCGCCGAGCTCGGCGAGCAGGTCGCCGCCCCCGACCTGTGGGACGACCAGGCCAACGCCACTCGCGTCACCGGCCGGCTCTCCGCCCTGCAGGGTCAGGTCGAGCGGTTCCGCGGTCTGCAGCAGCGCATCGAGGACCTCGGCGTCCTCGCCGAGCTCGCTGCCGAGGAGAGCGACGCCGACACCCTCGCCGAGGCCGACGCCGAGCTCACCCGGGTCAAGGCCGCCGTCGAGGGCCTCGAGGTCCGTACCCTGCTCTCCGGTGAGTACGACGAGCGCGAGGCCATCGTCACGATCCGCTCCGGCGCCGGTGGTGTCGACGCCGCGGACTTCGCCGAGATGCTGATGCGGATGTACACCCGCTGGGCCGAGCGCAACAAGTACCCCGTCGAGGTCTACGACGTCTCCTACGCCGAGGAGGCCGGCATCAAGTCGGCCGAGTTCGCGATCCACGCGCCGTACGCCTACGGCACGCTGTCCGTCGAGGTCGGCACCCACCGCCTGGTCCGGATCAGCCCGTTCGACAACCAGGGGCGTCGCCAGACCTCCTTCGCCGCGGTCGAGGTCGTCCCGCAGCTCGAGCAGACTGACGAGATCGAGGTCGACGAGAACGAGATCCGCACGGATGTCTTCCGGTCCGGTGGTCCCGGTGGCCAGTCGGTCAACACGACCGACTCCGCGGTCCGCCTCACGCACCTCCCCACCGGCATCGTGGTGTCCTGCCAGAACGAGAAGTCGCAGCTGCAGAACAAGGCCGCCGCGATGATCGTCCTCAAGGCCAAGCTCCTCGCGAAGAAGAAGGCCGAGGAGGCCGCGCTCAAGAAGGACCTCAAGGGCGACGTCGCCGCCAGCTGGGGCGACCAGATGCGCAACTACGTCCTCAACCCGTACCAGATCGTCAAGGATCTGCGCACCGGCTACGAGACCGGCAACCCGCAGCCCGTCTTCGACGGCGAGATCGACGGCTTCCTCGAGGCCGGCATCCGCTGGCGCCGGGGCGCTGAGAACGCCTGAGTCGTTTGGCGCTCGCGTCGCTCGCACATGTCGGGCGCCCTTCGGGCGCGTGACGACATTCAGCTTTTCGTCGCGCGCGCCGCGTTGCCTGGACGTAGCGGAGCGAGGAACGAGCGGAGCGGAGGAAGGCGACGCGCCAAAGCGCGCGCGACATGCGCGAGCGCAGCGAGCGCCAAACCAACACCATGAGTCCTTCGCGCAACGCATCGTCCCGGGCCCTGGCGGGCCGCACGTCGCCGCCGCTGTAACACGCTGTCCACGCGACTGGTCGCCACTTCTCAGCAGAAAACGGCCCGAAAATGCGCCGATTCTGCTGACAACCGCCGGGTAGTGCGGTGGACGGCGTGTTACAGTCCGTCGTTCGCCGCCGCCGGCGGAGCCCCCTCAGCGGCCGTTCGCCGCCGCGGACCGCGGGCTGAACGGGCCCCAGCCGAGGTCGTTGCGGGCCCGCAGTCGGACCGCCCAGCGGCCCTTGCCGGGCAGCCGGACCTCGGCGCCGGTGGCCTGGCCGGACAGCACGCCGGTCTTGCTGCGGGACAGGACGCGACCGTGCGCGTCGAGCCGGAACACCTGCAGCACGTAGCCGGTGATCGTGCCGCCCCCGCTGGCCGGCGGGGTCCACTGCACATCGATGGTGATCCGGCCACCCCGGGCGCCCTTCTTCGCGGAGGGAGCGTGCGGCGTACCCGGCCGGGAGGTGGGCAGCCCGGGGGGCGCGGGGTCGGGGCTTCCGGACGGGTCGAAGGGGATCTCCGTGTCCGGGGGGACGGGTACGCCGGTGCCACCGGCGCAGCCCGCCATGAAGAGCTGGTAGTGGCCGAGGCTGCCGTAGTCGTCGTACCCACCGCCGTTGATGGACCAGCCACTGGTGCCGCCGGGGCCCGAGCCGCCGCCCGACACCGCCAGGTAGTAGGGGCCGCCGGCGAGGGGGACGGTGAGCGAGGCGCCCATCCCGCTGATCGCGCCGCCGGAGGTGCGAACGGTCTGGGGCGCGCTGGAGGCCATCACGTTGCCGGCGGCGTCGCGCAGCTCGAGAGCGATGTCGAGGTTCGGTCCGATCCCGGCCGGTGATGCGGTGGCGGTGAGCGTGCCGAGGCAGTCGGTCAGGGCGTACCAGTCGCTGTCCGTCGGGGTCGAGATGACGCCGCCGTCGTCGGGGAGCGTCGTCAGGTCGGCGGCCGTCGCGGGCGTGCTGCCGGCCTCGTCGGTGCGCAGCGGGAGCCCGTGCGCGCCGATCACCGCGAGGTCGTCCTCGTGGTTGTTGGCCCCGGAGTAGTCGCCGCGCGACCACTGGGTGATCGCCGAGCCGTAGGGGCTGCCCATGATCGGTCCCCACAGCGGGGTGCCGCCGTAGTAGCCGCTGGAGCCGGTGCCGTCGTGCGAGAGGCCGAGCGTGTGTCCGGCCTCGTGCGCGGCCGCGTCCGCCATGTTCTTCGCCTTCTGGCCCAGCGAGGCCGGGAACACCCAGGCCGGGCTGTGCTGCTCGCCGGAGGCGATCTCGTTGTAGGTGCCGATCCAGGCGATGCCGCCGCACCCGCCGCCGCACAGCTGGGTCTGCACCGAACCGTCGTTGGTGAACGCCACGCGGGCGCCGTACGTCGGATCGTTGCTCGAGACCCGGAACAGGCCGCCGTACAGCGGCTCCTGGGTGGTGACGTCCACGTCCCAGGGCGCGAAGTCCTCGGCGACCCGGGCCCAGACCTCGCGGATCACGGCCTGCTCGGAGTCGGAGAAGAGCAGCGCCAGCGCGTCCAGCGACCAGCCGCCGAACAGCAGGCTGTTGAGGCCGTTGAGGAGCCACGAGTTGGTGGCGAGCAGGCTGCCGCCGTCGAAGTCGAGGTAGATGCTGCGGGCCGCACCGGGACGGCTGTGCAGGGAGAACGTCGGGACGTCCGCTGCGGCGGCGAGGGTCTCGGCGACCGCGGGGGGCGGTGCGTCCGAGGTGGTCGCCGTCGGCGCGGCGGGCGGCGGGGTCCACTCGTCGACCGCGAACAGGGTGCCGTCCGTGGCCACGTCCAGCGACGGGTCGGAGGCCAGCAGTCGCTGCTCGGCGGCGGTCAGGCCCGGCACGTCCGGCTCGGGTGCGGCCGCGGCAGGCAACGCGAGGGTGCCGACGGCGAGTGCCAGGCCGGCGAGTCCGAGAATCCCACTGCGCAGAGCGTGCTGCATGGGAACACGATCGGTCCGTCCCGGGACCGTGCTGAAGGGTCGCCGACGAGGTCGGGACGTTGTCCCAGCAACTGTGCCCGATCGACCCCCGGCCGGTCAGGTCAGCGGCACCGACGCGGCCTGCGCGACCGCCACGCACCAGCGTCCGGTGCGCTGGACCAGCTCGTCCTGGGCGACGGCGGTCGGCAGGGTCAGGCTGCAGGCCAGCCAGGCGTCGCCGAACAGGCCGCGGAAGGAGACCGTCTGCACGCCGTCGCCGGGGCAGAGCACGCCCGCCGACGGTGTGCCGTACGCCGCTTCGGCGGGCAGCGCCGTGCAGGCCTTGGTGACCGACGCCTCGGCCATGGCCTGCGCCGCGTCGGTGGTGATCGGCGGGGCGAACACCCAGCCCCGGGCCTCCCCGACGACGGTGGTGTCGGAGGGGGAGAAGCGGCAGCCGTACTCGTGGGGGACGTCGCCGCCCGGGAAGGCGTCGGACTTCTCGCCGTTGTCGTACGCCGCCAGCGTCGCCTCGGTCCCGAGCGCCTTCGTCACCGCTGCCGCGGGCACCAGGTCGCAGAACGGCGCGCGCTGCACCACGGCCTTCGTGGTGTCGAAGTCGGCCAGGTCGGTGCCCTTGTAGGCGGCCGGCTCGCGCGACAGCGTCGCGTCGCCGGAGACCGCCACGCCGATGGCGACGGGCACGAGCGTGAGCAGCGCTGAGAGCAGCAGCGCACGCAGGACCATCGGCACGGACGTCACCCTACCGACGCGGTGCTCAGAACCCGCGACGTGACGTGTCTGACGTGCCGGCGACGCACCGGTGACGGGTCCACCGGTCGGCTTCGGCCGTGGCGTACCGTCAGGTCAGTGATTCGCTTCGAGAAGGTCACCAAGCGCTACCCGGGCCCCGGTCGGCCGGCGCTGGACCAGGTCACCCTCGACATCGACAAGGGCGAGTTCGTCTACCTCGTCGGTACGTCGGGATCCGGCAAGTCGACCGCGCTGCGGCTGGTGCTGCGCGAGCTGCGCCCGACCACCGGTCGCGTGCACGTCGCCGGCAAGGAGATCAACCGGATGGCCGGTTGGAAGGTGCCGCGGCTGCGGCGCCAGATCGGCACCGTGTTCCAGGACTTCCGGCTGCTGCCCAACAAGACGGTGGCCGAGAACGTCGCCTTCGCCCAGCAGGTGATCGGCAAGTCGCGTCGCGACATCGCCAAGGTGGTGCCCGAGACGCTGGAGCTGGTGGGTCTCAAGGACAAGGGCGACCGGATGCCCGACGAGCTGTCCGGTGGTGAGCAGCAGCGGGTCGCCATCGCCCGCGCGTTCGTCAACCGGCCGATGATCCTCATCGCCGACGAGCCGACCGGAAACCTCGACCCGGCCACCTCCGTCGGCATCATGAACCTCCTCGGTGACATCAACGAGACCGGCACCACGGTCGTGATGGCCACCCACGACCACGGCATCGTCGACCAGTTCACCAAGCGGGTGATCGAGCTCGACAGCGGCAAGGTCGTGCGCGACGAGGCGTCCGGCAGCTACGGCTTCCAGCACTGACCCGGATCCGATCCAGCCCGATCCAGAGAGCCTTCCTCATGCAGCTTCGCTACGTCTTCACCGAGCTCCGCACCGGCCTGCGTCGCAACCTGTCGATGCACCTCGCGGTGATCCTCACGCTCTTCGTGTCCCTGTCGCTGGCCGGCATCGGCATCCTCGTCCAGCGGGAGGCCACGGTCGCCCGCGACAGCCTGGGCGACGAGCTGAAGATCCTCGTCAACCTGTGCACCGACGACGACCCCTCCCACAGCCCCAACTGCGCGAGCGGTGAGGTCACCGCCGACCAGCAGCAGCGGATCGAGAAGGAGATCAAGGGCAACGACGAGGTCCGCGCGTTCGCCTACCAGTCGAAGGAGGAGGGCTTCGAGAAGGCGAAGGAGACCCTCCCCGAGTCGTCGTACACCGGCCCTGACCCGATCGTGACGGCCGAGGGCTGGCCCGCGGCGTACTGGGTGACCCTCAAGACACCCGAGCGGGCCGACGGGATCATCAGCGCGCTCGAGGGCCTCGACGGCGTCTCCGGCATCAAGGACCAGCGCAAGGCGCTGGGCCAGATCTTCGGGATCATGACCGTGCTGAAGTACGGCTCCTGGATCGGCGCCGGCTTCCTGCTGTTCGCCGCCCTGCTGCAGGTCACCAACACGATCCGGCTGGCGGCCCTGGCCCGGCGGCGCGAGATCGCGATCATGCGCCTGGTCGGTGCCTCGACGCTCTACATCGCGCTGCCGTTCCTCCTCGAGTCGCTGGTGGCCGCGATCATCGGCGTCGCCCTCGCGGCCGGCGTACTGGCAGCGTTCCAGCACTGGGGGGTCGACCAGGCCCTGTCCGACCACGTCTCGTTCCTGCCGTGGGTCGACTGGGGCGACTACACCCAGGCGCTGTTCGGGCTGTTCCCGCCGGGCATCGTGCTGCTGGGGCCGGCACTGACGCTGATCCCGACACTCCTGCTGACCCGCAAATACGTCAAAGTCTGATCGTCGGCGGCTACGGTCGAGGGGTTCACTTCCCCGAACACTGATTGGTCTTACCGTGCGCTTCTTCCCCAGCGCCCCGTGGCTGCGCCGTGCCCTCGACAGGCTGCCCGTGTGGGCCCACCCCCAGTGGCTGGTGACCGCCGTCGCCACCCTCGTCGCCGTGGCCGGGCTGGCCGTCCCGCTGGCCCATGCCGACGACCGCGACGACCTCAAGGACAAGCAGAACCACGTCAAGGGCGAGATCGCCAGCGTCAAGGGCGACATCCACGAGGCCAGCCAGAAGGTCGCGAAGATCGCCCAGCGGCTCGAGAAGGCCAAGGCCCGGCTCGGCAGCGCGCGGACCCGGCTCGCCGCGGTCCGGGCCGACCTCGCCAACGCCCAGGCGGCCGCCGCGACGCTCGCCACCCAGCTGAGCGACGCCCAGGCCAAGCTGACCACGGCCCGGGCCGCGCTGGCCCAGGCTCGCGCCGACGTCGCGACGCAGCGCGAGGCCAGCCGCGACACGGTCATCGGGATCGCGACCGCGGGGGACACCCGGCTCGCCCTGCTGGCGGCGTACGCCGACGCGGGCAGCATCGAGGACGTGCTGATGGGGGAGACCGCCAACGACCTCGTGATGGGGCGCCAGCACGACGCGCTGGTGGCCCTCGTCGCCGCCGAGGACGCGATGGAGCAGCAGCGCGCCGCGGTCCGGGCGGCCCGGGACGAGGTCGCCGTCGCCAAGAAGGCCGCCGACGACAACGTCGCGACCGTGCAGGTGCTGGTCAACCAGGCCGCGGCCACCACGGCCGAGGTCGAGGACCTCGTGGCCCACAACAGGGGTCTGCGCAAGGAGGTCGTCGCCGCCCGCGCGGCCGACCGCGAGGCGCTGCGCCGCCTCGAGACGCGCGAGGCGAAGATCAAGCACAAGATCATGGAGCTGTCGAAGCAGCAGGGCGGCAGCTACAACGGCGACACCGCCGGCCTGCTCGCACGTCCCGGCCCGGGCCCGGTCACCTCGCCCTACGGCTACCGGATCCACCCGATCTACGGCTACTGGGGCCTGCACAACGGCACCGACTTCGGCACCGGCTGCGGTGCCGCGCTGTGGGCCGGCGAGTCCGGCACCGTGATCGACGAGTACTACGACGAGATCTACGGCAACCGCCTCTACCTCGCGATCGGCAAGGTCAACGGCGCCGACATCGTGCTCGTCTACAACCACATGAGCAAGTACGCCGTGAAGGAGGGCGCGAAGGTCGCCCGCGGTCAGGTGGTCGGGTACTCCGGCTCCACGGGCTGGTCGACCGGCTGCCACCTGCACTTCATCGTGATGCGCAACGGTGAGACCGTCGACCCGATGGGCTACCTCTGACAAACCCCGTTGCGACGTACTGAGAGAATCGGGGCATGGCCAAGAAGTCGGGTGCGAAGCAGGAGGACGCGAGCGGGCGCAAGCTCGTCGCGTCCAACAAGAAGGCGCGCCACGACTACCACATCGAGGACACCTTCGAGGCGGGCATGGTGCTCCAGGGCACCGAGGTGAAGTCGCTGCGGATGGGCCGCGCCAGCCTGGTCGACGGCTTCGTCGACATCGAGGGCGGCGAGGCCTGGCTGCACGGCGTGCACATCCCGGAGTACGCCCAGGGCACGTGGACCAACCACGCCGCCCGCCGCAAGCGCAAGCTGCTGCTCAACCGGGTCGAGATCGACAAGATCGAGCGCAAGGTCAGCGAGAAGGGCCATACCGTCATCCCGCTGTCGCTCTACTTCGTCAAGGGCCGGGCCAAGATCGAGATCGGCCTGGCCAAGGGCAAGAAGTCGTGGGACAAGCGGCAGGCCATCGCCGAGCGCACGGCCGACCGCGAGAAGCAGGAGGCGATCGGTCGCCGGCTCAAGGGCATGAGTGACTGACGAGCGGTCCGCGGACGTCCGTGGCGTGCGGGCGTTCTGGGAGCCGCTCGGACTGCCTGGTCTGTTCGACGTGCACACCCACTTCCTGCCGCCCAACATCCAGCGCGCCGTGTGGCGGGTCTTCGACGAGGCGGGGCCGAAGATCGGGCGCCCGTGGCCGATCCGGTACCGCGACTCCCACGAGGAGCGGCTCGACCTGCTGCGCGCCTTCGGGCTGCGCGCCTTCCCGACCCACCCGTACGCACACAAGGCGGGCGTGGCGTCGTACCTCAACGACTGGTCGCGCGACTTCGCGGCGACGGCCCCCGAGATCCTGCGCTCGGCGACCTTCTACCCCGAGCCCGAGGCGGAGAAGTACGTCGCCGAGCTGGTCGACGACGGCGTCCGGATCTTCAAGATCCACCTGCAGGTGGGGGAGTTCGTCGCGGACGACCCGGTCCTCGACCCGGTCTGGGGCATCCTCGAGGACGCCGGCACCCCGGTGACCGTGCACGCCGGGTCGGGCCCGGTCGGCAACGAGTTCACCGGCCCGGACTCGGTGGCCCGGCTGCTGCGCCGCTTCCCGCGGCTGCGGTTGGTCATCGCCCACATGGGTGCTCCGGAGTACGACGACTTCCTGGTGCTCGCCGAGCAGTACGTCAACGTGCACCTCGACACCACGATGGTCTTCACGGACTTCTTCGACCGCGACGGCGGCTACCCGGCGGAGCTGCTGCCGCGGGTGCGGGACCTGCAGCCCAAGGTGCTGCTCGGATCGGACTTCCCGACGATTCCGTACCCCTACCACCACCAGCTCGAAGGGCTGGCGCGCCTCGACCTGGGCGACGATTGGCTGCGCGACGTGTGCTGGCACAACGGTGTCCGGCTGTTCGGCCCGCCGGCCGCAGATTCTTGACCCGGAGCTTCTTCCGCCGGCCGCCCGGTGGTGCTGGACTGGACGCTCCACATCCAGCACGAAGGAGAACCATGCGCACTCGTCTCCTGACCCTCGCCGCCGCCACCCTGGTCGGCCTGGGCCTCGTCGTACCGACGTCTCCGGCGTCCGCCAGCACCGGCGGGACCGTCGACGGCGACACCCATCCCAATGTCGCCATGATCGCGTTCTACGACGCCGACGGCCGGTTCCGCTGCTCCGCCACCCTGGTCAGCCCGACCGTGCTCGTCACCGCTGCCCACTGCACCTCCGGCACCCTCGGGAAGACCCTGGTGACCTTCGACAGCGTGGTCGCCGAGGCGCCGCCGTCGCCGCTGCCCGTCGCCAGCGACGTGACCGCCGGCTACACCGCGGCCGACATCACCGGGGCGGGCTACCTGTCCGGCACGGCGTACACGCACCCGAACTACAGCAACTTCACCGACCTGCGGAACTGGAACGACGTCGGTGTGGTCGTCCTCGACCAGCCGGTCACCGACATCGCCCCGGCCCCGCTCGCTCCGGTCGGCACCGTCGATGCGGTCAAGCAGCCGCGCAAGGCGATCTTCCGTGCGGTCGGCTACGGCACCGAGGTGCGCCAGTCCGACGTGGGCTCGCAGAAGCCGACCCCGATGAGCTACCCGATCATCCGGCGCTACGTCGACATGCCCGGCCAGAAGATCACGCCGCAGATCATCCAGACCAACGGCAACGAGAACGACCCGTTCGGCACCGGCGGCACCTGCTTCGGTGACTCGGGCGGCTCGCTGTGGCTCGGCAACGCAGTCGTCGGCGTCACGTCGTACGGACTGACCCAGAACTGCCGCTACATCGACGGCTACCAGCGTGTCGACATCCCCGGAGTCGCGAGCTGGCTGGCCGGATTCCTCGGCTGAGGCTGCCTGGATCGCTTCCGCACAGGCCCGCCGGGACTATCCGGTGGGCCTGTGTCGTTGCTCCTGGGTAGACTGACGTCGACACAACTCAAAAGGGGCTGATCGGTTTCGACTTGGGACGTTTGTTCCAGGGGAAGCGGGTCGAGAAGCCAGCGTCATCTCGTAAACGATCGCTGGAAACCAATAACTGCCAACGCTAAGCGCAGTTCCTTCGCTCTCGCCGCCTGACGCGGTGATCGAAGCGTCTGACCGGGCATCCGTCTCCGTCCCGGACCCAGACGTCATCCAGGAGACTTGCTGTTCAACTGCCGTCAGGGTGGTTGACCGGGACTAAAACCTGACTGGGCCTGTCGACGACGTGTTCGTGCGAGCGTCGGGGCCGAGAAAACGCCAGCACGAACTGCACCCGGAGAAGACCTGGCTCGGCGCTCGAGGACCGGGGTTCGATTCCCCGCAGCTCCACTCTTGACGAGAGCCCGCCGCGTGACGCGGCGGGCTCTCGCGTGTCCGGACCCGTCAGCCCAGCTTGGTGATCCGGTCCTGCGGCCCGGGTGCGATCGGCCCCGTGGCGAGGTACGCCGTGAGCGAGTCGACGTCGAAGCCGGGCTGGTAGACCGGGTTCGTGCCGACCTTCAGTGCGGTGAACGCGTCACCGCCCGCGGCGAGGAAGTCGTTCATCGTCACCCGGTAGGTCCCGGCGGGGTCGAGCGGGACGCCGAACAGCCGGATGTCGCTGACCCGGCTGCCGAGGGGCAGCGTCGTGTTGTAGCTGTAGGTGAAGCCCGCGGAGACCTGGAGGATCTTGGTCGTCGTCTGGCCGGCCCACCCGGCGAACTGCTGCTCGAGGACGTCCTTGACCTGGGCGCCGGTGTAGGTCCGGGTCACGACGAGGTTGTTGAACGGCTGCACCGTGAACGCCTCGCCGTAGGTGACCTGGCCGGGGGCCTCGCCGCCGGCGCTCGCCGCATAGCTCAGCGGCGCCCGGATGCCGCCGGGGTTCATGAACGCGAAGTCCGGCGCGGCGGAGGTGGAGCGGGCCATCATTCCGTCGGCGATCACGTCACCGAGGGCGCTCTCGCCGGCGGCGTTGTTGTCGCGGGGGATGTCGGCGGTGATCGAGCCGACGACGCGGTTCGCGAGGGGCGCGACGGCGGTGCGGTACTTGTCCGCGATCACCTTCGCTGCCGGGTCGACGAGAGCCGGGTTGCGCACCGGGAGTCCGGCGGCCTGCATCTGCCAGGTTCCGTCCGGGTTCTGCACGCCGTTGATCGCGAGGTCGTTGTCGGCGCTCGCCGACACGATCTTGCCGGTGGCCCGGCTGACGGTGAAGGTGACGTCGGTGACGACCTGGCCGTTCGTTCCCGCGCTGGTCACCAGCGTGTCCTCGCCCGCCGAGTCGGGCAGGTGGCAGACGTAGGAGCGGTGGGTGTGACCGCTGATCACGATGCCGTACGCCGGGTCGAGGCCAGCGACGATGGCCTGGACGGCTCCGCTGAACCCGTCGCACCGGTCGACGTCGGTCGAGGTCTGCTGGCCGCCCTCGTGCAGCAGCAGGACGATCGAGTTGACGCCCTGGGCGCGGAGCTCGGCGGCGTACTTGTTGGCGGTCTCGACCTCGTCGAGGAAGTTCACCGTGGTGATGCCGTTCGGGTTGACGATGCTGGGCGTGCCCTCCAGCGTCATGCCGACGAAGCCGACGGGGACGCCGCCGACCTTGCGCACCTTGTACGCCGGCAGGATCGGCTTGCCGTTGCTCTTGCGGACGACGTTCGCGGCCAGCATCGGGAAGTCGGCGCCGGCGAAGCCGTCACCGTCCTGGCAGCCGTCGGTCGGGTGGCACCCGCCCTTCTGCAACCGCAGCAGCTCGTCGACGCCCTCGTCGAACTCGTGGTTGCCTACGCTGGTCATGTCCAGCCCGAGGGCGTTCATCTCCTCGATCGCCGGCTCGTCGTGGAAGGCGGCGCTGACCAGCGGGCTCGCGCCGACCAGGTCGCCGGCGGCGACGGTGTAGACGTCCTTGGTCTGCTGCTGGGCCTCGGCCCGCAGCCGCTTGATCTCGTGGGCGAGGTACTCCACGCCGCCGGCCGGGACACCGGCCACCGTGGCGCCGCTGCCGACAGGTGGGTCGATGGCGCCGTGGAAGTCGTTGAAGGCGAGCAGCTTGCCCACCGCGGTGGGGGAGGCGGCGGTCTTGCCGCCCGACGGGGTGGCGTCCGCCGAGGTGGGCGGGAGGCCGAGAGCGAGCACGGCGATGCCGGCGATGCCGGCGATGCCGGCGGCGCCGAGGCGGCGCCGGTTGGTCGAGGTGAGGTGAGGCACGAGGCTGGCCTTTCCGGGCGGGGGACTGCTGGCGACATTTCTCCTCGGGCGCCCGCGCGTCAACGCCCTGCAAGGTGAAGTTTCGTGGACATCGCTCACCGCTCGGTGTCCGGTGCTGCTGGCAGGATCGACGGCATGGAACCTCGTCTCGACCTGACTCCCCGGCTGCAGGGCAGCAACGCCCTCGGACTTTCGGCGTACGGCGCCTCCGCGGTCGGCGCCGCTGCTGTGGGCGCCCTCGCGCTCGGTGCGGTGGCGGTCGGAGCCGTCGCGATCGGCCGGCTGGTGCTGGGGGAGGGGCGGGTGCGCACGCTGGTCATCGACGAGCTCGAGGTGCGCGTGCTCCGGGTGGGCAGCGTCGAGCCCCTGCCGTAGGTGTCGATCCCTAAAGGTACAAGGTCGGACCATTGACAGACTGATGTGGTCCGGAACACACTGACCGCCAGTTCACCTCCCCCCTCCCCATGGCGAAAGAGGACGGCTGATGGCAGTGACGAACGACCCGGGTGCCGACCCGCATCTCGACGCGGACGCGAAGCGTCTGGCCGAGCTCGGCTACAAGCAGGACCTCAAGCGGAGCTGGTCGAGCTTCTCCAACTTCGCGATCTCCTTCTCGATCATCTCGATCCTGGCCGGCTGCTTCACCAACTTCGGCGCCGGCTTCAACAACGGCGGACCGATCTCGATCTCGTGGTCGTGGCCGATCCTGTCGGTGTTCATCCTGATCATCGGGTTCACGATGTCCGAGCTGGTGTCGTCGTACCCGACATCGGGCGGCATCTACTGGTGGGCCTCCAAGCTGGGCGGACCGCGGGCCGGCTTCTACACCGGCTGGCTCAACCTCGTCGGCCTGGTCGCGGTGACGGCGGGCGTCGCCTACGGCTGCGCGACCTTCATCGACCTGACGATCAGCACCTGGTCGAAGGGCTACGCAGCCGACTACTCGCTGACCCGCGTGTTCATCACCTTCCTGGTGGTGCTCGCGTTCACGGCGGTCGTCAACATCTTCAGCGGCCACCTGATGGCCGTCATGAACAACATCTCGGTGTGGTGGCACGTGTTCGGCGCCGCGCTGATCGTCGTCCTGCTGGTGGTGGTCCCCGACCAGCACCAGAGCATCGGCTACGTGTTCACCGAGCGGTTCAACAACTCGGGCTTCGGCGACGGCAGCACGTCCAACCTGGGCTTCTTCCTCGCGATCATCCCGTTCGGCTTCCTGCTGACCCAGTACACGATCACCGGCTTCGACGCCTCGGTCCACCTCTCCGAGGAGACCCAGGGCGCCTCGCAGGGCGCGGCCCAGGGCCTGTGGAAGTCCATCGCCTACTCGGCCATCGGCGGCTACATCCTGCTGCTGGCCGTGGTGTTCGCGATCCCGAGCGTCAACGGGGCGCCCGACAACGCCGGTGTCGGCGCCGGCGGTGTCGCCTACGTCTTCGTCAGCTCGCTGGGCAGCACCAAGGCCGGTCTGGTCCTGTTCATCTCGGCCACCGCGCAGGTCTTCTGCGCGACGGCGTGCATGACCTCGGCGTCGCGGATGCTGTACGCGTTCAGCCGCGACGGTGCAGTGCCCGGCTCGAAGCACTGGCAGCAGCTCTCGGCCAGTCGGGTGCCGGCCAAGGCCGTCGGCCTGGTGGCGGTGGTGAGCGCGATCGTGACCGCACCGGCCCTGATCGAGGTCAACCTCGGCACCGCGGAGGCGCCGCTGATCATCCCGGTCGCCTTCTACGCCGTCACCTCGATCGCGGTGATCGGCCTCTACCTGTCCTTCGCGATCCCGATCTTCCTGCGCTGGCGGCACGGCGAGAAGTTCGAGGTCGGGTCGTGGAACAACGGTGCGAAGTACAAGTGGATGAACCCGCTCGCCGTCGCCGAGATCGTCATCGTCTCGATCTACCTGATGATGCCGTTCGTCCCCGGTGCGGTGCCGTTCAGCGACGACTTCGAGTGGAAGTTCGTCAACTACGCGCCCATCGTGACCCTGGGCATCCTGCTCGGGATCACCGTGTGGTGGCAGGTGTCGGCCAAGAACTGGTTCAAGGGACCGATCCGGACCGTCGACGAGGCGGACCCGGCCGGGGCCGTCTAGCCACCACGGGTCGACACTCGGACCATGACTCCTTCCCCGGACCCGGCGGACCTCGATCCGGCCCGTCCTCTCGGCGACCTCGTGCTCCGACCCGTCCGGGGGCACCACGCCTTCGAGAGCTGCGTCGAGCAGCTCGCGACGGCCATCCGGCTCGGCGTGTTCGCGTACGGCGCGGCACTGCCGCCCGAGCGTGAGCTCGCCGAGCGGATGGGGGTGGCCCGGGCCACCCTGCGCGAGGCGATCGCCGGCCTGCGGGCGGCGGGGATGGTCCGGACGACGCGGGGCCGCGGCGGCGGCACGGTGGTGTCGTACCGACCGTCGGCACCCGGGGAGCCGCGGGACGACGGGGGGATCGCCGAGCGTCGCGAGGAGCTCCTCGACTCGCTGGTGTTCCGCCGGGTCGTCGAGCCGGGCGCCTGCCACGTGGCGGCCAGCCGGGAGCTGAGCGCGAGCGAGCGGATGCTGCTGACCTCGGCGCTGGCCGCGGTCGACGGGGCCACCGACCCGGCCGAGCACCGGCAGGCCGACTCGCGGCTGCACCTCGCGATCGCCGGCGTCACCGGCTCACCCAGGACCGTCGCGGCGGTCACCGACGTGCAGGCCTGCCTGCACGACATGCTCCAGGCCATCCCGGTCCTGGACGTCAACATCGAGCACTCCAGCACGCAGCACCGCGCGATCGTCACCGCGATCCTCGGCGGTGACCCGGTCCGGGCCCGCCGCGCGATGGAGCAGCACTGCGACGACACGGCCGCGCTGCTGCGTGGCCTCCTCGGCTGAGCCGGGGAGCACCGACGACAAACCGATGACACAGGGAGACCCATGACCCGCAACGACCGGCACCTGACCCTCGAGGACCTGCGCACGATGATCGGCGACGGCCGGGTCGACACCGTGGTCGTCGCGTTCACCGACATGCAGGGGCGGCTGCAGGGCAAGCGCCTGCACGGGCAGTACTTCCTCGACGTCGTCCTCGAGCACGGCACCGAGGGCTGCAACTACCTGCTCGGCGTCGACGTCGAGATGAACACGGTGCCCGGCTACGCGATGACGTCGTGGGAGCGCGGGTACGGCGACATGGAGTTCGTGCCCGATTTCGACACCCTCCGGCTGCTGCCGCACGTGCCGGCGACGGCGATGGTCCAGTGCGACCTGACCTGGCCCGACCACCGCCCGGTGGCGGCCTCCCCGCGCGCCATCCTGCGCGCCCAGCTGGACCGGGCCGCCGAGCTCGGCTACACCGCGCTGGCCGGCACCGAGCTGGAGTTCATCCTGTTCGAGGACACCTACGAGGCCGCGTCCGAGCGCCGCTACGTCGGGCTGACCCCGTCGAACCAGTACAACGTCGACTACTCGATCCTCGGCGGCACCCGGATCGAGCCCGTCATCCGCGACATCCGCAACGCCATGTACGGCGCCGGCATGAACGTCGAGGGCTCCAAGGGCGAGTGCAACCACGGTCAGCACGAGATCGGGTTCCTGTACGACGACGCCCTGGTCACCGCCGACAACCACGCCGTCTACAAGACCGCCGCCAAGGAGATCGCCTCCGCGCACGGCAAGTCGCTCACCTTCATGGCGAAGTACGACGAGCGCGAGGGCAACTCCTGCCACATCCACCTGTCCCTGCGGGGAACGGACGGTTCGCTGGTCTTCTGGGACGAGGCGGCCGGGACCCGATCGGCGCTCTACGACTCGTTCGTCGCGGGTGTCCTCGACACGATGCCGGACCTGACCCTGCTCTACGCGCCCAACATCAACTCCTACAAGCGCTTCGCCGACGGCTCCTTCGCGCCGACCACCATCGCGTGGGGCGAGGACAACCGCACCTGCGCGGTGCGGCTGGTCGGCCGCGGAGCCGGTGCCCGCATGGAGAACCGGGTGCCCGGCGGCGACGTGAACCCCTACCTCGCGCTGGCCGCGATGCTCGCCGGCGGCCTGCACGGCATCGAGAAGGGGCTCGACCTGGAGCCCGCGCTGGTCGGCAACGCGTACACCTCCGACCGGGCGCGGGTGCCCGGCACCCTGCGCGACGCCCGCGACGCCTTCCGTGACTCGACCGTGGCCCGCGCCGCACTGGGCGACGAGGTCGTCGACCACTACACCAACATGGCCGACGTCGAGCTCGCCGCCTTCGACGCCGCCGTCACCGACTGGGAGCTGCGCCGCAGCTTCGAGCGCATGTGAGACCGGAACCGAGAAAGGGAGAGATGTCCACCGTCACCGTCCTGAACCCGGCGACCGCCGTACCGATCACGGAGGTCAGCCAGGCCTCGGTCGAGGAGACCGACGCGCTGATCGCGGGCGCCCAGGCGGCGTTCCCGGCCTGGCGCGACCTCGCGCCCGGCGAGCGGGCCCGGCTGCTGCGGTCCTTCGCCGCCGTGGTCGACGCGCACCTCGAGGAGCTCGCGCAGCTGGAGGTCGCCAACGCCGGCCACACCCTGGGCAACGCCCGGTGGGAGGCCGGCAACGTCCGCGACGTCCTCAACTACTACTCCGCCGCACCGGAGCGGCTCTTCGGCCGGCAGATCCCGGTGCCCGGCGGCGTCGACGTCACGTTCCGCGAGCCGCTCGGCGTCGTGGGCGTGATCGTCCCGTGGAACTTCCCGATGCCGATCGCCGGCTGGGGCTTCGCTCCCGCGCTCGCGGCCGGCAACACGGTGGTGCTCAAGCCGGCCGAGCTGACGCCCCTCACGGCGATCCGGCTCGGCGAGCTGGCCCTCGAGGCGGGCATCCCCGAGGGCGTGTTCACCGTGATCCCCGGCAAGGGCTCGATCGTGGGGGAGCGGTTCGTGACCCACCCGGCGGTCCGCAAGGTCTGCTTCACCGGCTCCACCGAGGTCGGCAAGCGGATCATGGCCGGCTGCGCCGACCAGGTGAAGCGGGTGACCCTCGAGCTCGGCGGCAAGAGCGCCAACATCGTGTTCGCCGACGCAGACGTGGCGAAGGCGGCCGCCGCGGCGCCGTACGCCGTCTTCGACAACGCCGGCCAGGACTGCTGCGCCCGCTCGCGGATCCTGGTCCAGCGCTCGGCGTACGACGACTTCATGTCCGGCCTCGAGACGGCGGTCAAGAGCCTGCGGGTCGCCGACCCGGCCAGCCCCGACAGCGAGATGGGGCCGCTCGTCTCCGCGCAGCAGAAAGCCAGCGTGGCGCGCTACCTCGACGGCGCCGAGCCGGTGATCACTGGCAGCATGCCGGACGACGCGTCCTTCGCCGACGGCTTCTGGCTGCCCCCGACCGTCGTGGTCGCCGAGGACACCCGGGCGCCCGTGTGGCGCGAGGAGGTGTTCGGCCCGCTCGTCGCGGTGATGCCGTTCGACGACGAGGCCGACGCGATCCGGCTCGCCAATGACACCGAGTACGGCCTGTCCGGGTCGATCTTCACCCGCGACGTCGGCCGCGCGCTGCGCGTGGCCCGCGCGGTCGAGGCCGGCAACCTCAGCGTCAACTCCCACTCCTCGGTCCGCTACTGGACGCCGTTCGGCGGCTTCAAGCAGTCGGGTCTCGGACGCGAGCTCGGGCCCGAGGCCCCGAACGCGTTCACCGAGGAGAAGAACGTCTTCATCGCACACGACTGACTCACCTGATCGAAAGGAAGAACGCGTTGTCTGGTCGCCTGGAAGGCAAGGTCGCCGTCGTCACCGGGGGTTGCTCGGGGATCGGTCTGGCCACCGTCAAGAGATTTCTGGAGGAGGGGGCGAAGGTCGTCGTCGGTGACGTCGACGATGCCCGCGGGAAGGGGCTCGCCGACGAGCTCGGCCTCACCTACACCCACGTCGACGTGACGTCCAAGGAGGAGGTCGACGCCCTCTTCCGGACCGCCAAGGACACCTACGGCTCGGTCGACATCGCCTTCAACAACGCGGGCATCAGCCCGCCGGAGGACGACTCGATCCTCGACACCGACCTGGACGCCTGGCGCAAGGTGCAGGAGGTGAACCTGACGTCGGTCTACCTGTGCTGCAAGGCGGCCCTGCCGTACATGCTCGAGCAGGGCAAGGGCTCGATCATCAACACCGCCTCGTTCGTCGCGGTGATGGGCGCGGCCACCTCGCAGATCTCGTACTCCGCGTCCAAGGGCGGCGTGCTGTCGATGTCGCGCGAGCTCGGCGTGCAGTTCGCCCGCGAGGGCGTCCGGGTCAACGCGCTGTGCCCCGGGCCGGTCAACACCCCGCTGCTGCAGGAGCTGTTCGCCAAGGACGAGGAGCGGGCCGCGCGCCGGCTGGTGCACGTGCCGATGGGCCGGTTCGGTGAGCCCGAGGAGATGGCGAACGCGGTCCTGTTCCTGGCCTCCGACGAGTCGTCCTTCATCACGGCCTCGACGTTCCTGGTCGACGGCGGCATCTCGGGCGCGTACGTCACGCCGCTGTGACCGGTGCTGTGCGACCGCTGATCGGGCTCTCGGCCTACCGCGAGCCCGCCCGCTGGGGAGTGTGGGACACCGCCGCCGACCTGCTGCCGGCCGCGTACGCGCGTGCGGTCGAGGCGGCCGGTGGCGTGCCCGTCCTGCTGCCGCCGACCGAGCCCTTCGCGCAGGCGGCCCGGGACGTCGTACGACGCCTCGACGGGCTGGTCATCAGCGGCGGCGCCGACGTCGACCCGGAGCAGTACGACGCCGCGGCCCACCCGGAGACGGGCGGGCCGCGGCGCGACCGCGACGCGTGGGAGCTCGCGCTGCTGGATGCGGCCGCGTCGGTGGCGCCGGCGCTGCCGGTGCTCGGGATCTGCCGGGGCATGCAGGTGATGGCCGTCCACGCGGGCGGCACCCTCGACCAGCACGTGCCCGACCTGGTCGACCACGAGGAGCACAGCCCCGGCGGGGACGTCTACGGACGCACGGCCGTGCGGGTCGCGGCCGGGAGTCGGCTGGGAGCACTCCTCGACGGGGTCCCGCCCGTGGCGTGCCACCACCACCAGTCGGTGCGCGAGCACCCTGGCTTCGCCGCCGTGGCGTGGGCGGCCGACGGGCTGCTCGAGGCGATGGAGGACCCGGACCACCCGTTCCGGCTCGCCGTCCAGTGGCACCCCGAGATCGATGCCGACGCTGGACTGTTCGCCGGCCTGGTGCGAGCGGCGACGACGCGGTCGGAGGCGGAGTGAGCCGCACCGAGCCGACCCGGCTGCCCGAGCTGATGTCGCACGACCGGGCCGACCTCGACGCCCTCCTCGACAGCGGCGTCCTGGCCCACGTCGCGTTCGTGGACGCGGACGGCACCCCGGCCGTCCTGCCCACCGTGGTCGCCCGCTGGGGTGACCTGCTGCTCGCCCACGGCTCGACCGGGTCGCGCTGGATGCGCCGGGTCGCGGCGGGGGTGCCGGTCGCGGTGTCCGTGGCCGTCGTCGACGGCATCGTGGTCGCCCGGTCGGCGTTCGAGTCGTCGCTGCTGTACACGAGCGCGGTGCTCTTCGGGGAGTTCCGCGTGCTCGACGGCGCGGAGCACGAGACCGCCCTCGACCTCCTGACCGACCGGGTGCTGCCCGGCCGGACGAGCGAGGTACGTCGTCCGAGCCGCCGCGAGCTCGCTGCCACCCTGGTGCTGGCGATGCCCATCACGACCTGGTCGCTGCGTCGCTCCGACGGCTGGCCCGAGGACCCGGAGGAGGACGTCGCCGGACCCGCGTGGGCCGGCCACCTGCGCTACGGCCCACCGCCCGTCACCCGGCACCCGGCGCCCGACCTGCGGCCCGGGACACCCGAACCGGGCTCGCTCGACAGGGTCAGCGGCGTCCGCTGACGCGGTGCGGCGGGGCGTGTGCCGGCCGAACGCCCGGGTACCGCCCGAGGACCCCACCGCCGGTGGGCGAGGGAAAGGAAACAGTGATGGGCATGCTCTTGTGGATCGCAGCCGTCGTCCTGGTCATCGTGGGCATCGTGACCCTGATCCAGGGCAGCGTCCTGCTCGGCATCGTGCTGATCGTCGTCGGCCTGCTCGTCGGTCCCGGCGGCGTCTCGGTCGTCAACGGACGCGGACGCAGCGTCTGATCGCGTCGGCGACCCGGACGTCACCGCCCACCCAGGTTCCACTGGATCGTCCAGTCCAGCGGACCGGCGCCGAACACGACGCCGTCGCAACGGCCCCTTCGACCGAGAAGTAACACGCCGTCCACCTGACTACCTGTCGGCTGTCAGCGCGACACGCCGCAGAATCAGGGCGTTCGCTGCTGACAGGTGCCGGGCAGTCGGGTGGACGGCGTGTTACAGCCCAGCCCGGTCCGCGCGTTCGACGCCTACGGGCGCACGGTGAGCGTCTGCGCGATGGTGCCGAGCGGTCCGTTCTCGTCGTGCATCTTCGAGCTGGTGACGCCGATCCCGCCGGCGCCGTACGACTGCGTGGTGTCCAGCCCCAGCCAGCCCTCGGCCGGGTGGTGCAGGAAGTGGGCGGTGAGGTCGAGGTTGGGGAAGGAGACCTTGGCAGGGTCGGTGCGCACGGCGATCCCGTTGGTCACGTCGACCAGCCCGGCGACCGCGGCCAGCCGGCTGACCGGCTCGTCGGCGACCAGCGCGTGCGGGGTGCGGACCCACACCATCGAGCGGCCGGGGCCGAGCTCCTTGCGGCGCACCTCGATCGACGCGATGAACCCGCCGGCCCACAGCCCGGCCATGTCCCACGGCTCCATCTCGTCCGGGCCCGGGATGGACGGCAGGTCGGTGCCGGCGAGGGGAGTGGTGTCGTAGGGCTCGACCAGCCAGGCCCGCAGGACGGCGACCGCGCGGCCGGCGTACGACGCCGTGGCCTGGACCAGCTCGATGGTCCGCCCGGGGCGGAGCACCTCCACCGCGACGTCGATCGGCTCGATCGGCACCGTGCCGAGGATGTCGTACGACAGCCGGCTGACGACCAGCCCGTCGGTGCGCCGGGCGTCGCGGTCGCGCTCGACCTCGTGAGCGAGGACGCCGAGCGCGGGGGCGATGTGCTGGGTCGCCCGGTCCCACGCGCCGCCGACGTGCTCGGTGGGGGAGAAGGTGTGCGGTGCGGTCCGGTGCCAGTACGCCACGGGCCCATTCTCACCCGCGGCCGGGTGGCGCCGTACCCCCGAACGAAGGTGGATGATCGCCTCATGCCCGCGTCGCACGCCACCGCCACCGCCGCCTCGTTCGTCTGGCTGGGCATGGTGCTCGCGATCTCGTTCATCGAGGCGCCGATGAAGTTCCGGGCCCCCGGCGTGACGCTGCAGGTCGGGCTGGGCATCGGCCGGCTGGTGTTCCGGGCGCTCAACGCGTGCGAGCTGGTCCTCGCGGTGCTGGTCGTGATCTCGCTCCTCATCGGCGATCCCGGTGCCGGCGCCGGGATCGCGCTGGGCGTCGCCGTGGCCGTCCTGCTCGTCCAGCTGCTGCTCGTCCGGCCGGCGCTGACCCGGCGCTCCGACGCCGTGCTCGCCGCACCCGAGGGCGTCGCGGGGCCGGGCTCCCGCGCCCATCTCTGGTACGTCGGCGCCGAGGTCGTCAAGGTGGTCGCCCTCCTCGTCGGCGGCATCCTCCTCCTCGCCCGCTGACGGCTGCCCGCGCTTCACCTTCCCCTCCCCGACGGGCCACCTGCGGCTGGTCGGCTGGCGGTCATGACCCGGACGACCCTCCTCGGGAGGACCCTCATGGCCGCCACCACCACTGCCGTCGTCGCCCTCGGCGCTACCGCCGCCCCCGCGCAGGCCGCACCCGGCAACGGCAACGCCCACGCCGAGCGCCACCCCGGTGCCGAGCCGATCGTGATCGCCCACCGCGGTGCCTCCGGCTACCGCCCCGAGCACACCCTCGCGGCGTACCGCCTCGCCATCCAGATGGGCGCCGACTACGTCGAGCCCGACCTCGTCTCGACCAAGGACGGCGTCCTCGTCGCCCGCCACGAGAACGAGATCAGCGGTACGACGGACGTCGCCACGCACCCGGAGTTCGCCGGCCGGCGCACCACCAAGACCATCGACGGCGTCAGCGTCACCGGCTGGTTCACCGAGGACTTCACCCTCGCCGAGCTCAAGACGCTGCGCGCCAAGGAGCGGCTGCCGCAGGTCCGCCCCGACAACACCCGCTACGACGGCCAGCTCGAGATCCCGACGCTCAAGGAGGTCATCCAGCTGGTCAAGCGCGAGTCGGGCCGCAGCGGGCGCACCATCGGCATCGCGCCCGAGACCAAGCACCCGTCGTACTTCGACTCGATCGGGCTCTCCCTCGAGGAGCCGCTCGTGCGCACCCTGCGCCGCAACGGCCTGGACCGGCCCAACGCCAAGGTCGTCATCCAGTCCTTCGAGACCGGCAACCTGCGCCAGCTCGACACGATGACGCGCGTCCCGCTGGCCCAGCTCGTCGACGGCAGCGGTGCGCCGTACGACCTCAGGGCGGCCGGCTCGACCACGACCTACGCCGACCTGGTCAAGCCCGCCGGCCTCGCCGACATCGCGACGTACGCCGACTGGGTGGCGCCGACCAAGGGCCTGATCATCCCGCGCAACGGGTCCGGGGCGATCGGGGCGCCGAGCTCGCTGGTCGCCGACGCGCACGGCGCCGGGCTGCGCGTGGTGACCTGGACGATGCGGGTCGAGAACCAGTTCCTGCCGACCAACCACCGCATCGGCACCGACCCGAACGCGAAGGGCGACCTGGCCGGCGAGATCGACGCCTTCCTCGACGCCGGTGTCGACGCCCTGTTCTCCGACAACCCGGACATCGCCGTCGCCACCCGCGACTCCTGGCTCGCGGGCGAGGGCGCGGCCTGACCGTCCCCGGCTAGATTCGGCGACATGGCGGACTGCGTCTTCTGCTCCATCGTTGCCGGCGACACCGAGGCGGACGTCGTGCTCGACGAGCCCGACCTGCTGGCGTTCCTCGACCGGCGCCCGGTGTTCAAGGGCCACGTCCTGCTCGTGCCCCGGACCCATGTCGTCACGCTGCCCGACCTCCCGGCCGGGCAGCGTGACGGGTTCCTGGGTGCCGCGCAGCGCCTGGCGAGCGCGGTGGTCGACGGGCTCGGCGCGCAGGGCAGCTTCGTGGCGATGAACAACGTCGTCAGCCAGTCGGTGCCGCACCTGCACCTGCACGTCGTACCGCGGACCAAGGGGGACGGGCTGCGCGGCTTCTTCTGGCCGCGCACCAGGTACGCCGCGGGGGAGTCCGCAGAGTATGCCGCCCGCCTGCGGACCGCGTTGGCGTCGTAGGCTGCGGCCGATCGTCTACCGAGTTGAGAGGTCAGCACCCATGGGTCGTTTCGACGGGCGAGTCGCCGTCATCACCGGAGCCGCACGAGGGATCGGGTTCGGCACCGCCAGCCGGTACGCCGAGGAGGGCGCATCGGTCGCGATCGTCGACCTCGACGAGGCCGCTGCCGCCGAGGCCGCTGCCAAGCTGCCCCTGGTCGAGGGCGCCAAGGCCATCGGCGTGGGCGCCGACGTCTCCGACGGCGCGTCGGTCGACGCCGCCATCGAGCGGGTCGTCGCCGAGCTCGGCGGGATCCACGTCCTGGTGAACAACGCGGGCATCACCCGCGACAACCTGCTGTTCAAGATGACCGAGGACGACTGGGACCTGGTCATGGGTGTGCACCTCAAGGGCGCGTTCTTGATGACGAAGGCCGCGCAGAAGCACTTCGTGGAGCAGAAGTACGGCAAGGTCGTGAACATCTCCTCGATCTCGGCGCTGGGCAACCGGGGCCAGGCCAACTACTCGGCCGCCAAGATGGGCATCCAGGGCTTCACCCGGACCCTCGGCATCGAGCTCGGCCCGTTCGGGATCAACGTCAACGCCGTCGCCCCCGGGTTCATCGCCACCGAGATGACCGATGCCACCGCGGCCCGGCTCAAGCTCGACGTCGACGAGTTCCGTCGCCTCAACGCCGAGGCCAACCCGGTCAAGCGGGTCGGCTTCCCCGAGGACATCGCCGCCGCGGTGACCTTCCTGTCGAGCGACGAGGCGTCGTACATCACGGGTCAGACGCTCTACGTCGACGGCGGCATCAGCCTCGGCACCTGATCCACCGCAGGACCACTGAGTCGGGTGGGTGGGAGTGACCTCTGGGTCACTCCCACCCACCCGACTGTCATTGGAACCAGAGGTCGGAGGTCGCCAGCGCGGTCAGCTGGTCGGGGGTGAGGGGCGGAGCGTCGCTCACCACGACGGCCGGCGTCTCCGGCGTGGAGCCGACCCCGTTGAACGCCGACACGTCGATCATCCAGCCGTCCGGTGCGAACACCCCGGCCCAGTGACCGGTGAAGCCGCTCCGGTCGGACCCGTCGCCGCCGTCCCCGGAGCGCAGCCACAGCCATGAGCCGTCCGGGAGCCGGCGACAGTCCGGGGTCCCGCAGGTCTTCCGCGCCGAGTAGCGCCTGCCCTTCACACTCATGTCGTAGAGCCGGAGCTCGACGTCGGCGCCGTCGATTCGCACGTCGATCTCCAGGCCGTGCTGGCTGAGCTGGTCGGGGTCGTCGATCGGCCTGGTCCGCAGCCCGTTGATCCTGCCGGCGGGCAGGTGGTCCAGCAGGCGTTCCACGATGACGTCGTCAGGCACGAGCGAGCGCTGGTCGGCCGGCGTCAGCCCCCCGGCCCAGGCCGGGGTCGGCGCCGGCGGCGTCGGACGGGTCGCCGTCCGGTCGTGGGCGGTCGTGGCGCCGAGCGACGACTGCCAGGCGACCGCGCCGACGACGAGGGCCGCCACCGCACTGCCCGTCGCCAGTGCGGCGGCCCTGCGCCGCCGGACCTGCTGCCGACCCCGCAGCGCCGCACCTGCCACCAGGCCGGTGATGTCGGGGTCGAGCCGCTCGGAAGCGCGCTCCAGGACCACGGTCAGCTCGTTCTCGTTCATCGCACTACCTCCTTCCGCATCCGCGCCAGCGCGCGCATGCTCCGGTTCCGGACCGCCCCGGGGCTCAGGCCGAGCACCCCGGCCACCTCCTCGACGGACAGGTCCTCCAGGTGCCGCAGCACCACGACCGCCCGGTCCACCGGCGCCAGCCCCGCGAGGGCCTCGGTGAGGGCGAGCCGCAGGTCGGTGGCCTCGGCGTGGTCGGCGGTCCCCTCGGCGTCGAGCCCCGGCAGGTCGGCGTACGGCGTCTCGGTGCTGCTGCGTCGACGGCGCCCACTGATGAAGGTGCGGGTGAGTACCGTCTGCGCGTACGCCGCCGGGTTGTCCAGGCGCGGCCCGAGCCGCCGGTGCATCCGCACGTAGACCTTCGCCAGCGTCTCCTGCACCAGGTCCTCGGCCTGCGTCCGTTCGCCGCAGAGCAGCCACGCCGCGCGGTACAGGTGCGGCGCCTGCGCGCGGGCGAGCTCCTCGAACGGGTCCGGCACGGTCATGGTCCTCCTGGGTTCGGGTTCCTCCACCCGCTACGACGCACCCGGGGCCGGATCCGTCACATCCCGGTCGTCAGGGGCTGCTGCATCTCGTCGGCCCAGCGGGGACGACGGCAGCCCGGAGCATCCGCCCAGTGTGGCCGACGTCCGCGACACGCGGGGGCGGCTCCGCCCTGTGGGTCCGGCGTGGGTCAGACTTGCCGCGTGCGTCCATCGATCATCCGCCGTGCCCTGCCCGCCTCGCTCGTCGTGCTGAGCCTCGTGCTCGCCGGCTGCGGGGGTGGTGACGACGGCGGGAAGAAGTCGAGCGGCGGGGGCGACACCCCGACGGCGGCCAGCGAGACCCCGGCGCCGCCGGCCACCTGGCCGCTGACCGGTGAGCTGACCCAGGGTGGGGCGGACCCGGCGCGCAAGCACCCGGCGTACATCGTCAAGATCGACAACTCGATCGACAGCGACCCGCAGATCGGCATCGGCAAGGCCGACCTGGTGGTCGAGGAGCTGGTCGAGGGCGGGATCACCCGGCTCGCGGTGTTCTTCTACGAGAAGCTGCCCGAGAAGGCCGGCCCGGTCCGGTCGATGCGCCTCACCGACGTCGGCATCGCCAAGCCGCTCGGCGCCACGATCGTCACCTCGGGCGCGGCCCCGGTGACGCTCAACGGCATCCGCAAGGCCGGCATCAAGTTCCTCGACATGAACAACCCCAACGTCGTGCGCATCAACGACGGCACCCACGACTCGCTGCACAGCGTGATGGCCGACCTGAAGAAGATCGGCGCCTCGGCGCGCGGCACGGCCACGCGGCCTGACGACTACCTGCCGTTCGGCGACACCGCGCTCCCGGCCGGCGCGCCCGCGACCACGATCGACGCCAAGCTGTCCGCCGGGCGCACCTCGCACTGGAAGTACGACGGCTCGAAGTACGTCCTGCAGAACGGCTACATGGCCGACGGCGACGTCTTCATGCCCGACACCGTGATCGCGGCGACCGTGCGCACCAGCCTGGCGCCCTACAAGGACCCCGCCGGCAACCCGGTCCCGGTCTCGCACTTCGAGGGCAAGGGCAAGGCGGTCATCTTCCACGGCGGCCAGGCCATCGACGTCACCTGGGAGAAGGCCGACGAGGGTGCCGAGCTGACCTTCAAGGACGCCGCGGGCAACGAGATCGAGCTCCCGGCCGGCAAGACCTGGCTCGAGCTGGTGCCCGGCAAGGGTGCCGCGTCGACGGGTTCGGTCACCTACAACTGACCTGCGACGTACGCCGCCGGCCCGGTCACTCCGGGTCGGCGGCTTCGTCGTTCTCGCCGAGCGCGCTCGGCATGGCGATGCCCTGCTCGACCAGGCTCTGCACGCCGGCGAGCAGGAACCCGATGGCGCCCTCGACCCGCCGGGCCGCGGCCTCCGGGTCGGCGGCCGTGGCGACGGACTCGCCGGCCGAGGACATCGCGCCGAAGAAGATCCGCGCGAAGGTCTGCAGCATGTCCTCGTCGAGGTCCCACGAGCCCGCGTCGAGCGTGGCGCGGACGATCTCGACGATGTTGGCGAAGGTCGAGCGCTCCTCCTGCTCGCGGTAGCGCTCGTAGCCCAGCACCGCCGGCCCGTCCTGGATCACGATCCGACGGTACGGCGACTCCTGGACCACGTCGAGGAAGGAGCGCAGGCCCTCGGTCGCCTTGCGCCACGGGTCCTTCTGGCCACGCAGCGACTTCTGGATCCGCTTGGCGGCCTCCTGCTCGACCCGCTCGAAGACGGACTCGAAGAGCGCCTGCTTGCCGGAGAAGTGGTGGTAGAGCGCGCCCTTGGTCACCCGCGCGCCGGACACGATGGCGTCGAGCGAGGTCGCGGCGTACCCCTTCTCGGCGAAGAGCTGCTCGGCGACGTCGACCAGGGCCCGCTTGGTGGAGGCGGAGTACGCCGCCCGCCGCGACGCCCCGGGCACCCCGGGAACGGGGACCTTGGGGACGA
This sequence comes from Nocardioides sp. F233, assembly GCF_057813895.1. Taxonomy (NCBI): domain Bacteria; kingdom Bacillati; phylum Actinomycetota; class Actinomycetes; order Propionibacteriales; family Nocardioidaceae; genus Nocardioides; species Nocardioides sp. F233. Next base: position 86,628 of record NZ_JBVASH010000002.1, read on the forward strand.
GTTTCGACACCGATGCCTTCGCCATCAGTGGTCGTCTCCGGAGGTTGTTCGGGGGTGGCCCGTGCTCCGGGTGCGTGCATGGCAAGGCGGCGGAGCGAAGTCGTACTGGGTCGTCCAACGAGCGACGCCAACGCCGCCAGGTGCGTGCCCGGGGCGCGGGGCACGCGAAGAACCTCCGGAGATGACCACTGACTCAGCATAGGCGCGCCGTGACACCCGTCACGTGGCCGGGTGGGCGGGATCACGGTGTCACTCCCTTGGGCATACCCGGGGTCGGCTCCATACTCGTAGTACGTACCAGCGGTATGTCGGATACCCCGAGTTCCGGACGACCGCCGATCGAAACAGGAGTGCTGACCATGACCTGGACGGCCTTTCACAACCGGGGCGAGACCCTCCGCTCCGTCATCGCGACCTCCGCTGTCCGCCGCGACGGCCTGCTGCCCATGGACGTCGACGGTGTCGCCGCCGCGTTCCGCGACGAGCTCGACCTGCTCGCCTCCCTGACCCTCAAGTGGCACACCCGCCTGTCCGGCCAGATCGAGCGGATGCTCGCCCGCCAGCCGATGGACCTCGCCGAGGCCGTCGAGATCGCGTGGAGCAACACCGCCCACGAGCTGCCCGGCGTACGGATGATCATCGACCACTACCGCGCCCACCCCCTCGACGACGCGATGGCCTCGGCCATGGAGGCGGCCTCCTTCAAGGAGCACCACCTGCTGGCCGTGATGGCCGGCCGGACCAGCATCGGCGACGAGGCCGCCGACCGGATCGGTGCCGAGATCGAGGAGCGGGCCCGCCTGCTCCACCGCGGCATGCCGGTCGTCACGCCCGACGTGGTGTACGCCGAGCCCGAGGTCCGCGGCACCCTCCTCGAGCGCCTGCGCGCCGTGGTCGCCGCCTGACCCTCCCGAACCAACCGGCACCACCCCCTCCCGGGTGCGGCCCCGGACCCGCGCGACTCCCTCCCAATGTCGCGCCGGGTCCGGGGTCGCTTTGCGTGCGACGCCGGGCCGCCGACCCGCGGGCCGGGGCGCGAGGGGAGGATCGGCCCATGGAGCTGATCTCGTCCCTCCCGGCCGACACCGCGTTGGCCGACGTCGGCGCCCGGGCGCGTCGGGTCGAGGCCCTCGGCTTCGACACCCTGCACGTGTCGGAGACGGTCAACGACCCGTTCGTGACGGCCACGTTGGCCCTCGAGCACACCCAGCGGCTGGTGGTGCGCACCAGCATGGTCGTGGCGTTCCCGCGCAGCCCGATGGTCACGGCATATGCCGCCTGGGGACTGTCGCGCTTCTCCGGCGGTCGTCTCCAGCTCGGCGTCGCGTCCCAGGTCCGGGGCAACGTGGTCGGCCGCTACTCGGCGCCGTGGGTCGACCCCGTGGCGCAGCTGCGTGACTACGTCGCGTCGCTGCGGGCGATCTTCGCCTCCTTCCAGGAGGGGGTGCCGCTGGCCCACGAGGGTCCGCACTACCGCTTCGACCGGCTGCAGCCGTACTTCAACCCGGGTCCGCTCGACCACGCGGCGCCGCCCGTGTGGACCGGCGGGGTCAACGAGCGGATGTGCGCGCTGGGTGGCGAGGTGGCCGACGGCTTCGTGTGCCACCCGACCTCCTCGCACCCGGCGTACCTCGACGCGACCGTCGTGCCCGCCATCGAGCGCGGTATCGAGCGCGCCGGGCGCACCGACGGCGGTCCGGCGCTCGTCGTCGCGGCGAAGCCGCTGACGGGAAGGGGCGCGAGCGAGGTGGCTGCGGCGGTGGTCGCGGCGCGGGACGGCCTGGCCTTCCTCTACAGCACGCCCGCCTATGCGCGGCAGCTCGAGCTGCTCGGTCACGGCGACGTGGCCACCCGGCTCGCCGACCGGGCCGGGGAGAAGGACTGGGCTGGCCTGGCCGCCTGCCTGGACGACGACCTGGTCGCCGAGCTGGTGCCCACCGGCACGTACGCCGACCTGCCGGCGGTGCTGGCCGACCGGTACGCCGGCCGGTGCGACGGGCTGATCATCGACCTGCCGGCCGATCCCGCCGACGACGCCGAGCTGGCGGCCGTCGTCGCGGCCGCGCGCAGCATCCCGACAAGGGGGATGATGGGGTCATGTCCAGCGAGCTGAGCGCCGGACGCCTGCTGCTGGCGTCGCCCGACCTGCTCGACCCGAACTTCGTCGACACCGTCGTGCTGCTGCTCGACGTCAACGACGAGGGGGCGCTCGGCGTCGTCCTCAACCGCCCCACCGCGCTGCCGGTCTCCGAGGTGCTGGGGGAGTGGGGCGAGGTCGTCGAGGAGCCCGAGGTTCTCTTCCAGGGCGGCCCGGTCGCGACCGACGGCGCCCTCGCCGTCGCCCTGGCCGCTCCCGGCGGCGAGCACGCTGCCGGCTTCCGGGTGCTGTGGGACCGGGTCGGCCTCCTCGACCTCGACACCCCGCGCGAGCTCGTCAACGGCACCGTCGACCGGCTGCGGATCTTCGCCGGGTACGCCGGCTGGGGTGCCGGGCAGCTCGAGGCCGAGATCGCCGAGGGCAGCTGGTACGTCGTCCCGAGCCGGGTCGACGACGTCTTCCTCGGCGACACCCACGACCTGCGTCGTCAGGTGCTGCGTCGCCAGCCCGGCGACCTCGCGTTCCACGCCACCCGCCCGGCGGACCCCGAGCTGAACTGACCACCTCCGAGGACTTGAGACATCACTGTCTCATGTGAGACGGTGATGTCTCACCGAGGAGGAACCATGACCACCCGGGACACGGTGCTGGCCGCCGCCCAGCGCCTGCTCACCACCGATCCGACCGCTTCGATGGCGCAGATCGCCACCGCGGCCGGTGTGGGCCGCGCGACCGTCCACCGCCACTTCGCCAGCCGCGAGGACCTGCTCCACGAGATCGGCCGCCGATCCCTCGACCGCTGGGCCGCGACCCTGGTCGACACCGGCGCGGCCGACGCCGCGGCGTCCGGCGACCCCGAGCGGATCCGGGCCTGCCTCGACGAGATGCTCGGCCAGTTCGTCGTCGACGCCGACGAGCTCGGCATCGCGCTGACCGACCCGACCGTGTGCAACGCGCCCGGTCTGCGCGAGCGCGCCCAGGCGCTGTTCGCCGACGAGGTCGCGCTGTACGCCGCCGCGCAGGCGGCCGGCGTGCTCCGCTCCGACGTACCTGCCCGCTGGTTGGGGCACAGCGTCTACGGCCTGCTCGTCGCTGCGCGCGACGCCCTCGTCGCTGGCGACATCGCCCGCAACGACGCCCAGGCGCTGGTCCGTTCCACGTTCCTCGAGGGAGGTGCTGCCCGATGACCACCACCATCCGCACGCAGTCCGCCGAGGTGCGGGACCGCCGCCGCTGGGGCGGACTGGCCGTGCTCGCGGCCAGCCTGCTCGTCGTCGTGATGGACATGACCGTCCTCAACGTCGCGCTGCCCGACCTCACCGAGGACCTGCAGGCCGGGGCGCTCGCCCAGCTGTGGATCGTCGACGTCTACTCGCTCGTCCTCGCCGGCCTGCTGGTCCCGATCGCCGCGATCGCCGACCGCTGGGGCCGGCGCCGGATGCTGCTCACCGGCTTCACGATCTTCGCCGTCGCCTCACTGGCCGCGCTGGTCGCGCGCAGCCCTGGCGACGTGATCGCCGTCCGGGCCCTGCTCGGTGTCGGTGGCGCGATGATCATGCCGGCCACGCTCTCGCTGATCCGGGCGCTGTTCCCCGATGCCCGCGAGCGGGCCTTCGCGCTCGGGCTGTGGGCCGCGACCGCCGCCGTCGGTGGCGCGGTCGGGCCGATCGTCGGCGGCGCGCTGCTCAGCGCGTTCAGCTGGCACGCGGCCTTCCTCGTCAACGTGCCGCTCATGGTCGTCGCGCTGGTCGCGGGCCTCCTGCTGCTCCCCGAGAGCCGCTCGGAGAAGCCCGGCCGGGTCGACGCGATCGGCACCGTGCTCTCCGTCGCCGGCATGGTCGCTGCGGTGTACGGCGTCAAGCACCTCGGCAAGGGCGACCTCGACGCCGCCACGCTGCTCGTGCTCGGCGCCGGTGTCGCGATGCTGGCGCTGTTCGTGTGGCGCTGCCTGCGCCAGGACGAGCCGATGCTCGCCGTACGCCTCTTCGCGAACCCCGTCTTCCGCTCGGGTGTGGCCACCGCCCTGGTGAGCAGCACCGCGATGATGGCGCTGCTGTTCGTCGGCTCGCAGTGGCTGCAGCTGGTCCAGGGCTGGAGTCCGCTGATGGCCGGCGTCGCGCTGCTGCCGATGGCCGTCGGCGGCCTGGTCGGCCCGCCGCTCGCGCCCGCCGTCGCCGGCCGGTTCGGTGCGCGCAACGTGATCGTCGCCGGTCTCGTCGTCCTCGCTGCCGGCCTGCTGGTGCTGTGGCTGCTGCCCCGTCCGATGCCGTACGCCGGCATCGCGGTCTCGCTGGTCCTCGTCGGCTTCGGTACGGCGGCCCTGGGCCTGGCGTCCGCGCTGATCATGGGCGCCGCGCCCGTCCACCAGGCCGGCTCGGCGGCCGCGGTCGAGGAGATGTCCTACGAGGTCGGCGGCGTGCTCGGCATCGCCCTGCTCGGCAGCCTCGCGGGCGTGGTCTACCGCCACGGGCTCCCGTCCGGCGCGCCGGACGCCGCTGTGGAGTCGGTCACCGGCGCGCTCGGGACCGCTGTGGAGCCGGCCGCGCTGGCGTCGTACACGGACGCCTTCGGGATCGTGGGCCTCGCCGGCGCCGTGATCACGCTGCTGGTCGCGATCGTGGTGTGGCGCGAGCTCCCGGAGGACGTCGATGTCTCCGGTGGGCACTAGACTCCACCCGTGACCACGATCGGATTCTCGACAGACACGGACGTCCGTGAGGACCGCCGTACCGTCCCGACCGACGAGGGCGACCACGAGCGTTTCTCCCACTACGTGGAGAAGGACAAGCTGACCGAGGCGATGGTCATGGGCACGCCCGTCGTGGCCCTGTGCGGGAAGGTCTGGGTGCCCAGCCGGGCGCCGGAGAAGTTCCCGGTCTGCCCCGACTGCAAGGAGATCTGGGAGGGCCTGTCGGACGACAAGGGCCCGGAAGGGTCCGGTCCCGACGCATGACCTCGCTCGGTCCGGCGTGGCCGGAGCGGGCAGCCTGGGGCACGGCGCCGTCGCTGCGTGCCTGGCAGTCCGCTGCGCTCACCGACTACCTCGCCCGCAACCCGCGTGACTTCCTCGCCGTCGCGACCCCGGGCGCCGGCAAGACCACCTTCGCGCTCACCGTGGCCGCGGAGCTGCTCGGCCGGCGCCTCGTCGACCGGCTGATCATCGTCGCGCCCACCGAGCACCTCAAGTCCCAGTGGGCCGAGGCCGCCGCGCGGGCCGGCATTCCGATCGACCCGACGTACTCCGCGGGCTCGGGCAAGATCTCGAGCGACTACGTCGGCGTCGCGGTCACCTACGCCGGTGTCGGCGTGAACCCGCTCGCCATGCGGATCCGCACCGAGCGGTTCAAGACCCTGGTCATCCTCGACGAGATCCACCACGCCGGTGACTCGATGAGCTGGGGCGAGGGCGTGCGCGAGGCGTTCGAGCCGGCCGCCCGGCGCCTGGCGCTGACCGGTACGCCGTTCCGCTCCGACATCAACCCGATCCCGTTCGTCACCTACGCGCCCGGCGAGGACGGCGTACCGACGTCGGTGGCCGACTACACCTACGGCTACTCCGAGGCGCTCGCCGACCACGTCGTGCGTCCCGTGCTGTTCCTCGCCTACTCCGGCCAGATGAGCTGGCGCACCCGGGCCGGCGACGAGGTCGCCGCGTCGCTGGGCGAGCCGCTCACCAAGGACATGACCTCCCAGGCGTTGCGCACCGCGCTCGACCCCACCGGCTCCTGGATGCCGTCGGTGCTCGAGGCTGCCGACAAGCGCCTGTCCGAGGTACGCCGTCACGTCCCCGACGCCGGCGGCCTGGTCATCGCGTCCGACCAGGACAGCGCGCGCGCCTACGCCAAGCTGCTCAAGCAGATCAGCGGCGAGTCGGTGACGGTCGTGCTCTCCGACGAGAAGGCGTCGTCGAAGAAGATCTCGACGTTCAGTGACGGCGACTCACGCTGGATGGTCGCGGTCCGGATGGTCTCCGAGGGCGTCGACGTGCCGCGCCTCGCGGTCGGCGTGTGGGCGACCACGACCTCGACCCCGCTGTTCTTCGCGCAGGCCGTCGGCCGCTTCGTGCGGGCCCGGAAGCGCGGCGAGATCGCCTCGGTCTTCCTCCCGTCCGTGCCCAACCTGCTGGGCTTCGCGGCCGAGCTCGAGGCCCAGCGTGACCACGTGCTCAAGCGCAAGGTCAGCGAGGACGGCGACATCTTCGCCGCCGAGGAAGACCTGATGAACCAGGCCAACGCCTCCGAGTCGGCCTCCGAAGAGCTGGAGCTCGGGCCCTTCGAGGCGCTCGGCTCCGAGGCCCGCTTCGACCACGCGCTCTACGACGGCGCGCAGTTCGGCCACGAGGGCGAGGTCCACGTCGGGTCCGAGGAGGAGATGGACTTCCTCGGCATCCCCGGCCTGCTCGAGCCCGACCAGGTGAGCGCACTGCTCCAGCAGCGGCAGGCCGATCGGCGTCGCTCGCGGCGCCCGGAGGGCGCCGGGCAGTCCGAGCACGAGCGGGCCGCCGACACCCTCACCGAGGTCACCACCCACGAGCACCTCGGTCTGCTGCGTCGCGAGCTCAACTCGCTGGTCGCGTCCTGGAACCACCGCACCGGGCAGGCGCACGGCATCACCCACGCCGCCCTGCGCAAGGAGTGCGGGGGGCCCGCGGCCGCGGTCGCCAACGCCGACCAGCTGCAGAAGCGGATCGACCGGATCCGGGAGTGGGCGGCGCGCAAGACGTCCTGACGGCGGGCTGCAGGAATACCCGCTTCAGCGGGTATTCCTGCGCTTCCTGACGTTTGCAACGGGCAGGAAGCGCAAGTTTCCCCGCTGAAGCGGGTATTCCTGCACTCGTGAGACACCCCACAGGCAAGGCTCACCTAACTTAGGTTAGGCTTCCTTCTCGTGACGACGGTTCTCGAAGGACGCGGCCTGGTCCTGGGCTACCAACGCAGCACGGTGGTGCACGGCGTCTCCGTGCGCCTCGCGCCCGGCGAGGTGACCGCGCTGATCGGCCCCAACGGCAGCGGCAAGTCGACGGTGCTGCGCTCGCTCGCGCGCCTGCACCCGGTGGCCGAGGGGCAGATCACCCTCGACGACTCCGACGCGGCGCCGCTGAGCGCGAAGGAGTTCGCGCGCCGGGTCACCCTGCTCTCGCAGTCGCGACCGCACCCGTCCGGGCTGGAGGTCCGCGACGTCGTCGCGTTCGGCCGGCACCCGCACCGCGGCCGCTTCGCCGGCGTGACCGACGCCGACCGGGCCGCCGTCGACCGCGCGATGGCCGTGACCGGCATCGACGTGATGGCCGACCGGCCCGTCGACCAGCTCTCCGGCGGCGAGCTGCAGCGGGTCTGGCTGGCCACCTGCCTGGCCCAGGACACCGCCGTCGTGCTGCTTGACGAGCCCACCAACCACCTCGACCTGCGCTACCAGGTCGAGACGCTCGACCTGGTCCGCGACCTCGCGGACCGGCACGGGACGGCGCTCGGCGTCGTCCTGCACGACCTGAACCATGCCGCCACCGTGGCCGACCAGGTCGTGCTGCTGCACCAGGGAGCGGTCCGCGCGGTCGGCACACCGGCCGACGTACTCACGGCTGAGCACCTCACCGCCGTGTACGGACTGCCCATCCGCTGCTTCGTCGACCCGGACACGGGCGCGGTGCGGGTGGAGGCCCAGGGCAGGCACCACCACCGACCCACCTACCAGCCCCACCAGTGAGGAACCCGATGAAGACCCGACCGATCGCTGCCCTGGCTCCCGTCGCGGTGCTGCCGCTCGGCCTGCTCCTGGCCGCCTGCGGCACGACCGAGGCCGACGCCGGCGACAAGCCGGCCCCGAAGGCCGCCGACTCGGCCGAGTGCTCCGCCGACGAGACGACGACCTCGACCGGCCCGGTGAAGCTGACCGACAGCTACGGCCGCACGGTCGCGCTCGACAAGCCCGCCGAGCGGGTCGCCGTGCTCGAGTGGCAGCAGGTCGAGGACGTGCTCTCCCTGTGCGTCGCGCCGGTGGCCGTCGCCGACGCCGACGGCTACACCACCTGGGACACCGCCGAGAAGCTGCCCGACGGCGTGACCGACGTCGGCACCCGCGGCGAGCCGAACCTGGAGACCTTGTTCGGCACCAACCCCGACCTGGTCATCGTCGAGGCCTACACGCCCGACGACGAGATCCTCAAGCAGCTGGCGAAGTACGACGTCCCGGTGCTCGCCACCAAGGGCGCCGACGCCGCCGACCCGGTCGCGAACATGATCGACACCTTCGAGCTGATCGCCCGGGCGACCGGCCGCGAGGAGCGCGCGAAGGTCGTCGTCGACGACTTCAACGCCCACCTGGCCGAGGCCAAGGAGAAGGTCGCCGCCGCCGACGCCGGGAAGTTCGTCTACTTCGACGGCTGGGTCCAGGGCGGCAACGTCTCGATCCGCCCATTCGGCCAAGGGTCTCTCATGGGTGAGCTCGGCGAGCAGCTCGGCCTGGAGAACGCCTGGACCGGCGAGGTCGACCCGGCGTACGGCCTCGGCCAGACCGACATCGAGGGCATGAGCGAGCTCGGCGACGCCACCTTCTTCTACACCGGCACCGTCGACCCCGAGGGCGACGTCAACGCCGCGCTCGCCGAGAACGCCGTCTGGCAGAAGATCCCCGCCGTCGCCGAGGGCCGCGCCCACGCGTTCCCGGCCGGCGTGTGGACCTTCGGTGGGCCGCGCACGGCCGAGCAGGTCGTCGACGCGTACGTCGACCTGCTGACCAAGTAGTCGACGGGTAGCGCCATGAGTGTCGAGCAGCAGCAGCGCGCCACCGCGCCCCCCGGGACGTCCGGGACGACCGGGTCGTCGGGGGCAACGCCACGCCTGGGACGGGCCGGTGTCGCCAGCGCCGGCGGTGCGTTGCTGCTGCTCGTCGTCGCCCTGCTGGGGGTGTCCGCCTGGCACCTCACCCAGGGCACCTCGGCGATCGGGGCGGGCGACCTGGTCCGCTGGCTGCTCGGCGACCGGTCCGGATCCGGCACGGGCGCCGACGCCGGTGACGTCCTGATCGGCTCGCGGGTGCCGCGACTGGCTGCCGGCATCGCGGTCGGTTTCGCGCTGGGTGTGGCCGGCGCGCTCTTCCAGTCGCTGGCCCGCAACGCGCTCGCCTCGCCCGACACCCTTGCCGTCACCGGCGGCGCCTACCTCGCGGTGACCGTGGTCGCGGCGTTCGGGATCGCCGTCCCGATCTGGGCCTCCGGCCTCACCGCCTTCGTCGGTGGCTCACTCGCGGCCTTCCTCGTCCTCGGCCTGGCCGGCGGCGCCGGTACGGCGACCACCCGGCTCGTTCTCGCCGGCTCCGCCGTCGCGCTCGCCCTGCAGGCCGCCACCTCGACGCTGCTCATCCTGTTCGAGGAGGAGACCACGAGCCTGTTCGCCTGGGGGAGCGGCTCGCTCAGCCAGCTCGGGATGCGCGCCTTCCAGCAGGCGGCACCGGTGGTGGTCGTGTGCACCCTCGCCGCGTTGCTCCTCGCGCGCCGGCTCGACCTGCTCGGGCTCGGCGACGACAGTGCAGCGGTGCTCGGCGTACCCGTCCGGTCGACGCGCGCGGCCGGCACCGTGCTCGCGGTACTCCTGACCGCGGCGTCGGTGACCCTCGCCGGACCGATCGGCTTCGTCGGCCTGTTCGCCCCCGTGACCGTGCGGCTGACCGGCCGGGCGGTGCCCGCGCTCAACCGGCACGCCGTGCTGATCCCGGCCGCCGGCCTCGTGGGCGCCGTGGTCGTCGTCCTCGCCGACGCCCTCATCCGGGCCGTGCTCGGTGCGGACGAGGCGATCTCGATCCCGACCGGGATCACCACCACCCTCGTCGGCGCGGTCGTGATGATCGTGCTCGCCCGGCGCGGCCGCGACTCGGGGCCGACCCGGCAGCCCGCCGCAGCGCGGGTCCGGGTCGGAACCCGGCTGCGCTTCGTCGTCGTGCTCGCCGCGGTGGTCGTGGCAGCCGCGGCCGTCGTCCTGCTCGGCCTGCTCGCCGGTGACACCTGGCTCAAGGCCGGCGACATCTCGCTGTGGCTCGACGGCGAGGCGGCGCCGCTGGTCCAGTTCGCGCTCGACGAGCGGGCGCCACGGGTCGCGGCCGCCGTCCTCGGCGGGGCCGCGCTCGCGCTCTCCGGCGCCCTCGTCCAGGCGACCTGCCGCAACCCGCTCGCCGAGCCGGGCATCCTCGGCATCACCGGCGGTGCGGGTGTCGGCGCGGTGGTCGTGGTGACCGGCGCGGGTGTCTCGCAGGCCGCGAGTAACACTGCGATCCTCGTCGGCGCGGTGGTCGGCGCGCTGGTCTCGTTCGCACTCGTCTACGGCCTGTCCTGGCGCCACGGCCTCAACGCCGACCGGCTGCTGCTCATCGGCATCGGCACCTGGTACGGCGCCGCCGCGCTCACCACCTTCCTGCTGGTGCGCTCGAACCCCTGGGACACGCCGCGGATCTACACCTGGATGTCCGGTACGACGTACGGCCGCACCTTCGAGCAGGTCCTGCCCGTCGCCGTCGTGCTCGCCCTCGCGCTTCCGCTCGCCTGGCTGGTGCGTCGCGAGCTCGACCTGCTCGCGCTCGACGAGGACACCCCGCGCCTCGTCGGCGTGCGCCTGGAGACGGTCCGCCTCGTCGTGCTGGTCACGGCCGCCCTGCTCGCCGCGACCAGCGTGGCCGCGGTGGGCGTGGTCGGCTTCGTCGGCCTGGTCGCACCCCACCTCGCCCGGGCGCTGGTCGGCGGCCGGCACGCCCGCTCAGTCCCGGTCGCGGTCCTCGTCGGCGCGGTGCTGCTCGGGCTCGCCGACCTCGTCGGGCGGACCGTGATCGCGCCGGCCCAGGTGCCGGCCGGGCTCGTGGTGGCGCTGATCGGTGCGCCGTACTTCGTCTACCTGCTGGCCAGGTCGCGCGCCTGACCCGATCTCTCGAACGGTCGCACGCCCGGGCCGGGGCGGGTGGCCACGTGCCGCGGGTCGTCGACCGCGTGACCGGCGGCGCAGCGGATCTTGACGTGCACCGGCTCCTCGCAGTCGCGGTGCACGAACACCGTCGGCGGCCCGCCGGGATCGGCGAGGTGCCGGTCGCCCCAGTGGCTGATGGCCAGCAGGATCGGCTGGAGCTCGAGGCCCTTGGCGGTGAGCCGGTACTCGTGGCGGGTGCGGGCGCCGTCCTCGCGGTAGGGCTCCCTGCGCAGGATGCCCTCGTCGACCAGGGACGCGAGCCGGTTGGTCAGCACCTGGCGGGGGATCCCGGCGTGCCGGCGGATGTCGTCGAAGCGGCGGACGCCCAGGAAGACCTCGCGCAGCACGACCACGGTCCAGCGCTCGCCGAGGATCTCCATCGCCCGACCCAGCGTGCAGTTCTCCACGGACCAAGCCAGTGCCGGGGGAGCGCTCATGACAGCAGCATAGGCGATCTAAGTCTCATTGACAGACTCAGCCGGGGGTTGGTCTGATGGCTCCATGACTGAGTCCGCGACCAAGACCCAGCTCGAGAGCCTCGACGGCTTCGAGCAGCTGCACGCGATCCTCGACGGCCGGCTCCCGGCGGCGCCGATCGCGGACACCCTCGGGTTCGTGGGCTTCGAGGTGCCCGAGCGAGGGACCGCGATCTTCGAGCTCGACCCCGAGCTGCGCCACTACAACCCGATTGGCAGCGTCCACGGCGGCGTCTTCGCGACGTTGCTCGACTCGGCCTGCGGCTGCGCGGTCCACTCGACGTTGGCGGTCGGCGAGGGCTACACCTCGCTCGACCTGACCGTGAAGTTCCTCAAGCCGGTCACCGTCGACTCCGGCCGGCTGCGCGCCGTCGGCACGGTGCTGCAGCGCGGCCGCCGTACCGCCCTCGCCGAGGCGAAGCTGTACGACGGCCGCGGCAAGCTGGTCGCCTACGCGAGCTCCAGCTGCATGATCTTCAGCTGACCCGGCAGAAACTGGTTCTGAGATCCCGCCGACCCGGCCCGAACTGGCTCCGAAATCGCGCCGACCCGGCAGAAAGTGGCCGTCACGAGTGCCACTTTCTGCCGGGTCGGCGTTGTTCGCGAGCCACTTCGGGCCGGGTCGGCGGGTTTTTCAGGCCTTTTCGAGCCGGGTCAGCGTCAGGCGAGGTCCCCCAGTGCCTCGGCCTCGGCCTCCTCGGGGGAGTGGGCGGCGGGGGCGCCGTGCAGCGCGGTGTGGATGGTGCGGGCGCCGGCCACGAGGACCACGACCCCGACCGCGACCGCGATGCCGCCGAACCAGAACGGCGCCGCGGACCCCTGGTGCTCGGCGAGCTTGAGGGCGACGTACGGGCCGACGGCGCCGCCGGTGAACCGGACGAAGGAGTACGCCGCCGAGGCGACCGGGCGCTCGACGGGCGCCGCGCCCATGACGGCCTCGGTGACCAGGGTGTTGATGATGCCGAGGAAGGCGCCCGCGACGACGATGCCGACGACGACCACGGTCGAGGTGGAGGCGCCGACCGCCATCATCAGCAGGTCGAGCGCGAACAGGGTGAGCGCTCCGATCAGCGCGGGCACCGTGCCGACCTTGCGCTGCACCCACGGCGCGAGCGCGACGGATGCGACGGCGAGCAGCACGCCCCAGCCGAAGAAGATCCAGCCGATCTGCATGATCCCGGCCTCGGGGAGCGCGAACGGGCCGGCGGCGAGCAGCGAGAAGAAGCCCAGGTTGTAGCAGACCGCCACGGCCGCGATCACGGCGAGCGCGGGGTGGGCGAGCGCCTTGAACGGGTCCGCGAGCGTCGTACGCCGGGCGGCCGGCGGGGTCGCGGGCAGGAGCACCGCGGTCGCGACGAGGGCGATCGTCATCAGCACCGAGACGCCGAAGAACGGGCCGCGCCACGACTGCTCGCCGAGCAGGCCGCCGACGAGCGGCCCGGAGGCGATGCCGAGACCGAGGGCCGCCTCGAACAGGATGATCGCCTGGGCCAGCGAGCCCTTGGATGCGCTCACGATCGTCGAGAGCGCGGTCGCGATGAACAGGGCGTTGCCCAGGCCCCAGCCCGCGCGGAAGCCGATCACGGCGCCGACCGAGCCGGACATGCCGGCCAGGCCGGCGAAGACGATGATCAGGACCAGGCCGGTGAGCAGCGTCTTCTTGGCGCCGATCCGGGTCGAGACGACGCCGGTGACCAGCATCGCGACGCCCATCACCGCCATGTAGCTGGTGAACAGCAGCGACACCTGGCTCGGCGTCGCCTCGAGCTTGGCCGCGATCTCCTTGAGGATCGGGTCGACCAGGCCGATGCCCATGAAGGCGATGACGCAGGCGAAGGCGACGGCCCACACCGCGCGCGGCTGGTGCAGGAACGAGCCGGAGCCGGTGTCGGTCTCGGCATGGAGTGCGGTGGTCACGAGTGTCCTTCCGGAGTGGTCGGGGGAGTGGGTTCGAGGACGGCCTGGAGCACGGCCACGGCGGTCGCGAGGTCGTCGGTGGAGAGATCGGTACGACGCGCGAGGCGCTCCGAGACGAGCGCGGCGCCGAGCTTCCGGATCCGGGCCAGCTCGGCCCGGCCGGCCCCGGTGAGGTGGACCAGGCTGCTGCGCGCGTCGGCCGGGTTGGGCTCCTTGGTCGCCCACCCGAGCTCGACCAGCTGGTTGACCTGGCCGGTCATCGTCGGCTGCGAGCAGCGGTCGATCTGGGCGAGCGCGGTGATCCCGAGGGGACCGGTCTCGTCGAGGATCGAGAGCACCCGGGTGCCGGCCGAGGGGGCGTGCTCGCGGCGGACCAGCCGGACCAGGCGGGCGGCGTACACCGTCAGGTCGCTGCTGAGGCCGTCGACGTCGGGGGTGCTCACGTCTTCCGAATATACATAGGAAACCTATGCATGTCGAGTGAGGGTGGGGCACGCCACAATGAGCGCCATGCCGACCTACGTCGCCTTCCTGCGCGCCATCAACCTCGGACCGAACCGCAAGTTCGCCAAGGCCGACATCGTCACCGCGACCGAGGCGGCGGGCGGCACGGACGTGCTCACCCACATCAACACCGGCAACGTCCGGCTGAGCACGCCGCTGCGCTCGCGCGCGAAGGTGGAGGCGGCGCTGGAGGAGGCCTACCTCGCGCAGACCGGGTTCGAGGTCCCGACCATCGTCTACGCGCCTGCCGAGCTGAGCGCCATCGCCGACGACGCACGCGAGCTGACCGCGTCCCGCCCGGACCTGGAGCGGCACTACGTCTACCTGCTCAAGGACGAGCCCGACCCCGCGCGTGTCGCCGAGCTCGAGGCCCGCAGCGACGACGTCAACGCGGCCGTCGTCCGACGCCGCGCGGTGCACTTGCTGCTCGGGCCCGGCTACCAGGCCGGTGGGGTGGACCCGTTCAAGTGCGAGAAGGCGCTGCAGGTGGTGGCCACCAACCGCAACTTCAACGTGGTCACGACGCTGGCCGACAAGTGGTGCTCCTGAGTCGTCCGGACCGCTGTGACACCATGGGACCGTGACGACCGCGAGCCCGGAGAAGGTCGATCCGGGAGTCCAGCAGGACCTCACCCCGGAATCGATCACGCTCGCCGACACCCCCTGGGTGACGGTGGTGTGGAACGACCCCGTGAACCTGATGTCGTACGTCACCTTCGTCTTCCAGAAGCACTTCGGCTACGGCAAGAAGAAGGCCGAGAAGCTGATGATGGAGGTCCACGAGGACGGCAGGTCCGTCGTCAGCAGCGGCACCCGCGAGGAGATGGAGCGCGACGTGCAGGCGATGCACGAGTACGGCCTGTGGGCGACCCTCTCGAAGGCTGAGTAGTGACTTCTGGATTCGTCCGGCACCGCCGGAGCAAGCGCGCCATCGCGACCTTCTCGGTCTTCGAGGCCGACCTGCTGCGCTCGCTGGCCGGCCAGCTCGTCGAGCTGCTGCACAACGAGTCGGCCATCGCCGCCACCGAGCGCGACCCGCTCGAGGCCCTCCTCGACTTCTCCGGCCCGACCACCGAGCCCGACGACCCGGTCCTGCGCCGGCTGTTCCCCAACGCCTACCAGGGCGACGAGGAGGCGGCCGGCGAGTTCCGTCGCTACACCGAGGGCGCCCTGCGTGACGGCAAGGCCCGTGCCGCCGGCACCGTGATCGACGTGCTCGAGGAGGCCGGCCTGCCGCCGGAGCCGACCGACGAGGACATCACCATCGACGTCGAGCTCGAGCCCGAGACCGCCCTGGTCTGGATGCGTTCCTTCACCGACCTGCGCCTGGCCCTCGGCACCCGCCTCGAGGTCGAGGAGGGCGACGAGGACTACTGGTACGGCCTGCCCGACGACGACCCGCGCGCCCAGGCCCACCACATCTACGAGTGGCTCGGGTTCCTCCAGGAGACGCTGGTCGCCGCCGTGCGCTGATCAGCCGGTCGGCTTGACCGCCAGCACCGGGCAGTGCGCCTCGAGGATGATCCGCTGGGCGACGCTGCCGAGCAGCAGCTTGCCGACGGGCGTGCGGTGCCGGATGCCGACCACGATCAGCGTGGCCCGCTCCTCGTCGGCCACGGCGATGACGGCGTCGGCGACGTCGTCGACCACGTCGTGGCGTACGACGACGTCGAGCCCCTCGGCGAGCAGTCGGTCGTGCAGCGCGGCGATGTCCGCGTCGTGCGCGAAGCGGCTGTCGACGAGGCTGCTGCCGAGCGTCGCGTTAACGACGACCAGGCGGGTGCGGTCCTTGCGTGCGAGGTCGGCGGCGTGCTCGAGGGCGGCCGCGCCGTACCGGTCCGCGCTGTAGGCGACCACGATGCTCATCGCTCGACCAGCTCCTTCTCGTCCTGCGGGTGGGTGGTGTCGGCGGGCCTGCGGAGGCCGACGACGGTCATGGCGACGAGCAGCAGCGCCATCACGACGTACACGACGACCGCGACCGGCTCGCTCCACAGAGTGCTCACATCGCCCTGCGAGATCTTCAGCGCGGTGGTCAGCTGGTCCTCGAGCTTCGGGCCGAGGATGACGCCGATGATCAGCGGCAGCACCGGGACCCCGAAGCGGCGCATGAAGAAGCCGAGCACGCCGATCGCCAGCAGCAGCGCCAGGTCGAAGGCCTGGAAGTTGATGCTGTAGGCGCCGAGCGAGGCGAAGAAGAGGATGCCGGCGTACAGGTAGGGCCGGGGGATCCGCAGCAGTCGCGCCCACAGCGGGGCCATCGGCAGGTTGAGGACGAGGAGCAGCGCGTTGGCCACGAACAGGCTGGCGAGCAGGCCCCAGACCAGGTCGGGGTGGTCGTCCATCAGGGTCGGACCGGTCTGGAAGCCGTAGCCCTGCAGGGCGACGAGCATGATCGCGGCGGTCGCCGTGGTCGGCAGGCCGAGGGCGAGCAGCGGGACCAGCGTGCCGGCGGCCGAGGCGTTGTTGGCCGCCTCCGGTCCGGCGACGCCCTCGATCGCGCCCTTGCCGAACTCCTCGGGATGCTTGGTCAGCTTCTTCTCGGTCGCGTACGACAGGAAGGTCGGCAGCTCCGCGCCGCCGGCCGGCAGCGCGCCGAACGGGAAGCCGAACGCGGTGCCGCGCAGCCACGGCTTCCACGAGCGCTTCCAGTCCTCGCGGCTCATCCAGGGCTGGCCGACGGGGATGATCTCCAGCGGCTTGCGGCGCAGGTGGGCGGCGACCCACAGCGCCTCGCCGATCGCGAACAGCGCGACCGCGACGACGACGATGTCGATGCCGTCGGCCAGCAGCGGCTCGCCGAAGGTCAGCCGCGCCTGGCCGGTGCTGGTGCCGACCAGGCCGATCGCCAGGCCGAGGAAGAGCGCGATGAACCCGCGCAGCTTGGAGGAGCCGAGCACCGCGGTGACGGCGAAGAGGGCCAGCACCATCAGGGCGAAGTACGACGGCGAGCCGAGCGTGACGACGATGTCGGCCACCTGCGGGGTGACGATCCACAGCAGCACCGTCGCGATGCTGCCGGCCACGAACGAGCCGATCGCGGCGGTGGCGAGGGCCTGGGCCGCTCGTCCCGCCTTGGCCATCTTGTTGCCCTCGATCGCCGTGATCACCGACGAGGACTCGCCGGGGGTGTTGAGCAGGATCGAGGTGGTCGAGCCGCCGTACATGCCGCCGTAGTAGATGCCGGCGAACATGATGATCGCGCTGTCCGCGCCGACGCTGTAGGTCACCGGCAGCAGCAGGGCCAGGGTCATCGCCGGCCCGATGCCGGGCAGTACGCCGACAGCGGTGCCGAGCAGCACGCCGAGGGCGGCGAAGAGCAGGTTCTGGGGAGTGAGGGCGGTCTGGAAGCCGTCGAGCAGCAGGTCCATCAGAGCACTCCGTCCAGGATGCCGGCGGGGATCGGGATCCCGAGACCGACGTAGAAGCCGTACCAGCTGCCGACCGACAGGGCGACGCCGACGGCGAGGTCGCGCACCCAGCTGCGACTGCCGAGGACGACGGCCGAGCCGGCGAACAGCAGCGCGCCGGTGATCGCCCAGCCGAGGACGTCGATCAGCGCGATGTTGGCGACCAGCACGAGGGCGAGCAGCCCGACCGTGCGGACGTCGGTGCCCTGGGTGAGGTCGATGTCCTCGCCCTCCTCGGCCTCGGGCCGGTCGCCGCGCGCCGTGGCGACGGCGAGCAGGATCCCGAGGACCACGAGGCCGGCGCCGACGACGTACGGCAGCGTGTAGGGCTGGACCGGCTGGTCGGCGAAGCCGTCCTCGAGGCCGGCGGCGTCGAGGAGGACGTAGCCCCCGGCGAGGCCGAGGAAGGCGGCCAGGCCGTACTGCGCCTTGTCGATCAACGGGGTGGTCGGTGTCGCGCTCATGCGAGTCCCAGCTCCTTCAGGGTGTCGGCGACGCGGTCGTCCTGCTCGGCGAGGAAGTCCTCGAACTCCTTGCCGGTGGCGAAGTTGTCGGTCCAGCCGTTGGCCTCGAGGGCGTCCTTCCACTCGGCCGTGTCGTGCATCTCGGTCAGCAGATCGGTGAGGTAGTCCCGCTGGGCATCGGAGATGCCGGGCGGCGCGAGGACGCCGCGCCAATTGGTGAACACCAGGTCGACGCCGGACTCGGTGAGGGTCGGCGCGTCGATCCCGTCGAGTCGCTCGGCGCCCGAGACCGCGAGGACGCGCAGCTTGCCGTCCTCGATCTGGCCCTCGAACTCGCCGAGGCCGGACATGCCGACGTCGATCTTGGCGCCGAGGAGCGCGGTCGTGAGGGGGCCGCCGCCGTCGTACGAGATGTAGTTGACCTGCTTCGGGTCGACGCCGATCGTGTCGGCGAGCTGCATCGGGAACAGGTGGTCGGGGCCGCCGTTGCTGGAGCCGCCGCCGACGGTGAGGCCGCCCGGGTCCTTGCGCCAGGCCGCGACCAGGTCGTCGACGGTCTCGAACGGCGAGTCGGCGGGCACGAGGATGCCCTCCTGCTCCTCGACGAGGCGCGCGATCGGCGTCATCTTCAGCGGGGTGGCGCTGGACTTGTTGGTGTAGACCGCGCCGACCACACCGAGCCCCATGATCATCATGAGGTCGTCGGCGCCCTTCTCGTTGACCAGCCGCTGCATCGCGACGGTGCCGCTCGCGCCCTGCACGTTGGTGATCTCGAAGCGGCCGGTGAGGTCGTTGTCCTCCAGGGCGCGCGCCGCGGCGCGGCCGGTGAGGTCGTAGCCGCCGCCGACGCTGTTGGGGATCATCATCCGCAGCCGCCGGTTGCTCGGGTCGTCCGAGCCGCGGGTGACGCCGCAGCCGCTCGCGACGACCGCGAGCGCCAGCGCGACGAGGAGTGCCGTCAGGACACGCCCTGGGCGATGCATGGGGTACCTCCGGGTTGGGTGGTGACCGCCGTCACGGGCGATCCGTGCCAGCATGTCCGTGGCCTGTGGCGGCCGTCACGCTTGCGGACGCAAAGGAGGTTGTGGTCGTTGTGGTCACGCCGGTGAACCCGTTGCGGTGGCGTCGTGGAGAGCTGACCCTGGCGGCGAAGGTGCTGCTCCTGCAGCTCGTGGTGATCGTCGTGCTGCTCACCGCCGTCGGCGTGCTGAGCATCCGGCAGTCCAACGCCGACTTCGCCGACGAGCGCGGCGCGCAGATGCGCTCGGTGGCGGAGTACGTCGCCGTGCAGGACTTCGTCCGGAGCGCGCTCGAGGACGTCCGCGGTGGCACCGAGCTGTGGCAGGTCACGGCCGACCTCACGTCGTACGCCGAGCGCGGGGTGCGCCTCTCGGGTGCCACCGACGTCCTCGTCGTCGGGCCCGACGGCACCGTGCTCGCGGCCACCGACGCCAGCCGGGTGGGGAAGCGGGCCGACCTCGGCGGCGCCGAGGTTGCGGCCGGTCGCGGCGGCACCGTCGACGTCGAGACCGGGGGAGAGCGCCGGGTGGCGGCGTACGCGCCCGTCATCGCGGACCTGCCCGGCGACAACAGTGCGGTCGGCGCGATCGTCGCCGAGGCGGCGTACCCGTCGCTGGGGGACCAGCTCGCCGAGGCCCTGCCCGAGCTGGGCCTCTTCCTGGGCCTGGGCGCGCTGCTCGGCCTGGTCGGCACCTGGCTGGTCGCGCGCGTCGTACGACGCTCGACGCGGGGCCTCGGCACCACCGAGCTCGCCCACCTGGCCGACCACCGCGAGGCGCTGCTGCACGCCATCCGCGAGGGCGTCGTCGGCGTGGGGACCGACGGCCGGGTCACCGCGATGAACGACGCCGCCCGGGCCACGCTCGGGCTCGACGCCGGCCCCGACCCGGTCGGGAGACGGGTCGACGAGCTCGGCCTCGACCCGCACGTCGTCGCGCTCCTGACGGGTGAGGGCGCCGAGGTCCGCGACGCGCTCGCCCTCGTCGGTACCCGCGTGGTCGTGTTCAACCGCGGCGACGCGTCGTCCGGTGGCCGCGGCATCGGCACCGTCACCACGCTGCGCGACCGCACCGAGCTGGTCTCGCTGCAGAGCCAGCTCAGCTCGAACCTCTCGATCACCGACACCCTGCGCGCGCAGACCCACGAGTTCGACAACCGGCTGCACACGATCTCCGGGCTGGTCCAGCTCGGGGAGTACGACGAGGTGGCCACCCTGGTCGGTCGGCTCACCCGGCACCGCGCCGAGGTGGGCGAGCACGTCGCGAAGCGCCTCGCCGACCCCGCGGTCGCGGCGCTCGTCGTCGCCAAGCACGCGGTCGCCGAGGAGCGCGGGGTGACCCTTGAGCTGGACCCCGGCTCCCGGCTGCCCGCGCTCGAGCCGGACGAGAGCGCGGACCTGACCACGATCCTCGGCAACCTGGTCGACAACGCGGTCGACGCCTGCGCCGGCCGACAGGACGCGCTGGTCGAGCTGTGGGTGCACGCGGAGGACCGGGCCGTCCACGTCCGGGTCCGCGACAACGGTCCAGGCATCCCCGACGAGCTGCGGGACGCGATCTTCGTGCGCGGCTTCTCCACCAAGCAGGAGGTCCTCGGCGGGCGGGGGATCGGACTGCCGCTGGTCCGGCTGATCTGCGCCCAGCGCGGCGGCGAGGTGGTCGTCGACGACGCCGGGCTCGCCGACGGCAGCGGCGCCGAGTTCCGCGTGGTGCTCCCCATCGGGCCCGTCGTCGGTCAGGATGGGCGACCGTGAGCCGGGAGCTGCGGGTCCTCGTCGTCGACGACGACTTCATGGTCGCGCGCATCCACGGCCGCTTCGTCGAGCAGACCGACGGCTTCGAGGTCGTCGGCACCGCCCGCACCGGCGGCGAGGCGCTCGAGCTCGCCACCGCCCTGCAGCCCGACCTGGTCCTCCTCGACGTCCACCTGCCCGACCTCTCCGGCCTCGAGGTGCTCGAGCGGCTGCGCGGCCAGTCCCGCGAGCAGGGTCGCGACGTCGCGGTCGTCATGGTCACCGCCGAGCGCGGCGCCGCCGCCGTCCGCGCCGCCCTCCACGGCGGCGCGATGCAGTACCTCGTGAAGCCCTTCGAGTACGACGACCTCGCCGACCGCCTGCGCCGGGTCGCGGCCACGCTCGCCACGCTGCCGGGCAGCGGCGACGAGCAGGACGAGGAGGAGGTCGACCAGGCGACGATCGACCGGGCCTTCGGGGCGGGCCGCCAGGCCGTCGTACCGCAGGGGCTGCCGAAGGGGCTGAGCCCCGAGACCGCCGACCTCGTCCTCGAGGCGGCGCGGGCAGCGGGGGAGATCTCGGCGTCCGAGACCGCGGACGCGGTGGGCCTGTCGCGGGTCACTGCGCGGCGCTACCTCGAGCACTTCGTCGACATCGGCACGGCCGAGGTACGCCTGCGGTACGGCGGCACTGGACGGCCCGAACGCAGGTACCGCGTCTCGACGTAGGCTTGCCTACGTGACCGCGATCGACGAGCGTCCGCAGCCGCCGACCACTCTCAGGGCCACCATGGGTGGCGACACCCAGGGCTTCTGGGAGCGCTTGGCGCTGGGCTTGTTCATCGCCGTCCCGTTCGTGGCCTTCCTCGCCGCGATCCCCGTCGCGTGGGGTGGGTGGCTGGGCTGGAGCGACGTCGTGATCACCTTCGCGATGTACGCCCTGACGCTGCACGGCATCACCGTCGGCTTCCACCGGCTCTTCACGCACAAGTCGTTCAAGCCCAACCGGGCCGTGAAGATCACCCTCGCGATCCTCGGCTCGATGGCGATCGAGGGCCCGGTGATCCGCTGGGTCGCCGACCACCGCAAGCACCACAAGTACTCCGACAAGGAGGGCGACCCCCACTCGCCGTGGCGTTACGGCAACAGCCTGCGCGGCCTCACCAAGGGCTTCGTCTGGGCGCACGTCGGCTGGCTGTTCGACCCCGAGCAGACCTCCATCGACAAGTACGCCCCCGACCTCGCCAAGGACCGCGACCTGGTCCGCATCTCCCGCCTGTTCTGGCTGTGGGTGCTCACCTCGATCCTCCTCCCGCCGATCCTCGGCGCGCTGCTGACCTGGTCATGGCAGGGCGCGCTGACGGCGTTCTTCTGGGGCACCGTGGTCCGGATCGGCCTGATCCACCACGTCACCTGGTCGATCAACTCCATCTGTCACACGCTCGGCGAGCGCCCCTTCGCCTCCCGCGACTTCTCCGGCAACGTGTGGTGGCTCGCCATCCCGTCGGGCGGCGAGTCCTGGCACAACCTGCACCACGCCGACCCGACGTCCGCACGGCACGGGGTGAAGAGGTTCCAGCTCGACACCTCCGCCCGCGTCATCTGGGTGCTGGAGAAGCTGGGCTGGGTGCGGGACGTGCGCTGGCCCACGGCCGAGCGGATCCGGGCCAAGTCCGTGGCGTGAGCCCGATTCGGGCGGGCACCCGCGAAGCAATACCCTTGACCGCGTGTTGCAGATCGACCAGGCGACGTACGACGCCATCGTGGAGCACGCCAAGCGGGACCACCCGGTCGAGGCGTGCGGCATGGTCGCGGGCCCGATCGGGAGCGACCGGCCGGCGCGGCTGATCGAGATGGTGAACGCGGCCGGCAGCCCGACCTTCTACGAGTACGACTCGACGGACCTGCTCCACCTCTACCGCGAGATGGACGACCGCGACGAGGAGCCGGTGGTGATCTACCACTCGCACTCCGCGACCGAGGCGTACCCGAGCGTGACCGACATCAACCTGGCCGGCGAGCCCGGCGCGCACTACGTGCTGGTCAGCACGCGGGAGCACGGGAATAACCCCGGCCCCGTGGAGTTCAGGTCCTACAGAATCGTCGACGGCGTCGTGACCGAGGAAGAGGTCACGATCGCCAGCACGACCGAAGCAGCAGAGGAGAGCAGCTGACATGGCCATCGAGGTCCGGATCCCGACCATCCTGCGCACCTACACCGGTGGCGAGAAGGCGGTCAACGCCGACGGCGCCACGCTGAGCGCGCTGATCGACTCCCTCGAGGCCAACCACCCCGGCATCAAGGACCGCCTCATCGAGGGCGAGGACCTGCGCCGGTTCGTCAACATCTACATCAACGACGAGGACGTCCGCTTCATCGGGAGCCTCGAGGCCGAGCTCTCCGACGGCGACCAGGTCGTCATCCTGCCGGCGGTCGCCGGCGGCGCTCGCTGAGCCCGACGACCTGATGGTGCGCTACGACAGTCTGCTGACCTCCGTCGGCAACACGCCGCTGGTGGGGCTCCCGCGACTGTCGGCGCCGTTCAACGCGCCCGGCGCGCCCGAGGTGCGGATCTGGGCCAAGCTCGAGGACCGCAACCCCACCGGCTCGATCAAGGACCGCCCGGCCCTGAGGATGATCGAGGAGGCCGAGAAGGACGGGACCCTGCGTCCCGGCTGCACGATCCTCGAGCCGACCTCCGGCAACACCGGCATCTCGATCGCGATGGCGGCCAAGCTCAAGGGCTACCGCTGCGTCTTCGTGATGCCGGAGAACACCTCCGAGGAGCGGCGCCAGTTGCTGCGGATGTGGGGCGCCGAGATCGTGTCCTCGCCCGCGGCCGGTGGCTCCAACGAGGCCGTGCGTGTGGCCAAGCAGATCGCGGCCGAGCACCCCGACTGGGTGATGCTCTACCAGTACGGCAACGCCGCCAACGCCCTCGCCCACGAGGAGGGCACCGGCCCCGAGCTGCTCGCCGACCTGCCCTCGATCACCCACTTCGTCGCGGGCCTCGGCACCACCGGCACCCTGATGGGCGTCTCCCGGTTCTTCCGCCGCGCCCAGCCTGACGTGAAGATCGTTGCTGCCGAGCCGCGCTACGGCGAGCTCGTCTACGGCCTGCGCAACCTCGACGAGGGCTTCGTGCCCGAGCTCTACGACGCCGAGCTGATCGACAGCCGATTCTCGGTCGGCCCGCGCGACGCCGTACGACGTGTCCGCGAGCTGCTCGAGCTCGAGGGCATCTTCGCCGGCATCTCCACCGGCGCGATCCTGCACGCCGCGCTCGGCCAGGCCGCCAAGGCGGTCAAGGCCGGCGAGTCCGCCGACATCGCCTTCGTGGTGGCCGACGGCGGCTGGAAGTACCTCTCCACCGGCGCCTACGAGGGCACCGTCGACGAGGCCGAGGACCGGCTCGAGGGCCAGCTCTGGGCCTAGGGGTCTCCCGACGGTCCATGATGGCCCGGTGAGGATCCTCCTGGGCCTGCTGCTCGCCCTGTCCACCTGGCTGGTCGCGCCCGTCGCCCACGCCGACGCCGGCACCACGCAGGTGCGCGTCGAGCAGGCCGGGCCGCGCGTGGTCCGCTACTCGGTGCGGGTGCGTGGCGAGATCGGCCGGAGGATCCGGCGGGAGTTCCGCGTCCTCGCTCAGGAGACGTACGACGACCCGCGCGGCTGGTCCGCCAAGGGCCAGGGCATCCGGTTCAAGCAGGTGGAGCACGGCGGCGCGTTCACGCTGTGGCTCTCCCGCGCCCGCCTGGTGCCGAGCTTCTCGAGCACCTGCAGCGCGCAGTGGTCGTGCCGGGCGGGGCGCAACGTGATCATCAACCTCGACCGGTGGCGCGGCGCATCACCGGCGTGGAACAAGGCCGGGCTGGCGCTGCGCGACTACCAGCACATGGTGGTCAACCACGAGACCGGCCACTGGCTCGGCTACGGGCACGCGTCGTGCCCGCGGCCCGGCGCCCTCGCGCCGGTGATGATGCAGCAGTCCAAGGGCACCGGCGGCTGCCGGCTCAACCCGTGGCCGACGCCGGCCGAGCTGCGCCGGCACTAATCACTTCCAGGTGAGGTCCTGGTTGCGGTCCCAGAGGCTGTCCGGGACCGGGCCGATGCCGAGGATGTCGAGGCTGACGTTGGCGACCTCGCCGTTGCGGATCGGCTGCGGGGAGGCGCCGAAGCCCGGGCGGGTGCGGCCGGGCTTCGCCCGGTCGGGGTTCAGCGCGTAGAGGTCGGTGTGGGGGACGCCGGCGCCCCAGAACGCGAACGCGACCCGGTAGTCCTCGCGGTTGGTCCTGATGCCGTGGTTCCTCGTGCCGGGAATGCCGCCGTGGTCGGAGGTCAGCACGATCACGGTGTTGTTGCGCAGTGAGGGCGTCGACTCCACCTGGGCCATGATCGTGCCGACCAGCTTGTCGACCTGGGCGACCGCCTTGAGGTACGTCGGCGTCATCCACCCGTCGCGGTGACCGATCTGGTCGGGGCGGCCGAGGTGGAGGAAGGAGAAGGTCGCCGGGTCGCTGGCGAGGTCGGAGCGCAGCGCCTTGACGACGGCGGCGTTCTTCTCGACCTGGATGACGTTCTTGTCGACCGCCTTGGGCCAGGAGTTCTCGAACAGCCAGAACTTCGACTTCGTCGCGTAGACCGCCGTCGTACCGCCAGCCTCGTGCACCTGCGTGAACACCGAGTCGACGTCGTGCCCGGCGGCCTGCTGGACGGTCGTGGTCACCGTGTCGTCGTTCCAGGTGACGCCGTGCCCGCCCTTGCTCGCCTTGATCCGGCGCCCGGTCACCATGCTGGTGTGGTTGGGCAGGGTGACCGTCATCTCGAGCTGGGTGCGGGCGTTGACCGTGCCGGCGCCCTCGTCCTTGATCAGCCGGTTCAGGTTCGGTGCACCCGTGCGGCCGAGCCTGGTGAGCGCGCGCGGGTTGAGGCCGTCGACGGAGATGGCGATGACGTGCTTGTCGTTGACCTTCGCACGGCCCGCGTCGGCGCGGTCCGCCGTGGCGGTGCCGGGTGCGGCGAGGAAGGAGGCCGCGAGCGCGGCGGCGAGGACGACGGCAGGACGGCGCAGGTGGGTCACCCGCCCGACCCTACGTGCCGTGCATCGTGATCCGGGGACTGACGTGATCTCGGTCCCGGAATGCCGACTGCGGGCACCACGACGCCGTAGTCTGACCGGGTGCGGCAGGCGAACCATCCCGACCTCGGTGTCGACCCCGATCTCGATGCTCCGATCGGGATCTTCGACTCGGGCTTCGGTGGCCTCACCGTCGCGAGGTCGGTCATCGACCAGCTGCCGCACGAATCCGTCACGTACGTCGGCGACACGGCTCGTCAGCCCTACGGCCCCAAGCCGATCGGCGAGGTGCGCGAGTACGCACTCGAGTGCCTCGACCACCTCGTCGACCAGGGCGTCAAGGCGCTCGTCATCGCCTGCAACTCCGCCTCGGCCGCGATGCTCCGCGACGCCCGGGAGCGCTACGACGTCCCCGTGGTCGAGGTGATCTACCCGGCCACCCGCCGCGCGGTCGCGGCGACCCGCAACGGCCGGATCGGTGTCATCTCGACCCGCGCCACCGCCGACTCGATGGCCTACGACGACGCCTTCGCCGCGGCCCCCCAGATCTCCCTCACCACGCGCGCCTGCCCGCGCTTCGTCGACTTCGTGGAGGCGGGGGTGACCGGCGGCGACGAGCTCATCGCCGTCGCCCACGAGTACCTCGACCCGCTCACCGAGCTCGGCATCGACACCCTGATCCTCGGCTGCACGCACTACCCGCTGCTCACCGGCGTCATCTCCTACGTGATGGGCGACGACATCACGCTGGTGAGCAGCGCGGAGGAGTGCGCCAAGGACGTCTACCGGATGCTGGCCGACTCCGGCCTCATGCGGCCGACGGGCGAACCGTCGTACACCTTCACGACGACGGGCTCGCCGGCGGAGTTCGAGACGATCGGGCGCCGGTTCCTCGGGCCGGAGCTCGTCGCGGCAGGTCAGTTCGCAGGGGGTGTGCGTTGATGGTTGACGAGAACGGTTCCGAGGACGCAGCAGTGGTGGCGCCGGCGACGACGGTGCTGCGGGTGCCACCGGCGCCGAACACGGTGAAGGTGACGATCGTCGGCTGCTCGGGCTCCTATCCCGGACCCGACTCGCCCGCGAGCTGCTACCTCGTCCAGGCCATCGACTCGCTGCGCACCTGGAGCCTGGTGCTCGACATGGGCAACGGCGCGCTCGGCGCGCTGCAGCGCTACGTCGACCCGCTGCAGGTCGACGCGGTGTTCATCAGCCACCTGCACGCCGACCACTGCGTCGACATGACCAGCTACTACGTGCTGCGCAAGTACCACCCCACGGGCACCCAGCCGAAGATCCCCGTGTGGGGACCGAAGGGCACCGCCAAGCGGCTGGCCAAGGCCTACGACCTGCCCCGCAAGCCCGGCATGCGCGAGGAGTTCTCCTTCCGCGTCTACTCCGAGCCGATCGAGATCGGCCCCTTCCTCATCGAGCCCTACGAGGTCGACCACCCGGTGCCGGCGTACGGCCTGCGGGTCTCCGCCTTCGGCAAGGTGCTCGCCTACAGCGGCGACACCGGTCCCACCGCGGCGCTGATGGACGTCGCCGCCGACGCCGACCTGTTCCTGTGCGAGGCGTCCTTCCGCTCCTGCGACGACAACCCGCCCAACCTGCACCTCACCGGCACCGAGGCCGGCGAGGTCGCCGCCAAGGCCGGCGCCAAGCGGCTCGTCATCACCCACGTCCCGCCGTGGCACGACGCCGCGACGATGCTCGCCGAGGCCGAGGCGGCGTACGACGGGCCGACCGAGCTCGCCGCGCAGGGCACCGTCTACGAGCTGTAGCAACCTGCCCACCACGGGTTGGGTGCATGGTCGCAAGCAACTATTCACTGAGCGTATACATCGTGTGTATAGTCGCCGCCATGAGTGTCGCGCACGTCCTCCTCGGAGTGCTCGCCGACGGCCCCGCGCACGGCTACGACCTGAAGCGCGGGCACGACGCGAGGTTCCCGGGAGCCAAGGAGCTCCCGTACGGCCAGGTGTACGCCGCCCTCCAGCGGCTGGTCCGTGACGGCCTGGTGGAGGTGGTCGAGACGGTCCAGGAGAGCGGCCCGGAGCGCACGGTCCACGCGCTCACCGCAGCCGGGCGGACGGCGCTCGAGGACTGGCTGGCCGCCACCGAGCCCGCCGGCCCCTACGCCGCCGACGACCTGGTACGCAAGACCGTCACCGCCCTGCGCCTCGGGGCCGACGCTGCCGGCTTCCTCGAGCGGCAGCGTGCGGTCCATCTCGCGCGGATGCGCGAGCTGCTCGCGGTGCAGGCCGCGACCACGGACGTGGCCGGCCGGATCGCGGTCGACCACACGGTGTCCCACCTGGACGCCGACCTGCGCTGGCTGGAGGCGGCCGCCGCGCGCGTGACCGGCCGCAAGGCCACGGGCCCGAACGACACGAAGGAAGGCAACCATGGCTGACGAGCTCCTCACCGCCCGCGGCGTCCGCAAGTCCTACGGCCGCACCGAAGCGCTGCGGGGCGTCGGCCTCGAGGTCGGTGACGGCGAGGTCGTCGCGATCACCGGCCCGTCCGGCAGCGGGAAGTCGACGCTGCTGCTCTCGCTGGCCGGGGTGCTGCGGCCCGAGGCCGGCGAGATCCGGTACGACGGCGCCCGGCTCGACGACCTCGACGAGGCTGCCCGCACCCGGCTGCGCCGGCGCGAGTTCGGCGTGGTGCTGCAGTTCGGCCAGCTGGTGCCCGAGCTGAGCGCGGTGCAGAACGTCGCCTTCCCGCTGCTCCTCGAGCGGCACGACCGCGCCGCCGCGCAGCGCGCCGCGCTCGGCTGGCTCGAGCGGCTCGACGCCCTGGCCCTCGCCGACGCACTGCCGGGTGAGCTGTCGGGCGGCGAGGCGCAGCGGGTCGCCGTCGCCCGGGCCCTGGTGACCGGGCCGCGGGTGGTGTTCGCCGACGAGCCGACCGGTGCGCTCGACACCGTCGGCGGCGAGCAGCTCCTCGACGCCCTGCTCGGTGCGGTGCGTGAGTCCGGTGCGACTGCGGTCGTGGTCACCCACGAGAACCGGGTCGCCGCCCGCGCCGACCGCGAGATCCGGATCCACGACGGCGTCGCCTCATGACCGGCCTGGCCTGGCGCCTCGCCTTCACCGGTGGGTGGGGGCGTCCCGCGCTGCTGGCCGCCTGCACGGCCGTCGTCTCCGGTCTGCTGCTGGTCGCGGTCGCCGTGCTCTCGCTGCCGTCCTCGCCGCAGGAGGCGCTGTTCAACGTGGTCGCCGATCCCGGCACGCGTGGTGGCTATGCGTTCGGCACCCTGCTGCTCGCCGTACCTCCGCTCCTGCTGCTGCACCAGGCGGTCCGGCTCGGTACGACGGCGCGCGAGCGCCGTCTCGCCGCGCTGCGCCTGGCCGGCGCGACACCGGGAGAGGTCCGGCTGATCGGCGCGGTGGAGGTCGGTGTCCCCGCGTTCGTGGGCGCCGTCGGCGGGCTCGCCGTCTACGGCGCGCTGCGGGCGCTGTTCGGCGGGAGCCCGATCGACCCGGGCGTCGCCGGGCCCGGCGTCATCGTCACCCTGCCCGGTCGCTGGCCGCCCGGCCTGGTGCCGACGAGCGTGACGCCGGCGTGGTGGGAGTTCCTGGCCGTCGTGGTGCTGGTGACGCTCGCCGGTATCGGGGTCGGTCTGCTCGCCGGGCGTCGCGTCGTGGTCACCCCGTTCGGCCTGACTCGGCGCACCCGCGCCACCCCGCCGCGGCCGTGGGGCTTGGTGCCCATCGTCGGCGCGCTGCTGTTCGGTGGCCTCTACGTCAACGCGTACGGCGAGTCGGAGCTGCTCGACACGCTCGCCCCGTTCCTCTCGCTGGGCCTGCTCGTGCTCGGGATGGTGCAGCTCCCGCCGTGGGTCGCCCACCGGGTCGGGATCGCGGTCGGGCGCCGTACCGCTGTCCCGGAGCGGTTGCTGGCCGCGCGCCGGCTGGCCGCCGAGCCGCGCCCGACCGGCAGGGCAGCCGCCGCGGTCGGCGGGATCGGGATGGTCGCGGGTGGCTGTGCCGCCTTCCTCGCCGGTCTGCTGGGCGTAGAGGCGATCTCCGACTCGCAGCACTACGCGGCGCTGGCACTGGTCGGCGCCGGCCTGGTCGTCGGGATGGTGGCTGTGGTCGGCTCGCTGGGCGTCCACTCGATCGAGTCGCTGGTCGCGCAACGTCGCTCCACCGCGGCGCTCCACGTGCTCGGCACCCCGGTCGAGCTGCTCCGCGACGCCCTGCGCTGGGAGGCGCGGCTGGTCGCGCTGCCGATGGGACTCGGCGGCACCCTCTTCGGCTCCCTGGTGCTGGGCGTGGTGGCCTCGGGCTACGGGGCGGGCTACTGGTCGTGGTGGCTGGTCTGCACGGGCGCTGTCCTGCTGGCCGTCGCGGGCCTGATCACGCTCGCCATCGCCGCTGCCGGCCGGATCACCCGGCCGTGGCTGGACCGGGCGCTGCGGACGGCCAACCTGCGCACCGAGTGAGCCTCACTCCACCGGGTGCCCGGCGTCCCTGATCGTCAGCGCGATCTGGACCCGGTTGGTGGTCCCCAGCTTCTCGAACAGCTTCGAGACGTGGCCCTTCACGGTGGGTACCGACAGGTGCAGCTCCCGGGCGATCTCGGCGTTGGACAGCCCGCGTCCGACCGCGCCGGCGACCTCGAGCTCGCGCTCGGTGAGCCGGTCCAGGCGGCGCTGGGCGTCGGCGGCCCGGCTGTCGTCGGACTCGGTGCGGACCCGCTTGATGAGGGTCCGGGTGACCGAGGGGGAGAGCATCGGGTCGCCGTCGGCGACCTTGCGCAGGGCGGCGACGATCTCGGGGGGAGCGGTGTCCTTGAGGAGGAAGCCGTCGGCGCCGGCCGCGAGCGCGCCCACGACGTAGTCGTCGGCGTCGAAGGTGGTCAGCACGATCACGCGCGGCGGCTGGGGGTCGGCGTGCAGCACCCGGGTGGCAGCCAGGCCGTCGAGCACGGGCATCCGGATGTCCATGAGGACGACGTCCGGTCGCAGCTCGCGGGCCAGGGCGATCCCGGCCTTGCCGTCGGGGGCCTCGCCGACCACGGCGATGTCGGACTGCCCTCCGAGCATCAGGCTCAGCGCGGAGCGCACCAACGGGTCGTCGTCGACGACGATGACGCGGATCTGGTCGGTCACGACGGGTCCTCTCCCTGGCCGGGCTCGGCTGCCCACGGTAGCCATGCCTGCAGCACGAACACCTCGGCGCCGGCCCGGTCGGCCGCGTGCTCGATGCGGTGCTCGAGCGTCCCACCGCGCAGCTCGGCCCGCTCGGTGAGCCCGACCAGGCCGAGACCGGCACCCGGCGTCCGGGTCGGACCGAAGCCCAGGGCGTTGCGCAGCACGACGTCGACGCCGTCGGCGGGGGAGCCGCTCACGCTGATCCGCAGGGTGGCCGCGGGCGCGTGCTTGCCGGCGTTGGTGATGCCCTCCTGCACGATCCGGTAGACGGTGCGGCCCACGGCATCGGGGAGTGGCTCGCCGTCCGCCAGGCCGTCGTCGTACTCGATCGCGGCGCCGGCCGCCCGGGCGTCGGCGACCAGCGCGCCGAGGTCGCCGTACGTCGGCTGGGGGCCGGTGAGGGGGCCGGCGGCCGTCGTACCGTCGACGTCGCGGAGCACCCCGAGCACCTCCCGCAGGTCGGTGAGCGCCTCGTGCGCCTTGGCCTGGATGACCGCGACGCTGCTGCGCATCTCGTCGGCCGACAGGTCCTCGCGGTAGGTCAGTGCGCCGGCGTGCATGGAGATCTGCGAGATCCGGTGGGCCAGCACGTCGTGCATCTCGCGCGCGATCCGGGCGCGCTCCTTGGACCGGGCCTGCGTGGCGCGCAGGTCGCGCTCGGCCTCGGCTGTCTCGGCCCGCTGCCGCAGCGTCCAGATCAGCTCGCGGCGCGAACCGATGTACATGCCCCAGGCGGTGATCGCCAGCACGACGGCGACGGTGACGGCGAGGTTGACCCACCACGGGTCGGCGACGTCACTGGGCTGGACGGCGTAGTAGACGAGGCTGAACACCACGTTGAGCGCGCCGACGGTGATCACCTGCCACCAGCGGCGGCGGGTGGCCAGCGAGACGGTCGCGAGGGCAGCCGGGCCGGCCGACAGGGAGCTCACCGGAGCCATCAGGATGGTCACCACGGCGATGGTGAAGGGCCAGCGCCGGCGGAACCAGACGAGCACGAAGGCCAGCAGGCCGACGACGAGATCGGCCCAGAACAGCAGCGGGTTCCGGTCGAGCTGGGCGTCCATCACCGGTCCCCAGACCAGCAGCCCGAGCGCGAGGGCCAGGATGTAGCGCCAGAGCTGGTTGTACCAGCGCAGGCGCGGCTGGTAGTCGTCCGGCGTGTCCACGGTCCGAGGCTAGGGCCTCGGGAACCCCACGGGCAGCGCCCCGGGACCGGAGCAGCACCTACTTTGGTCGGGGCGACTCGCGACGCCGGTTCGATGTGCGGGCCGGACGCGTCGGGCAGGCTGGAGCCATGATCACCGTTGATCGACTCACCAAGACCTACGGCGCGTACACCGCCGTGGACGACGTCAGCTTCGTGTGCCAGCCCGGCCGCGTGACCGGCTTCCTCGGTCCGAACGGCGCGGGCAAGACGACCACCATGCGCGTCATGGTCGGCCTCACCCTCCCGACCCACGGCACCGTCACCATCGGCGGCCTGCGCTACCACGACATCCCCAACCCGGGACGCCACGTCGGGACGCTGCTCGACGCGTCGGCGCAGCACGTCGGGCGCTCCGGCCGCGAGATCCTCGCGATCGCCGCGCAGACCATGGGCCTGCCCAAGACCCGCGTCGACGAGATGCTCGCGCTCGTCGGCCTCAACGACGACGAGGCCGGTCGCCGCCTGCGCAACTACTCGCTCGGCATGAAGCAGCGCCTCGGCATCGCCCACGCGCTGCTCGGCGACCCGTCGGTCCTGATCCTCGACGAGCCCGCCAACGGCCTCGACCCGGCCGGCATCCGCTGGATGCGCGGCCTGCTCAAGGGGTACGCCGACCGTGGCGGCACGGTGCTGCTGTCCAGCCACCTGCTGCACGAGGTCGAGCAGATCGCCGACGAGATGATCCTCATCGGCCGCGGCAAGATCGTCGCCCAGGGCGACCGGGAGACGCTGCTGGCCGGAGCCAACGGCACGCCGGTCACCATGGTCACCTCGCTCGACAACACCGCGCTCGGTGCCGCGCTGACCCACGCCGGTCACGCGGTCGAGCCGGCCGGGCACGGCCTCAAGGTGCAGGCGAGCCCCGAGCAGGTCGGCCGCGTCGCCCTGTCCGCCGGCGTCGTCCTCACCGACCTCCGGTCCGGCGGTGCCGGCCTGGAGGACCTGTTCCTCGAGCTGACCTCGGCCGACGCCCGCGAGGCCGTCGCCGGCTTCGGCGCCCCGACCCCCGGAGGTATCCCCGCATGAGCACCACCACCGTCCCCACCCTGGACATCTCCGGTACGCCGCGCACCCCGCTGAGCCGCCTGGTCGGCGTCGAGTTGCGCAAGGCGATCGACACCCGCGCCGGCTTCTGGTTCGCGACCTCGATCGTCGGCCTGGTCTCCGTCGTGCTGCTGATCTACATCCTCGTGGCCGGGGACGACTCGAAGGACCTCGGCGACCTGCTGCCCGTCGCCGGTGGCGTGCTCGGCTACTTCCTGCCGATCCTGATCATCATGCTGGTCACGAGCGAGCAGTCGCAGCGCAACGGCCTGGTCACCTTCACCCTCGAGCCGAAGCGCTCGCGGGTCGTGGCGGCGAAGTTCCTCGCCGGCGTCGGCCTGGGCGTGGTCGTGATGGTGCTGGCAGCGCTGATGGCTGTCCTCTTCACCGCGATCGGCGCGCTGACCGGCGGTTCGCCGGAGTGGTCCGTCGACGGCAACCTGTTGTTCAACGGCTTCGTGCTCGCCAACCTGATCGGCATCTTCGTCGGCTTCGCCATCGCGATGCTGCTGATGAACACCCCGGCCGGCATCGTCGTCTACTTCGCCTACAGCCTGATCCTCCCGATCGCCGCCGGCTTCCTGAGCGCGGTCAGCAGCGGCTTCGAGAAGATCGCGCCCTGGATCGAGTTCAACACCGCTCAGGCGCCGCTGTTCACCGGCGACTACCAGCCCTCGGGCGAGGAGTGGGCGCAGTTCGCGGTGGCCGGCTTCCTGTGGCTGGTCGTCCCGCTGGTGCTGGGCACCATGCGGCTGCTGCGCATCGAGTTCAAGTAGCACCACCCCGGCCCTTCACCGAAGGTTGCCGGACACGTCACCGTGGCGGGGCCTGCGCGTAGCGGGCTCCGCCACGGTTGTCCTCGTGGGCAACGGATACCTCCGCTTCGCCGCTCTCGGCGACAGCACCACCGTCGGCCTCGGCGACCCGCTCCCGGGCGGCGGCTGGCGGGGCTGGGCCCGGCTGCTGGTCGAGTCGCTGCAGGCGTCGTACGACGTCTCGTTCTGCAACGTCGCTCTCTCGGGGGCGACGGCTGCGGTCGTCCGGGAGCAGCAGCTCGACCAGGCGCTCGCGCACCGGCCCGACCTGGCCTCGCTGCTCGTCGGGGTCAACGACACGCTCCGCTCCACCTGGGATCCCGACCGGCTGCACGCCGACCTGACCCACATCGCCGGGGCGCTGGTCGACGGTGGCGCGACCCTGATGACCGTGCGCTGGCACGACCACGCCGCCCTGCTCGGGCTGCCCCGCCTGCTGGTGCGGCCGATGGCGGAGCGGATCACGCTCGTCAACGAGGTGTACGACGACCTGCACGCGACGTACGGCGGCCTCCGGCTCGACCTCGCCCTGATGCCCGAGGTGCTCGACCGCACCTGCTGGTCCATCGACCGCTTCCACCCCAGCGAGCTCGGCCACCGTGCTCTCGCCCGGGCCTGGGCCGAGCGGCTGCACACCGCGGGTCTCGAGTTCCCGCTGCCGGGCCTGGAGCCGGGCGGCGGTTGCGAGCCGAGCTGGCGTCGCGACGTGGCGTGGATGCTCACCGAGGGGGCGCCGTGGTTCGGTCGCCGGGCCCGCGACCTCGGTCCGTGGGCGGTCCGCCGGGCCCTCACGGTCGCCCGCTAGGAGGTCGGTAGGTTGGACGCCATGAGCACCCGCGAGGACGGCCGCGCCGACGACGAGCTGCGCCAGATCAAGATCACCCGCAACTGGCTCGACCACCCCGCCGGCTCGGTGCTGGTCGAGTTCGGCAGGACCCGCGTGCTGTGCGCGGCCTCCGCGTCCGAGGGCGTGCCGCGCTGGCGCAAGGGCTCGGGCCTCGGCTGGGTCACGGCCGAGTACGCCATGCTCCCCGCCTCCACCAACACCCGCTCCGACCGTGAGTCGGTCAAGGGCCGGATCGGTGGCCGTACCCACGAGATCAGCCGCCTGATCGGCCGCTCGCTGCGTGCCGTGATCGACTACAAGGCGCTCGGCGAGAACACCATCCAGCTCGACTGCGACGTCCTCCAGGCCGACGGCGGCACCCGCACCGCCGCCATCACCGGTGCGTACGTCGCCCTCGCCGACGCCTGCGCGAAGCTGCGGGTCCCCAAGGCGCTCACCGGATCGGTGGCCGCCGTCAGCGTCGGCATCATCGACGGTGTGCCGCGCCTCGACCTGCCGTACGTCGAGGACGTGCGCGCCGAGACCGACATGAACGTCGTGATGACCGGCGACGGCAAGTTCGTCGAGGTCCAGGGCACCGCCGAGGGCGCCGCCTTCGACCGCGCCGAGCTGGACGCGCTGCTCGCGCTCGCCGAGAAGGGCTGCGCCGACCTCACCCGGCTGCAGCACGAGGCCCTGGGGTCGTGAAGGTCCTCGTCGCCTCCCGCAACCCCAAGAAGCTCGAGGAGATGCGCCGCATCCTCGCCGAGCACATGGGTGCCGTCGAGGTCGTCGGCCTCGACGACGTCACCTGCTTCGACGAGCCGGTCGAGGACCAGCCGACCTTCGAGGGCAACGCGCTGCTCAAGGCCCGCGCCGGCGTCGCCGCCACCGGCCTGCCCACCCTCGCCGACGACTCCGGCCTCTGCGTCGACGCCCTCAACGGCATGCCGGGCGTGCTGTCCGCCCGCTGGTCCGGCCCGCCCAAGAGCGACGAGCGCAACAACGAGCTCCTCCTCGCCCAGCTGCACGACGTACCCGACGAGCGTCGTACGGCGCACTTCGCGTGCGCCGTCGCCGTCGCCCACCCCGACGGCCGCGAGCTGGTCGTCGAGGGCCGGATGGACGGCCACGTGATCCGCGAGGTCCGCGGCGCAGGCGGCTTCGGCTACGACGTCCTGTTCGTCGCCGCTGACCGCCCCGGTGTGACCACCGCCGAGCTGCCCCGCGAGGACAAGGACGCCATCTCGCACCGCGGCAAGGCGCTGCGCGAGGTCGCGCCGCTCGTGGCGCAGCTGCTGCGCTGATCGGTGCCGAAGGCGGGACTCGAACCCGCACACCCGAAGGCACAGGTACCTAAAACCTGCGTGTCTGCCAGTTCCACCACTCCGGCGTGAGCGGGACGAGTCTAGGGTGCTGAACATGCCCATCGAGCTCGACGCCCTCATCGCGACCTACGAGGACCTGCACCGCCACCCGGAGCTCGGTCGGCAGGAGCACCGCACGGCCGGCATCGTGGCCGAGCAGCTGCGCGCCCTCGGGTACGACGTCACGACCGGCGTCGGCGGCACCGGTGTCGTCGGCGTGCTCGATCGGGGCCAGGGGAGCACGGTGCTGCTGCGCGCCGACATGGACGCCCTGCCGGTGCTCGAGGCGACCGGCCTGCCGTACGCCAGCACGGCGACCGCGACCAACGCCGACGGCGAGACCGTGCCCGTGATGCATGCCTGCGGGCACGACGTCCACACGACCTGCCTGCTCGGGGCCGCGGCCGAGCTGGCCGACGACGACGGCTGGCAGGGCCGGCTGCTGCTGGTCTTCCAGCCCGACGAGGAGGGCGGGGGCGGGGCGCAGGCCATGGTCGACGACGGTCTGTTCGAGCGGTTCGGTACGCCGGACGTGGTGCTCGGGCAGCACGTGGCGCCCGTGCCGGTGGGCGTGCTCGGCGTCCGCTCGGGTGCGGCGTTCGCGGCGTCCGACTCCCTGCGGATCACGCTGCACGGCTCCGGTGGTCACGGCTCGCGGCCCGAGGCCACGGTCGACCCGGTGGTGATGGGTGCGTCGCTCGTGCAGCGGCTGCAGACGGTGGTGTCCCGCGAGGTCGCAGCCACCGACACCGTCGTGGTGACCGTGGGCTCCTTCCACGCGGGCGTCGCGCCGAACGTCATCCCCGACAACGCGGTGCTCGGACTGAGCATCCGGACCACCGACGAGCGCGTCAGGGCGAGTGTGCTGGGCGCGGTCGAGCGGATGGTCCGGGCCGAGGCGCTTGCCGCCGGTGCGCCCACGGACCCCGAGATCGAGGTGCGCGACTCCTTCCCGCCGGTCGTCAACGACGCAGCGGCCTGCGAGCAGGTCCGGGAGGCTTTCACCGCTGCGGCCCGCTGGATCGTCGTCGACCCCGGCCCGGTCACCGGCAGCGAGGACGTCGGGGTCCTGGCCGACGCCGCCGGTGCACCGTGCGCCTACTGGCTGCTCGGTGGTGCCGACCCGGAGCTGTTCGCGGGCGCCACGACCATCGAGGAGATCCGCAACGTCGTCGCGGACCTGCCCTCGAACCACTCGCCGCGCTACGCCCCGCTCGCCGGCCCGACGCTGGAGTCCGGCGTGGCCGCGCTGGTGACCGCCGCGCGCGCCTGGCTCGCCTGAGCCTCCTCGGAGCGCGTCACGGCGGTCGCGTAGGCGTAGACGCACATCAGCGCGACGAACGGCCAGACCGCGCCGAGCACCACCGACGGCACCGTGTTGAGCACGACGAACGGCACCGGCACCACCACGAACAGCAGGGCTGCGACGACCGCGCCGATCGTCGTGAGCAGCAGCAGCCCGAGCGCCAGCACCGGCACCAGCGTGCCGAACGAGTGCCGGATCAGCCGGATGCTCCGGGGCAGCCCGGCGAAGCCGCGGCGCTGCTCGAGCACCACCACCGGGACGAGCAGCACTCCCGCGGTGAGGACCACGAGCGCCAGCGGCGCGAGCACGATCGAGGTCGTGAAGCCGACGACCAGCAGGGCCGCGACGAGCACGGCGGGCAGGCCGGCCGCGAGGCGACGCAGGCTGGCGCCGTACGCCGCCCGCAGGTCCACCCGCGCCTCGGCGCCGTCGTCGTCGAGCACCTGCACCACCACGGCCAGCGCGCCTGCCGACACCGGCAGTGACAGCGCACCCAGCAGCACGGCCGCACCGCCGACCCAGCCCGGGACCGGGCTCGACACGGCAACGCCCTGGAGCACGGCTGCGAGCACGTTGAGCAGGGCCGGCGGCGCCATCGCCAGCACGAACAGGACCGGCCGCTCCCGCAGGACCTGCAGTGACGCAGCGACCACCTGGCCGCTCGATCGGCGGATCCGCAGTGGCAGCGCGGTCGTCGCCCACGACGTACGACGCACCAGCCAGCCGACCGCGAGCAGGGCGCCCACCAGCACGACCAGCCCGCGCCACGGGTCGTCGACGTACCCGCGGAACAGGTCGCTGCCCTTGCCGACCAGGTCGCAGTAGGTCTCGGCCACCGCGCTGCTGCTGGCGCCGGCGCCG
This sequence comes from Nocardioides sp. F233, assembly GCF_057813895.1. Classification (NCBI taxonomy): domain Bacteria; kingdom Bacillati; phylum Actinomycetota; class Actinomycetes; order Propionibacteriales; family Nocardioidaceae; genus Nocardioides; species Nocardioides sp. F233. The sequence goes on from NZ_JBVASH010000002.1 coordinate 124,861, forward strand.
GGTACCTCGATCGAGGAGTCGCGCGCCTTGGCCGACCACGAGAACGGATTCGCCCACGCCTGCTTGCGGTTCGGTCCGGTAGGTCCGGCGTAGAACCGCTTCGGCCCGACCTCGCCGTAGTGGCCCTCGTAGGTGATCCACGGGTACGCCGCCCGGGCCAGTTCCGGGTCCGAGGGGATCGAGCGCACCCCGGCCCGCACGGCGTCGTGCTCGCCGGCGGTGGTGTCGCACCCGAAGCCGGTGTTGGCGGTGTTGCCCATGAAGACGCCCGCGGAGAACTGGTTGGCGTGCGAGCCCGCCGAGACGTAGACGACCGGGTGGGTGTCGTCATCGACCTCGAGCTTGTCGTCGCCCCAGCCCGCCTTCTCGGATCCGTAGTGCTGGGAGTAGACGACCAGGTCCGGGTCGAGTCCCTCGGCCAGTGCGGTGGTGGCGTCGGGCGCCGCGAACTCGAGCTGGATCCGCTCCCAGTCGGTCTCGTGCTTGTTGTTGTAGTCGTTGAACGCGTAGAAGAAGAAGTACTGCAGTGCGAACCGGTCGGTGACGCCCTTCTGGGTCGCCACGTGGGCGTAGATCGTCGGCTTCGTGCCGCGCCACTGCCGCTCGGCCCAGCGCTCGTAGTCGCAGCCCGGCGTGAGCGGGTTGCCGGGCAGGTCGAGCTCGTAGCCGGGCAGCCCGGCCGACACGTCCTCGGCGGACGGCCCCACCTTCACCAGGTCGCGCTGGGTCCACGGGCCGCGCAGCGCGACCGTCGGGTTGTCGAAGAGCACCTCGACGGCGCTGGGGGAGTAGGGCTCGCCGGGACCGCAGGCGTGGTCCTGGCGCACCAGCATCAGGACCGGCGCGAACCTCTCGGCCAGGGCCTGCTCGGCGACGACGCCGGGATCGTCGTCGGCCCGTGCGGGTGCCGCGGCCAGCAGCAGGGCGACGAGGGGCGCGGCCAGCAGGCAGCGGAGCAGCCGCCGACCGCGCGGACTCACCTCAGTCCGTCCCTCAGTCCGTCCACTGCCAGGTGCTGAGGATGTCGTCGAACTTGGTCAGCACGTCGTCGTCGCCGTCCTTGAGCGAGACGGTGATCGAGTACGCCGTGTCGCCGCTGATGACGAGGTAGGACCGCTGGGCGACGTCGATGCCGTTCTCGTTGGTGCGGCTGATGTCGACGCCGAGGGCGGTCTGGCCACCGATGGTCGTGTCGTCGATGTCGGTGGTCGTGGCGGTGTCGTCGTCGGAGACGAGTGCGGTCTTCCAGTCGTCGGAGAGGTCGGCGGGGTCGGTGCTGCCGTACGACGACTGCGTCTCCACGATCACGTTGCCGCGCGCGGTGTTGAAGGTCGAGCCCCAGATGAAGACGCGGTCGAGGGTGCTCAGGCCGGGGTTCTGCGAGGTGAAGTCGGACGTGCCGTCGACCCAGCCGGAGGGCAGCTCGGTCTCGTAGCCGGTGCCGGTGGCCGTGTTGCCACTGCCGCTGGCGTTGTCGGTGGGCTCGTCGGTGGAGTCCGTGGCGTCGGTGGTGGCCTCGGTCGTCCTGCTCGACGGGTCGTCGGCCTTCTTGTCGCCGCCGCTGTTGGCGACCGCGATGATGCCGATGATGCCGGCGACGATGACGACCAGCGCCACGGCGATCGCGCCGACGACGAACCCGGTGCCCGACTTCTTCGGCGGCGTCGGCTGGCTCCAGGACGCCTGCGCCGGGGCGCCGTACGACGGCTGGACCGACTGGTGCGGCGGCGACATGATCGGCTGCTGCGGCACGGGTGCCGCGAAGGGCTGCTGGACCGGCGAGGTGATCGGCGAGGTGACCGGCGGCTGGCTGGGCGCGGTGCCGCCGGGGCCGTGGCTCGGCGGGGCCGCCGTACCGGCGTCGGGGTCGAGCCCGGCGACGAGCGACTCGGGGACCTTGCCGAGCGCGTAGCCGAGGACCGCGATCGCCCACTGGCAGCCGCGGACGTCCGCGCTGCCGCGGTCGCGAGCCAGGCGCTGGCCCGCAGACTCGACGGCGTCGGCCGGCCGGGCGCCGCTGTCGAGCATGGTGACCAGGCCGTCGAGGGCGCCGAGCCGGACCGCGTCGGTGAGCAGGTTGATGGTGCCGCTGGACGCCTGACCCTCGTCGAGGTAGTCGTCGAGGGAACCGCGGAACGCGGTCGCGTCGCGGAACAGCGCGGTGCCGTGGTCGCGGGCGAGCTCGGCGAGCGACTGGTGCAGCTTCATCGGGAGTCCTTCAGGTACAGGCAGGTACAGACAGGTGGTGGATCAGGCGGGCGGGACGGCGAGCCCGAGGTCACGGCGCAGCTTGGCCACGTGCCCGGTCGCCTTGACGTTGTACTGGGCGAGCTCGACGGTGCCGTCCGTGCCGATCACGAAGGTCGACCGGATCACGCCCTCGACGAGCTTGCCGTAGAGCTTCTTCTCGCCGTAGGCGCCGTAGACACGGTGCACCGCCAGCTCCGGGTCGGCGAGCAGCGTGATGGTGAGGCCGTCGCGCTCGCGGAACTTCGCCAGCTTGGTCGTGGTGTCCTTCGAGATGCCGACGACCGTGTAACCGGCCGCCTGGAGCGCGTCGAGGGAGTCGGTGAAGTCGCACGCCTGCTTGGTGCAACCGGGGGTCATCGCGGCCGGGTAGAAGTAGACGATCACCTTCTTGCCCTGCTCGAGGAGGTCGTAGAGGTCGACCTCGCCACCCTGGTCGGAGGCGAGGGAGAAGTCCGGGGCGCGGTCGCCCGCTGCCAGCCTGGCCTGGTCGCTCATGAGGTTCTCCTGACGCCGAGATGCTGTTGCAAACAGCATGCAATAAGGTGGTCCGTGCTCGTGACCATCTAACTACCCCGGTGTCGGGCGACCGAACACCGGACCGAGTGGAGGATCACCCATGCACGTCCCCGACGGCTTCCTCGACGCCCCGACCTCGGTCGCGACCGGCGTCGTCGCCGCGGCCGGTGTCGGCATCGCGCTGCGCAAGGCGCGCGCCGAGCTCGACGACCGCACCGCACCGATGGCCGGCCTCGTGGCCGCCTTCGTGTTCGCGGGCCAGATGATCAACTTCCCGGTCGGCGCCGGGACCAGCGGCCACCTCCTCGGGGGTGCCCTCGCGGCGGTCCTGGTCGGGCCGTGGACCGGAGCGCTGTGCATCAGCGTGGTGCTGCTCGTGCAGGGCCTGTTCATGGCCGACGGCGGGCTGACCGCGCTCGGCACCAACATCACCCTGATGGGCCTGGTCGGCGTCTTCGTCGGGTACGGCGTCTTCCGGCTCGCGCTCACCGTGCTGCCCCGCAAGCTCGGCTCGGTGCCGGTCGCGGCGGCCCTGGGCGCCCTGGTCTCCGTGCCGACCGCAGCCGCGGCCTTCTCCCTCCTGTTCGCGATCGGTGGCACGGCCGACATCGCCACCGGCAAGGTGTTCGCCGCCATGGTCGGCTGGCACACCGTGATCGGCATCGGCGAGGCCGTCATCACCGGCCTGGTCGTCAGCGCCGTCGTCGCCTCCCGTCCCGACCTCGTCCACGGCGCGCGTGGGCTCGCCGGCCGTCGTCCGCTGCTCGACCAGGAGGTCGCCGCATGACCCGCGTGAAGAACCGTCGCTTCCTCCTGATCGGCCTGTTCATCGCACTCCTCGTCGCAGGCGTCGGCAGCTACTACGCCAGCAGCCACCCCGACGGCCTGGAGTACGTCGCCCACCAGACCGGCTTCATCGACTCCGCGAAGCAGCCCGTCGACACCGGCAGCCCGTTCGCGGACTACGGAACCAAGGGCGTCGACAACCCGCGCCTGAGCGGCGGCATCGCCGGCGTGGCCGGCGTCGGTCTCACCCTCCTCCTCGGTGGCGGACTCTTCTGGGTGCTGCGGCGGCGCACGCCGGCCGGGCAGCAGGACTGAAGGACAGGACCGAAGGATGGGCGCGGGCCACGGCCACCGGCTGCACTTCCACGGGCACTCCGTGGTCCACCGCGCCCCGGCGCACCTCAAGATCCTGCTCCTGCTCGGCTTCGTGCTGACCGTCGTCGCCACGCCGCGCGAGTGGTACCCCGTCTTCGGCGGGTACCTCGCCCTGCTGCTCGGCGTGGTGCTGCTGGCCCGGGTGCCGCTGACCTACCTGCTGCCGCGGATGGTCGTCGAGGTGCCGTTCCTGGTCTTCGCCGCGCTGATGCCGCTGGTCGCGGAGGGCCCGCGCGTCGCCGTACCCCTCGGGGGGTGGGAGGTCTCCCTCTCCGAGTCGGGCCTGCTGGCGGCCTGGGGCCTGGTGGCCAAGGGCACGCTCGGTGTGCTGGCCTCGCTCACCCTGGCCGCGACGACCGAGCCGGCGGACGTGCTGCGCGGCCTGCAGCGGCTGCGGATGCCCGACCTGATCGTGCAGATCATGGGCTTCATGATCCGCTACCTCGACGTCGTCACCAGCGACCTCGGGCGGATGCTCACCGCAATGCGCTCGCGCGGCGTGGACCCGCGCTCGCCGCGGCACTGGCCCGCGCTGGCGCGTACGCTCGGCGCGCTGTTCGTGAGGTCCTACGAGAGGGGTGAGCGGGTGCATCTCGCGATGCTGTCCCGGGGGTACGACGGAAAGCTGCCGGAGGCTGTGCAGTGACGCCGGTCCTCGACGTCCAGCGGCTCGCGTTCGCCTACCCCGACGGCCACCAGGCCCTGTTCGGGGTCGACCTCCACGTCCACCAGGGGGAGCGGGTCGCGCTGCTCGGGCCCAACGGCGCCGGCAAGACCACGCTCGTGCTCCACCTCAACGGCATCCTGTCCGGCGAGACCGGCCACGGCGAGGGCAGCGTCGCGGTCAGCGGCCTGCCGGTCACGAAGAAGAACCTGCGCGAGATCCGGCGTCGGGTCGGCATCGTCTTCCAGGACCCCGACGACCAGCTGTTCATGGGCTCGGTGCGCGCCGACGTCGCCTTCGGCCCGGCCAACCTCGGTCTCAAGGGCGCCGCGCTCGACCAGCGGGTCATGGACGCGCTCGACCAGGTCGGGATGGCCGACTTCGCCGACCGGCCGCCCCACCACCTCTCCTTCGGCCAGCGCCGCCGGGTCGCGGTCGCGACCGTGCTGGCGATGGAGCCGGAGATCCTGGTGCTCGACGAGCCCAGCTCCAACCTCGACCCCGCCTCGCGCCGCGAGCTCGCCGACATCCTGCGCAGCCTCGACGTGACCCTGCTGATGGTCACCCACGACCTGCCGTACGCGCTCGAGCTGTGCCCCCGCTCCGTGGTGCTCAGCGACGGCCGGGTGGTGGCCGACGACCGCACCTACGACGTGCTCACCGACGAGGCCCTCATGCATGCCCACCGGCTGGAACTCCCGTGGGGATTCGATCCCCGCACGATCAGCATTGATAGCCTGCCCGGGTGAGTGAGACTCCCTCTGACATCGAGCGCGAGATCGAGGAGGCCCGTGAGCGCCTCGCGGGCACGATCGACCAGCTGCTGTACCGCTCGCACCCCAAGACCATCGTGAGCCGCGAGGTCGCCCAGGTGAAGGCGTACTACGTCGACACCGCGACAGGGGAGCCGCGCACCGACAACATCCTCAAGACGGTCGGTGGCGTCGTCGGCGTGATCGCGCTGTTCGTCGTGCTGCGCAAGATCACGCACTGATCCTGCCCCACAGGTGAGCACCCCCGTGTCCGACAAGACCCCCATCAAGATGCTGCACGACCGCATCCTGTGCGAGGCCGACACCGAGGCCGGCGAACGTCGGTCCTCCGGTGGCATCGTCATCCCCGCGACCGCTGCGATGGGCGCCCGGCGCCTGGCCTGGTCGCGCGTGGTCGCGGTCGGCCCGCACTGCCGCACGGTCGTCGCCGGCGACAAGGTCCTCTACGACCCCGAGGACAAGGCCGAGGTCGAGGTCTCCGGCGAGGTGTACGTCGTCATGCGTGAGCGCGACATCCACGCGGTCGCCGCCGAGCGGCTCGCCGACGAGGCGGCCGGCCTCTACCTGTGACCCGTCCGCCTGTGACGTAACTCACTCGGGGTGGAACGCGTTGCACCTGGCGTGCGCCCCCCACGTGTCCTGAGCCTGCTCGCCGCTGCCCTGGTCGTCCCCGCGCTCGCCGCGGCCGGCCCCGCCGACGCCGGACCGGCCCCGGGCACCGTCGCGGCTGCCGACCCGACGTACCACGCGACGATCGCGATCACCGAGCACGGCATCCCGCACATCACCGCCGACGACTGGGGCTCGCTCGGCTACGGCAGCGGGTACGCCACCGCGCGCTCCTCGATCTGCAACCTCGCCGACACGGTCCTCACCGCCCGCGGTGAGCGCTCCCGCTACCTCGGCGCGACCGGCCGCTACCTCGACGGCGTCTCGCTCGACGCGTCCAACCTGCAGGTCGACGCCTTCGTCACCGACCTCCACAACCGCAAGGTCGTCGAGGGCCTGCTCGCCTCGCCCGCCGGCCCCAGCGCCCGGGCCCGTGCGATGGTCAAGGGCTACACCGCCGGCATCAACCGCTGGCTGCGCGACAACACGATCACCGACCCGGCCTGCGCCGACGCGACCTGGCTCGCGCCCGACGCCACCGAGCTCGACCTCTGGTACGGCGTCTACATGGCCAACCTGATCGCCTCCTCGGGCAACTTCGTCAAGGAGATCGTCGAGGCCGACCCGCCGACCCTGCAGGACCCGGGCCTCCCGGACCTCGGCCTGAGGCTGCCGCTGCCGACCACCAAGGAGGAGGTGCCGGCGTACGCCGCGCAGCTCAGCGACGACCAGCGCGCGGAGCTGCTGCGCTCGCTGGGCCAGGACAGCGCGTTCGGCTCCAACGCCACCGCGATCGGCGGCGACGCGAGCTCGACCGGGCGCGGGATGCTGCTCGGCAACCCGCACTTCCCGTGGGTCGGGCGCTACAAGTTCACGCAGCAACAGCTGACGATCCCCGGCGTGTACGACGTGGCGGGTGCCTCGCTGATCGGCTCGCCGGTCGTCAACATCGGCTGGAACAAGGACGTCGCGTGGAGCCACACGGTGTCCACGGCGTACCGCTTCACGCCCTACGAGTACCTCACCGTCGGGCCCGGTCCGGTCTACCTCAGCGCCAACGGCCTGCTCCGCAAGGCCGAGCGGCGTTGGGTGGACGTGGCGGTCAAGCAGCCCGACGGCTCGGTGAAGAACGTCCGCGAGGACCTCTGGCGCACGCCGCAGGGCTACGTCATCGACAGCCCCTCGCAGTTCATGGGCTGGTCGCCGCTCAGCTTCTGGGCGATCCGCGACGCCAACGCCGAGCACCTGCGCACCATCGACACCTTCCTCGGCATGGGCGAGGCCACCAGTGCGAGCGACCTGCTGCGCCGCCAGGACGCCGGTGGCGGCATGCCGTGGGTCAACACGACCGCGGCCGACCGCAACGGCGAGGTGCTGTACGCCGACCACAGCGTGGTGCCCAACGTCAGCAACGCGATGGTCACCCGGTGCCTGACCCCGGTCGGCCTGCTGCTCAAGACCGTCGCCGGGCTGCCCGGCCTCAACGGCCTCTTCGCCGACGGTGCCTGTGCCTGGGGCGCGGACGCGGATGCCCAGCGCCCCGGGATCTTCGGGCCCGGCAACCTGCCGGCCGTCGTACGCCGGGACTGGGTGATGAACGCCAACGACTCCTACTGGACGCCCAACGACAAGGTCCGGCTCGAGGGCTACGCCAACATCATCGGCTGCGAGAGGTGCGCGCGCACGATGCGTACCCGGATGGTGCAGCAGTACGTCATCGACCGGCTCGCGGGCGGCGGCAAGGAGACGCCGGAGACGCTGCGTGGGCACGAGTACGAGAACCGGGTCCGTGCCGCCGAGGTGATGCGCCAGGACGGCAGGCTCGACCAGGTCTGCGCCCAGACCGGCGAGACCGCGGCCTGTGCCGTGCTCGCCGCCTGGGACGGGCACTCCGACATCGACTCGGTCGGCACCCACCTGTTCGAGGCCTTCGCCCAGCGTGCCCCCACCGGCGCCAACCTGTGGACGGTGCCGTTCAACGCCGCCGACCCGATCAACACGCCCCGCGGCTTGCGCACCGGGCCCGCGGTGGTCAAGGCGATGAAGGCCGCCATCGACTCGGTGCGGGCGGCCGGGGTGGCGTTCGACGCGCCCTGGGGATCGCTGCAGGTCGCGGGGGACCGCGGCGCTCCGGCGTACCCCCTCGGGGGCGGCGACGGCGACCTCGCCGGCAACGCCAACGCCGTGGCCTCGCGGCACCCGGCGGGCAACACCGACGCCTACAAGGCGGTCAGCTACGGCTCCTCGCACATCCAGGCGGTCTCCTACCTCGCCGACGGCAGTGTGGACGCCCGCACGATCCTGACCTACAGCCAGGACGAGGACCCGGCGTCGCCGTGGTCGAGCGACCAGACCGCGCTGTACTCGCAGGAGAAGTGGGTGCGCTTCGCGTGGACGCCGCAGCAGGTCGCGCAGGACCTGGTGCGGACGATCGACCTCGCGGGGTCGTGAGGCCGGGGCCCTAGGCTCGGGGCCATGTCGGTCGAGGTGGAGAAGCGCGGTCCCGTCACCGTCGTCACGCTGTCCCGGCCCGAGGTGCGCAACGCGGTCGACGCCGAGCACGCCCGGCTGCTGACCGAGGCGTTCACGGCCTTCGACGCCGACGAGAGTGCCTCGGTCGCCGTCCTGCACGGCGCCGGAGGCGTCTTCTGCGCCGGCGCCGACCTCAAGGCCGTGTCCGAGGGTCGCGTCGACGTCGGTGCGCCCGGCGACGGACCGGACGCCGGCCCGGCCGGCATGGGGCCGACCCGGATGCTGTTGTCGAAGCCGGTGATCGCCGCCGTCGAGGGGTACGCCGTCGCCGGCGGCCTCGAGCTCGCGCTGTGGTGCGACCTGCGGGTCGCCGACCCGGCCGCCGCGTTCGGCGTCTTCTGCCGCCGCTGGGGCGTGCCGCTCATCGACGGCGGCACCATCCGCCTGCCACGCCTGATCGGCCACTCCCACGCCCTCGACCTGATCCTCACCGGCCGCGAGGTCGGGGCCGAGGAGGCGCTGCGGATGGGTCTGGCCAACCGGGTCGCGGCGCCCGGCGCGGTGCTGGCGGAGGCCGTGGCCCTGGCCGAGCAGCTCGCCGGGTTCCCGCAGACCTGCCTGCGCGAGGACCGGCTGTCGTCGTACGGGCAGCACGGGCTGGACCTCGACGACGCCCTGGCCCTGGAGTGGAAACACGGACTGCGGTCGCTCGGCGCGGATACCCTCGCGGGGGCGACGCGCTTCGCCGGCGGAGCAGGCCGGCACGGCACGTTCGACGACTGACAGCGCACGACAGGGGACAGGGGGACGGCGGTGGCGAACGGCCCGGGACGGGACCAGCGCGGACCGATGGAGCGACTGGTGCGGATCGCCGCGATGCTGCAGGCGAACCCGCAGCAGGGAGTGAGCGCCGAGAAGCTCAACGCGGTGGCCGGCTTCCCGGACACCCCCGGTCACGACCAGCTGAAGCGGGAGATCCGGCACCTCGAGCACCAGGGCTGGCGGATCGAGAACATCGCTCCGCCCGGACAGCCGGCCTGGTACCGGATGACGACCGTCGACAACCGGCTGCGGGTGCGCCTCTCGCTCGGCCAGCAGGCGGCGCTGCGACGGGCCATGCTGCTCGCCGACGACGGCGACCTGGTGCAGCGGCTCGGGCTGGCCGCCGCGACCGGCGCGGGGGAGACCACGGGCGCCACGATCCAGCTCCCCGTCCCCGACTCCCTGCGGCTCGTGGTCGACGCGGTCCGCGACCAGCGACTGCTCCGGTTCGGCTACAAGGGCGTCGGGCGCGTCGTGCACCCCGAGTCGGTCCGCACCGAGAACGGCGTGTGGTACCTGCGCGGGATCGAGGACGCCGACCTGGCCGACGGTCCGCTGAAGACCTTCGTCGTCTCCCGGATGCTCGACGTCGACGTCGAGGACCCCGGCTCCGCACGGCCCGTGCCGCCGACGCGGCACGTCGAACTGCACCCGATGTCGTGGGAGATCGACCCGCCCGTCGAGGTGACGCTGCGGGCGGCGGCCGGCTTCGAGCCCGACGTACGCCGCTGGCTCGGCGAGCCGGTCGCGGTCGAGGCCGACGGCGACGACGTGCTGCTGCGCTACCGGGTCACGCACCGTGCGGCCCTGCACGCCCGCCTGGTCGAGCTCGACGACCGGGTCCGGATCGAGGGCCCGGCCCAGGCACGGAAGGACCTGGTCGCCTTCCTGGAGGCCGCCCGCGGCGAGGAGGTCCCGGCATGAGCAACGTCCCGAAGTACGTCAGCAGGATCGCCCGGCTGCCCGAGGTGTTCGCGCGGCTCGCCGCCCACCCCGACGGGCTCTCGCTGCCCGACCTGGCGGCCGGGTTCGACACCACCGAGGCCGAGCTCCGCGAGGACCTGCTGGCCTTCTACACCGCCGACGTGGGCGGCGTGTGGGGGCTCTCGCGGCCCGAGGTGCTGGAGTTCCTCGGCTCCGACGGCGTCACCGAGGACCCCGGCACGGCCGACGTCGTCCGGCTGGTCTCGGAGAGCCCGATCGACCTCGGTGTCGAGTACGTCGACGCCGGCGAGCTCGGCCGGGTCCACGCCGCCGCGCAGGCGCTGCTCGACATCGAGCCCGACAACGCAGACCTCGCCGAGGCCCTCGACGTGCTCGCGAAGACCATGTTCGGCGAGGGCGCCGGTGAGGCTGCCGCCGTGGTGGCCGGTGAGGAGGACGGCGAGGCATCGCGCGTCGCTGCCTGGAACCGGCTGCTCCCGGACCTGCGCCACGCCCAGGACGAGCAGCGGGCCGTGCGGATCGTCTACTCCCGGGCCTGGGAGCCGGGCGTCACCGAGCGCGAGATCGAGCCGTACCGCCTGGTGCAGACCCGCCGGGGCTGGGAGGTCGACGCTGGCCCGGTCGACGACCAGGGCCGGATCCGCACCTACCTGCTCTCCAACATCCGCTCGGTCGACGTGCTCGACCGGACCTTCGTCGTACCCGACGACCTCGCCGACCACCTGCTCCGCCAGCGCGCCACCACCCGGGTCCGGGTGCTGCTGCCCCAGCAGGCGCGTTGGGTCGCGGACTTCTACGCCGAGCAGGTCACCTTCGTCGAGGACGACGAGCGTGACGTCGTCGTCGACCTCGACCTGCTCCCGCCCGTGGAGGACCGCGTCGGCCGGCTGCTGCTCACCGCCGGCCCGGCGGCCACCGTCCTCGACCCTCCCGCCCTCGACACCGCCGGTGTGGTGCTCGCGGAGGAGCTCCTGCTCCACCACACGAAGTAGCGCTCGCGCCCTTGTAACTAAGTGTTACAGCACGCAAATGGGGGCCACAGCACCGAGGTAGTGACCACAGCACCGAGGTAGTGACCACAGCACCGAGGTAGGCACCACAGCACCGTGGAGGTTGGCGGTACGGCCTCGACCGAGCCTTCGTGAGCGGGTGGGCGCATCTACCGCCGCGTTCTTGCCACTACCTCGGCGCTGTGGCACCCGATCAGGCGACGTAACACTTAGTTACAAGCATCGGCGGACGCTCAGCCGCGCTCGACGTGCTCCTTGAGCTGGCGCAGCACGTTCGTCCAGTTCTCCCGTGACGGCGCCTCCTGCTCGCCCTCGGTGAGGGACTGCTCGACCGTCACCTCGGTGTGATCGCCCTCGCCCCGCAGCGTCCAAGTGACGTGGTGGTAGCTCGCGGGGCGGTCCGGCTTGCCGGTGAGCGGGCTGAAGTGGGTGACGACGAGTCGCTGCCCGGGCTCGACCTCGAGCACCTCGCCCTTGTCCTCGAACGGGCGGCCGTCGTACTCCCCGCGCCAGGTGATCGGGGAGCCCGGCTCCCAGGTGGTGTCGACCTCGGCGTCGAACAGGTAGGCGCGGATCTGCTCGGGCTCGGTGAGCGCCAGCCAGACCTGGGCGGGCGATGCGGAGACCTGGACGTGGGCGGTGGCAGTCGTGGTGTCCATGGGCCAGCGTTACCCGTCGCGCGGTGGGGCATCCGGCCCCGACCGTGGTGCCGGTAGCGTGGGCGTCGCAGCTCAGGACGCGGGCTGGCCCGGGGTCGTGCGGACCCCGCTACAGCAGGAGCCCCCATGTCCGAGCAGGTCCTCGTCCAGGTGAGCGTCGACAGCCCACCCGTTCCCGCGTTGGTGCTCAAGTGGGACAGCCAGCGGCTCAAGGCGCTGGTCACCTACGAGTCCGACGGTCACGTCCTGACCCAGTGGCTCACCGCTGAGCAGGTCGTGGTGCGGGAGGCGTGAGGTCACCCGCCCTCGGGTCCAGGTACGGCGAACTCGTCGTTCGCCGCGTCGACGATGCCCTGGGCGATCGTGCGGAGCTTGACGTTGCCGGTGCTGCTGGCGCGCACGAGGAACTGGAAGGCACGGTCCTCGGGGATCCGGTAGCGCTCCATGATGATGCCGATCGCTGTCCCGATCGACTGGCGGGTCGTCACCGACTCGTTGAGCTGGTGCTCGTGCCGGGCCCGGCCGAGTGCGATCGAGGCGTGCGCGGCGAACAGCTCGGCGAGCTGGATCGCGTCGGGGTCGATGCCCGGGTTCACGGAGTAGAAGTTCAGGCCACCGAGCGTGCTCTCGTCGTTGTAGAGCTGCAGCCCCATCTGCGCCCTCAGTCCGAACCGGGCCGCCTCCTCGACGTACCGCGGCCAGCGTTGCTCGGTCGCGATGTCGTCCATCGTCGTGACGCCACCGGAGGTGATCGCGTCGTAGCAGGGGCCCTCGCCGAGCTTGTACTGCAGCTCGTCGATGTCCCACACCAGCCGACCGGTCCCGGCTCGGGTCTCGATCCGGCCGCTGCCGTGGGTGATCGAGATGCCGACGTGCTCGAAGCCGGGCACCGTCTGCTGGGCGGCACGCACGATGGCGTCGAGCGTGTCGTCGAGCGAGCGGTGGCTGTTGATGGAACGGGCGGCGTCGGTCAGTGCGGACGCGACGCTGGTGCTGTCGTGGAGCACGGGTGCCTCCTGGGGATCGGGCCCGGAGGTACCCGGCCCCCGCCAGGTCAACCCCGCGTCAGGAGGTGAGCCGGGCCAGGCAGGCGAACCAGCGCTGGCCCTGCAGGAGCGCCGTGCTGCTCGGCGGCAGCACGAACACGTCGTAGCTGCCCTTGGGGCGGGTGCCGCCGGTGTCGGCGTCGTACGCGCGCAGCGTGTCGGCGGTGCACGTGTCCTGGGCCGTGCTGTCGGCGTCGAGGGCGTCGGTCGTGACGTCGGTGGTCGACGAGGCGAGCTCGCCGACGGCGAAGGTGAACCAGTTGTCGTCGGCGCACGCGCCCTTCGTGGCGCTCAGGGCCTGGCCGAGCTGCTGGACGCCGCTGTAGCAGGACCCGAGCTCCGGGGCGCCGGTCAGCGGGTCGACCTGGGGATCTTCGGTGACGCCCTTCGCCTCGGGGTGATCCGCGGCTGCTGCCGGCTCGACGGCGTCAGGGGCGAGCAGGAAGCCGCCGAGGCCGCCGATCCCGAGGCCGGCCACGGCGCCTGCGAGCGCGAGCGGCCACCGGCGCCGCGCCGGACCGGACGGCGTGGACCGGGGTGCGGGCGGCGGCCGGAGCTGGGTGAAGCTGGCCTGCGGGCCACCGACGACGACCCCGCCGCTGTCCGCGGAGCCACCCGGCCGGATCGCACGGAGCGCCTCGTGCAGCTCGCGGGCGGTGGGGTACCGCTGCGCGGCGTCGTACGCCGTCGCGGTGCGGATCACCCGCATCAGCGCCTCGCTGCCGGGGACGCCCGGGTCGGGGAGCTCGGCGCTCAGGTTGGCCAGCAGCTGGTCGATCGGCACCGGACTGCCGTCGACGGACCGGCGCGGCGAAGCGCCGCAGATCATGGCGTGCAGGGTCGCGCCCATCGAGAACACGTCGGACTGCGGCGTCGGCGAGGAGAAGGAGAACGCCTCCGGTGACGCGTACGCCGGCGTGAGCGCCTCCAGGGTCACCGACGGGTCCTGCCCGGGCTGGGGGAGCGCGGCCAGCCCGAAGTCGGACAGCCGCGGCGTGCCCCAGGCGTCGATGAGGATGTTGCCGGGCTTGAGGTCGCGGTGCAGGATGCCGGCCTCGTGCGCGGCGGCGAGTGCACTGGTGACAGCGAGGCCGACCTCGATCGCCTCGTCGGGCGTCATCGGCCCGTGCTGGGAGAGGTACGACGACAGGCTGCCGTTGGTGCACAGCTCCATCACCAGGTACGGCCGGTTGTCGCGGGTCACGCCGACGTCGATGAGCGACACCACGTGCGGGTGTCCGCTGATCCGGCTCACCGCGGTCGCCTCGCGCACGAACCGCCGCCGGTTGGCGTCGTCGTCGAGGACCCGGTCGTCGATCTTCACCGCGACGTCGCGCTCGACCGCCAGCTGCCGTCCCCGCCACACCTTGGCGAAGCCGCCGCGGCCGATCTCCTCGATCAGCTCGACGCCGGGCAGGAGGAGGGCTCGCTGGGTCGGGTCCACGCCCGGAAGCGTAGGTGAAGCCGGGCGCTGCAGGGACGTCGGCCTCAGTGCGCCACGGGCTGGCGTCGGTGCCACCACCGGACCAGGCCGGCCGTGCGGTCGGTGCTGCCGCTGTCGACGCCGGCGCGCAGGTAGCGCTGCCAGTCGGCCTGCCGGTCGGTCGCCTGCCCGAGGACGAGGAGACCCGCTGCCCGCAGCTGCCGGACCAGGCGCGGCGTCACGAAACGCGGGTCGAGGGACACGCCGTCAGCGGTCCTCCTGACCTGCCGGACGCTCGGCCGGAAGCGGTGGGCGATCCACACCGTCGCGACGTCGGGCAGCGCCCTCGCGGCCCGGTGCAGCAGGCCCGGGTTGAACGAGAGCAGCCGGACGTCGTCCGGGTCAGGTGTGGCGAGCGTGTCGGGTGCATCGGGCGCAGCCACGGACTCGCGCAGGTTCCGCCAGGCCTTCCGGCTCCAACCGGGCGCCAGCTTGAGCTCGACGAGCAGGCCGACCTCGAGCCGGCGGGCCTCGGCGACGTACGCCTGCAGCGAGGGGACCTCGCTGCCGTCGCGGAGCCGGCAGGACTCCTGGATCCGGGCCAGGCTCCGGGCGCCGACCCGGCCCGTGCAGTCGGTCGTCCGGTCCAGGCGGGCGTCGTGCATGACGACCAGCCGGCCGTCCGCCGTCGGGCGTACGTCGAGCTCCACCCGGTCCGCGCCGAGGGCGGCCGCGTGGCGCAGGGCGCGCAGGCCGTTCTCGGTGCGGTGGGGACCGATCGCACCTCGGTGGGCCACCACCTCGAAGGTGCGGGCACCGGCCGGAGACGTGCCTGTCGTGCCGGGCGTCCCGTCGGCCCGGGCCGCGCTCGGGGCGGACGTGAGGACGCCGAGGCCCAGGAGGGCGGCGACGAGCAGGGAGGTGGTGCGCACGGCTCTCTCGGGTCGGTCGGGAGCGGACGGAGACGGCAACGCAGAAGGGGCCCGGTCGGTGACCGGGCCCCTTCTGTTCTGTACGCCATCAGGGACTCGAACCCCGAACCCGCTGATTAAGAGTCAGCTGCTCTGCCAATTGAGCTAATGGCGCCCTGCGCCTCAGCGCGAGATGGAACATTACCAGCGTAGTCCGATCCGGGTGAAATCGGGATGGCTCATCGCGTCGCGGCCACCGATTCGAGCACGGCCTGCGCTGCGTTGTGGCCGCCGAGGCCGGACACCGCGCCGCCCCGGCGGGCGCCCGAGCCGCACACCAGCACGCCGGGGTGCCCGGTCTGCACGCCCCACCGCTCGCCGGGCGTCTCCAGGCGCGCGCGGGCCGAGGCCCAGGGCCACTCGAGGTCGCCGTGGAAGATGTGCCCGCCGGGCATGGCGAGGTCGGCCTCGATGTCCTGCGGGATCTTGGCCTCGATGCACGGCTCGCCGTCCGGCGTACGCATCACCACGGAGTCGATCGGGTCCTCGAGCACCGCGTCCAGTGACGCGATCGCCCGCCGCAGCGCCTCCGCGCGCATGCCCTCGGGGTCCGTCGCGAACAGCCGGGCGGGTGTGTGCAGGCCGAAGTAGGTGAGGGTGTGGGTGCCGGGCGGGACGTCGCCGAGGATCGACGGGTCGGTCAGCGAGTGGCAGTAGACCTCGCCCGGCAGCGGGTCCGGCAGCTCGCCGCGCTGTGCGGCGGCCCAGGCCACCTCGAGATCGGCGGCGGTCTCGGCGAGGTGCAGGGTGCCGGCGAAGGCGACCTCCGGGTCGATGCCCGAGCGCAGCCGGGGCAGCCGCGAGAGCAGGACGTTCACCTTGAGCTGGGCGCCCTCCGGCTTGGTGGCGGGGTCCTCCTCCTCGCCGAGCAGGATCCGCAGCACCCACGGCGCCACGTTCGCCAGGACGTACGACGCCTCCGCCGTGTGCTCCGCGGCGCCGTCGTGCCAGCGCACCTCCACGGGTTCGCCCGGTCCGGCCGGGCGGATCGCGCTCACCCCCGCGCCGGTGACGATCTCCGCGCCCGCGTCGGCGGCGACCCGCGCGAGGGCGTCGGTCACCGCGCCCATCCCGCCCACGGGCACCCGCCACTCGCCGGTCCCGTTGCCGATCAGGTGGTAGAGGAAGCACCGGTTCTGGACCAGCGAACGGTCGTGCAGGGACGCGAAGGTCCCGATCAGCGCGTCGGTGCCGACGATGCCGCGCACCAGGTCGTCGCGGAAGCGTTGGCCGATCGCCAGGCCGATCGGCTGCTCGACGACGTCGCGCCAGATCTCCGGGTCGACCTGCGCACGGATCGCCGTGTCCGTGGCCAGCGGCTGGGTCAGCGTGGGGGCAACGGCCTGCGCCAGGACGGCGACGCCGTCGTAGAAGGCCCGCCAGGCGTCGTACTCGTCGTCGCTGCCGGTCAGCTCCCGGAACGACGCCCGCGTGGCCTCGCCCTCGGTCCGCTCGACGAGCAGCCCGGTGGCGCGGCCGTCGCGCACGGTCGGGGAGTACGACGCCGTCGAGCGGCTGACGAGGTCGAGGTCGAGCCCGAGGTCCGTGATCACCCGGTCGGGCAGCAGGGAGACGAGGTACGAGTAGCGCGAGAGCCGGGTCGGGAAGCCCGGGAACGCCTGCGCCGAGACGGCTGCGCCGCCGACGTGGTCGAGCCGCTCGAGCACCAGGACCGAGAGTCCGGCGCGGGCGAGATAGGCCGCCGCGGTCAGGCCGTTGTGGCCGGCCCCCACGACGACGACGTCGTACTTCCCCCGGGTCATGCGCCTCACCCTAGGGACCTCCTGGCCAATCCCGCCTGCTACGCGCCGCGATGCACGCACGCTGGCCGCGTTGCAGACGCTCGACGTGCACCCAGCATGGCTCCCGCCCTAGGTCTGAACGAAGTGGCCTGTGCCATCGCGCGCGCCTCGCGACGCTCGCGACGGCGCCATTGGTCAGGAGGTCCCTAGGGGTGCGGGAATGCCCCGCGGTGGGTTATGGTTGACATGGCAACCAATCCGACCAGCCACCTGGAGGTGGATGCGATGCCCGCCATCACCGTCGACGACCTGACTGTCCTGCCGCGCCTGAAGACGCCGGGGCTCGGCGACCAGCCGCGCCCGGTCTGGCAGGTGACCACCGCTCCGCAGGGCTACGAGGGGGAGGGCTTCCCGGTGCGGCGCGCGTTCGCCGGCATCGACATGAAGCACCTCGACCCGTTCATCATGATGGACCAGATGGGCGAGGTGGAGTACGCGCCCGGTGAGCCGAAGGGCACGCCGTGGCACCCGCACCGCGGCTTCGAGACCGTCACCTACATCATCGACGGCGTCTTCGACCACCAGGACAGCCACGGCGGCGGCGGCAGCATCACCAACGGCGACACCCAGTGGATGACCGCCGGCAGCGGGCTGCTGCACATCGAGACGCCGCCCGAGTGGCTGGTCCAGGCGGGTGGCCTGTTCCACGGCATCCAGCTCTGGGTCAACCTGCCCAGGAGCGACAAGATGAACGACCCGCGCTACCAGGACATCCGCTCCGGCGAGGTCGCGCTGCTGACCAGCGGCGACGCCGGATCGCTGGTCCGGGTGATCGCCGGCACCGTGGACGGGCACGCCGGCCCGGGCTCGACGTACAGCCCGATGACGCTGGTGCACGCCACCATCGAGCCCGGTGCCCGGCTCGACCTGCCGTGGCAGGTCGACTACAACGCGCTGGTCTACGTCCTCAACGGCTCCGGCACGGTCGGTGCCACCGAGCCGAGCCCGGTGCGCGCCGGACAGACCGCCGTCCTCGGGGCCGGGGACTACCTCACCATCACCGCCGACGGCCGCCAGGAGAGCCGCTCGCCGAAGCTCGACGTCATCGTCGTCGGCGGCCAGCCGATCCGTGAGCCGATCGCGTGGGCCGGACCGTTCGTGATGAACACCAAGGCCGAGGTGATGGCCGCCTACGAGGACTTCCAGAAGGGCCGGTTCGGGCTGCCGATCGGCGGCTGACCCTCACAGGGCCTTGCTGAAGAACGCCTCGGCGTACGGGTTGTCGTTGTACCTCGCGACCCGCTCGTAGCCGGAGCGCTCGTACATCGCGATCGCCTCGCGCAGGGTGCCGTTCGTGTCGAGCACGACACGGCGGTGCCCCTGCGCGGCGGCCAGCTCCTCCAGGTGGCGCAGCATCCGCGCGCCCAGCCCCGCCCCGCGCCAGTCGGCGTGCACCCACATCCGCTTGATCTCAGCGGTCTCGTCGTCGATGACCGGGCGGATGCCGCCGTACGCCACTGGTTCGCCGTCCGACGTCGCGACGACGTACGTCGCCCCCGGCTCGGGGCCGTCCGGGCCACCCGGGTCGAAGCCGTCGGGGAAGCGGGCGTCGAGCTCGGCGACGTAGCGCCGCGTCGCCTCCCGCGCCAGCGGGTGGTCGGTCGGCACCTCGTCGAGCCGGACCGTCGCCGCGCGGACCAGCAGGTCGGCGGTCCGTAGCGCCTCGGCGAGCCGCTCCTGCTGGCGCGGGGTCAGCGGCGCGACCAGGCCGGCGGCCCGCTCCTCGGAGCGGCGCTCGAGGTCGTCGTACGCCGCCTCGCCGGCGGGCGTCAGGCGCACGACCCGGCGGCGCCGGTCGGCCTCGTCGGACGCGGTCGCGACCAGGCCCTCGGCCTCGAGGCGGCGCAGCATCCGCGACAGGTGGCCGGAGTCGAGGTCGAGCCGGTCGCGCAGCTCGCGCACGCTCGCCGCGGGGGAGCGGCCGACCTCGAACAGCAGTCGGGACACCGCGAGGGGGCGGCCGGTGCCGAGGAAGGACTCGTCGAGCACGCCGATCCGCTGGGTGTAGGTGCGGTTGAAGCCGCGCAGGACGTCCGTGAGCATTCTCTGACCTTAGTCAGACAAATCCGGCGGGGGCAAGGTCCAAAGATGCGGGTCGCTCCCTGACGCCGTACCGGTCCGCGCTCTCGCAGGCTGGGGCGATGCGTGCATCGACGAGGGTGGCCGTGCTGCTGGCTGCGGCTGTGCTGGTGTCCGGGATCGTGGGGGTCCCGGCGCCGGCGCGGGCGACCAGGGGCGCCCCCAACGACCAGACCTGCCAGCTGGTCGGGCACACCGGCGCCTTCGCCACCGGCTCCTCGATCGTGCCGCTGCCCTCCAGTGCGCTCGGCACCTATGTGTCCGACAACGAGTTCCCGGCCTACTACGCGACGGTGAGCCAGACGGTCTCCGGCGCCCAGACCACCACCCGGCTGCGGGTCTTCACCTACGAGGACCAGACCTCGGTGGTCGACGACACGTTGAGCGGGAGCCTGGTCGGCTTCGGGTTCAGCTCCGACCAGCACACCGTCGTGATGGCAGCCAAGGACAGCGCCACCGGCACCGCGACCTGGCTGGCCTATCGGATGGACGGGGCGGCGCCCGCGACCTCCCTGGTCGCGCCGGTCAACCGCTGGCTGCGCGACGGGGTCACCGAGATGCGGGTCGGGTTCAGCCCGCACCAGGAGTTCATCGCGGCGGCGACCCGGGTCGGGTCCGCCAACGCGTTCGGCATGACCCGGGTGATCGACGCGGTGACCGGTGAGGCGGTCGTCAACGAGCCGACCAGCTACACCCCGACGCCGGCCGACCAGGTCGCCTTCGGCCCCGACGACGGCTTCATCGCCCTGGCTGCCAGCAACAACATCGCGCCCAAGTTCTTCAACGCGGACCGACCCGACCCGGCCGGCAGCGGCTGGCCGGTCCCCGGCAACGGCATCTTCTTCCCGCGGGTCACGTTCGCACCCGACGGGTCCGCGGTCGCCTACGTCCGCTACGACGGCGTCAACCACCAGATGATCGGCACGCTCTACGCGCCGGACGGCTCGGTGATCCTCACCGAGAGCATCCCGGACAACAGCGGCAGCACGACGATCGCCTACCTCAGGCAGGCCGACGGCTACCACCACCTGGTCAACGGCGGTGGGGCCGCGACGCTGCTCGCGCCACCCGTCACCCCGCCGTACGACGGCTGCCCGCCCAGGCTGACCGGCACCCTCGGCTACCTGTCGAGCGGCGCGCTCGACTGGTCGGCGACGACCCGCAGCGACAACATCGCCATCACCGGCTTCCGAGTGCTCGACCACAACGGTGTCGCGATCGACCAGGTCGGGCCGGGGGTGACGCAGTACCAGCTGAAGGGGCTCGCCGTCGGCACGTCGTACACCTTCGGGCTCGTGGCCACCGACGCAGCCGGCAACCTCAGCGCGCCGCTCTGGACGACCTTCACACCCAGCGTCGGGACCCCGGTCGGCCCGTGGACCTGGACGGGCGCGATCGCCAACGCGGCGCCCGGTCTCGACTCCGTCGCGCTCACGCTGCCGAGCATCACCGGGCACGGCGCGCCGGTCGGCTACCGGCTGTACCGCGACGGCACCCCGATCGCGAGCCTCGCCTTCGACCAGCACGCCTTCACCGACACCGGCCTCACCCCCGGCACCGGCTACACCTACCGCCTGCACGCCATCGACGCCGGCGGCAACGAGTCACCCCTCGCGAGCGATCCGACGCGCGCGGTCGTCACCCCGTCACTCACCCACCAGAGCGGCTACCTGATCGACGGCAAGGTGTACGCCGACGCCAACGGCAACGGCGCGCAGGGCCCGGGCGAGCCCGGGCTCGGCACCACCGGTGCCGGCATCCGGGTCAAGGCGGTCACCCTCGACGCCGAGGGCGCGGCGGTGCTGGACCACACGGTCGACGTCGCGGCCGACGGCACCTGGCGCGACAGCTCGACCCCCGCGGGGACCTGGCTGGTCTGGCCCTACGCGGCCGCGGCGGGCGACCGGAGGCCGCTGGTGAGCCCCGCGGCGCCGTACCAGCTGCCGATCGACGCCACGGCCTGGGGCTGGACCGGCGCCGACTACGGCCTCGGGGCTCCTGGCGCGGCGCCCGGGCACCGCGGCAGCCTCACCGCACTGGTCTACCGCGACACCAACGCCAACGGGAAGCAGGACGCGGGGGAGGCGCCCGTGCCCGGCGTAGCGCTGTCGTGCTCGGCCACTGCGGACCCGGTCTCCGACGGGTGCACCGGCACGACCGGCGCCGACGGCCGGACCACCTTCACGAACCTGCCCGACGGCGTCTACCGGATCGACCCGCCGCGCGCCGCGAACCGGTACGCCGTCAACCAGGCCGCCCGCTACGGGCGGGTCGGCGCGGACGGTCCCGGCGCGGTGAAGATCGGCCTGTACGACGCCACCGGCTCGCTGCACGGCAGCCTGGTCGAGGACGTCGACGGCAACGGTACGGCGGACGGCGACCCCGCGCTGCCCGACGAGGCCCTCGGCACGGTGCGGGTCGTCGGCCCCTCGCCCGGCAGCGGGATCGACCTCACCGTGCCCGTGCACGACGGCCAGTGGGCGGTCGGCGGCCTGCCCGCGGGCGACTACACCGTCACCCGGGCCGTCGGCCCGAACGCCGGCTGGACCCTGACCACGCCGGCGACGGCGACGTTCACGGTCGGTCCCGGCACCGTCACGGTGCCGACGGGCGTCGTCGCCCACCCCAACGGCGCCGCCCACGGAACGCTGTACTTCGACCTCGATGCCGACGGCACTCGCGACCCCGGCGAACCGCCGGTCGACGGGATGGAGTTGTGCGTGCGGACCTGGTTCCAGGAGGTGCCGCACTGCGCGACGACCGACGCGTCCGGCGCCTGGCAGGTCAGCCGGGTCGCCGCCTCGGGAGCGCAGTACTCGGAGCTGACCCTGCCGAACCCCGGCCCGTGGTCGCTGGTGCCGGGCTCGCCGGCCCACGTCGGCCTGGTCGCCGGGCAGGACACGCTGAGCGACGTACCGGTCACCCGGGACCTCGCCGCCCTGCCGCCGTGGCGCGCCCCGACCGGCCTGCAGGCGGCGCCGCGGGACGGGGCGGTCGGTCTGACCTGGGTCGCGCCCGCCTCGATCGGCGAGCCCGACCCGACCGGCTACGAGGTGCAGCGCTCGACCTCACCGGCCCGCCCGTGGACGACCCTGGCGACCGTGCCCGTCCCCGCGACGACGTACGACGCCACCGGGCTCGCCAACGGCAGCACCGTCGCCTTCCGGGTCCGAGCGGTCAACGCCGAGGGCAGCGGCCCGTGGAGCGAGGTGGCGACCACCACCCCGGCCGGTCCGGTCGCGGCCGTGCAGGTGCCCGGGCGGGTCGCGAGGCCCACGCTCCGCACGAAGCCGCACCGCAGGATCGTGGCGACCTGGTCGGCGGTGGCGGGCGCGTCGTCGTACGTCATCGAGGTGCGGACCACGCGCGGTGGTCCCTGGCGCACCGTGACCGTGACCGGGCCGCGTGCCGTCGTGCGCGGCAGGCCCGGCAAGAGGACCTGGGTCCGGGTGGCGGCGGTCAACGCGGCCGGGCAGGGCTCCTGGAGCGCGGTCGTCAAGGCCGTGGCCCGGAGGTAGCGGGAGCGAAAAGCGATCCGGCCCCGGTTCCTGAGGAACCGGGGCCGGACTCGTTGGGGTGAGTAACGGGACTCGAACCCGCGACATCCGCCACCACAAGGCGGCGCTCTACCAGCTGAGCTATACCCACCATCGACCCTTGCGAGCCGAGGAAGAGTGTAGAGGCAACCGGTCCCGAATCAGGAATCGGTATCGGTGGTGGACCCGCCGAGACCCGTGATCGAGCCGCCATGACGGGCAGCGGCCTGCTTCGCGGCGTCGGAGTCGGGGCCGGGCAGCGGCACGAAGACGGTGTCGCGGTAGTAGCGCAGCTCCTCGATGCTCTCCTGGATGTCGGCCAGGGCGCGGTGGTTGCCGCGCTTGGTCGGCGCGTTGAAGTACGCGCGCGGGAACCAGCGCTTCGAGAGCTCCTTGATCGAGGAGACGTCGACGATCCGGTAGTGCAGGAAGGCGTCGAGCTCGGCCATGTCGCGGGCCACGAAGCCACGGTCGGTCGCCACCGAGTTGCCGGCGAGCGGCGGGCGGCTGTCGGGGCCGCACTGCTCGCGCAGGTAGGTCATCACCTGCTCCTCGGCCTCGCGCAGCGTCACGCCCTGGTCCAGCTCGGCGAGCAGCCCGGAGGTCTCGTGCATGTTCCGGACGAACTCGATCATCTGGTCGAGCGCCTCCGCGGGCGGCTTGATGATGACGTCGACGCCGTCGCCGAGGACGTTGAGGTCGAAGTCGGTCACCAGCGCCGCCACCTCGATGAGGGCGTCCGCCCCCAGGTCGAGGCCGGTCATCTCGCAGTCGATCCACACGAGTCGTTCGTTCACGAGGGAGGACACTACGCCGTACGTCGGCGGCTCGGGGTGTTCTCAGGAGCCGCTCAGTGGGCCCGGCTAGCCTCAGCGGCATGAGGGACACCGGTCGATCGACGCTCGCCTGGGTGGGTCTGGCGGCCCGCCTGGTGACCGGCGTCGTGTGGATCGTGGCGGGCGGGCTGAAGATCACCGAGCCGTCGGCGAGCATCAACGCCGTGCGCGCCTACCAGCTGCTGCCGTCCTCGGTCGCCGAGGTGGTCGGGATCGCGCTGCCCGCGGTCGAGCTGGTCGTCGGGCTAGCGCTCGTGCTGGGCGTGTTCACCCGGGGCGCCGCCGTGATCTCCGCGTTGCTGTTCGTGGCGTTCATCGTCGGCATCTCCTCGGTGTGGGCGCGCGGGATCGAGATCGACTGCGGCTGCTTCGGTGGCGGCGGGACCAAGGCGGGCGCCGCGTCGGCGTACCCCTGGGAGATCGCCCGCGATGCCGCGCTGCTGGCCGCGTCCCTCCTCGTCGTGTCCCTGCGCCGCACCCGGCTGGCCCTGGACTCCCTGTTGTTCGTCCACCGGCCCGAGGAGCGGGCCACCGAAGGAGCTGTGAGCTGATGTCGTCGAAGGCCAGTGAGCGGGCGCAGAAGGCCGCCGAGATGCGGGCCGCCCAGAAGAAGAGGGAGTCGCGCCGCCGGCTCCTGACGATCGGTGGGGTCGCGCTGGCGATGATCCTGATCGTGGGCGGGGCGATCGCCGTCAGCCTCTGGCAGCAGGACAAGGACCAGAAGAAGCTCGAGCAGGCGGTCAGCGCCGAGAGCGACTACGGCGTCGCGATCGGCCCGAAGGACGCGCCCCACGACGTCGTCATCTACGAGGACTTCCTCTGCCCCTTCTGCGGCCAGCTCGAGAAGGCCACCCGCGACGACCTCGCCCGGCTCGCCGCCGACGGCAAGGTGCGCGTCGAGTACCGGCCCTTCGACCTGCTCAGCAGCCTCGGCGACTACCCGATCCGCGCGACGAACGCGTTCGCACTGGTCCTGGAGAAGTCGGGCCCCGACGTCGCGAAGAAGTTCCACGACCTGCTCTACGAGAACCAGCCGTCCGAGCAGGACCCGGGCGCGGTGACCAACGGCGACCTGGTCAAGCTGGCGGTCGAGGCCGGCGCCACCGAGGGCGACGTCAAGGCCGGCATCGAGAGCCTCTCCCACAAGAGCTGGGTCGACGAGGCGACCGCCGAGGCCGCCAAGGCCGGGGTCACCGGTACGCCGACCATCCTGCTCGACGGCAAGGTCTTCCAGGACGGCCGCACCGTGCAGGAGCTCGCGACCAACCTCGTCTCCGAGCTGGAGTGACCGAGCAGGACTGACCGAACCGGGGTGACCGGGGGTGGGTCCGGCTGGCAGGATCGGCGCGTGCTGAGCAACTTCGTCGCGGGCCTGCCGAAGGCCGAGCTCCACGTCCACCACGTCGGTTCCGCCTCGCCGCGGATCGTGTCCGAGCTGGCCGCGCGCCACCCGGGCACGGTCCCCTCGGACCCGGCCCTGCTGCGCGAGTTCTTCGCGTTCCGCGACTTCGCCCACTTCATCGAGGTCTACATCGCGGTCGTCGACCTGGTGCGTACGCCGGAGGACGTCCGCTATCTCACCTACGAGGTCGCGCGTGAGCTCCACGAGGGCCAGGCGGTCCGGTACGCCGAGCTCACCTGCACGCCGTACACCTCCGTGCTGCCGGACGACCCCGACCGCGGCATGCCGATCGAGGCGTACACGGAGGCGATCGAGGACGCGCGGCTCGCGGCCGAGCGCGACTTCGGTCTGGTGCTGCGCTGGATCTACGACGTCCCGGGGGAGTCCGGGGTGCCGGCGGCGGACGCCACGCTCGGGTTCGCGCTCGACCACCGACCCGAGGGCCTCGTCGCGTTCGGGCTCGGCGGCCCGGAGATCGGGGTGCCGCGCGACTGGTTCATCCCGCACTTCGAGGCCGCCCGGGCCGCCGGTCTGCGCTCCGTGCCGCACGCGGGGGAGACGACCGGCCCGGAGACGATCTGGACCTCGCTGCGTGACCTCGGTGCAGAGCGGATCGGCCACGGCACGTCCGCTGCTGCCGACCCGGCGCTCCTCGCGTACCTCGCCGAGCACCGGATCCCGCTCGAGGTCTGCCCGTCCTCCAACGTCGCCACCCGCGCGGTCGCCTCGCTCGCGGAGCACCCGCTGCCGCGATTCGTGGAGGCCGGCGTCGTGGTGACGATCAACTCCGACGACCCGCCGATGTTCGGTACCACCCTGAACCGCGAGTACGAGATCGCCGCCGACCTGCTCGGTCTCGACGAGGCCGGCGTGGTCGACCTCGCGCTCGCCGGGGTGGACGCGTCCTTCGCCCCCGACCACGTG
The DNA here is from genome assembly GCF_057813895.1 of Nocardioides sp. F233. Lineage (NCBI taxonomy): Bacteria > Bacillati > Actinomycetota > Actinomycetes > Propionibacteriales > Nocardioidaceae > Nocardioides > Nocardioides sp. F233. The sequence goes on from NZ_JBVASH010000002.1 coordinate 150,761, forward strand.
AAGAGCCGGCTCCGGGCCGAGATCGCGTCGTACGCCGGGGGTGGGCGATGAGCCGGTCGCCGTTCGAGCTGTTCGACATCGACTCCCTCCTCTCCGAGGAGGAGATCGCGATGCGCGCCACCGTGCGGGCGTTCGTCGAGGCGAAGGTGAAGCCGCACGTCGCGGACTGGTACGAGAGTGCCGCGATCCCGGCGCGCGACCTGGCCCGCGACCTCGGCGGGCTGGGCGTGCTCGGCATGCACCTCGAGGGCTACGGCTGTGCCGGGACCTCGGCGACGGCGTACGGCCTGGCCTGCCTGGAGCTCGAGGCCGCCGACTCCGGGCTGCGCTCGCTGGTGTCCGTGCAGGGCTCGCTCGCGATGTTCGCGATCTGGAAGTGGGGCAGCGAGGAGCAGAAGGACGCGTGGCTGCCGCGGATGGCGACCGGCGAGGCGATCGGCTGCTTCGGCCTGACCGAGCCCGACTTCGGCTCCAACCCCGCCGGCATGCGCACCCGCGCGGTGCGTGACGGCGACTCCTGGGTGCTGACCGGCAACAAGATGTGGATCACCAACGGGTCGGTCGCCGACGTCGCGGTGGTGTGGGCGCAGACCGACGAGGGGATCCGCGGGTTCGTCGTCCCGACCTCGACGGAGGGCTTCTCGGCGCCGGAGATCAAGAAGAAGATGTCGCTGCGCGCCTCGGTCACCTCCGAGCTCGTGCTCGACTCGGTGCGGCTGCCGGGGTCGGCGGTGTTCCCCGAGGTCCGTGGCCTGCGCGGCCCGCTGTCGTGCCTCGACGAGGCCCGGTTCGGGATCGTGTTCGGCGCCCTCGGTGCGGCCCGCGACTGCCTGGACACCGCCATCGCGTACGCGAAGGACCGGGAGATCTTCGACAAGCCGCTGGCGGCGTACCAGCTGACCCAGGCCAAGCTCGCCGACATGTCGCTCGAGCTCGGCAAGGGCATGCTCCTCGCCCTGCACCTCGGACGGCTCAAGGACTCCGGTCGCCTCGCCGCGGACCAGATCTCCCTGGGCAAGCTCAACAACGTGCGCGAGGCGATCGCCATCGCACGGGAGTGCCGCACCATCCTGGGCGCGGCCGGGATCACGCTGGAGTACCCGATCCTGCGCCACGCCAACAACCTCGAGTCGGTGCTGACCTACGAGGGCACCAGCGAGGTCCACCAGCTCGTCATCGGCCGCGCACTCACCGGCGAGGCGGCCTTCCGCTAGGAACGAACAAGCCCCACGGGGCTCATACCTCCCGCGGGGCTGGTTCCTTTGTACGACGGGTGCCGGGTGCGCCGGGGGAGGCGCGCCGTTGCTCGCGGACGCTCAGGCGCTGTGCAGGCGGGCCGGCGGCAGCGCGCGGGCCCGCCAGCGGCCGCCGTCGTGGTCGACCTCGATCGGGTGGTCGAAGGTGGCGCTGATGCTCGCGGTGGTGAGCGCTTCGTGCACCGGACCCGCGGCGACCACGCTGCCCTGGGCCAGGAGCAGGGCGTGGCTGGTCGTGGTCGGCAGCTCCTCGAGGTGGTGGGTGACCAACACCGACGCGACCTCGGGCGCCGTGTGGGCGAGCCGGTCGAGCACGGTCAGCAGCTGCTCGCGCGCGGCGACGTCGAGACCGGTCGTCGGCTCGTCGAGCAGCAGCAGCCGCGGCTGTGCGGCGAGCGCGCGGGCGATCAGGGCCCGGCCGCGCTGGCCCTGGGAGAGGTTCGGCCAGCGCGACTCGCGGTGCGCCTCGAGTCCGACCTCGGCGATCAGCTCGTCGACTCGCGTGGTCTGCTCCTCGGTCGGCGTCCAGCGCATCGGCAGCTCGACGGTGCCGGTGATGCCGGTCAGCACGACCTGGCGCACGGTCAGCGCGGCCTGGAGCGGGTGCCGTGGGTTCACGTGGCCGATGTCGCGGCGCAGCTCCTGCAGGTCGACGCGCCCCAGCCGCTTGCCGAGCACGTCGACCGTCCCTGACGTCGGGTGCACCTGCGCGCTGCAGAACCCGAGCAGGGTGCTCTTCCCGGCGCCGTTCGGCCCCAGCAGCGCCCAGTGCTCGCCCGCGCGCACGGTCAGGTCGACGCCGTGCAGGATCTCGCTGCCGCCGCGGCGGAAGACGACGTCGGTGAGGTCGAGGACGGTGCTGCTCATGTCAGGCTCTCCTTGAGCGAGGTGAGGTGGGTGCGGCTCAGCAGGGCCGCGGACGGGGCGTCGCGCTCCGCGATCGCCCGGCACAGCAGGTCGTGTGCGTCGTGGTCGGTGGCGTGGTCGAAGCCCGGGCGCAGCCGCAGCATCTCGACCATCGCGGCCCGGCTGCGCGGCACGAAGCCGTCGAACAGCTCGACCAGGACGGAGTTGTGGGCCGCCACCACGACGGCCCGGTGGAAGGCCATGTCGGCGTCGACGTGCGCCTCGATGTCGGTACGACGTTCGGCCCGGTCGGCCAGCGCCTTCCGGATCGCGCGCAGCTCGGTCGGCGTACGCCGCTCGGCCGCCAGCGCGGCCGCCTCGGCCTCGATCGCCGTGCGCGCCTCGATCACCGTGACGATGTCGGCCCGCCGCAGCACCAGGTCCCAGTCCTCGCGGACGTCGAGCGCGGTCAGGAAGACCCCCGCGCCCTGCCGGGTCGTGAGCAGGCCCCGCCCAGCCAGCTGCCGGATCGCCTCCCGCACGGTTGAGCGCCCGACGCCCAGCTGCGGCGCCAGCGTGGTCTCACCGGGCAGGCGCTGCCCCAGTTGCCACTCGCCCGCGCGGATCCGCGCGAGGAGCAGCTCCGCCGCCTGGTCGGCGAGCGGCTCGCGTCGTACCTGTGCGGGCATGGGGTGCCGCCTTGTCTACTTGTCTGAGGAGTGACGCCGGAAGTCTAGCCGTGCGGTTCAGGATGATCACCACCGTCGCGCCCGACCGCGGCGCCGCCGAGCAGGGCATCGAGCTGGTCACGCACGGGGTGTGCTCGCCACGACACGGTCGTGACTTTCTGTTGGCGCCCCCGGCAGGACTCGAACCCGCAACAAGTGAGGTAGAAGCTCACGACTCTATCCAGTTGAGCTACGGAGGCCTCGGCCAAGGGTAGCCCGCTCATTCGCTCGTCCTGCCTCTGGTCTGGGCATTGTGTCGGACCCAGGCGCGAGTATGACGGTGGTTCGACGACGCGGCTCGGGAGGCGGCATGGCGCACCACGCCAAGGACAAGGGTGACCTCGGCGTTGCCAAGGCGTATGCCGATCTGGTCGGCAAGGGCTATCAGGTTCTCGTCCCCATGACTGAGCACGCGCCCTTCGACCTGGTTGCGTACCGGGACGGTCGATTCCACCGGATCCAGGTCAAGTACCAGAAGTCGGACGCGAGGGGTGCTGTCGAGGTCGCCTTGGTGGCGATCTGGTCCGACCGGAATGGCGTGCGCAAGAGGGCGGTCGACAAGTCCGAGGTCGACATGTACTGCGTCTACTGCCCGGACACGGACGAGTGCTACTACCTCCGGCCCCAGCAGCACGTGGCGTCGGTGACGCTCAGGATCGCCCCCAGCAGGAACAACCAGCGGGCCGGCGTCTGGTTCGCGTCGGACTTCCGCGATTCCGGAATATACCCCTATGGGGTATGGTTCGACCGTCGTGCCACACGGAACGGAGCAGCCATGAACCCCCGCAACGCCATCGCCGCCAGCGCCACCGTGCACTGCCTGACCGGCTGCGCGATCGGCGAGATCGCCGGCCTGATGATCGGTACGGCGGTGGGCCTGTCGAACATGCAGACCATGGCCCTCGCGATCGGCCTGGCATTCGTGTTCGGCTACGCGCTGTCGTCGCTGCCGCTGGTTGGTGCGGGCATGAGCCTGGGCAAGGCGCTCAAGCTGGTGCTGGCCGCCGACACGATCTCGATCATCGTGATGGAGATCGTGGACAACGCGGTGATGGCGGCGATCCCGGGCGCGATGGACGCGGGCCTGGTCGATCCGGTGTTCTGGCTCGGGATGATGATCGCCCTCTCGGCAGCCTTCCTCGCCGCCTTCCCGGTCAACCGCTACCTCATCGACCGGGGCAAGGGCCATGCCCTCCACCACGGCGCCCACGGCGGTCACGGTGACGACGCGGCCCACGCCGAGCACGAGCACCACGCCGACCACCACGCGCACGGATCGGAGCACCACGCATGAACGTCACCACCCTCGCCGCCGGCGTGATCGGGTTCCTGCTCGGCGGACTGGTCGTCTCGACCGCCGCCGAGCTGGAGAAGGACGACGACGGGCCGGCCCACGGGGTGGACCGACCCGCCGTCGTACAGGTGCGCTGAGAGCGGGTATCAGCGAGCGTCGTGATGACCGGCGATCGCGGCGGCCACCGCATGGTGCACCTCGGGGTGGAACACCGACGGCATGATGAACGACGCGTTCAGCTCCTCGTCGCGTACGACGTGCGCGATCGCCGCCGCGGCCCGCAGCATCATCTCCATGGTCACCTCCGACGCCCGGGCGTCGAGGAGGCCCCGGAAGACGCCGGGGAACGCGAGCACGTTGTTGATCTGGTTGGGGAAGTCGGAGCGACCGGAGGCCACGACCGCGGCGAACCGGGCGGCGACCGCCGGGTCGACCTCGGGGTCGGGGTTCGCGAGGGCGAAGACGACCGGGTCGGCGGCCATGGTCTGGATCCACTCGGGCTTGAGGATGCCCGGGGCGCTCACGCCGATGAAGACGTCGGCGCCGACGAGGACGTCCTGCAGCCCACCGGTACGACGGTCGCGGTTGGTCAGCGACGCCAGCTCCTGGTGCGCCTCGGACAGGCCCGCGTCGCCCGCGACCAGCGCGCCGTGGCGGTCGACGACGACGACGTCGTTCACGCCGGCGGCGAGCAGCAGCTTGACGATGGCGGTACCGGCCGCGCCGCCGCCGGAGACGACGACCCGCGCCGTACCGACGTCCTTCTTCACCACGCGCAGGGCGTTGGTGAGCGCGGCGAGAACCACGATGGCGGTGCCGTGCTGGTCGTCGTGGAAGACCGGGATGTCGAGGCGCTCACGTAGCCGGGCCTCGATCTCGAAGCAGCGCGGGGCCGCGATGTCCTCGAGGTTGATCCCACCGAAGCCGGGCGCGATCAGCTCGACCGCGCGCACGATCTCGTCGGTGTCCTGGGTGTCGAGGCAGATCGGCCAGGCGTCGATCTCGCCGAACCGCTTGAACAGCGCGGCCTTGCCCTCCATCACCGGCAGCGCGGCCCCGGGGCCGATGTTGCCGAGGCCGAGCACGGCCGAGCCGTCGGTGACGACGGCGACCGCGTTGCCCTTGATAGTGAGGCGGCGGACGTCCTCGGGGTTCTCGTAGATGGCCATCGACACCCGGCCCACGCCGGGCGTGTAGGCCAGTGACATGTCGTCGCGGGTGCGCAGCGGCACCTTGGAGGCGACCTCGATCTTGCCGCCGAGGTGGATCAGGAAGGTCCGGTCGGAGACCTTGTGGACCTCGACGCCCTCGACCGCGGCCACGGCGGCCTGCAGCTCGGCGGCATGCTCGGCATCGGCGGCCGAGCAGGTGACGTCGACGGTGAGCCGGTGCGCGCTCGACTCGGCGACGTCGATCGCGGTCACCATCCCGCCCGCGTCGGCGATCGCAGTGGCGACCTCGCCCACGACACCGTGGTCGACGGTGGTGTGCAGGCGCATCGTGATGGAGTACGACGAGGCAGTGGCGGTCTTGGAGGGCACGGCCCCAGTCTCGTCCCGCCCCGGGGTTACTCGGAAGTCGCAGACAACCCCGGGGGCGTGAGACGGACTACTTGGTGTGCGTGTGGGCGACGTACACGTCGCACGAGGCGTGCGCCGCGACGTCGCGCGCGATGCTGCCGAGCACCCGGCCGGCGATGCCCTGGACCCGCTTGTTGCCGACCACGATCAGGTCCGCCCCCAGCGCCTCGGCGGTCGCGACCAGCGCCTCACCGGGCTTGCCCTCGGCGGCGCCGCTGGTGATCTCGATGTCCGGGTACGCCCCGCGCAGGGTCGTCGTGATCTTGGCGGCGACGTCCTCGGCATCCTTCTCGGAGCTGAGGTACATCGTGTCGCTGCCGATCTTCACGGTCTCCTGCTCGAACTTCCCGTACGCGGACACCACGTGCAGCCGCGCACCCAGCGCGCCGGCGAGCACGGCGGCTCGCTCGGCCGCCGCCGTCGCGGTCTCGGTGCCGTCCACCCCGGTCACGATCGTCTTGTCCGCCATCGCTCTCTCCTGTCGTTGCTGGGGACTGAAACGTAGCGTGACCGTGATCACATCACCCGCGCAGGGTGGCCATCCACTCCTCGATGGCGTCCGGGGTGCGGGGCAGGGCCGCCGAGAGGTTCTCGACGCCGTCGGCGGTGACCACGACGTCGTCCTCGATCCGGATGCCGATCCCGCGCAGCTCCTCGGGGACGAGCAGGTCGTCGGCCTGGAAGTAGAGGCCGGGCTCGACGGTGAGCACCATGCCCTCGACCAGCTCCGCCTCGCGGTACGCCTCGGGCGCGGCGTGGCCGCAGTCGTGGACGTCCATGCCGAGCATGTGGCTGACACCGTGCAGCGTCCAGCGGGCGTAGACCCGCGAGTCGGGGGAGAGCGCCTCGTCGACGGAGACCGGGAGCAGGCCGAGGTCGTCGAGTCCATGGGCGAGCACGGCCATGGCGGCGTCGTGGCCGGCGAGGAAGCGCTCACCGGGGCGCAGTGCGGCGAGCGCGGCCTCCTGCGAGCGCAGCACCAGCGAGTAGAGGTCGCGCTGCAGCGGGGAGAAGGTGCCGTTGACTGGCAGCGTGCGGGTGACGTCGGCGGTGTAGAGGTTCGCTCCCTCGACGCCCATGTCGAGCAGGATCAGCTCACCGGGTACGACGGTGCCCGAGTTCTCGATCCAGTGCAGGGTCGTGGCGTGGGAGCCGTTGGCGACGATCGAGTCGTAGCCGAGGTCGTTGCCCATCGTGCGCGCGCGGCGGAAGAAGGTGCCCTCGAGCCAGCGCTCGCCATGCTCGATGACGCGGTCCCACTCGCGCACGCAGTCCTCGAATCCCAGGGTGGTCGCGTCGACCGCGGCCTGCAGCTCGGCGACCTCCCAGGCGTCCTTGACCAGGCGCATCTCGGAGGCGACCCGGGCCAGCTCGGCGTCGCGGCCCTCGTCGCCGGCGACCAGGCCGTCGACCTGGGCCGAGATCCCGCGGTGCACACGGGTCTTGGCACCCTGCGCGAGATCGGCCTCGAGCTGGTCGATGTGCTTCACGGTCAGTCCGAGCGCGGCCTCCAGCTCGCCTGCCGAGGGGCGCTTCCCGGCCCACAGCGCGCCGTACTGTCGGTCGCGGAAGAACTCGTCGCTGTCGCGTCCCGAGCGCGGCCGGGCGTAGAGCACCGACGAACCGTCGGGCTCGACGACCAGCACGGCGTCGGAGGTGTGGTTGCCCGAGTAGTAGGAGTGCGCGGTGTCGGCGCGGAACCGGTAGTCCGTGTCGTAGGCCCGCACCTTGTAGCCGCCGCCGGGCAGCACGAGGCGCTCGCCGGGGAAGGCCTCGGCCAGGCGCGACCGGCGCGCGGCGGCGAGATCGGCGACCGGGTGACGGGCGACGTCGTCGTCACGCTCGTCCCAGCCGGTCCTCATGAAGGCGGCGTACGCCTCCGGGACGGCCGGGTCGTGCTGCTCGGTCTTGGGGGCGTTCTGAGGGGTGTCGTTGGGGGTGTCCGCACTCACACGTCCCAATCTAGACGCTACCCGGCGAGACGGCGCCTGCTGCGCGCCGCGATACGCGCGCGCTGGCTGCGTTGCCGTCGCTCGATGGGCGGCAGAGCACGTCGTCGCTCCGCCGCCTTGCCATCACACGCGTCTCGCGGCGCTCGCGACGACGCCGCCCCACCGGGTAACGTCACACTCGCTCACCTCACCGGCGATCGGGGGCGCAGGGACCGCTCCGGATAGGGTTCCCCCATGCCCGCAGTCCGCCGCAACAGCCTTGCCTTCACGGTCGTCGTGACCGTGGCGGTGACGCTCGGCGCACTGCTCACGCTTCTCATCCTCGCGCTCTCCGGAGCGCCGGGGATCACGTTGCTCGCCACTGCGCTCGCCGCGCTGCCAGTCGGGCCGGTGCTGGCGGCATACCTCTGGCTCGACCGCTACGAGCCCGAGCCGCGTGCGTTGCTCGTCGCCGGCCTCGCCTGGGGCGCCTTCGTGGCGACCATGGCGGCGATCGTCGTCCAGGGCCTCGGCGGCCTGTTCGTCGGCTTCACCGACACCTCCTCGCTCGCGATCGTCGCGCCGGTGACCGAGGAGGCCAGCAAGGGCCTGTTCCTCGTGCTGCTGCTGTGGTGGCGCCGGGCGGAGGTCGACGGGATCCTCGACGGCATCGTGTACGCCGGCATGGTCGGTGTCGGCTTCGCCTTCACCGAGAACATCCTCTACCTCGCCTCGGCCTGGAACGGCACCGACGGGATGGGGCCCGGCGGCATCGAGGCCGTCACCGGCACCTTCGTGGTGCGCTGCATCTTCAGCCCGTTCGCGCACCCGCTCTTCACGGCGTTCACCGGCGTCGGCATCGGCCTCGCCGTGTCGTCGCGTCGCCCGGCGGTGCGCTGGCTGGCCCCGATCGGCGGCTACCTGCTCGCCGTGCTCGCCCACGCCACCTGGAACGGCTCGACCGTCTTCGGCTTCGGCAGCTTCGCGGTCGTGTACGTCGTCATCATGACCCCCGCGTTCATCGGCATGATCGGGCTGGCGTGGTGGGCCCGGGAGACCGAGGCGCACGTGCTGCGCGTCGCCCTCGGCGACGCCGCCCAGCGCGGCCTGCTGCCGGCCACCGACATCGGCTGGGTCGTCGACCTGCGGGCCCGCCGCGAGGCCCGCCGCTTCGCCCGCCGGGCCGGCGGACCCGACGCCGAGCGGGCGATGCGCGACTACCAGCAGGCCGCCATCGAGCTCGGCTTCCTGCACCACCGGCTGCTGCGCGGCACCGCCCCGGCCGACTGGCAGGTGCGCGGACAGGACTTCCTCGGTCGGATCCAGGCGGCCCGACCGCGGATCGCATTTCCCGGACAGGTGGTACCCCAGCGATGACCCTCGGCGCCGATCTCAACGAGACCTTCCTCGGGAGCAGGATGCTCACCGAGGTGGTCCGGCTGCACGGATCCCTCCTCAGCGCACCGCTGCCGCTCGACCTGCCCGGCGTCGACGCGCTGCGCGTGGGCCGCGAGCACATCATCGAGCAGCTCGAGGACTACATCATCCCGCGGCTCACCGAGATCGACGCGCCGCTGCTCGTCGTCGTCGGCGGCTCGACCGGTGCCGGCAAGTCCACCCTCGTCAACACCCTCGTCGGCAACCGGGTCACCATCCCCGGCCTGCTGCGGCCCACCACCCGTTCGCCCGTCCTGGTCCACCACCCCGAGGACGGCCGCTGGTTCGGAGCCGACCGGCTGCTGCCCGAGCTGGCCCGGGTCAGCCAGCCGACCAACGACCAGTTCGCGATCCAGCTGGTGCCCAGCACCGCCGTGCCGCGCGGTCTGGCGATCCTCGACGCCCCCGACGTCGACTCGGTCGACGAGCGCAACCGCGAGCTGGCCTCCCAGCTGCTCGCCGCCGCCGACCTGTGGCTCTTCGTCACCTCCGCGGCCCGCTACTCCGACCAGGTCCCGTGGGACCACCTCAAGAACGCCGTCGAGCGCAACACCGCCGTCGCCCTCGTCCTGAGCCGTACGCCGGCCGACGACGTCGCGACCGTCTCGGTCCACCTCGCCCGGATGATGGCCGCACGCGGCCTCAAGGACAGCCCGCTGTTCGCCGTACCGCAGGGCGAGGTGAGCGAGGAGGGGCTGCTGCCGGCGTCGTACGGCACCGAGATCAACGGCTGGCTCGCGGCCCTCGCCTCCGACGCCGCCGCCAAGCGTGACGTCGTCAACCAGACGGTCGCCGGCGCGGTGCGCACGGTGACCCGCAAGGCGTTCCCGATCGCTGACGCCGTCGCGCTCCAGGTCGACGCGGTGGGCGAGCTGCTCACCCTCGCCGACAAGGTGTACGACGACACCCAGACCGCACTGCTCTCCGACGCCGGCGACGGCACGCTGCTGCGCGGCGACCTGCTGGCCCGCTGGCAGGAGTTCGTCGGCAGCGGCGAGCTGACCCGCACCCTCGAGGCCAAGGTCGGCTTCGTGCGCGAGCGGCTGGTCAACGCGATCAAGGGCAAGCCGCAGCAGGCCGAGCGGGTCGGGGTCGCGATCGAGATGGGCCTCGAGGCCCTCGTCGCCGATCACGCCGAGCGGGCCGCAGCGACCGCGGCCGCCGCGTGGCGCGAGCGGTCCTACGGCGAGGCGCTGCTGAAGTCGACGACCGACGACCTCGCCCGGGCCGGACGCGGCCTGCGTTCGCAGGCCGAGCAGGAGATCCGGGCCTGGCACGACGAGCTCCAGGAGCTGGTCAAGCACGAGGCCGGCGACGCGCGGCACAGCGCCCGCTTCCTCGCCCTCGGCGCCCGCGGCCTCGCGGTGACCCTCGGCGTCGTGGCCCTCGCCGGTCCCGGCTCCCACGGTGCCGCGGCCGAGTCGGTCCGGCTCGGCCGGACCCTGCTGGAGAGCACGATCGGCGAGGCGGGTGCGGCCCGCGTGGTCGACCAGGCCCGCGGCACGCTGGTCCGCCGGCTCACGACGCTGATGGGCGCCGAGCGTGCCCGTTACCTCGCGCCGGCCGCGCAGTGGGAGCTCAAGCCCGACGCGCCGGACCAGCTCCGCCAGGCGGCGCGACGAGTGGACGACCTGCGGTTCGCCGCGGCCAAGAAGGGGACGGGTGGACACCTGTGACGGCACCGCTGACTGAAGGCACCGACGACCTGGTCCCGGGCGACCTCGCGACCCGGGGCACGCCGATCGCGGCACGCGTCGACGGTCTCGGCGCCGCGGTCGAGGCCGCGCGCGGCCGGGTGGCCGACGTCCTCCTCGACGACGTCGCCGCCGCCGTTGCCAAGTCCACCAGCCGGCTGCGCCTCTCGGCGCGCCACACGGTCGTCGCCATCGCCGGTGCCACCGGCTCGGGCAAGTCGTCGACCTACAACGCGCTGACCGGCCTGGAGCTGTCCTCGGTCGGCATCCGTCGCCCGACGACCTCGTGGGCGACCGCCGTGGTCTGGGGCAGCCAGGGTGCCGGCGAGCTGCTCGACTGGCTCGGGATCCCGCCGCGCCACCAGACGATGCGCGACTCGATGCTCGACACCCCCTCGGAGTCCGAGCTCGACGGCGTGGTCCTCCTCGACCTGCCCGACCACGACTCCACCGAGGTCGCCCACCACCTCGAGGTCGACCGGCTGATCGCCGTCGCCGACCTGATGGTCTGGATCCTCGACCCGCAGAAGTACGCCGACGCGGCCGTGCACGACCGCTACTTCAAGCCGATGGGCACGCACCAGGACGTCATGCTCGTCGCGCTCAACCACATCGACACGGTGCCGGTCGAGCGCCGCCAGGCGATGGTCGACGACGTCAAGCGGCTGCTCGCCGAGGACGGCCTCCCCAACGTCCAGGTGCTGCCGATCTCGGCCCGCGAGGGCATCGGCATGGCCGAGCTGCGTGCCGAGATCCTGCGCCGGGTCCACGACAAGCGCAGCACCACCCTGCGCGTCGAGGCCGACATCGCGGCCGCCGCAGGTCGCCTCGAGCAGGCCGGCGGTACGACGCCGGTCCGCGAGCTGCCCGCCCGCCGGGTCGAGGAGGTCGAGGACCGGGTCGCTGACGCGGCCGGCGTCTCCGCTGTCGTCGAGGGCATCGAGCGCACCGTGGGGGAGCGGGCACGGGGCGCGGCCACCTGGCCGCCTCTCGCGCTGCTCCGCCGCGGCGACGACGAGATCCCGCGCGGTGAGCCCGCGGTCGCGCCGCTCGACCGGGCGGCCGTCGACACCACGATCCGCGCCCTGGCCGACGAGGCCTCCGAGGGCGTCGGCCCGGCCTGGTCGCCGCGACTGCGCGACGCGATCGGGTCCCAGCTGGCCGCCACCGGCGACCGGCTCGAGAAGGGCCTGCAGGCCGTCGACCTCGGTGGCCGGCTGCCTGTGTGGGTGACCCTGGTCCGGCTGCTCCACTGGCTGCTCCTGCTCGCCGCCGTGGGTGGGTTCGTCTGGTGGGGCGTCGCCGCCGTCCAGGGCAGCACCGGTGATCTCAGCCAGGTCGCGGGCCTCCCGCTCCCGGCAGCGCTCGGCATCGGCGGTCTCGTGCTCGGCCTGCTGCTCTCGCTGATCGGCCGGGCGCTGGTCCGCGGGCTGGCGCGGCAGCGTGCCGACCAGGCCGACGAGCGACTGCGGGGCGTCGTGCACCAGGTGCTCGAGAGCGACGTGGTGCAGCCGCTGCGCTCCGAGCTGGCGTCCTACACCGCCTTCCGGCGGGGCGTGGAGACCGCGCGCGGCTGACCCCAGCCGTCCCGGTCGTCCCGGCAGCTCCTCGTGGGGACGTCGGTCGTCCGCAGGGGTGGTTCTCCACCGGCGCCGTCCACAGCACGCCGGCGCTCCGGTGCCGGTCGTCGTACCGATGGCGTGGACTCGTCGTCGACCGGTCGCTCCCGCGGCCGGCACCGACGAAGGGAGATCCGATGAACCAGACGATGGTCACCGTGCAGGGCTGGATCGGCAGCACGCCGATGCTCAAGGAGGTCGCCGGCGTGCCCGTGCTGAGCTTCCGACTGGGCTGCACGCCGAGCCACTTCAACCGCACCACGGGGAGCTGGGTCGACAGCGAGACCCAGTGGTACGGCGTGAGCGCCTGGCGCCGTCTCGCCAGCAACGCGGAGCCATCGCTGCGCCAGGGCGACCCGGTGGTCGTGCACGGTCGGCTCGACCACCGGACCTACGTCAACAAGAACGGTCTGGAGGTCGTCGCCCTCGAGATCGACGCCGTCACCATCGGTCACGACCTCACCCGGGGCACGTCGAGCTTCGTCAAGGTGGCGGCCTCCGGTGCGGCCAGCGACCCCGGCCGCGACGGTGAGGTCGCCGCTGCGTAGATTTGGGCCGTGGCTGACTACGTCCTCTCTCTTCGCAACGTTCGCAAGGCCCACGGCGACAAGGTGGTCCTCGACAACGTCACGCTGTCGTTCCTGCACGGCGCGAAGATCGGCGTCGTCGGCCCCAACGGCATGGGCAAGTCCTCGCTGCTCAAGCTGATGGCCGGGCTCGACGTGCCCAACAACGGCGACATCGTCCGTGACCCCGACGCGACGGTCGGCATGCTCCAGCAGGAGCCGCCGCTGACCGAGGGCAAGACGGTGCTCGAGAACGTCGAGGAGGCGGTCGCCGACACCAAGGCGAAGATGAAGCGCCTCGAGGACGCCTACATGGAGATGGGCGACCCCGACGCCGACCAGGACGCCCTCATGGCCGAGACCGGCGAGCTGCAGACCGAGCTCGACAACATGAACGCCTGGGACCTCGACAGCCGCCTCGAGCAGGCGATGGACGCGCTGCGCTGCCCGCCGTCCGACGCACTGGTCGACAACCTGTCCGGTGGTGAGCGCCGTCGGGTCGCGCTGTGCAAGCTGCTGCTCCAGCAGCCCGACCTGCTGCTCCTCGACGAGCCCACCAACCACCTCGACGCCGAGTCGGTCCAGTGGCTCGAGGGCCACCTCAAGAGCTACCCGGGCGCTGTCCTGGCCGTCACCCACGACCGCTACTTCCTCGACAACGTCGCCCAGTGGATCGCCGAGGTCGACCGCGGCTCGATCCACGGCTACGAGGGCAACTACTCGACGTACCTCGAGACCAAGAAGGAGCGCCTCAAGGTCGAGGGCGCCAAGGACGCCAAGCGCGCCAAGATGCTGGAGAAGGAGCTGGAGTGGGTCCGCTCCAACGCCAAGGCGCGGCAGACCAAGTCCAAGTCGCGCCTGGCTCGCTACGAGGAGCTGGCCGCCGAGGCCGACAAGGCCCGCAAGATCGACGCCGCCGACATCAACATCCCGCCGGGCCCGCGGCTCGGTGACGTCGTCCTCGAGGCCGAGCACCTCACCAAGGGCTTCGAGGCCGAGCGTCCCCTGTGGAACGACATCTCCTTCACCCTGCCGCGCGCCGGCATCGTCGGCGTCGTCGGCCCCAACGGCGTCGGCAAGACCACGCTGTTCCGGATGATCACCGGCAGCGAGGAGCCCGACTCCGGCAAGCTCACCGTCGGCCAGACCGTGAAGATCTCGTACGTCGACCAGAGCCGCGGCGGCATCGACCCCAACAAGAACGTCTGGGAGGTCGTCTCCGACGGCCTGGACTTCATCAAGGTCGCCAACTTCGAGATGAACAGCCGCGCCTACGTCGCGTCGTTCGGCTTCAAGGGCCCGGACCAGCAGAAGAAGGCCGGCGTGCTCTCCGGTGGTGAGCGCAACCGCCTCAACCTGGCGCTCACCCTCAAGCAGGGCGGCAACATGCTGCTCCTCGACGAGCCGACCAACGACCTCGACGTCGAGACCCTGTCCTCGCTCGAGGACGCGCTGCTCGACTTCCCGGGCTGTGCCGTGGTCACCTCCCACGACCGCTGGTTCCTCGACCGGATCGCCACCCACATCCTCGCCTGGGAGGGCACCGAGGAGAACGAGGGCGAGTGGTTCTGGTTCGAGGGCAACTTCGCCTCCTACGAGGACAACAAGATCGAGCGCCTCGGCCTCGAGGCGGCCCGCCCGCACCGCGTCACGCACCGCCGCCTCACCCGCGACTGATCGACCAGCAGGGGGCGGCTTCCGGCCGCCCCCTGCTAGGTTGACCCCGATGGCGATGGGGCTCGCCGACAACCGCAGCACCTGCTGCTGACAGTCCCTACCTCTCCGACCGTGCCCTGCCCGGGGCCCGACGAAGGTAGGTCACCCGTGACGCACCACCACGAGCCCGTCGATCCCGATGTCGATCTCGGCTCTGCCGACCAGCGCGCCGAGCTGGCCGCCCATCACGCGACGCTCGCGGCGATCGCCCTGGGCGGCGTGCTCGGGGCGGCGGCACGGCACGGGCTCGAGCTGGCCTGGCCGACGTCCGCGAGCGGCTTCCCCTGGGCGACCTTCGTGACCAACGCAGTCGGCTCCCTGCTGCTGGGGGCGCTGATGGTCGTGGTGCAGGAGACCCGCGCGGCCCACCCGCTGCTCCGCCCGTTCGCCGGGGTGGGCGTCCTCGGCGGGTTCACCACGTTCTCGACGTACGCCGTGCAGGTCCGGGACCTGCTGGCCGGCGCGGACCCGCATCCCGGGCTGGCATTGGCCTACCTGTTCGGCAGCATCGCCACGGCCCTCGTGGCGGTCATCGTCGGGCTGGGCCTCGCCCGGCTGGCGGTGCGCTCGTCGGCCGGCGAGGAGGTGCGGTCGTGACGGCATGGGTGCTGGTGTGCGTGGGCGCGGCGGTCGGGGCACCGGCGCGGTACCTGCTCGACCGGTTCGTGCAGTCGCGCCACACGGCGCTGACCCCGTGGGGGACGCTGACGATCAACCTGTCGGGGGCGTTCCTGCTCGGCGGTCTGTACGGCGCTGCGACCGACGCCGACCTGCTGCTCCTGCTCGGCACCGGGTTCTGCGGCGCGTTCACGACGTTCAGCACCTTCGCCTTCGAGACGGTGCGGCTGGTAGAGAACCGGGCCGTCGGGGCCGCGCTCGGGAACCTCGCCGTCACGCTTCTCGGCGGCGTGGGTGCGGCCTTCGTCGGCTTTGCGCTGACGGCCTCCTGGTGAGGGTGCCCCGGGTCAGTGCCGGAGCTCGCGCTCCGGGTGGGCGCAGATCAGTTGGTCGCAGACGGCGTTCATGACCCGGCCCAGCGCCTGGAGGTCCTCGGCGTCGACCAGGTCGACCAGTGAGCGGCGCACGGTCTCGACGTGGTCGGGCGCGGCCGTGCGCAGCATGTCGAGGCCGCTGTCGGTGAGCCGGCAGTCGACGCCGCGGCCGTCCTCGGGGGACTCCTCGCGGACGACGAGGCCGGCGTTCTCCATCCGCTTGACGGTGTGGGTCACCCGGCTGCGGCTGTGGGCGAGGGCGGCGGCCAACTGGGCCATCCGCAGCGTGCCGCCGGCCTCGGAGAGGCGGACCAGGATCTCGTACTCGACCGCGGAGAGCCCGTGCTCACGCCGCAGGTCCTCGTCGAGGCGGTCGAGGAGCAGGGTGGTGCCGAGCAGGAACGAGCGCCAGGTCCGCTGCTGGTCCTGGTCGAGCCAGCGAGGCTCGTGGCCGGTCGGCGCTGGCGTCGCGTCCTCGTCCGTCACCGTGTCGCTCACCGCGTCAGTCTAGGTCCCGTCGCATCAGTACCCGCGGGTGTCCACTGAGCACCGACGAGGTGTCGGCGGCGTGGTGGAAACCGGCGGCCTCGAAGTTGGCCCGCAGCCCGGCGTACGCCATCGTCAGGTCGACCTTCGCACCGCCGTTGTCGAGCGGGTACGCCTCGACCGCGGGTGCACCCTGCTCCCGCGCGAAGGCGACGGCGCCCTCGATGAGGTCGTGGGAGATGCCACGGCCGCGGTGCCCCGGCCGCACCCGGATGCACCACAACGACCACACGGGCAGGTCGTCGACGTGGGGGATCTTGCGGTTGCGGGCGAAGGTCGTGGCGGAGCGGGGCGCGACCGCGGCCCAGCCGACGGGGGTGTCGCCGTCGTAGGCGAGCACGCCGAGCGGCCCCTCCTCGAGCAGCCGGGCGACGTACTCGCCGCGCTCCTGCCCGCGCATCGCGTTGTTGATCGTCGACGGGATCCGGTAGCTCAGGCACCAGCACACGCTCGCGTCGGGTCGCTTCGGCCCCACGAGCGCCCTGACGTCCTCGAAGACGGTGGCGGGCCGCACGTCGATGCTCATGCGACCGGACCCTACGACTCCCCGCCGACGCCGACCCGGCAGAAACTGGCTCGTGAATCCCGCCGACCCGGCAGAAACTGGCTCAAAAAAGACGCCGACCCGGCAGAAAGTGACCGCAGGACGGGTCATTTTCTGCCGGGTCGGCGCCGATCCCGGGTCATTTTCTGCCGGGTCGGCGCGAATCCCGGGCCAGTTTCTGCCGGGTCGGTGGATCAGCTGAGGCGCTCGAGGATCATCGCCATGCCCTGGCCGCCACCGACGCACATGGTGATCAGGCCGGTGGACTTGTCGTGCCACTGCAGCGAGTTGATCAGCGTGTTCTGCAGGCGGGCGCCGGTCATGCCGAAGGGGTGGCCGACGGCGATGGCGCCACCGTTGACGTTGAGCTTCTCGATCGGGATGCCGAGGTCCTCGGCGGACGGCAGCACCTGGGCGGCGAAGGCCTCGTTGATCTCGGCGAGGTCGATGTCGTCGATGGTCATGTTCGCGTTGCGCAGGGCGGTGCGGGTCGCCTCGACGGGGCCGAGGCCCATGATCTCGGGGGAGAGTCCGGAGACGCCGGTCGACACGATCCGGGCGAGCGGGGTCAGGCCCAGCTCGGCGGCCTTGGTGTCGGACATGATCACGACCGCGGCGGCACCGTCGTTGAGCGCGCAGCAGTTGCCGGCCGTGACGACGCCGTCGGGGCGGAAGACCGGCTTGAGCTCGGAGAGCGCCTCGTAGGTGACGCCGGCACGCGGGCCGTCGTCGGTGCTGACGACGGTGCCGTCGGCGAGGGTCACCGGGGTGATCTCGCGCTGCCAGAAGCCGTCGGCGATGGCCTTCTCGGCGAGGTTCTGCGAGCGGGCGCCGAAGTGGTCGAGGTCCTCTCGCTTGAGGCCGCGGATGCTCGCGACGTTCTCGGCGGTCTGGCCCATCGCGATGTAGATGTCGGGCAGCAGGCCGTCCTCGCGCGGGTCGTGCCACACCTGGCCGCCCTCGGCGTACTTCTCCGTGCGCTGCTGCGCGTCGGCGAAGAGCGGGTTCTTGGTGTTCGGGATGTGGTCGGAGGTGCCGAACTGGAAGCGCGACACGGTCTCGACGCCGGCGGAGATGAACACGTCGCCCTCGCCGGCCTTGATCGCGTGGAAGGCCATCCGCGAGGTCTGCACCGACGAGGAGCAGTAGCGGGTGATGGTGGCGCCGGGGATCTCGGTGCCCATGAGGGTGGTGACGATCCGGGCCATGTTGTTGCCGGCCTCGCCGCCGGGCAGACCGACGCCGAGGTAGAAGTCGTCGACGTCCTTCGGGTCGAGAGCGGGGATCTTGTCGAGCGCCGCCTGCGCGATGAACGCGGTCAGGTCGTCGGGACGGAAGTCCTTGAGCGAGCCCTTGTTGGCACGCCCGATTGGCGTACGGGCGGCGGAAACGATCACGGCCTCGGGCATGGAGACTCCTCGGTGCAGGTGAGAGGCAGAACGCGCACAGCGTAGTGGCCAGGAACTGCAACCTGTTCCGGTCGTGGCGGACGCCACAACGCCGTCCCTGCATGCGGAGCCCCGCCCCACGCGGGCGCCCGGTCTGGAAGCATGACGGGGGTGCGGCACCGCTACGACTGCCCCCTGCGCTGGGGTGACATCGACCAGCTGAACCACGTCAACAACGTCAAGTACGTCGACTACCTCCAGGAGGCGCGCGGCGCGCTGCTGCACGCCTGCCGGGCCGCCGCCGGCGTCGAGCACCACCACAACGACGCCTATGTCGTACGACGACACGAGGTCACCTTCCGGGCACCGCTGCGGTTCCGGTTCCAGTCGGTCTCGATCGAGTCGTGGGTCAGCGAGATCCGCACCGCGAGCTTCACCCTGGACCACGAGATCTTCGAGGAGCAGCCCGACGGGAGCCGCACCGTCTACCTGCGTGCCCGCACCGTGCTCGCGCCGTTCGTGCTCGCGACCGGGCAGCCGCGACGCCTCGACGACCAGGAGCGCAACGCCCTGGCGCCGTACGCCGAGCTCAGCGACGTCCGCTCGCGACCGGTGCTCGTCGACGTGCCCCGCGACCGCGCCGCGCACCACGCGGTCCAGGTCCGCTTCTCCGACCTCGACATCTACCGCCACGTCAACAACGTGAAGTACTTCGAGTTCTTCCAGGAGTCCCGCATCGCCTCCCTCGGACGGCTGCGGCAGGGGCTCAAGGAGTTCCCGCGGATCGCCAGCGTGATCGCGCAGGCCGACGTCGAGTACGTCGCCCCGATCGTGCTGCGGCCGCAGTCCTACGACTGCTGGTCGGTCGTCTCCCACGTCGGCACCAAGTCGATGGTGCTCGAGTCGGAGATCACCGACGGCACCGGTGGCTCGGGGGAGGGCGCGGTGCTGGCCCGGTCGAAGGTCGTGCTGGTCTTCTTCGACACCGAGACCCAGCGCTCGGTCACGCCGGTCGACGGCTTCCGCGAGGCGATGATCGGCGTGCTCGGGGAGATGGTCACGGCAGCTGGGTGAAGTCCGGCTCGCGCCCCTCGGCGAAGGCGGCCAGGGCCTCGAGGTTGGCCGGGCCGCCCATCAGCTCGGCGAAGGCGGCGTTCTCGCGGTCGCGGGCCGCCCGGATCGCGTCGCGGTGCGGCTCGGTCATGGTCCGCTTGACGGCGACCAGCGACGAGATCGGCTTCGTCGCGAGCACCTCGGCGTGCCGGCGGGCGGTGGCGAGCAGCTCCTCGGGCGCGCACACCTCCTTGACCAGGCCCATCTCGCGCGCGTCGGCGGCGCTGATCCACTCCGAGGACAGCAGCGCCCACGCGGCGTTCTGGCGGCCGACCAGCGCCGGGAAGAGGTACGACGACGCTGCCTCGGGCGCGACGCCGAGCGAGGTGAAGGGGCACTTGAGCCGGGCCCCGTCGGCGATGAAGCCCAGGTCCGCGAACCCGAGGATCGTCGCGCCGATGCCGAGCCCCAGCCCGTTGACCGCGACGACGAGCGGCTTGGGGAACTCGACCAGTGCGTCGACGAGGCCGATGAACCCGTGCTTGCCGCGGGGGAAGTCGGGGTTCGTGGCGATCTGGTGCATCTCGAGCAGGTCGGTGCCGGCGCTGAACGCGCGCCCGGACCCGGTCAGCAGCACCACGGCGACCGTGGGATCCTGCGCCGCGTCGAGGAGCGCGTCGGCCGTGGCGTCGTACAGCTCCTCATTGAAGGCGTTGAGCGCCTCGGGGCGGTCGAGGGTGAGGGTGCGGACCCGGCGGTCGTCGGCCACGAGCAGCGTCATGCGACCAGAATAGAACCTGTTCTACTCCGGCGGGCTACTCCGGCGACAGGTGGGCGCGCAGCCGCTTGAGGCCGCGGTGCCGGGCCACCCGCACGGCCACGGCCGTCATGCCGAGCGCGGCGGCGGTCGCGCTCACGTCGAGGTCGAGGACCTCGGTGCAAGCGATGACGTCGCGCTCGCGGGGCGGCAGGGCGGACAGCGCCTGGCGCACCCAGTCGTCCGCGAGGATGCCGGTCTCGGGGCCCGCGACGGTCCGCTCGGCGTCGGCGGCCAGGGTGTCGAAGCCCTTGGCCCGGGTCGCCGTACGTCGTCCGGCGTTGGCCTTGTGCTTGCGGGCGATGCCGAACAGCCAGCCGCCGAAGTCCGAGCCGCTGCCGTGGAAGTCGGCGATCTTCTCGGCCGCGACCAGCCAGGTGGCGGCGGCGATGTCGTCGGGCGCCTCGCCGCCGGGGGAGGAGCGGGCCTCCAGCCACAGCAACAGCCGACCGGCGTGGTCGCGATAGAGCTCGCGCCACGCTGCGGCGTCACCGCTCTTCGCGGCAGTGACGAGCTCGTCGTCGGCCCGCACCGGACGTGTCCCCACCCCTGTTGTTGTGGCGCGGTCCGGACCTTGCCCCGGACCGCGCGTCCCATTGTCCCGCCTGCGAGCCTGAAGCGGGACATTTCCTCGCGGTCAGTGCGTCGGTCGTTGCTGGTGGTCCTGCCGGTTGCCGTCGCCGGTCACGCCGGCCGGGTCGTCCAGGAGGGTGCCGAGGACGTCGTCGAGTGGGCTCTGGGGCGAGGCGCCCTCCCCCGGGGCCCGGTCGTGGCCCTTGGCCTTTCCCTGGGCCTTGTCCTTCTTGTGCCCTTTGGCCTTGCCCTTGCCCTTGGACGCCTTGTCCTTGTGCTTGTCCTTCGCGTGGCCCTTGGCCTGGCCGTCAGCACCCTGGTTGCCGCGGCCCTTCCCCTCGTCGGCACTGCCGGGATCGACGGCATGCTCGGATGAGGGGGACGTGGAGCTGCCCGGCAGCCCCGGGGACAGGGGGCTGCCGGGCGTGGTGGTTACGTCGGAGTGTGGGGTTCCGACGTCTCCGGGACTCGGTGTGCCGGACGGTCCGATCCGGGTCGGGCTGTCGGCGGGGGTGTGTGGGACACCTCCGACGGTGGGAACGCCCGCTGCCCAGGTGGCGGTCGCGATGACGGCTATGGAGCCGGTCGCGAGCACCAGACGGAATCCGGCCGACCGAGTCGATCGGGGGAGAGCTGCCTGCGACGTCGCACTCAGGTGGGCGAGCATGCCGAGGAACGCCGGGTCGGGCTCGAGCGTCGGTACGTCGACGCGGAGCCGCTCGGTGGTGCGTTCGGGGGACATGGCCTGCTCTGCTGGTGGGGGTCGAGGCGAGACTGCTCTCACCGGGAACATGTCGCCGCCCGGGCCCGGTGTTACATCGGGTTCGAAAAGAATTTCAGCCGGGTGTGTTCACCATGAACGTGGCCGCGTGCGTGACGTACTCCCAGAACCTGGCGTCCTGGTCGGGCGTGAGGTCGACGCTGTCCAGTCCGGCACGGAAGTGGCCGAGCCAGCGGTCCCGCGCCTCGACGTTCACCGCGAACGGCGCGTGCCGCATCCGCAGCCGCGGGTGGCCACGGTTCTCGGAGTACGTCGTCGGGCCGCCCCAGTACTGGACGAGGAAGAGCAGGAAGCGCTCCTCGGCGGGCCCGAGGTCCGCCTCCGGGTACATCGGGCGCAGCACCTCGTCGGCGGCCACGCCCTCGTAGAACGTCGCGACGATCCGGCGGAAGGTCTCGAACCCGCCGATCTCGTCGTAGAAGCTCGTCTCGTCGCTCCCCGTGGTCACGTCGTCCATCATCCCTCGTCGGCCGCGGCGCCCTGCGCCGAGGCCTCGTCCTTGTGCGGGCGGCGGTCCTCGCGCTGCCAGACGACCCGCTGGGCGTAGGGGACCTCGATGCCCTCGTGGTCGAAGCGGGCCTTGATCCGCTGGCGCAGCGCGCGGGCCACGCCCCACTGCTCCAGCGGCGCGGTCTTGACCATCACCCGGATCGTGACCGAGTCGGGCTCCATCAGCTCGACGCCGGTGACCTCGGGCTCCTCGATCACGACGTGGCTGTACTCGTCGTCCTCCCACAGGTCGTGAGCGACCTCGCGCAGGATCCGCTGCACCCGGGCGAGGTCCTCGTCGTACCCGACCCGGACGTCGACGACGGCACGCGACCAGTTCTGGCTCTTGTTGCCGACCCGCAGGATCTCCCCGTTGGGGACGTACCAGACCGTGCCCTCGATGTCGCGCAGTCGCGTCATCCGCAGGGTCACCGCCTCGACCGTGCCGCTGGCGTCGCCCACGTCAACGACGTCGCCGACGCCGTACTGGTCCTCGATGAAGATGAAGATGCCGGCGAGGAAGTCCTTCACCAGCGACTGGGCGCCGAAGCCGAGTGCGATGCCGAGGATGCCGGCGCTGGCGATGATCGGCGCGATGTCGACGCCGACCTCGCTGAGGACCATGGTGCCGACGATCGCCACGACGACGAACGTGATGATGCTCTGCAGGACGCCGGCCATGGTCGCCGCCCGCTGCTTGCGCCGGGCGGTGATCGCGCTCTCGACCCGCTCGGGCAGCACACCGCGCTCGGCCCGCCGGGCGATCCGGGCGACGACCCGGTGCAGCAGCCAGCGCGCCACCACGCCGAACAGGACCAGGCCGATGATCGCGAGCGGCTTGCCGATGATGATGTCGGACCACTCGGACAGGCGGCGGTTCCCGGTCACGTCCCAGGTCAGGTCGCAGACCGTCTCGCCGTCGGCACACGGGCTCGTCGGTGCAGCGAGGGCCAGGGCGAGGGACAGGGGGAGGGCTGGCATCCGCCCAGTGTCCCAAAGCGACCTGACGGTCGGTGCGGACACCACTAGGGCACGCGGGAGCCGGAGCCGATAGCATGCGGCTCGTGACCAGCACTGCCGTACGCCGCCTGCTCGCCGTGTGCTCCCTCGTCGGGGTGAGCGCCCTGCTCGTCGTCGCCGGAGCGGGCTCCGCGTCGGCCGACACCCCGGAGCCGCGCGTCGGCAACGGTGCCGCCAGCTGGCAGGCCAAGCCCGACATCGACGTGCTCCACGCCTGGCTCTACCTCGGCGGCGTCCCGCTGCTGGTCTTCGTGGTGATCACCCTGCTGTTCGTCGCCCCGGCCCTGGCCCGCGGCGAGGACCTCAGCCTCGACGCCCTCGAGCCGGAGAACCAGTGGCTCGGCGGCCCCCGCAAGGCGGCCGGTGAGCTCGCCGCTCCCGACTCCGACGACTCGAAGGCCGGCGGCGCCGGCGGCAGCTGGTAGTCCGCGGCCATGAGCACCACCGCACTGACGGCGTCCCAGCGCGCCGCCCTCGACGTCACGATCCGCAACGCCGAGCAGCTGTGCCGCGCCGAGATCTCGGTCTTCGTCGGCGCCGCGAGCGGCGAGCCGCGTGACTTCGCCACCAGCCTGCACAACACCCTCGTGCTGCCCTCGCGCAGCATCCTGATCATGGTCGACCCGGACCGTCGCGTCGTCGAGGTCGTCACGGGTGGTCACGCCCGTGAGCGGTTCACCGACGAGGAGTCGGCACAGGTGGTCGCCGCGATGACCGGCGCGTTCGGGGCCGGCGACCTGGCCCGCGGCCTGACCCGCGGCATCGAGCTGCTCGGCGAGCTCGCCAAGGACTGATCCGCCCCACGACGCAGAACGGCCCGGCACCCCGAAGGGTGCCGGGCCGTTGCGCTTGCGGCGTCAGCCCCGCGCGTCGCAGGCCTGGGCGGCGATCGCTCGGGCGACGTCGGCGCGGCCCTCGCGGACGTACCGGATCGCACCCGGGTTGACCGCGTCGGCGTTCGCGGCGAGCCATGCGTCGACGGTGTCGAGCGTGGCCTGCGTGGAGATCAGGCGCGGGAAGATGTGCTCCAGCGCGACCGAGGCCTTGTGGCTGCCGAGCCGGTCCCAGGCGCCGGCGACCTCGGCGAGGTAGCGCTCGACGTACGGCGCCAGCACGGCCTCCTGGCCGGCCTGCCAGAACGCGAGCACGACGCTGCGCTGGGTCTCGTTGGGGACCGACGGGTCGAGCAGGGCCTGGGTCCAGGCCCGCTCCTTGGCCTCGGCGGTGCCCTGGGCGGCGCGGGCGGCAGCGGACTTCTCCTGGCCGGAGATCGTGTTGTCCTGCGCCAGCTCGGTGTCGATGCGGGCGTCGTCGGCCCGGCCGACGCGGGCCAGCGCGGTGAGCAGCGCCCAGCGCAGGTCCTGGTCGACGGCGAGACCGTCGAAGGTGAGCGAGCCGTCGAGGATCGCCTCGACGTCGGCGATCGCGCCCTCGCTGCTGGCCGCCGCCGCGTAGCCGCGCGCGAAGGTCAGCTGGTGGTCGGTGCCGGGCTCGGCCGCGGCGAGCAGGCCGCGCAGGCCCTGCTCCCAGCGCGCCGCGAGCTCGGTACGACGCGCCGGGTCGCTGTAGAGGGCGACCGCCTGGGCGGCGTACACGGGGATCCGGCTGACGCCCCAGGCGTCGGTCTCCTGACCGATGTTGCCGAGGACGAGCTCGACGAAGTCGGTCGCGGACAGCTCGGCGTCGCGGGTCATGTCCCAGGCGGCGCTCCAGATCAGCGCCCGGGCCAGCGAGTCGTCGAGGTCGGACAGGCGGGCGATCGCGGTGGCCTGCGAGCGCTCGTCGAGGCGGATCTTGGCGAACGCCAGGTCCTGGTCGTTGAGCAGCAGCAGCTCGGGCTGGGCCTTGCCGACCAGCTCGGCCAGCTCGGTGCGGGCGCCGTCGACGTCGACCTCGACGTAGTCGGTGCGGACCAGGCGGCCCTCGGCGGTGTTGTAGAAGCCGATGCCGACCCGGTGGCGCCGCAGCGTCGGGTGGTCGGCCGGCGCGCCCTGCAGGATCGCGAAGGACGCGTAGGTGCCGTCGGCGGCCAGCTCGAAGGTGGGCGACAGGGTGTTGGTGCCGGCGGTCTGCAGCCACTCCTGGGCCCAGCCGGTCAGCTCGCGGCCGGACGCCTTCTCGAGCGCGGTCAGCAGGTCGGAGAACTCGGTGTTGCCGAACGCGTGGTCGTGGAAGTACTGCTTGAGCCCGGCCAGGAACGGGTCGAGGCCGACCCAGGCGACGAGCTGCTTGAGCACCGACGCGCCCTTGGCGTAGGTGATCATGTCGAAGTTGACCTCGACGGCGTGCAGGTCGACGTTGTCGGCCGCGATCGGGTGCGTCGACGGGAGCGAGTCGGCGCGGTAGCCGGTCTGCTTGCGGGCGTTGGTGAAGCCGGTCCAGGCGTCGTCGTACGACGTCGCGAGGGCCTCCGCGTGGTAGCAGGCCCACTCGGCGAACGACTCGTTGAGCCAGAGGTCGTCCCACCACTTCATGGTCACGAGGTCGCCGAACCACATGTGGGCCATCTCGTGCAGGATCACCGAGGCACGGAACTCGTAGAACGAGCGCGGCTGGCGCGAGCGGGGGAGGTACTCGTCGCGCAGGGTCACGCAGCCTGCGTTCTCCATCGCGCCCATGTTGTACTCCGGCACGTAGAGCTGGTCGTACTTGCCGAACGGGTACGGGTAGCCGAAGGCCTCCTCGAAGAACGCGAAGCCCTGCTTGGTGAGGGTGACGATCTCATCGCGGTCGCGCTCGAGGTACTCCTTGAGCGACTGGCGGCAGTAGTGGCCGAGCGGGATGGTGCCGTGGGCGCCCTCGTAGACGTCCTGCACCTCGTAGTAGTCGCCGGCGACGATCGCGGTGATGTACGTCGACATCGGCTTGGTCGCGGGGAAGTTCCAGATCGCGACACCGTCGGAGACCGGGGTGGGCTCAGGCGTCGCGGCGTTCGAGACGACCTTCCAGTGCGCGGGAGCGGTCACGTTGAAGGTGAACGGCGCCTTGAGGTCGGGCTGCTCGAAGGTCGTGTAGACGCGGCGGGCGTCGGGGACCTCGAACTGCGAGTAGAGGTAGACCTTGCCGTCGGCCGGGTCCACGAAGTGGTGGAGGCCCTCGCCGGTGTGGGAGTAGGTGCAGTCGGCCTTGACGACGAGCACGTTCTCGGCCTGCAGGTCGGGCAGCGCGATCCGGCTGTCGACGTATGCCGTGGCGGGGTCGAGCGGAGCGCCGTTGAGGGTGATCTCGTGGATCGTCGCGTCGACGAGGTCGGCGAAGGTGGCCGAGCCGGGCTGGCGACAGGTGAAGGTCAGCGTGGTGGTGGACCCGAAGGTCTCCACGCCCTCCTGCGTCGCGCCGGAGATGTCGAGGTCGATCACGTAGGACGTCACGTCGACGAGGGCGGCGCGGGTAGCCGCCTCGTCGCGGGTGAGGTTGGTGCCGGGCATGGCAGCCATCCTTGCATCCGGGCGAAGTTGTCGGACAATCGCAGCAAGGGGCGCGAACTACAAAGGTGTAATTCGCTTCCGTCAACGCGACACGCCGGTGACTGGAGAGATTTTCGAGGTTTTTGTTGCGTTCTGGTGCTGTTGTGCCCGATGGTGTTCGGCATGCGCACACCAGGCCGGGCCGCGCGCTGGGGGACCACCACTGCCGCCAGTGCGATGTTGGCGTCGTACCTCGTCCTCGCCGGACCCTCGTCCGGACCGGTCCGGGAGCCGTTCGTCCCATCGGCAGGCACCACGTACCTCTGCAGCGGTTACGCCGACTGCGTCCGGGCGGGTTACTCGGACGCCGGCTACGGCGCCGCGAACGGCACGATGTACTGGCGGATGTACTCCGGCCACAACTGCACCAACTACGCCGCCTACCGGATGGTCCAGGCCGGCATGCCGAACACGCGACCGTGGACCGGTGAGGGCAACGCCAGTCACTGGGGCCTCTCCATGGCCTCCATCACCGACCAGACGCCCAACGTCGGCGCCATCGCCTGGTGGGGCAAGTACTCGAACGGTGCCGGATCCGCCGGCCACGTCGCGTACGTCGAGCGCGTGGTGTCCGCCGACGAGATCATCATCTCCGAGGACGCGTGGGGCGGGACCTTCCACTGGCGCTCGGTCACGCGGACCAGCGGGCGATGGCCGACCGGCTTCATCCACTTCGTCGACCGGGCCGCTCCGACTCCGACTCCGACTCCCACGCCCACTCCGACGCCGACCGAGAACGTCTTCACCCAGACCGCGACGCCGCTCGTCGCCGCGCCGCTCGTCGTGAACACGACGGTGACCGCCACCGCCGGCGGCTGGGCGCCGACGCCGGCCGAGAACCGGTGGCGCTGGTTCGCCGACGGCGTGCGGATCGGCGACATCACCGCGCCCGACCTCGCGCTGACCCCCGACCTGGTCGGCAAGACACTCAGCATGCGGGTGGTCGCGAAGTCGGACGGCTACACCACGTACGTCTCGCCCTTCTACGCGCTCGGCCCGGTCCTCGCGGGCATGGTCCACCCGACCACGCCGGCCACGCTGAGCGGTACGCCGGCCCTCGGCCAGGTGCTGACGGCGACGCCCGGGACCTACGACCAGCCCGACGCCCAGCCGGCGTACCAGTGGCTGCGCGACGGGGTCGCGATCACCGGCGCCACCGCGGCGACGTACCAGCTCGCGGCGGAGGACGTCGGGCGCAGCATCGGCGTCCAGGTGAGCGGCACCAAGGCGCAGTACGCGCCGGCCGTCGAGACGCTGACCGCGCCGACGAAGGTGACCAGCCCGGCCGTCGTCACCCTGAAGACGAAGCCGGCCCGCGGCCACGCGATCGTCCGGGTGCGCGTCGACGCCGTCGGCAAGGTGCCCGTCACGGGCAAGGTGCTGGTGCGGATCGGCTCCTGGCAGCGCGAGGTGAGGCTCAGCGACGGCGTCGTGAAGGTCAAGGTGCCGATGGCGCGCGGGACGAAGAAGGTGCGGGTCCGCTACCTGGGCTCGACCGTCGTACCGGCGGCGCCGAAGGTGGTCGGGACCGTCCAGGTGTCCTGACCGGGGCGCTGACCGGGGAATGTCGGCGGCGCCACGTAGGTTGGCGAACCATGGCCGAGAAATCCACCCCCCATGTCGCCGACTTCTGGTTCGACCCGCTGTGCCCCTTCGCCTGGATCTCCTCGCGATGGATCATCGAGGTCGAGGAGGTCCGTGACATCGAGGTCCGCTGGCACGTCATGAGCCTCGCCTACCTCAACAAGGACCGGGACATCCCCGACGCCTACCGCGAGATGCTCGCCCCGGCCTGGGGCCCGGTGCGGGTGCTGATCGCCGCGCAGGAGCAGTACGGCGACAAGGTGCTCCGCCCGCTCTACGACGCCTTCGGCCAGCGCATCCACCTCGAGGGCCGCAGGCTCCACGAGCAGCCCGACGGCGGCCTCGCCCTGATCGCGGAGGTGCTCGACGAGGTCGGTCTCGACCCCGAGCTGGTCCGGGCGGCCACCGACTCGTCGTACGACGAGAAGGTCGCGGCCTCGCACCACGAGGGCATGGACGCGGTCGGCGACGACGTCGGCACGCCCACCATCCACATCGACGGTGCCGCCTTCTTCGGTCCGGTGCTCTCGAAGATCCCGCGGGGCGAGGACGCCGGGCGGCTGTGGGACGGCTGCGTGGCGGTCGCGTCCTTCCCGTACTTCTACGAGCTCAAGCGGACCCGCACGGGCGACCTCGACTTCTCCTGACGTCCGGTGGTGCCCATGGGGCGGGTGTGACTCCGGGCGTGCGATCGGCGACACGCGGGCCAGCCGCTTCCGTCCCTCCCGTCGATGGCGCATGCTCGGGTGGCATGAAGCTCTCGGACCCGTCCCTGCGCCGCCGCGACCTCGCCACGCTCGGAGCCGCCGTCGCGGTGCTACCCCTGGTCGGGCTCGCCCCGAGCCCAGCCGTGGCAGCCCCGGCGACGGCCGGCGGCTGGCTCCGGCTGCGACCTGACGAGGACGGACTCGGCGGCGCACTCGACGTCGCGCTCACCGCGGACCCGCAGGTGGCCGCCCGCGGGGGTGTGCTGCGGACCGCCGAGCAGCGCACCGACCGGTTCGCGCTGCTCGGCGTGACCTGGGCGGCCGGCACCGGGCAGGTGCGCGTCCGGGTCCGGGGTACCGGCGGCGCGTGGGGCCCGTGGCGCAGTGTCCCGACCCTGCGGGACCTGCCGGACGACGGCACCGCTGAGGCCCGGCGTGCTCGCGCCGGCACCGAGCCCCTGTGGGTGGGCGACAGCGACGGCGTCCAGGTCGAGGTGACCGGTGCCGTCGAGCGACCGGTGCTGACGCTGGTCGACCCGGGCGACCACCCGCGCGACGGCGTCGCGGCACGGCCCAAGCGGCACCGCTCGCTGCGCCCGCGGATCCGTAGCCGCCGGGCCTGGCATGCCAACCCCCGCCTGGCCACCGGCAAGCCGAAGCGGGTCCGGACCGTCGAGCAGGTCCACGTGCACCACACGGCGACCGGCAACGACTACCGAAAGCGCGACGTCCCGAGGATCCTGCGGGCCATCTACCGCTACCACACGAAGACGCTCGGCTGGTCCGACATCGGCTACAACTACCTCGTCGACCGGTTCGGCCGGGTCTGGGCCGGCCGCCGCGGCGCCGACGGCGACCGCGACACCCGCGGCGCCCACACCCTCGGCTTCAACCACACCTCGGTCGGGATCGCCGTGCTCGGCAATTACCAGGAGGTCGCGCCCGCGCCGAACGTGCTCGGGGGCGTCGCCAAGATCGCCGCCTGGAAGCTGAAGAAGTACCACCGCGACCCGCTGGTGACCACGCAGGTGCTCTCCCACGGCAGCGACCTCTACCCGAAGGGCACCTGGGTCACCCTGCCCGTCATCGACGGCCACCGCGACACCAACGACACCGAGTGCCCCGGCCAGCTGCTGTACGACGCCCTCCCCGACATCCGGCTGCGCACGGCGCGGAGGATCAAGAAGTCCCGCCGCTGACGGTCGCCGTACCGAGCGACCCTAGGATTCAGGGCATGACGCATGTCCTCTCCGCTGTCGCCTGGCCCTACGCGAACGGCCCCCGCCACATCGGCCACGTGGCCGGCTTCGGCGTACCGTCCGACGTCTTCAGCCGGTACCAGCGGATGGCGGGCAGTGACGTCCTCATGGTCTCGGGCTCCGACGAGCACGGCACGCCGATCCTGATCGCCGCCGACGAGGCCGGGATGACCCCGCAGGAGCTGGCCGACAAGAACCACCGGCTGATCGTCGAGGACCTGGTCGGGCTGGGCATCAGCTACGACCTCTACACGCGCACCACCACGCGCAACCACCACGCCGTGGTCCAGGAGATGTTCCTCGGCGTCCACGAGAACGGCTACTTCGTCGAGCAGACGACGTACGGCGCCATCTCGCCCTCGACCGGGCGCACCCTGCCCGACCGCTACATCGAGGGCACCTGCCCGATCTGCGGGTACGACGGCGCGCGAGGCGACCAGTGCGACAACTGCGGCAACCAGCTCGACCCGCACGACCTGGTGAACCCGCGCTCGAAGATCAACGGCGAGACGCCTGAGTTCATCGAGACCCAGCACTTCTTCCTCGACCTGCCCGCGCTGGCCGACGCGCTGCAGGCCTGGCTCGACGAGCGCGAGGCGACCGGCCTGTGGCGGCCCAACGTCATCCGGTTCTCCAAGAACATCCTCAAGGAGATCCGCCCGCGGGCGATGACGCGCGACATCGACTGGGGCATCGCGGTCCCGCTCGAGGGCTGGCAGGACAACCCGACCAAGAAGCTCTACGTCTGGTTCGACGCCGTCATCGGCTACCTCTCGGCCTCGATCGAGTGGGCCCGCCGCACCGGCGACGCCGACGCGTGGCGCGCGTGGTGGAACGACCCGGAGGCGCTGTCCTACTACTTCATGGGCAAGGACAACATCACCTTCCACTCCCAGATCTGGCCGGCCGAGCTGCTCGCCTACGCCGGCAAGGGGGCGCACGGCGGGAAGGCGCGCCAGTACGGCGAGCTCAACCTCCCCACCGAGGTCGTCTCGAGCGAGTTCCTGACGATGGAGGGCAAGAAGTTCTCCTCGTCGAAGAAGGTCGTCATCTACGTCCGCGACCTGCTGGCCCGCTACCAGCCCGACGCCTTCCGCTACTTCGTCGCGGCGGCCGGCCCGGAAAGCCAGGACTCGGACTTCACCTGGGCCGAGTTCGTGCGTCGTACCAATGACGAGCTGGTCGCCGGCTGGGGCAACCTGGTCAACCGGACCGCGAACCTGATCGCCAAGAACTTCGGCGAGATCCCGGCCGCCGGCCCGCTGGCCGCCGAGGACGAGGCCGTGCTGGCGACCGTTGCGGACGCGTTCGGCACCGTCGGTGACCTGATCGGTCGGCACCGGCAGAAGCAGGCGATCGGCGAGGCGATGCGTGCGGTCGCCGACGTCAACAAGTACGTCTCCGACTCCGAGCCGTGGAAGATCAAGGACGACCCGGAGCGGCTCGCGACGATCCTGCACGTGATGGCGCAGTGCGTGGCCGACCTCAACCTGGTGCTCAGCCCGTTCCTGCCGTTCTCGGCCAACGAGGTCGACAAGGCGCTCGGCGGCACCGGTGCGATCGCCCCGATGCCGGTCATCGAGGACGTCACGGACCTCGACGACGCCGAGCGCAGCTACCCGATCATCACCGGCGACTACGCCGGCTTCCCGTCCTGGGGCCGGCACCCGATCGAGGTCGGGCGTGCGGTCGTCAAGCCCACCCCGGTCTTCGTCAAGCTCGACCCGACGGTGATCGAGGAGGAGCTGGCCCGGCTCGACGGCTGAGCCCTGATCCGCCGGTGGCTGGCTACTACGCGCCCCACCGGCGGATCAAGGCTGACGAAATCCGGTTGTCCGAGCCGAAGCCGGGCGGCGACGATCAGCCCATGAGCAGCGGGTACGACGTCTGGTTCACCGAGGACGCGGGGGAGTTCCTCGCCCGGACGGGCGAGCACCTCGCCCGGGAGCCGGTGACCGGCACGGTCGTGACGACCATCGCCCAGCGGATCCGCGACAGCGGCCGTGGTGGCCTGGTCCACTGCTGGTTCGCGGTGGTCACCGGACCCGACGGTGAGCTGGCGGGGATCGCGATGCGCACGGCGCCGTTCCCGCCGTACCCCGTCTACGTGCTGGCGATGCCCGACGACGCGGTGGCCGCGCTGGCCGCCGCCGTGCTCGCGCGCGGGGAGGACGTCGGCGGAGCCACCGGTCTTCGGCCGGCGGCCGACCTGTTCGCCGCGGCGATCGCGGACGGGACCGGCCGGACCGTCGTCAACGGCCTGCACCACCGGCTGTTCGAGCTCGGCACCCTCGTCGAGCCGCGCCCGGTCCCGGGACGGCTGCGCCCGGTCCGCGCCGACGAGGCCGAGCAGGCCCTGGCGTGGGTCCAGCAGTTCTTCGTCGACGCGGACGAGCAGGCCGGCCGCCTCGCCGGGCACGACGGCGAGGCCGCGGCGTTCGGCATCGAGGACGTGCGACGCAAGCTCGCCGAGGAGGTGCTCTGGTACTGGCAGGACGCCGAGGGCCGGGTGGTGCACCTGATCGGCGCCAACCCGCCGGCGTACGGCGTCAGCCGGATCGGCCCGGTCTACACGCCGAAGGAGGAGCGCGGCCGCGGCTGGGCCGCTGCAGCCGTCGCCGCGGTGTCGCGGCAGCTGCGCGAGCGCGGCGACCGGGTCATCCTGTTCACCGACCAGGCCAACCCGACGTCGAACGCGCTCTACCAGGTGCTCGGCTACGAGCCGGTCGTCGACACGGTGCGGATCGACCTCGTCTGACGGCCCCCTAGGGTGCGGGCATGGCCCTCCACCCCCAGGCCCGCGCCGCGGTCGCCAACGCCGCCGGCGAGCTCGCCGTCACCGACCCCGCCTTCGACATCGCCGCCGAGCGCGAGCGCGCGCAGGCCGCCGCGGCCACCCAGGCGCGGCCCGAGGTCGCCGAGGTGCGCGACGTCGACGCGGGCGGCGTACCGGCCCGGCTCTACCTCCCGGAGGGGTACGACGCCGTGGTCGTCCACGCGCACGGCGGCGGCTTCGTGCTCAACGACATCGAGGTCCACGACGCGGCCGCGCGGCGCTTCGCCGACATCAGCGGGATGGCGGTGCTCAGCGTCGACTACCGCCGCCCGCCGGAGCACCCGTTCCCCGCGGCGCCCGACGACCTGTCCTCCGCGGTGCGCTGGCTCGACGGCCAGCCCGACCTGGCCGGCCTGCCGACCTTCGCCCACGGCGACAGCGCCGGCGGCAACCTCGCCCTGGTCGCGGCCCTGCGCCACCCCGGCCGGTTCGCGGGCGTCGCGCTCGTCTACCCGTTCCTCGACCCGACGGCGTCCTTCGACTCCTACCGGACCGCGGCCGACGGATTCGAGCCCGCGGAGGCGGCCTGGTACTGGCAGCAGTACGCCGCCACCCCGGCCGACCTCGAGCATCCCGACCTCGCCCCACTCCTCTCCGACGCTCTCGGCACCCTGCCCCCGACGCTGGTCACCACTGCCGAGCACGATCCGCTGCGCGACGAGGGCGAGCACCTCGTGCTCCGCCTCGCCGAGGCCGGCGTCGAGGTGGTCGGCACCCGGTACCTCGGGCAGGTGCACGGCTACTGGCGGCACGCCGACGTCTTCGACGCCGCCGAGCCGACGATGTGGCAGGTGGCCGGCTGGATGCGGATGCAGCTGCGGCGCCGGGCCCGCTGAGCCGCCCCTCGCCTCCGGCTCAGCGCTCGCGGAGCACGACGACGTCGCCGTGCCCGCCGTAGCCGAGCCGGGCGGCGAACGGGTTCGTGCCGTCGAAGGTGACCATCAGCCAGCGGCCGTCGTCGTCGACGAGCACCTGGGGGTGCGGGATGTTGGAGCCGTACGGCGCGTCCAGGCGCCCCACCCGGCGCAGTGCGAGGTCGTAGACCGGGTACTCCCGGGCGTCGCCGTCACTCGCCAGCAGCAGCCAGCGGTCGGTGTCCCGGACCAGGACGGTGCCCTCGGACTGGTGCCGGCCGCGGTCCGCACCGACCGCGATGAGCTCGGTGAACGGGTCGGTTGCACCGGTGCGGGCCAGCGCCGGGTGGAAGTCGAACGGCGACTGGGAGGGGCTCTCGACGTACGCCCACCGCCACGCCCCGTCGATCCGGGTCAGGGAGGGATCCCACGTGTCGAGGTCGGTCGGCAGGGCCACGGGGGTCGTCTCGAGGACGTGCACACCGCGGAGCAGGTCGGCGGTGCTCGTCGTGGCCCGGACGTGCACCCCGGACCCGTCGAAGTCACCCCACGAGGTGTTCGCGACCAGCCACCGGTCGCCGTCGCGGACCAGCTGCCCGGCGTGGTCACCCACCAGAAGGCCGCCGCGCCGCGTGTAGAGCTGCGCGACCTGCTCCATCGCCGTCGGGTCGGCGGGGTCGAAGGCGAAGACGCCCCAGTGCGCCTGCTGGAAGAAACCCGGTCCGGCACAGGTCCAGGTGATGAAGTGCCGCCCGTCCTCGACGTACGGGCTGCCGTCGGCGTGCTGCACGAGGTGGGGATCGCGCAGGCCGGTCATGCCGAACAAGCCCGCGCGGACCCGGGAGACCCGGCAGGCGCCGGAGCGGGCGCCCCAGTGCACGCCCATCGTGGCCAGGGTCCGCGGGTCGCGGAGGTCGAGCCGGTCGGCGATCGGCGACCGGGCGGACGCCAGCGCCTGCCACGCCCCTGTCCCGGATCGCACGAACGCGGTCGCCCGGTTCTCGCACAGCACGAAGCCGACCGTGAACGGGCCGTCCGGCAGGGGCGCTCGCTCCCGGGCCAGTGACGACGTGCGACCGTCCACGACCAGCACGAGCTCGGCCTCGCCCCGACCCGG
This sequence comes from Nocardioides sp. F233, assembly GCF_057813895.1. Taxonomy (NCBI): domain Bacteria; kingdom Bacillati; phylum Actinomycetota; class Actinomycetes; order Propionibacteriales; family Nocardioidaceae; genus Nocardioides; species Nocardioides sp. F233. Next base: position 185,455 of record NZ_JBVASH010000002.1, read on the forward strand.
GTCGAGCGCCAGGTGCACACCGGTCCGTCGGTCCGCGGACGCGAGGCCTGCGACGAGGACGCCGTCGCCGGGGTCGGCCACCTCGACCTCGACCCCGACGAAGGGTGCGGGCAGCGCCACCTCCTCCCGGGACTCGCCCGCGACCTCGTCGCCGACGACGAGGTCCACGAGGACGAACCCGGGTGCCACCAGCTCGACGGGGTGGAACCGGTGCGCCTCGGCGAAGCGCACGCCCAGCAGCGAGCGTCGCGGTCGGGGCGCGGAAGCGCTGCCGGCCGGGGAGGGCGGAACCGTCAGGGGTACGGCGGACGGGTGCGACGTCGCGCCCGGCCTCGGTCCGGCGGGGGCGCCGGTGCCGCACGCGGAGACGACGGCCGCCACGGCGAGGGTGCCCAGGAAGCCCCGCCGGTCGATCCGGTCGGGCCCGCTGCTCACGGGCAGACCCGGTCCTGCAGCCTGCTCCAGGTGGCGGGGTCGAGGGCGCCGGTCGTGGTGAGGCCGTTGTCGGCCTGCAGTGCGCGGACGAAGGCGGCCGTCTGCTCTCCGAAGCGGCCGGGCACCAGCTTGTCGGGGTTGTAGCCGGCCTCCCACAGCATGTACTGCAGCTCCAGGGTCCAGAAGCGGTCGTTGCCGACGGGTTCGGCGTCGTCGACCCCGTTGAGTGGCGGGAGGTCGGCGGCGTCGTACGAGCACGCGCAGTAGGTCGCCGCCGTGGCCTCCTCAGCGACGCCGATGACGTAGGTCGTCGTGTCGGTCGACGTCATCCGCGCCTCGCAGGCGCTCACCGCGTCCGGGAACGGGCCCAGGTAGGGCACGACCGACAGGTTCACCTTGTTCGTGAGGTGGCTCAGGTTGGAGCAGGACTGCTCGGGCCGGAGGTAGGCGCGGCCCTCCGCACGGGGGAAGCGGTCCAGGGCGTCGCCGGCCGTGGCGGCCGGCGTGGACCCCTCGGACGAGGTGAGGACCACGATGAAGTCGCTCCCGCACGCGAGGTCGTGCAGCGGGTAGCCGATGCCGAGCGGGTCGTCCTCGGCGGCGCCGGGCCCGCTCGACTCGCCGCTCCCGCCGGGGCCGGCGTCGGTCGAGGACGAGGTCGGCGTCGAGGTGCCCGGACCGGAGCGGGCCGTCGTGGGCCCGTCGTCGTTCCCGAGCGCGTGGACGAGCACGGCGACACCGGCTCCGCCGCCCGCCAGCAGCAGGACCACGAGCGCGACGAGACCGACGACCAGGCCGGTACGGCGCCGGCGCGGTGGCAGCGGCGGGAGGACCGGGAGCGGCTGCGCCCGTACCGGGAGCGGCGCCACGGGGTGCGCCGCGGCCGGCGGCGGAGGCGGGACGGTCGCGGCCGCCCGGGGCTGCGGCTGCGGTTGAGGCGGGGGAGGCGGCTGTCGGGGCAGCGTCATGGCGGCCGAAGCAGGGGCCGAGCCCGGTCCGGCAGTCATGGCGACCCGGCGGGTCCGGACCTGGTCCTCGCCCACCCGGCCCACGGCGAACCCCAGCACGGCCAGTGCCCATCCCGCTCCGGCGACCTCCGTCGTACCCCGGTCGCGGGCGAGCTGCTCGGCCGCCGCGTCGAGGGCTGCCCCAGGGGCGGCGCCCCGGTCCAGCATCTCGGTCAGCCGGGCGAAGCCGCGCAGGCGGACGGCGTCGACGAGCAGGTTCAGCTCGCCCGTCGTGATGCTGTCGGAGGAGAGGAAGTCGTCGACGGCCGCGCGGAACGGCTCCGCCTCGTCGAAGACCTGCGGGCCGGCGGTGCGCGAGAGCTCGGCGAGCTCGTGCTGGATCTCCACGGATGCAGTGTGTCTGGACTAGACCGGTGTGCCTCGGGGTCAGCCGGGGTCGATGACCTCGAGCGTGCCGTCGTCGCGTTGCCACAGGCCGGCGATGTGCAGCTGCCGGGTCCGGCCCACCTGGTCCCAGGCGTGGTAGATCAGCCGCAGCGACGTGTGGTCGACGAACGCCGACGCGCCGCCGGGGCCCAGACGTCCGGTGGAGGTGGTCGAGAGCAGCGGCTCGCCGTGGTTCTGGCGCACGCACGGCCCCTCCGGTCCGGCGCAGATCGCGTAGCCGGTCGCGTAGTCGGCCCGCTCCCACGAGTTGCCGGAGTAGAAGAGGTAGGTCACGCCGCGGAACTGGACCATGCTCGGGTTCTCGATCGTGTTGCCCTCCCACGGCCGGTCGAGGGTGAGCAGCTCCCGGGTCTGCGAGCCGTCGGCGAAGCCGGTGCCGTCGGCGTTCAGCTGGCGGATGAAGAGTCCGGCCGGGCGGCGGTTCACGACGCCGGAGAACTTCCACAGCAGCCACGGGACGCCGTGCTCGTCGACGAACACGTCGGGGTCGATCACGCCGAGCTGGGCCTCGTCGTAGCAGATCGGCTCGCCGACCGGCCGGAACGGACCGGCGGGGGAGGGGCCGCGGGTCAACCCGATGCAGTTGTGCCGCTGGCCGCCCTGGGTGCCCGCCGGCGCTGCGTACGCCGCCGTCCAGCCGTTGCCGACCTTGCCGACGCCCGGTGCCCACAGGTCGCGACCGCCGTCGCCGCTGCGCACCCAGCCGGCGACCTCGATCGGGTCGACGCGGCCGCCGCCGCTGGTGGCCAGCGGCGTCCAGGTGGAGAGGTCGCGGGAGGTCAGCACCGGGAGCTGAAGGTGCGAGGTGTTGGTGGCGTAGGCGTACCAGCGGCCGTCGTACCGGACGATGTCGGGATCCGCGAACACCCCGCGGTACGCCGCCCCCGGCTGCCACCGGGTGCTGCTCCCCGCGATCCGGACCGGTTCCGGCCGCCGCTGCGCCGGGAGCTGCTGGGCCAGGCGCTCGGCCAGCTTGGCCAGGTCCTGCATCTCACCGGCCAGCACGTCGCTCGGCAGCGCGGTGGGCAGCTCGCTCGCCTCGGGGATGAGCGGCGCCTCGGTGGAGGTCGGCGTCGCCGTCGGGGAGTCGTCGCCGGCAGCCGAGCACGCCGAGAGCGCCATCCCCGCGGCCACCACCACCGCAGCCAGTCCCCGAGCTCGCACGCTTTCCTCCCTCCCGCGGCCACACCCTAGACTTCGACCGACATGAACGAGCCTGTAGCGCGACCAGCCGAGACCTTCGACGAGGCCGAGGACGCCCTCCTGTCCCGGTGGCCCGAGACCCGGCTGGAGCCCTCGCTCGACCGGATCCGCGCCTTCACCGAGCTGCTGGGCGACCCGCAGCACGCCTACCGCTCGATCCATCTGACCGGCACCAACGGCAAGACGTCGACGTCGCGGATGATCGACGCGCTGCTGCGCGCCCTCGACCTGCGCACCGGGCGGTTCACCAGCCCGCACGTCGAGAAGATGAGCGAGCGGATCAGCGTCGACGGCGAGCCGCTGGACGACGAGGCGTTCGTCCGGGCCTACAACGACGTGGCGCCGTACATGCCCCTGGTCGACGCCGCCGAGGCCCACCCGCTCAGCTTCTTCGAGGCCGTCGTCGGCATGGCGTACGCCGCTTTCGCCGACGCGCCCGTCGACGTGGCGGTCGTCGAGGTCGGGATGGGCGGCTCCTGGGACGCCACCAACGTGATCGACGCCGACGTGGCCGTCGTGACCCCGATCGCCGTCGACCACGCCAACTACCTCGGCGGCACCGTCGTCGAGATCGCCCGTGAGAAGGCCGGCATCATCAAGCCCGGCTCCGTCGCGGTGCTCGCCCAGCAGAGTGCCGACGTCGCCGCCGTGCTCCTCGAGCGGGCGGCCGAGGTCGGCGCGACCGTCGCCCGCGAGGGCCTCGAGTTCGCCGTCGTCGCCCGTACGCCCGCCGTCGGCGGCCAGGTGGTCACCCTCCAGGGCCTCCGCGGCCGGTACGACGACCTGTTCCTCTCCCTCTACGGCGCCCACCAGGCGCAGAACGCCGCCACCGCCCTCGCCGCGGTCGAGGCCTTCGTCGGCGGCGACGAGCCGCTCGGCGACGACATCGTGCGCGGTGCGTTCGGTGAGATCACCTCGCCCGGCCGGCTCGAGGTCGTCCGGCGCAGCCCCACCGTGCTGCTCGACGCCGCCCACAACCCGCACGGCGCCGAGGCCACCGCGGCCGCGCTGGAGGACTCCTTCCAGTTCGACCCGGTCGTCGGCGTCATCGGGGTGATGGGCGACAAGGACGCCGAGGGCCTGCTCGCCGCCTTCGAGCCGCACCTCGCCCACGTCGTGGTCACCCAGAACTCCACCGAGCGGGCGATGCCCGCCGACCAGCTCGCCGAGATCGCCCGCGAGGTGTTCGGCGAGGACCGCGTGACCGTCGTACCCCTGCTCGGGGACGCCATCGACGCCGCCGCCGGGCTCGCCGAGTCCGGCAGCAACGACGCGCTCAGCTCCGGCGCCGTCCTGGTGACCGGCTCGGTCGTCACCGTCGGCGAGGCACGGGTGCTGCTGGGAGGCCGCAAGTGAGCGACGAGCGCGAGAAGTCGCCCCGGCGCGCCATGTGCGCCGCCGTGCTCTCCCTCGAGGCGATCGCGGTCGGCCTGTCCACCCCGGTGATGATCGGCATCTCCGACATCAGTCCGGGTGTCGCGCTGCCGCTCGGCCTGGGCCTGGCGGTCCTGTGCGTGCTGGTCGCGGGGATGCTGCGCCGCGAGTCGGCGTACCTCCTCGGTCACGTGCTCCAGGTCGGCGCGGTCGCGCTCGGCTTCCTGGCCCCGCTCATGTTCGTCGTCGGCGGCATCTTCGCCCTGCTCTGGGGCACGGCCTACGGCCTGGGCCGCAAGATCGAGAACGAGCGGGCCGCCGCCTTCGCCGAGTACGACCGGCAGCGTCCGACGCCGTGAACTCTGAGTGCTGGTGACCGCTGGGTAGAGTGGCGGCGTGCCAGTGATCATCGACAAGCTCCTCCGCATCGGAGAGGGCAAGATCCTCCGCCAGCTCGAGGGCATCGCGAAGGCGGTCAACGCCATCGAGGACGACTTCAAGGCGATGTCCGACGACGAGCTGCGGGGCATGACCGACGAGTTCCGCAAGCGCCTCTCCGAGGGCGAGGACCTCGACGACATCATGCCCGAGGCGTTCGCCACGGTCCGCGAGGCGGCCCGCCGCGTCCTCGGCCAGCGTCACTTCGACGTCCAGGTCATGGGCGGCGCGGCGCTGCACCTCGGCAACATCGCCGAGATGAAGACCGGCGAGGGCAAGACCCTGGTCTCGACGCTGCCGGCGTACCTCAACGCCCTCGAGGGCAAGGGCGTCCACGTCGTCACGGTCAACGACTACCTGGCCAAGTTCCAGTCCGAGATGATGGGCCGCGTCCACCACTTCCTCGGCCTCACCGTCGGCGTGATCCTGCCGAGCATGCGCCCCGACGAGCGGCGCAAGGCCTACGCGTGCGACATCACCTACGGCACCAACAACGAGCTCGGCTTCGACTACCTGCGCGACAACATGGCCTCCTCGCTCGAGGAGTGCGTGCAGCGCGGCCACAACTTCGCCGTCGTCGACGAGGTCGACTCGATCCTCATCGACGAGGCCCGGACCCCGCTGATCATCAGCGGTCCGACCCAGGACGAGGTGAAGTGGTACGGCGAGTTCGCCAAGATCGCGCAGAAGCTCACCAAGGACGTCGACTACGAGGTCGACGAGAAGAAGCGCACCATCTCCGTCCTCGAGGACGGCATCACGCGGGTCGAGGACCACCTCGGCATCGAGAACCTCTACGAGTCGGCCAACACCCCGCTCATCTCCTTCCTGCACAACTCCATCAAGGCCAAGGAGCTGTTCCGCAACGACAAGGAGTACGTCGTCATGGAGGGCGAGGTGCTCATCGTCGACGAGCACACCGGCCGCATGCTGGCGGGACGCCGCTACAACGACGGCCTGCACCAGGCCATCGAGGCCAAGGAGGGCGTGAAGGTCCGCGAGGAGTACCAGACCCTCGCCACCGTCACCCTGCAGAACTACTTCCGCCTCTACGAGAAGCTCTCCGGCATGACCGGTACGGCGCTCACCGAGGCCTCCGAGTTCGACAAGATCTACAAGCTCGGCGTGGTCTCGATCCCGACCAACAAGCCGATGCAGCGCAAGGACCAGCCCGACCTCGTCTACCGGACCGAGGAGGCCAAGTACGACGCCGTCGTCGACGACATCGTCGAGCGCCACGAGAAGGGCCAGCCGGTGCTGGTCGGCACCGTGTCCGTCGAGAAGTCCGAGTACCTCCACCAGGCGCTGACCAAGCGCGGTGTCGCCCACTCGGTCCTCAACGCGAAGGTCCACGCCGAGGAGGCGAAGATCGTCGCCCTCGCCGGCCACAAGGGGGCCGTCACGGTCGCCACCAACATGGCCGGTCGAGGCACCGACATCATGCTCGGCGGCTCCTACGAGTTCCTCGCCGACGCCGAGCTGCGCAAGCAGGGCCTCGAGCCCACCGGTGAGACGGCCGACGACTACGACGCCGCCTGGCCCGCGATGGTCGAGCGGATGAAGAAGCAGGTCGAGGCCGAGCACGACGAGGTCAAGGACCTCGGTGGCCTCTACGTCATCGGCACCGAGCGCCACGAGTCGCGCCGCATCGACAACCAGCTCCGCGGTCGTTCCGGCCGCCAGGGCGACCCGGGCGAGAGCCGCTTCTACCTGTCCCTCCAGGACGAGCTGATGCGGCTGTTCAAGTCCGACTGGGTCGACCGCGTGCTCCTGCTGCTCAAGATCCCGGACGACGTCCCGATCGAGAACAAGCGGGTCACGAACGCGATCGCCAACGCCCAGGGCCAGGTCGAGTCGCAGAACTTCGAGTCCCGCAAGAACGTCCTCAAGTACGACGACGTGATGGACCGCCAGCGCAAGGTCATCTACGGCGAGCGCCGCGAGGTCCTCGAGGGCGTCGACCTCGAGGAGCAGGTCCGCACCTTCATCGACGACGTCGTCACCGGCTTCGTCAACGGCTCGCTCGACGAGTTCTCCGAGCAGTGGGACCTCGAGCAGCTGTGGACCGACCTCAAGCAGTTCTGGCCGGTCTCGATCTCCTGGAAGGACCTGGTCGAGGAGGCCGGCACCCAGGCCGGGCTCGAGAAGTCGCACCTCATCGAGGCTCTCAAGGAGGACGCCAACACGGCGTACGACCGCCGCGAGGAGGAGGTCGGCGAGGAGGTCGCCCGCGAGCTCGAGCGCCGCGTGCTGCTCTCCGTGCTCGACCGCAAGTGGCGCGAGCACCTCTACGAGATGGACTACCTGCGCGAGGGCATCTACCTGCGGGCCTACTCGCAGCGCGACCCGCTGGTCGAGTACCAGCGCGAGGGCTTCGACATGTTCGCCGCCATGATGGACGGCATCAAGGAGGAGACGGTCGGCTTCCTCTTCAACCTGGAGGTCCAGGTCGAGGACGACGACGAGGAGATCCACTACCACGCCGACGGCACCGCCCACGCGGGCCCTATGCACGAGGGCGCGTTCGCCGAGCCGCCGCTCGGTGTGGGTCTCGAGGCCGGCGGCGAGATGGACCTCGCCTCCATCTCCTCCGACCTGAAGGCCGCCGCGCCCAAGGTCACCGCCAAGGGTCTCGATGCCCCGAAGCAGCCGCAGAACCTCACCTACTCCGCGCCCGACGAGACGGGTCACGAGGAGGTCCGCGGCAGCGGCGCCGCGTCCGTCGACGACGACGAGTTCGGCGACATCGGCCGCAACGCGCTGTGCCCCTGTGGCTCCGGAAAGAAGTACAAGCGCTGCCACGGCGCCCCCGGTGGAGCCTCCGGCTACACCACCCGCGTCAGCGGCTGAGTTGTTGCTCGTCGAGTAGCGCCGCAGCGAGGAACGAGCGAAGGCGCGTATCGAGACGCCTCACAGGGGTCTCGATACGCGCCTTCTTCGTCGGTCGCAAGCTCCCGACGAAGAGCGCTACTCGACCTTCGGTCGTGAGCCTGCGCGTTCGCAGGCTCACGCGCAGCGACCTCACTGGAGGGTCATCCGCGGCTCACCGTTGAGCAGCCCGGTGCTGGTGCGGACGCAGGCGCCGCCCTTCGGCGTACCGCCGTTGTAGGCCTGCCGCACGCACGAGCGCACCGCGAGCTGGCCCCAGTAGTTGGGGTGCAGCGACTCCTGGATGAAGTACGGCGAGTCGCCGGCCGTGGTGACCGTGCGGATCTGGTTCACCCACTCCGTGCGGTCGACCGCCCCGGCGCTGGTCCAGCCGGCGATGCCGACCTCCTCGTACAGACCCACGCCGGACTCGCACAGCCGGCGGCCGTTGAACGTGCTGGCCAGGTTGAGCGTCTTGGCGTTGGTGATGCCGGCCTGCGTGATCGCGCCGGTCACCGTGTTGTTGATGGTCGGCAGTGCCGAGCTGTTGGCCCAGTCGGCGTCGGCGTTCCAGAAGCCGCAGCCGCCGGTGTTCTGGCGGGTGTAGCCGCTCTGGCTGTAGCGGAACCCGGAGCCGCCCGGGACCGGCGAGGGGTAGGTCTGCACGAGCATCGTCCACTGGCTGTCGGCGTACCCGGCGTTGCGCATGGCGGTGCGGACGTTGGTCAGGGCCCCGGCAATCCGGGTCTTCACCGCGGAGATGTTGGCGCTGGTGAAGTTGCTGGTCACGCTGCTGTCGTCGTTGCAGTAGTCCTTCCACCACGACGGCGAGAGCAGGAAGTCCTGGACGCACTGCTGGACGATGCCGGCGAAGTTGAAGTCGTTGCCGCCGATCGAGACCACGACCATCTTCACGTTGCTCGTCGTCGCCAGCGTCTGCAGCGCCCGCGCCTGCCCGACGCCCTCGCTGCCGCTGTAGAAGTCGAGGCCCGGCTTGAACGTGTCGCCGGTCGCGGTCGCCGCCTTGGCGCCCGAGCAGGCCAGGTTGACGCTCTTCACGCCGCCGCCGATGTGGATCTCCGCGCTCTTCGAGCGGTGGCAGCGGTCGATCGCCTCGCCGGTGCCCGAGGCGTTGTCGTAGTACGCCGTGGAGCCGAGCGCGTCGGCCCGGGAGCTGCTGCTGTTGGAGGAGCCGGCCCACCGGCCGGCCTCGCCCGAGATGTAGGAGTCGCCGACCGACACGACGGTGGGCGTGCCCACCCCCGGACCGTCGGCGTGGGCGGGGGACGCGGTGAGCGGCGCGACGAGCGCGGCTCCGGCGACGGCCAGGGCGGCCGTGAGGGTGCGGATCATGGCCGCAACGTAGTGACTCACGTCACACCTGAACAAGGGTCACGTTCAGGAGAATTTCTCACGAGAAGTCGAGTGCGGTGCAGATCCAGCGCTGATCGGCCCGCTCGAAGCGCGCCGCGACGGCCCGCGAGCGGTCGCCGTGGCGCACGTGCACGCCGCACTCGACGACGTCGTCGGTGATGAAGCAGGCGTGCACGCTCTGCACCCGCGGCCGGACCGGCTGCACCCGGGCCAGTCCGGGCTGGTGACCGCCGGCGCGGGCGACGAGGAGGGCGCGGCGGTGGAGGTCGGCGTACACGTCACGGGTGGTCCAGCGGACCAGCTGGGAGACCGGACGGTCGCCGCCGACGATCTCGACGGCGGCCTGGACGAAGCGGTGCGTCCACTCCTCGATGGCGTGGCGCAGCCGCTGGTCGATCGGTACGACGACCGCGCCCGGCCGCGCCGGCGGCCGACGCCGTGACCGTGCCGGCGAGCGGGGCGGCGACTGGCGGGGGAGCAGGGCGAGGGCGAGCGTGCCCTGCGTGGGGCTGACCGGGACCGGCACCCGGAGGCCGACGAGCTCGTGCTGGACAGCGGACATGGTTCCTCCTGGGGTGGGCGGGTCAGGCGGGCAGCCGGAGCGTCTGCCCCGGCTGGACGAGGTCGGGCTCGGAGCCGAGGGCGTCGGCGTTGAGTGCCTGCAGCCGGAGCCAGTACGACGCCACCTCGGCCGCGACGCCGCCGGGCCGAGGCGCCGCTCGGCGATGGTCCACAGGGAGTCGCCGGCGCGGACCGTGACGACCGCAGCGGTGAGCGATCCGAGCCGCGGGGCGACCGGCCGGTCGGGGAGGGGCAGGCCGGCGAGCGCCTCGGCGCTGAGCGTGGCGCCGGCGCCGACCGGGGTGTCGCCGCCGGCGTGGGCCGGTGCGGTGGCGAGGACGGTGATGCCGCAGGCGGCGAGGAGGGCGAGCCGGACGGGGCCGGCTGCCCGGCGTGAGGACAGGCCGCGCGAGCGGAGCACGCCCCAGGCCACCTCGGTGGTCGCCAGCCAGAGCAGTGCCCCGGCGACCGGGGCGGCGGCCGCGCAGGCCTGCACCAGGGCGTCGGTGAAGGCCGGTCCCGGCGCGGTGACCAGACCGCGGACCAGGGGTGCCGTCAGCGCGACGAGCCCGGCCTGCGCGGCCGTGACGGTGAGCCAGAGCAGGGTGGCGCGGACGCGCACCCGGCCGGCAGCGGCGAAGTCCATCCCGAGAGAACCTTTGCGTTTGCTTGCGTTTGATTCAGGATGAATTCGTTCAATGGCGTTGTCAACCAATGGTTGTGGAACCTGTGGACGGGCGACGTGCGAGGGTGGGGCCCATGGGCTGGGAGGACGAGCTGTTCGCGCTCTTCGACGACCTCGAGGACCAGGCCAGTGCCCTCTACGCGGCCGAGCGCGACCTCGAGGTGGCCGACCGCAGCCGTGCGGAGTACCGGCAGGTCACCCTCGCGGGCAGGTTGATGGCGAGCGTCGGGCAGCCGGTGACGCTGGGCGTCCTCGGCGTCGGACCCGTCGGCGGGATCCTCGAGCGGGTCGCCGACGGTTGGCTCGTGGTGGCCTCCGGCGACCACGACTGGGTGGTCGTCCTCGCTGCGGTCACGACCGTCGACGGCGCATCGGACCGCTCGGTACCCGAGCTCGCGTGGTCGCCGCTCACGCGCCTGGGTCTGGCATCGGCCCTGCGCCGGATCGCCGAGGCCGCCGAGCCGTGCCTGCTCCACCTGCGCGACGGCAGCCGGCTCGACGGCGTGCTACGTCGCGTGGGCGCCGACTTCTGCGAGCTCTCGACCGGCGAGGACCGACGGACGGTCCTGGTCGCCTTCAGCGCCCTGGCTGCCGCTCAGTCACGCGGCTGGGCCTGAACGTGCTCGCTACGTCGCCTCGAAGTCGTACGGCGGCAGCTCGCCCGGCTCGAGCATGCGCACCGGCGCGGGGGCGTCGTCCTCGCCCGCGTTGCGGATCGTGTCCTCGAGGTCGTCGAGCTCGGCCATCGCGTCGGCGATGTGCTTGCGGACGATCGCGCGCGGGTCGAGGTCGGTCAGCTCGAGGTCGGCGTACTCCGGGCCCAGCTCGGAGCGCAGCTCGTCACGCGCGTTGGTGGCGAACTTGCGCAGCTCCCGCATCAGCCGCCCGGCCTGGCGGGCCAGGTCGGGCAGCTTGTCGGGGCCGAACACGAGCACGGCAAGGAACGCGATGACGACGAGCTCTCCGAACCCGATCCCGAACACCCGCCAGCCGCCCCTTCTCCGTCGTAGCCGTGCGGGTCAGAACTTACTGGTCGGGGTGAGCCCCAGCTGCATGCCGGCCAGTCCTCGGCCACGTCCGCCCAGTCGCTCGGCCACTGCGGTGATCGCGACGGCGGCGGGGGAGGTGGGGTCGGACTCGACGATCGGCTTGCCGGCGTCGCCACCTTCGCGCAGGGCGACGTCCAGGGGAAGCTCGCCGAGCAGGGGTACGTCGTACCCGAAGCGCTGGGACAGCGTCGCCGCCACCCGCTCACCGCCGCCGGCGCCGAAGATCTCGAGCCGGTGCTCCTTGCCCTCCGCGGTGCAGTGGGGGCACGGCAGGTAGCTCATGTTCTCGACGACGCCCACGACGCGCTGGTGCATCATCGAGGCCATCGTGCCGGCGCGCTCGGCGACCTCGGCCGCGGCCTCCTGCGGGGTCGTCACCACGAGCACCTCGGCACCGGGCAGGTGCTGGCCGAGCGAGATGGCGATGTCGCCGGTGCCCGGGGGCAGGTCGAGGAGGAGCACGTCGAGGTCGCCCCAGTAGACGTCGGCGAGCATCTGCACGAGCGCGCGGTCGAGCATCGGTCCGCGCCAGGCGACGACCTGGTCGCGGCGCGGCTTGAGCATGCCGATGGAGATCACCGACACGCCGGACGGGGTCGGGACCGGCATGATCAGGTCGTCGACCTGGGTCGGCCGGGCGTCGGCGACACCGAGCATCGCCGGGATCGAGTGGCCGTAGATGTCGGCGTCGACGAGGCCGACCTTGCGCCCGGCCCGGGCCAGGGCGATCGCGAGGTTGGCGGTCAGCGTCGACTTGCCGACGCCGCCCTTGCCGGAGGCGATGGCGAAGACCTTGGTCAGCGAGCCGGGCTGCGCGAACGGGATCTCGCGCTGCGCCTGGCCGCCCCGCAGCGTCTCGTGCAGGCCGGAGCGCTGCTCGGCGGTCATCACACCGAGCTGGACGTCGACCCGGGTCACGCCGGGGAGGGCGGCCACGGCGGCCGTCACGTCACGGGTGATGGTGTCCTTGAGCGGGCAGCCCGCCACGGTCAGCAGTGCCTTGACGGTGACCACCGATCCGCCGTCGCCGGCCGCGATGTCCACGCCCTCGACCATCCCCAGCTCGGTGATGGGTCGCTTGATCTCGGGGTCGTTGACCTTGCTGAGCGCGGTCATGACCTGCTCGACGGACGGGGACTGCGTGGTAGTCACAACCCCTGAGTCTAGGGACTGGCAGGTGACGCTTCGTCGGCGCCGTCCTCGTGAGACTGCGCACGCTCCTCGGCGCGCTCGTCGATGTCCGCGAGCAGGTTGCGCAGCTCGGAGCGCAGGAAGTCACGGGTGGCGACCTCGCCGACCGCCATCCGCAGCGACGCGACCTCGCGGGCGAGGAACTCCATGTCGGCGTGCGCCCGGGCGTCGGCCTGGCGGTCCTGCTCGGCGATCACCCGGTCGCGCGCCTCCTGGCGGTTCTGCGCGAGCAGGATCAGCGGTGCGGCGTACGACGCCTGCAGGCTCAGCATCAGGGTCAGGAAGATGAACGGGAACCCGTCGAAGCGCAGGTCGGTGGGTGCCAGGACGTTCCAGCAGATCCAGACCGCGACGAACAGCGTCATGTAGATCAGGAAGGTCGCCGTGCCCATGAACCGGGCGAACTGCTCGGCGAAGACGCCGAACGAGTCGGCGTTGTAGGACGGCCGCCGGACCAGCTGGCGTCGCTCCTCGCGCGGCGTGTCGAGCCGCTCCACGGCGCGGCGGGTGTCGCTCATCGCGGCCCTGCCTCACGCTCACGGGCACGCTCGCGCCAGTTGGCGGGGAGCATGTGGTCGAGCAGGTCGTCGACCGTGACCGCGCCGATCAGGCGGCGGTCCTCGTCGACGACGGGCGCCGCGACCAGGTTGTACGTCGCCAGGTGGGCGGCCACCTCGTCGATCGTCGCCTCGGGTCGCAGCCACTCCATCGAGTCGTCGAGGGCGCCGGCGACCAGGGTCGAGGGCGGCTCGCGGAGCAGCCGCTGGATGTGGGCGACGCCCAGCAGCTTGCCGGTCGGCGTCTCCAGCGGCGGCCGGCAGACGTAGACCAGCGCGGCCAGCGCCGGGGTGAGGTCGGGGTTGCGGACGTGAGCGAGCGCGTCGGCGATGGTCGCGTCCGGGCCCAGGATGACCGGCTCGGAGGTCATCATCGCGCCGGCGGTGTTCTCGACGTACGACATCAGGCGTCGCACGTCCTCGGCCTCCTCGGGCTCCATCAGCTCGAGCAGGACCTCGGCGGTCTCCGGCGGCAGGTCGCGGATCAGGTCGGCCGCGTCGTCCGGCGACATCTCCTCGAGGACGTCGGCCGCACGCTCGGAGTCGAGGCCCTTGAGGATCTCGACCTGGTCGTCCTCCGGCAGCTCCTCGAGGACGTCGGCGAGCCGCTCGTCGTCGAGCGCGAGCGCGACCGCCGTACGACGCTCCGGCGGCAGGTCGTGCAGGATGCTCGCGGCGTCGGCAGGCCGCATCTCGTTGAGGGCGGCGACCAGGTGGGTGGCGCCCTGCCGGTCGTCGGTGCGGGTCAGGCCGACCACGTCGCGCCACTCGACGACGTGGGACTGCCCGCGCCGGCGGAAGCCCTTGGACGGCTCGCGCACGGCGACCCGCGACAGCACCCAGTCGCGGGTGCGGGCGGGCTCCATCGCGACGTCGTAGACCGTGCCGGTGACGCCGCTGTCCTTGATGGTGACGGTCCGGTCGAGCATCTGGCCGATGACGAGGGTCTCGGTCGAGCGCTGCTCGAAGCGGCGCATGTTGAGCAGGCCGGTGGTGTAGACATGGCCGCTGTCGATGTTGGTCACCCGGGTCATCGGCACGAAGATCCGGCGCCGGCCGAACACCTCGGCGACCATCCCCAGCACGCGCGGCTGGGTCCCCTCGGTGCGCAGGGTCACGACCAGGTCGCGGACCTTCCCGACCTGGTCGCCCTGGGGGTCGAAGATCGGGAGCCCGACCAGCCTGGCCGCGAACACGCGGGTAGGGGTGGTGCTCACGAGAGGCAACGCTACCGGTGAGACCCGCTACTTCATGAACGTCTGCGGGCAGGTCGCCCCGGCACATTCCCTCGTCTGCTCCCACAGGTCGCGCAGCTGCTTGCGCACCGCCTTGTAGCGGGGGTCCCCGTAGAGGTTGTAGAGCTGGTACTGGTCGTTCTTCGTGTAGTACAGCTCGCCGCGGCCCTTGCGCCCGCGGACATAGGTCCACGGACCCACGATCACGCCGGTGTAGAAGGGGTCGAGACCGCCCTTGACCGGCCAGCCGGAGATCGGGATGACCCGGCGGGTCGCGTCGCTGTCCAGCCACGGCATCACGTCGACGCCGTCGGCGTCGCGGTCGAGCGTGGCGCCGGCCAGGGCGGCGAAGGTCGGCGCCCAGTCGGCGTTGGTGACCGGGGTCTGGGTCGTCGTACCGGCGGGCAGGCCCGGGCCGCGGATGAACATCGGGATGTTGATGGCGTCGCGGAAGTACCAGAGCTTGCCGTTGAGGTTGTGCTCGCCGACGTAGAAGCCGTTGTCGGAGGTCACCACGACGTAGGTGTTGTCGAGCTGCCCGGTCTTCTTCAGGGTGTCGACGGTGCGGGCGATGGCGCGGTCGACGGCCTGCAGGGCCTCGACCCGCTGCTGGCGCTCCTCACGCAGCCCGGCGCGGCGCTTCTTGGACCACTTCTGCCGTGCGTTGCGGATCAGTGCCTTGTCGCTCGGGTCCTTCTCGAACATCTCGGGCGTGGTGTCGAGGTCGAGGTCCTTGAACGTGTCGCGGTCGCGCTTGTCGGGGACCGTCGTCGAGATGCCGTCCGGGTCGTCGCTCTCGTGGGGGCTGCCGTGGTGCGGGGCGACGTAGTTGACCCACAGGTACCAGGGCTTGTCCTTGTCGGCACCGTCGGCGTGGTCGGCGATCAGCTGGTTCGACTGGTCGCTGAGCAGCGTCGTCGAGTAGGTGTCGTAGTCCTTGATCTTGCCGTCGACGAGCAGCTGCGGGTGCTCGAAGTTGTACGTCGCGAAGTCGACCGTCGGGCGCCACACGGTCCAGCCCGGCGGCTGGTGGTGGACCTCGTTCTTCGTGTACCCGTTGAGGTACTTGCCGACCATCATCGTGTCGTAGCCGGCCTTCTGGAGGCTGACCGGCATCGTGTCCTTGTCGTCGAACGACTTGTAGCCGCCGCCCTCGCCGCTGATCGTGACCGCGCCGTGGTTGCGGGCGTACTGGCCGGTGAGCAGCGAGGCCCGCGCGGGCACGCAGATCGGCGTCGGGGCCAGGCCCTGGTCGATGGTCACGCCCTCGCCGGCGATCACCTCCTGGAGGTGCGGCATGAACTGCATGTCCTTCATCGCCGCGTCGTCCATCGTGATCATCAGCAGGTTCGGCTTCTCGGGCGACGCCACCGGCGCCGGCGTCGCCTCGGGGCTGAGCACGGTGTCCTTCTTCGTCGGCGCCGCGACCGACGGCTGCTCGCCGGGGCGCTCGTACTTCACGATCGGCCCGACGCCGCCGTCGCCGCCACCTCCGCCGGAGCAGGCGGCGAGCACGCTCGCGCTGAGGACGGCAGCAGTGGCCAGGCGGAGGCGGCCGGGGCGAGTCACGCGTGGTTCTCCTTCTCGACGGGGCGGTCGGTCGCGGCGTCCGCGGCACAGCGGAAGCCGAGGTTCGAGGCCGTGGAGTCCGGCGGAGCCGCTGAGCGGGCGGCGACCCGGTACCGGTTGCAGTACGAGTCGTGGCACAGGAACGAGCCCCCGCGCATCACGCGGACCGTACCACCAGCGGGGCCGCGCGGATCGCGTCGCTCGCGGGCGTCGTACGCCCGCGGGTCGAACCAGTCCGTGCACCACTCCCACACGTTGCCGACCATCTGGTGCAGGCCGTACCCGTTGGGCCGGTACGCCGTCACCGGGGCCGTCGTCGTCCAGCCGTCCTCGGCGGTGTTGGTGGCCGGGAAGCTGCCCTGGAAGATGTTGACCTGCCACTCGTCGCCGTCGGCGCCGGCCATCAGCTCGTCGCCCCAGGGGTAGCGGCTCCCGTCGAGCCCGCCACGGGCGGCGTACTCCCACTCCGCCTCGGTGGGCAGCCGCCGGCCGGCCCAGCGGGCGAAGGCGAGCGCGTCGTCGTGGGAGACGTGGACGACGGGGTGGTCGGCACGGTCGTCGATGTCGGAGCGCGGGCCCTCGGGGTGGCGCCAGTCGGCGCCGCGGACCCCGACCCACCACGGCGTGGCTGGGGAGTAGCCGAGCACGTCCGCGACCGTGGCCGCGACGTCGGTGTGGAACACGGCGGAGTAGCCCTCGGCCTCGGCCAGCGTCCGGTGCCCGGTCGCGTCGACGAACGCCGCGAACGCCGCATTGGTCACCGAGGTGGTGCCGATCCGGTACGCCGACAGCTCGACCTCGTGGACCGGGCCCTCGCCGTCGCCGGCGTACCCGTCGCCGAAGTGGTCGCCCAGCGTCGCGCGACCGGCGGGGATCGTGGCCAGCTCCGTGGGGTCGACGCCCCGCGCGGTGCTGTCGGCCCGGGCCGGGGTGCCGAACGTCAGGTCCACCGCGGCCGGGGGGCCTGCGGGGACGCAACAGGGGCGCTGGTCCGGCGACGGGGTGGACATCGCCGTCCAGTGTGCCTCAGGCAGCGAAGAAGCCCGGCGCCGACGACACGTCGTTTACGATTCCGGACGTGGAGGAGCAAGGGAAGCGTGGTGCCCGCGCGGGCAAGCGGCTCGGCCCTGCCGTCTCCTCGGTCGACATGGTCGTCACGCTCGTGGCGGTGGTCGTGGTCCTCGCCGGGCTGAGCGTCTCGCTGATCTTCCCGCCCGACGCCCCCGACACCCCGGTCGCCCACGAGGGCCGCCGCACGGGTACGGCGTCCGCGGCCCCTGCTGTCGACGTACCGCCTGCTCCGACCGCCACCGACACCGGTGGCGTGCTGGTGCCGCCGCTGGCGATGGAGGCCGAGCGCCAGTCCGCCCAGCTCGTGTGCCAGGCCCAGATCGGCACCACCCAGTTCACCGCGCTGTCCTACAACATCAAGTCGGCCCGGGCCGGCAGCCTCGATCGGCTGCTCGGCGTGATGCAGCAGTCGAAGGCGACCGTGCTCCTGCTGCAGGAGGTCGACTACAAGCGGCGCAGCACCGGCAGCGTCGACCAGGCCGGCTGGTTCGCCGAGCGCCTCGGCGGCTGGGGCTCCGCGTTCGGTCGCAACGTCACCTTCGGCGACGGCCTCTACGGCACCGCGGTCGTCTCGAAGTACCCCATCGTCTCCTCCGAGAACACCCCGCTGCCCAACATCGGTCGCGCCCAGCCGCGCGGCCTGCTGCACGTGGTGATCAACGTCGAGGGCGTCGAGGTCAGCATCTACAGCACCCACCTCGACAACACCTCCGCCAACATCCGCACCGCGCAGGCGAGCCGGATCTCCAGCATCCTGGCCGCCGACCCCCGCCCGAAGATCCTCGGCGGCGACATGAACACGTGGCCCAACTCGGGACCGGAGCGGATCCTCAGCTCGCGGCTCTCCGACAGCTTCGTGGTCGCGGGCAGCGGCGGCGGGGCCACGCACCCGGCCGGTCATCCGCGCACCCGGATCGACTACCTCCTGTACGGCGGCCCGGACCTCACCGCCACCAGCTCGGTCGTGATGCCGGCCGGCGGATCCGACCACCTCCCGGTCCGCGCCGACTTCACCCTCGGCGGGATCAAGACGGAGAAGTGCAGCGGCGACGCGAAGGCCAGGCCGCGCGACACCGGCAAGGCGTCGGGCAAGGCGTCCGGCGATCCGTCGGGCGATCCGTCCGGCACGGTCGACTGACCGCCGGCTGACTGTCCGCGCGGACGCGGGTTTCAGTCTCGGCAGGCGGGTATAGTGCCCGCGTCAAGGGTCGAGATTCGCCTGCCTTCTGTGGGGGAAGCCGCGTCGGAGCCCGGTCAATTCTCGGGTGGAGACGGTAGGAGTCACGTACGTGTCGAATGTGTGGGGGACCTCGTCGGCGGCAGGACGGAACCGGGGAGTGGCGGCGCTCGCAGCGCTCTTCCTCGCGATGGGCCTCCTGGTCGCCGGACCAGCCGGCCTGAGCCGGGCGGACGCCGCGCCGGCCACGGCCCCGACCAAGGTCGCGGCCAAGGCGAAGCCGAACCCGGCTGCCGTCGTCACGCCCGGGATCACGTTCAACCACCCGTTCAAGCCGGCCAAGCGCGGCGCGATCCAGCGCAAGATCATCAAGACGCTGAAGAACGTCGAGGCCGGCCAGACCGTCCGCGTCATGACCTGGAACTTCGACTCGCCGCTGCTCGCCAGCAAGATGATCGCCGCCCACAAGCGGGGCGTGTCGGTGCAGATCATCATGGCCCGTGGCCTCGCGGTCTCCCAGGGCTCGCACCGCTCCTACGGCGTGCTGACCCGCGCGCTCAAGAAGGGCAACGCCGACCGGCCCAAGGAGCTGCGCAGCTGGATCCGCACCTGCTCGGCCACCTGCCGCGGCAAGGGCGGGGCGATGCACAACAAGATGATGCTGGTCAGCAAGTCGGGTGCCACCAACTGGATCGTGATGCAGGGCTCCGGCAACTTCACCGGTGCCGCCGCCGTCCAGCAGTTCAACGACTGGACCACCGTCACCGAGAACCAGGCGCTCTACGACGGCTGGATGACGATGTGGAACCAGGCCAAGAAGGACAAGAGGTTCCCGGCCCTGCAGTTCACCGTCCCCAGCACCACCGTCCCGGGCGGCACCATCACCACCCAGTTCGCCCCGCACCGCGACCAGGTCGACCCGCCGCTGCGGGTCCTCAACAAGGTCCAGTGCAACGGCGCGGCCAACACCGCCAACGGTCACACCAAGGTCCGCGTGGCCAACGCCGTGTGGGGTGACGAGCGCGGTGCGGCGATCGCGCGCAAGGTCCGCGAGCTGCACTTCCAGGGCTGCGACGTCCGCGTGGTCTTCATGATGATGTCGGGCAAGATCCGCAGCATCCTCGCGCCCGTCCCGGCGAAGCAGATGGTCTACATCACCGGCGCGACGGCCAACAAGTTCAAGGACCGCTACGTCCACCTCAAGGGCCTGTCGGTCCAGGGCAACCTCGACGGCGACCCCAACGGCAGCGCGGTGCTCTCCAGCAGCGAGAACTGGACCCAGCTCGGCTGGTTCTCCGACGAGCACGACATCATCTTCTGGGGCGACGCCGCGATGGCCTCCAAGTACGCCGACTGGGTCGACATGATCTACAACAC
Source organism: Nocardioides sp. F233 (assembly GCF_057813895.1). Classification (NCBI taxonomy): domain Bacteria; kingdom Bacillati; phylum Actinomycetota; class Actinomycetes; order Propionibacteriales; family Nocardioidaceae; genus Nocardioides; species Nocardioides sp. F233. The sequence goes on from NZ_JBVASH010000002.1 coordinate 205,034, forward strand.
GGCTCCGCGGACGCTGGCCAACTACGTCAACTCCGCCGACCCCGACCCGGTCGTCCGGATCAAGCCGGGCACCGAGTACCTCAGCCCGAAGGACTACCCGTTCCACGAGCTCGAGGCCGAGCTGAACTGACGAAGCGGATCCTGGGCCCGGGTCGCTGCCGAGAGGCGGTGGCCCGGGCTTCGGGCGTCAAGACCACGAGGACATCGAGAGGGCGTACATGGCTCAGCGGGTGGTGCTGCACGTCGGCACCATGAAGTCCGGAACCAGCTTCCTGCAGAACGTGCTCGGGGAGAACAAGGCGGAGCTGGCCGAGCGGGGAGTGCTCTTCCCCGGCCGGCGCTGGCGCCGCCAGGTCCGGGCCGTCAAGGAGCTGATCGCGCACGGCGGCCCCGGTCAGCCGCCGATGCCGGCCGACGGCCTGTGGCAGCAGATGGTCGAGGAGATCCGGGCCTGGCCCGGCACGGCGGTCGTCTCGATGGAGTACCTCGCGCCGCGCGACGAGAAGCAGATCCAGCGCATCCGCAAGGCCTTCCCCGAGAGCCGGGTGGAGGCCGTGCTGACGTGTCGTGACCTGGCCCGCAACGTGCCCGCCATGTGGCTCGAGTCGGTGCAGAACGGCGGCGTGACCGGGTGGCAGGACTACGTGGCCGCCCTCGACGCGCGCAAGGACCTGACCGGCTCCGCCACGCGGTTCTGGCGCCACCAGGACGTGCCGGCGATCGCGGCGCGCTGGGCCAAGGCCCTCGACAAGGGCGCGGTGACCCTGGTGACCGTGCCCCCGGCGGGCGCGCCCGGTGACCTGCTGTGGAGCCGGTTCGCCGAGGTCCTCGGCACCGACCCGCAGGGGATCGCGCTCGACGTACGCAGCAACCCCAGCATCGACCTGCCGAGCGCGCTGCTGCTGCTCGAGCTCAACCGGCGCTTCCGTCCCGGCGGCAAGGGCGACCTGCCGCCGTTCTACGACAGGCTGGTCAAGCACCAGCTGTCCAAGCGCGGTCTGTCGCTGCGCGAGGGCGGTGGCCAGCGCCTGGGGTACGACGACCCGTGGGTTCGCGCGAAGGGCGAGGACCAGGTCGCCCGGCTCCGCAAGGGCAAGCACCGCGTCGTCGGCGACCTCGACGAGCTCCGTCCGGTCGCCGTCCGTGGGCTGCAGCCCGCCGACATCCCCGCCGAGGAGGTGCTGGCCGCGGCGCTCGACGCCCTCCAGGTCACCCTCACCAAGTGGAGCACCGCCGGACGTGGACAGGGGGAGCAGGAATGAAGTGGCGCGGACGTCGCGAGACGGGTGCGGCGCCGGGCCCCGGCCCGGCGGCCACCGACCGGCCCTCGGGTGACGGCCTGCCGCGGGTCGCGGTGATCACCATGTCCCGCGACAGCGGGCCGGTGCTGCGCCGCTGGGTCGAGCACTACCAGCGCCAGCTGGGCGCCGACGACGTCTTCGTCGTCGACGACCACAGCGCAGACGGCTCGACCGACGACCTGCCGTGCACGGTGCTGCGGCTGCCCTACCTCGACAAGTACTCCTTCGAGCCGTCCCGGATGGGCATCCTGAGCGGGCTGGCGAAGTCCCTGCTGTTCGCCTACGACGCCGTGCTGCTCGCCGACGCCGACGAGTTCGTCGTCGCCGACCCGGCAGTGCACGCCTCGCTGCGACACTTCGCCGCCGCTCGGCAGGGCACCGACGTCGCAGGCGTCCTCGGCTACAACGTGATCCACCGGATCGGCGTGGAGCCGGCGCTCGACTTCGACGCGCCCTCGCTGCTGCGCCAGCGCGAGTTCGCCCGGTTCACGCCGCTGATGTGCAAGCCGGCGCTCAAGTGGGTCGACTCCGACTGGGGGCACGCCTCCCACGGCATCCGACACCCGTTCGCGCCGGACCCCGAGCTGTTCATGTTCCATTTCAAGTTCGCCGACCTCGGCCAGCTGGAGCTGCTCGCCGAGCACCGCCACCAGGCCGCGGTGGTCGAGGGCCGCGCGGTGAAGTCGAGCTGGAGCAGGCCGACCGACGAGATCGTCGAGGCGCTGCGCACCGCGGCCGCCCAGGTCGAGCAGGCCGTGGCCGCCGACGAGCTCGGCAAGTTCCGGCCGGGCCCGAAGAAGCTCGAGACGATCGTGCAGAACGAGGGCGACCTGTGGCGGGCGACGGGTGCGGGGCAGCACCTCGCGCTGGTGAAGCCGCCGTACGTCCGGATCCCCGATCGCCTGCGCGACCTCGTCTGACAGGCTGGTCCCCATGACCAACGAGCCGGGCGTCGCCGTCACGACCGTCGACACCACGGGTCTGGTGCTCGCCGGTGTCGCGGAGGACCGCGCCCTCGACGTGCTCTTCGACGAGCGCCGGATCTGGTCGTTCTGGTCCGTGCGCGACACCGAGGATGCGCCCTCGGGAGTGCCGGGGGAGCGGCGGATCGCCTGGCCCGAGCGGATGGTGCGCTTCCTCGAGGGGCCCACCCGGCTGTGCGTGCGCGACCACGTGGCCGGCACCGTCGTGCACGACGAGGAGCTGACCTTCGGGACCGGCGAGGAGCGGATCGCGTTCGTCAACAAGTCGGGCCTGCCGATCGCGCTCGACAAGTCCGGCCGGTTCCACCCCGAGTTCTCGGTGCGCAGCGGCGACCAGCTCGAGCCGCTCCTCGAGGCGATGCACCGGGTCATCGCGATCCTCGAGGAGGAGGGGATCGCGGCGTTCCCGGCGTACGGCACGCTGCTGGGCGCCGTGCGCGAGCAGGACTTCCTCGGCCACGACTCCGACGCCGACCTCGGCTACGTCTCGCGGCACAGCTCGCCCGTCGACGTCGTGCGCGAGTCGTTCCGGCTCCAGCGGGCGCTGGCCGCGCACGGCATGGAGACCTTCCGCTACAGCGGCGGCGCGTTCCGCATCGACGTCGAGGAGAGCGACGGGTCGGTGCGTGGCCTCGACCTGTTCGGCGGCTTCTTCGCCGGCGACGGCCGGCTCTACCTGATGGGCGAGGTGGGTGTGGAGTTCCGCGAGGAGTGGATCTTCCCGCTCTCGACGGTGACCCTCGCCGGCCACGAGTTCCCGGCGCCTGCCGTGCCCGAGCGGCTGCTCGAGGCGATGTACGGGCCGCACTGGAAGGTGCCGGACCCGGCGTTCAAGTTCGAGACGTCGACCGAGGTCAAGACCCGGCTCGACAACTGGTTCCGCGGCCTCTCGCCGTACCGCCGCGACTGGCAGACCAACCAGGGCCATCGCAAGGGGGACGTCAACGCCCCGGCGTCGGAGCTCGCGCTCCGGCTCGCCGCCGACACCGCCCCCGGCACCCACGTCCTCGACGTCGGCGCGGGGCGGGGGAGCGATGCGCTGCACCTGGCCCGTGCGGGCTTCCGCACGACGGCCTACGACTACGTGCCGCTGACGCTGCGCAAGGCCGGCCGGGTCGCCGGGCGCGAGGGTGCGTCGCTCGACGTACGGATGATCAGCCTGACCCAGCTGCGCTCGGTCCTCGGCGAGGGCGCTCGCGTGGCCCGCGAGGCCGGGCCGCGGGCGATGCTCGCGCGCCACGTGCTCGACGCGACCACCGAGCGGGGCCGGGAGGGCCTGCTGCGGTTCGCCGCGATGACCCTGCGCGGCGGTGGCCGGCTGCACGCCGAGTTCGCGACGGGCGAGGGCGAGGCCGGCGAGGGTTTGTATCCTGTGTCCCTCGACGGCGTGCTCGCCTCGATCGGGCAGCTCGGAGGCTCGGTCGTGTCCACCGACGTCGAGCCCGGCGCTCCGGGTCGGGCCGGGCGGGCCGTCGTGGTCGCGGAGTGGTGAGAATGTCGATGCGTGAAGAAGAGAAGATGACCCAGAATCGCTGGAACCTGTTCGCCACCGTCCGCGCCCAGCGGCTGCGGATCGAGAAGCTCGAGACCGAGGTCGCCGAGCTGCAGCGCCACTACGTGCGCGTGGCCGAGCTGGTCGACGTCGTCCAGGAGCTGCTGATCCCGGTCGCCCAGCGCGACGACGCCCGGATCGCCGAGGCGATCGAGGCGTTCGACCAGAGCCTCTGAGCTCTCGGGGCGACGAGCCATGGCACGACGCGTCTTCGTCCACATCGGGCTGCCCAAGACGGCCACGACCTACCTCCAGACCATTGTCTGGGGCTCGCGCGAGCAGCTGCTCGCCGACGGCGTGCTGCTGCCCGGCCTGGGCCGGTTCGACCACCTGTGGACCAGCCGGATCGTGCGTGAGGACCCGCGGCTGCCGAAGGCCTCCGAGGAGCACCGCACCGCCTGGGAGCGGCTGCGCGCCGAGATCGCGTCGCACGACGGCGACGCGCTGATCACCCACGAGTTCTTCGCGGCGGCCAGCGCCGAGCAGGCGACGCGGATGGCCCGGCAGCTCGCCCCGGCCGAGGTGCACGTGGTGATCACCGCGCGCGACCTGCTCGGGCTGTTCACCGCCAGCTGGCAGGAGAGCCTCAAGAACCGCGGCACCGCGTCGATGGCCGACTACTCGCGCGAGGTGTCCGACGACCCGCGCGACGTGTGGAACTGGCGCACCCTCGACCTGCACCTGGTGCTCCAGCGCTGGTCGGAGGCCGTCGCCCACGAGCGGATCCACGTGCTGCCCCTCGACACCAGCGCCCCGCGTGACGAGATCTGGCACCGCTTCGCCGGGCTGCTCGGCCTGCGCGCCGACGCCTACGACCTGGGCCAGTCGTTCCCCAACGAGTCGATGGGCGTGGTCGAGGCCGAGGTGCTGCGCCGGGTCAACGAGCACCTCGTCGCCCGCAAGTCGCTCGGTCCCGCCCGTGATCGCGGCATGTTCATCCGCACCTTCCTCGCCGACGAGCGGCTGGTCCCGCGCAAGGGCGAGAAGTTCTGGCCCCAGGCCGACCGGATCGAGGAGTGCCGCGCCCGCAACGACGCGGCCCTGGCCTACCTGCGCGAGCACCCGGTGGACGTCGTGGGGGACCTGGGCCGGCTCGAGATCCCGGCCGAGCTGCCGGAGCGTCGTACGCCGGACACGGTGACCGACGCCGAGGTGGCCGCGGCCGCCACCGACCTGGTCGCGACCATGCTCGGCGACGTGCGCGAGCTGCGGGTCGGCGCGAACCCCGAGCCGGCCACCGGCAAGCGCGGCCTGCTCGGCGCCCTGCGCCGTCGCTGACCCTCCGCAACCGCTCAGGTCCGCCTCCCGCCCGCCGAACGGCGCAGGAAATCATGCGCATTCCCGTATTCGGGCAGAGGTGCATTCCGGAACGAATTACACGGTTGTGATTTATCGAATTACATCCTTGTAGTTATTCACGCTGTATTGCCATGGTGAAGTTGTTACTGGTGTGATTCCTGAGGAAATTGTTCGCTCGGTGCATTTCGGCACCGTGAATCGGGAGGTCCCATGCGCACCCTGAGCTCGCTTCGATGGCTTCGTGCCCTACCGGCGACGGTCACGGCGCTCGCGGTCCTCGCCACCCTTCTCGTCCTCGCGGCCGCCGGCACCGGTGGCGGGCGCAGCGGCCTCGAGAGGACGGCCGCGCAGGCGGACCCGGCCACGGGCGGGGTGCGCCTGGTGCAGGCGAACATCAAGTCCGGCATGTCCCTGGAACACACCGCGGCCGACCTCGGCCAGGTCTTCGCCCAGCTCCCTGACTTCATCACCTTCAACGAGGTGTCCAGCCGCCCCGACGCCCTGCTCGCACCTCCGGGCTACGCCATCCAGCGCACGCCGGGCACCTACACCGGTGCGACCGCCGTCGTCTGGGACACGACGCGCTGGACCAAGATCGCGGCCGGGACCTACAACATCAGCGAGGTCTGGGGGAAGTCGAAGAAGCAGAAGGTGCACTGGGGCGTGCGCTACGCCAACTGGGCGACCCTGCGCAACGCCGAGGGCCGCACCGTTTCCGTGGTGGCCGTCCACTTCGCGCCGGTGACCAAGTACACGCCGGGCATCTCGCTGCCGTCGTACCAGCGGCTGTCGGGGCTCGCGCAGACGCTGTCGGCCAGCGGTCCCGTGCTGATGGCCGGTGACGTGAACGTGAACTTCCGCAGCGGTGCCTACCCGCGCAACGAGATCGCCGCGATGGGCCTGGTCAACGCCTTCGACCTGTTCGGCGTCGCGCCGCCCACCCACGACAGCGGCGCGGTCATCGACCACGCGTACCTGTACCAGGCTGACCCGCTGCTGCCGGTGACCAACCTGAGCACGAGCGAGCTCTACTCGGACCACAAGATGCTCACCGTCGACCTCGGCAACGTCGGGCCGCGCGCCGGTGCCTTCGCCCCCGGCTGGATGTCCAACCAGGGCGACGCGAAGGCGACAATGCGCCTGGTCCGCAGCGCCATCAACCAGGCCCCGCCGGGCTCCGCGCTGCACCTCGCGACCAAGCAGCTCAGTGGCAACAGCGTCTACCGCGCGATCGTGAACGCCCGGGCCCGCGGCGTCGAGATCCAGATCATCACCGGCAACCGCAGGGCGACCGACCTGGACCGCAAGCTCGCCAACCTGCTCGGCACCAAGAAGAAGCACAAGTCGTGGGCCAAGCGGAAGACCGCCTGGAGCCAGTACGGCATGCCGAAGGCGCTGGTGCTCGCCAGTACCTCGGGCGGAACCCGCGCGGTGCGCATCGACTTCAACCGGTCCTGGGTGACCAAGGAGCAGAAGCGGGCCGGCTCGGCCGCCCAGATCCGCTCGGACCAGTTCGGCTACGACGAGATGTTCATCCGGTTCTTCGCGGCAGTGGGCCGCACCATCTGAGCCCGGGAGGGCAGGGGAGGGATCCCAGTCGACGGGGTCGTGGGGCGTGAGGCCGCCCTACGGCCCCGTCACCGTCTTCGCGGCCGCCACGCCGCGCTTGACCGCGGCCGAGGCCACCTGCGAGGCGAGCTGGCCGGCGACCTTCAGCTGGTCGCCGACCTGCTGGGTCGCCGCGAGCGGCGCGAGCAGCTTGTCAGCGCGGGTGAGCAGGCCGTCGGCCCGCTCGACCACCCGGTCGAGGTCGGCGACGGCGGCGGTGAAGGCCGCGACGGAGGCGCTGAACTCGCGCAGCGCGGCGGTGAGGTCGGCGTCGGACGAGGTGGCCGGGGCGTCGTACTCGCTCGTGGCGACAAGGCTAGGTCCCCCGTGGGGAGCGGGATTCCGTCGCTGCGGTGACATGTCTCACGTCGGGGTCTCGCACCCCGTTCGGGGGGTCCGGGCATGGCTACTCGCGGGTACAGTGCGGTCCGGCACCACCACTGACAGTGCCATTTTCGAAGGGGAGACGTGATGACCCGGCTTTGCCAGACCGAAGGCCTCACCGAGGACCAGTCCGAGATCCTGAAGGCTGTGCGTGTCTTCGTGGATGAGCAGATCATCCCGGTGGCGCAGGAGCTCGAGCACTCCGACACCTACCCGCAGGAGATCGTCGACGGTCTCAAGGAGCTGGGTGTCTTCGGCCTGACCATCCCCGAGGAGTTCGGCGGCCTGGGCGAGTCCCTGCTGACCTACGCCCTGGTGGTCGAGGAGATCGCCCGCGGCTGGATGAGCGTGTCGGGTGTCATCAACACCCACTTCATCGTGGCCTACCTGCTCATGCAGCACGGCACCGAGGAGCAGAAGGCCAAGTACCTGCCGCGCATGGCGACCGGCGAGGTCCGCGGCGCGTTCTCGATGTCCGAGCCGGGCCTCGGCTCCGACGTGTCGGCCGTCTCCACGAAGGCCACCAAGCAGGCCGACGGCTCGTACTCGATCACCGGCCAGAAGATGTGGCTGACCAACGGCGCCAGCTCCACGCTGGTCGCGCTGCTCGTCAAGACCGACGAGGGCGCCGAGTCCGTCTACAAGAACATGACCACCTTCCTCGTCGAGAAGGAGGCCGGCTTCGGGGAGACCGCCCAGGGCGTCACCGTGCCCGGCAAGATCGACAAGATGGGCTACAAGGGCGTCGAGACGACCGAGCTCATCCTCGAGGGCCACCAGATCGCCGCGGACCAGATCCTCGGGGGCGAGCCGGGCAAGGGCTTCTTCCAGATGATGGACGGCGTCGAGGTCGGCCGCGTCAACGTCGCCGCCCGCGCGTGCGGCCTGGCCTGGCGCGGCTTCGAGCTCGGTGTCGCCTACGCCCAGCAGCGCAAGACCTTCGGCAAGGTCATCGCCGAGCACCAGGCGGTGCTGTTCCGGATCGCGGAGATGGCGACCAAGGTCGAGACCGCCCACAACATGATGGTCCGCGCCGCGCGCCTCAAGGACACCGGCAAGCGGATGGACGTCGAGGCCGGCATGGCCAAGATGGTCGCCTCCGAGTACGCCAACGAGGTCGTCGAGGACTCCTTCCGGATCCACGGCGGCTACGGCTACTCCAAGGAGTACGAGATCGAGCGTCTGATGCGCGAGGTCAAGTTCATGCTGATCGGCGAGGGCACCTCGGACATCCAGAAGATGATCATCGGCCGGTCCCTCCTGAAGGACTACAAGCTCAAGTGAGCGGCAACAAGACCAACCCGGGCAACTTCTTCGAGGACTTCACGGTCGGGCAGGTCATCCGGCACGCGACGCCGCGCACGGTGACCGAGGGGGACCGGGCCGTCTACGGCTCGATCTACCCGACCCGGTTCGCCGTCCCGTCGTCGGCGGTCTTCGCCGCGTCGGTCGGCCTGGACCCGCACCCGGTCGAGGACCTGATCGCGTTCCACATCGCGTTCGGCAAGACCGTCCCGGACGTCTCGCTCAACGCGGTCGCCAACCTCGGGTACGCCGAGTGCCGGTTCCACCGCCCGGTCCTGCCCGGTGACACGCTCAGCACCACCTCCGAGGTGATCGGGCTCAAGCAGAACTCCAACGGCAAGAGCGGCGTGGTCTACGTCCGCTCCACCGCCGTCAACCAGCGCGAGGAGGTCGCGCTGGAATGGGCCCGCTGGGTGATGGTCCACAAGCGCGACCTCGACGCGCCCGCACCGGAGGCCGTCGTGCCCGAGCTGGCGTCGGTGGTGGCGCCGGGTGACCTGGTGCTGCCCGACGGGCTCGACTTCAGCGAGTACGACTTCGGCGCGGCCGGCGAGCCGCACCGCTTCGAGGACTACGTCGTCGGGGAGAAGATCGACCACGTCGACGGGGTCACGCTCACCGCTTCCGAGCACCAGCAGGCCACCCGCCTGTGGCAGAACACCGCCAAGGTGCACTTCAACGTCGAGGCGCGGCCCGACGGCCGCAACCTGGTGTACGGCGGCCACATCATCTCGATGGCCCGGGCGCTGTCGTTCAACGGGCTCGCCAACGCCCAGCTGATCGCGGCGATCAACGCAGGTGCGCACACCGCGCCGGCGTTCGCCGGCGACACCGTCTACGCCTGGTCCGAGGTCCTCGACAGGGCCGAGACGTCGGCGCCGGGTGTCGGTGCGCTGCGGCTGCGGCTGGTGGCGACCAAGGGTCGTGACGAGTCGATGACGCTGCGTGGCGAGGACGGCAAGTACGCCCCCGGCGTCCTGCTCGACCTCGACAGCTGGGCCCTCGTCCCGCGCTGACCATCAGCCCTCCGGGGTGACCTGCACCTCCCCGGACGTGCGCCTGGGGCCGGCGCCGGCTGCGCGCCGCGACACGCACGCGCTGGCGGCGTTGGCGTCGCTCGATGGGTGGCCAAGCACGTCGTCGCTCCGCCGCCTTGCCATCACGCACGTCTCGCGACGCTCGCTACGACGCCGGCCCCAGGCGCACGTCCTCGATCGTGTAGGTCACCTCGTCGTCGACACCCTGCGCGATCCGGTCGATCATGATCGAGCCCGGGTGGTCCTGGCCCTCGGGCCAGTCGATCTTCGCCTTGGCGATCCCGGGGGCGTGGGCCTGCGCGAGGATGTCGTCGATGCTCAGCCACGCGAAGTCGGGCGCCGAGATGCCGGCCTGGGGTCCGTCGAGCGAGGTCGCCTCGGTGACCTTCCCGTCGCGCACGACGACCTCGACGGTGCCCAGCTGCGGGCAGAAGCAGATCACCTCGAGGTGGTAGCTGTAGTCCTGCGCCGCGAAGGTCGGGTACGACGGCGTCGCGCTCGCCGTACCGGTGCTGCTCGGGGCCGCGGAGGTCGTGTCGGCGGCCCGGTCCGACTCGTGGCTGCAGGCGGACGTCGCGAGCAGGAGCGGCAGGGTGAGGGCAGCGGTCACGGCGGCGGTGGGCAGTCGCATGGTGCTCATGATGCCTCGGACGTCCGGGCCTCCCGCGCGGTTCCCCCGGGGAGCCGCAGGCGGCTCCCGGCAAAACTGAAACAAGTTTCATTTTACCCCGTGACCTGAGTCACAACAGCCTCGTTGGTCGGTCATGCCTCGACACCCGCGCATGCGGCGACTGCTCGGCGTCTCCGTCGTCGTCCTCGCCCTGTCCGCCTGTGGCTCCCAGCTGGATCCCTCGACCGTGGCGAAGGTCAACGGCCAGTCCGGTGGCGGCGGTGACCAGACCAGCGGCGTCGCGGCTCCGGTCGCCGGCGCCGACGGCGGTGCCCCGGCGGCGGGCGGCGACGTGTCCGGCGGCGGTGCCGCAGCACCTGACGCAGGAGCGCCCGCCGCGAGCGGCGGTGGTGCGGCCGGCACCGGCGGCACCGGGAGTGCCGGGAAGGGCGACGCAGGCGGGAAGTCGAAGGGCAAGGGCTCGCCGACGGGCACCGCGAAGGCGGGCTCGTGCGACGGGTTCAAGAACCAGACCGGCATCACGGACAGCACGATCACCCTCGCCAACGTCGCGGACATCTCGGGACCGGTGCCCGGCATCTTCGAGGCCTCCCAGCAGGCTGCCCGGGCGTACGTGGAGTACTTCAACTCGCAGAACACGATCTGCGGGCGCAAGCTCGCCATCACCAACCTCGACAGCCGGGCCGATGCCGGCGCCGACCAGCAGGCCTACACGAAGGCGTGCAGCTCGACCTTCGCCGCGGTCGGCTCGATGGGCGCCTTCGACTCCGGCGGCGCCAGCACCGCCCAGGGCTGCGGCCTCCCCGACCTCCGCGCTGCGACGACCACCTCCGATCGGGCCGCCTGCTCGACCTGCTTCGGCATGTACTCGATCCGGCCCAACCTGGTCGCTGATGCAGGCCCGAAGTGGCTCGCCGCCCAGTACCCGGACGCCGTCAAGAACGTCGCCATGCTCTACATCAACGCCGGTGCCGCGGTCGGCAACGCCAAGAGCCAGGCGGCGGCGTGGGGGAAGATGGGCTGGTCGGTCAACTACCTCCAGGGCATCGACGTCGCGGAGTTCAACTTCGCGCCCTACGTCCAGCAGATGAAGGACAAGGGCATCAAGATGGTGGTCTACCTCGGGCCGTACCAGAACACCGTCAAGCTGCAGCAGGCCATGCAGCAGCAGGGCTTCAAGCCCGACGTGTTCATGCAGGACCCGACGATCTACGACCAGCGCTACGTCCAGCAGGCCGGGGCGCTCGCCGAGGGCACCTTCGTCTACTCGACCATCGACCTGTTCGAGAACAAGGCCAACCCCGAGATCCAGCTGTACCTGTCCTGGCTCAACCAGGTGAAGCCGGGCGCGGTGCCGAACTTCTACGGGCTGTTCGCCTGGTCGGCCATGCGCCTGTTCGTCGAGCAGGCGACCGCGCTCGGCGGCAAGCTGACCCGCGAGTCCCTGGTCGCGGCGGTCCGCAAGGTCAACGACTGGACGGACAACGGAGCCCACGCGCCGATGCGGGTCGGCACTGCGGAGACCCCGCAGTGCCAGAAGATCATCCAGTACAAGGGCGGCCGCTGGCAGCAGGTGTCGCCCGGCACCTGGCTGTGCGGCAACGTCGTCAACTCGGGTGTGAGCGGCTGATGGGGGGCCGGACCCGGATCCGCCGTACCGCCGGGGTCGCGCTCGTGCTGCTGGCCCTGACCGCGTGCGGCTCCCAGCTCGACCCGGCGACCGTCGCGAAGGCCGGCGGCCAGGGCGGTACGACGGGCGACACCACCAGCACCGGCGGCGACACCGGACTCCCGGCCGGTGAGGCACCGGCCGCGGGCGACGTACCGGCTGCGGGCGAGGCACCCGCAGCCGGTACTGCCGGTGACCCCGCCGCTCCGGCGTCCGGGGCGACGGGTGGGCCCGCGAGCGGCGGTGGCAAGTCGAAGGGCAAGGGCGCCCCGACCGGCACCGCCAAGGCGGGCTCCTGCGACGGGTTCAAGAACCAGACCGGTATCACCGACAGCACCATCACCCTCGCCAACGTCTCCGACATCTCCGGCCCGGTGCCGGGCATCTTCGAGGCGGCGCAGCAGGCGACCCGTGCCTACGTCGAGTACTTCAACTCGCAGAACACGATCTGCGGGCGCAAGCTCTCGCTGGTCAACCTCGACAGCCGCGCCGACGCCGGTGCCGACCAGCAGGCCTACATCAAGGCCTGCAGCGACACCTTCGCCGCGGTCGGCTCGATGTCGGCCTTCGACTCCGGCGGCGCCGCCACGGCCAGCTCCTGCGGCATCCCCGACATCCGCTCGACGATCGTCAACCCCGAGCGGCAGGCCTGCAAGTCGTGCGTCGGCACGTACTCGATCCGCACCAACCTGATCTCCGACCCGGCCGCGAAGTGGCTGGCGGCGAAGTACCCCGACGCGGTGAAGAACGCAGCCTTCCTCTACATCAACGCCGGTGCCGCGCCGGTCAATGCCAAGAGCCTCGCAGCCGGCTACGAGAAGGCGGCCGGCTGGTCGGCCAAGTACATCCAGGGCATCGACGTCGCGGAGTTCAACTTCGCGCCGTACGTCCAGCAGATGAAGGACAAGGGCATCCGGGCCGTCATCTACTACGGGCCGTACCAGAACACGGTGAAGCTCCAGCAGGCCATGCAGCAGCAGGGCTTCAAGCCGGACTTCTACCTGCAGGACCCGACGATCTACGACAAGCGCTACATCCAGCAGGCCGGCGCGGTCGCCGAGGGCACCTACGTGTTCTCGCCCAACGACCTGTTCGAGAACAAGGCCAACCCCGAGGTGCAGCTGTACCTGTCGTGGCTGCAGCAGGTGAAGCCCGGTGCGATCCCCAACTACTACGGCCTCTTCGCCTGGTCGGCGGCCCGGCTGTTCGTGGAGAAGGCGACCGCGCTCGGCGGCAAGCTGACCCGCGCCTCCCTCGTCGACGCCGTCCGCGCCACCACGGCCTGGACCGGGAACGGAGCCCACACGGCGATGAACCTCTCGACCGGGGCGACCCCGCCCTGCCTGAAGATGCTCCAGTTCAGCGGCGGCCAGTGGTCGCAGGTCTCCTCGGGCACCTATCTCTGCGGCAATGTCGTCGACTCCGGGATCGGAGGCTAGTCACCGATGGGCTCTCTCTTCGCCTTCACGCTGCTGGGCCTGTTCACGGGCGCGGCGTACGCGATCATGGCCAGCGGCCTGGTGCTGACCTACACGACCACCCGGGTGTTCAACATCGCCCACGGTGCGTTCGGCATGTTCCTGGCCTTCGTGTTCTGGGACTTCACCCAGCGCCAGGGGCTGCCGACCGTGCTGTCGCTGGTCCTGGTGGTCGGTGTCGTGGCACCGGCGATCGGCTGGTTCATCCAGCGCTTCGTCACCCGCGGCCTCGGTGAAGGGCCGGTGTCGGTGGCGCTGGTCGTCACGGTCGGCCTCCTTGTCGGCCTGATCGGCCTGGCCCAGCAGATCTGGCCGCCGGAGCCGCGCGTGCTGCTGCCGTTCTGGTCCGGCACCGGCTGGAAGGTCGGCGACACCTTCGTCACCGCGCACCAGCTGGTCACCCTCGTCTGCGCGATCGCGGTCGCGTCCGGTCTCTACCTCCTGCTCAGCCGGACCCGGATCGGTACGGCGATGCGGGCTTCGGTCGACAACCCCGAGCTGCTCAAGCTCTTCGGCGGCAAGCCCGACCGGGTCGCCGCGCTGTCGTGGGCGATCGGCATGTCGCTGGCTGCGCTCGGCGGCATCCTGCTGACGCCGGTCGTCCTGCTCGACTACTACGCACTGACCCTGCTGGTCATCAACGCGTACGCCGCCGCGATGCTCGGGCGGCTCAAGAGCCTGCCGATGACCTTCGCCGGCGCGATGATCCTGGGCGTCCTCGAGTCGTGGGCGGTCGGCTACCTGCCGACCGACGGCTTCCTCGCCTCGTTCCGACCCGTCATCCCGGCACTCTTCCTGTTCGCGATCGTGGTGCTGATGCCGCAGGCGCAGCTGCGCATCGGCCAGGTCAAGGGCATCGTCACCGCGCCGGTGCCGACGATGCGGCTGTCGATCGGCTCCGGCACCGGGCTGCTCGTCGTGGTGCTGCTGCTCGTCAACATCGTCGCGCCCAACCAGGTGCTGCTCATCGGCGTCGCGGCGACGTACGCGATGGTGATGCTGTCGCTGGTGCTGCTGACCGGGTACGGCGGCCACGTCTCCCTCGCGCAGTTCACCTTCGCCGGTGTGGGCGCCCTCGCCTACGCGAAGCTCGACGAGCCCAACCTCTTCGGGCTGCTGCTGTCGGCGATCATCGCGGCTGCCGTCGGGGCGCTGGTCGCGCTGCCGGTGCTGCGGCTCACCGGGCTCTACCTCGCGCTGTCGACGATGGCCTTCGCGGTCCTCATGGACAAGGTCATCTTCAACGCCGAGTTCGCGTTCAAGTTCAACGGCACCCTGGCCGCCGACCGGCTCTCGATCCTCGGCCTGCGGATCGGCTCGGACACGGCCTACGTGTGGTTCATGGTGCTGGCCTTCGTGCTGCTCGCGCTCGGCCTGCTCGTGCTGCGGCGCGGGGCGCTCGGCCGGCTGCTCATCGCGATGCGTGACAGCCCGTCGGCGTGCGGCACCCTCGGCCTGGACCTGCGCTGGTTCCGGGTCGGCCTGTTCGCGCTGTCGGCAGGTGTCGCCGGCCTCGCCGGCGGCCTCTTCGCCGGCCTGCGGGGGACCGTCGGCGCGGCGGACTTCCTCTACTTCCAGTCCCTGCTGGTGCTGCTGCTGGCGGTCGTCTTCGGTGCCACCTCGGTCACCGGTGCACTGCTGGGTGGCACCGCGCTGATGCTGCTGCCCGAGTTCCAGGCTGCCTCGCCGGGCATGGCGGGCCTGCTGTTCGCCGTGATCGGCTTCGGCGCGGTGCTCCTGGGCCGGGACCCCAACGGCATCGCCAACCACGTGTTCCGGGTCGGACGCTGGCTGCGCTCGCGGGTCGCGCCGGGGCTCGAGGGCCGGCTGCAGGGGCTGCTGCCCCGAGGTGGGACCGCGGCCGAAGGCTCGGACGGGGCGGTCGACGTACCGCTGGTGGACATGGAGAAGGTGGGCTGAGGTGGCGCTGCTCGAGGTCGACGACGTCGTGGTCCGGTTCGGTGGCGTGACTGCCGTCAACCGGGCGACCTTCACCGCGGACCGGGGCGTGATCACCGGCCTGATCGGCCCCAACGGTGCGGGAAAGACGACCTGCTTCAACGTGATCACCGGCCTGCAGAAGCCCACCAAGGGGCGGGTCCGCTACCGGGACCGCGATGTCACCGGCTGGCCGGTGCACCGGCGGGCCCGGCACGGCGTGGGTCGCACCTTCCAGCGGCTCGAGGCGTTCGGCTCGCTCTCGGTGCGTGACAACGTCCGCGTGGCGCAGGAGATCCACGGGGGACCGCTGGCCTGGTTCGGCGGCAGGCGCGGCGCCGTCAGCGTCGAGATGCTGCTCGACCGGGTCGGCATCACCGAGTACGCCGACGAGCGCGCCGACTCGATCCCGACCGGCACCGCGCGCCTGCTGGAGCTGGCCCGGTGCCTGGCCAGCGACCCGCAGCTGCTGCTGCTCGACGAGCCGTCCTCCGGCCTCGACGAGACCGAGACCGACGCCTTCGGCGAGCTGCTCGTCGAGCTCGCGGCGGAGGGCTGCTCGATCCTCATGGTCGAGCACGACATGGACCTGGTGATGAGCGTGTGCCACGACATCCACGTGCTCGACTTCGGCGAGATCATCGCCTCGGGCGCACCCGCCGACATCCGCACCGACCCGAACGTGCAGCGGGCCTACCTGGGCTACGCCGAGGACGACAGCGAGACCAGCGTGATCCCCGCGATCGAGGAGGTGGTCTCGTGAGCGTCCCGATCCTCGACGTCATCGACCTGCACGCGGCGTACGGCCGGATCGAGGTGCTGCGCGGCGTCGACCTGTCCGTGCCGCGCGGTGCGGTGATGGCGCTGCTCGGCCCCAACGGTGCCGGCAAGTCGACGCTGGTGAAGGTGATCAGCGGCCAGAAGGAGGCGACGTCCGGCGACATCCACCTGGCGGGCGTCCACGTCCAGGGCTCGGCCTCCGACGCGCTGGCCCGGGTGGGGCTGTGCACGATCCCCGAGGGTCGATCGGTGTTCCCGAACCTGACCGTCGAGGAGAACCTGGTCCTGATGTCGTACGCCGGCGTGCCGGCCTCGGCCGTCCTCGACACCGCCTACGCGTACTTCCCGCGGCTGCACGAGCGCCGCCACCAGCTCGCCGGCACCATGTCCGGCGGCGAGCAGCAGATGCTGGCGATGTCGCGGGCGCTGGCCTCCGACCCGGCGCTGCTGCTGCTCGACGAGCTGTCGATGGGGCTGGCACCGCTGATCGTCGACGAGCTCTACGAGACCGTCGCCCGGATCGCCGAGTCCGGTGTGTCCATCCTCTGCATCGAGCAGTTCGCGCGGACCGCCCTGCGGGTCGCGGACTACGCCGCCGTGATGAGCGGCGGGCGCATCGTGGCCACCGGTGAGCCCGGGGAGATCCTCGAGACCATGGCCGACGTCATCCTGGGAGGGGCAGCATGAAGTCACCAGCACGATCGACACGCGGAACGGTCCGGACCTTCGTCGCGGGAGGCATGGTCGGTTCGCTGGCCCTGCTGGCCGCCGGGCCCACCGCGACGCCGGCCGCGGCGGAGGACGGCGGTGCGAAGTCGTACGGCGGGTACACCACCCAGGCCTGGTCGGCCCCGATCCGGGTCGAGATGTTCGAGCCGAGCATCCCGATCCCCGTCGACGCGGGGCAGGCGCAGGTCGAGCTCGACATGGGCTACAGCAAGGTCAAGGCCGACTCGGGCGAGTCCAAGGGGCGCGCCAGCCTGTTCTGGCCGGGCGACCCGGTGGGGGAGGGGCTCAAGACCTTCGGCGAGCAGCTGGGGCTGCCGTCGACGCCGCTCACCGAGAACGGCTACCCGATGCAGGTCAACTCGCAGTACCCCGGGGACACGCCCACCCAGAAGGACGAGTCGATCCCCGGCGCGATCATGACCACCACCTCCGGTGACGGCACGGCGAGCGCCGAGACCGGCTTCTCGCCGGACGGCGCCGTGCTCGGCCCCGACGGCGCGACCGCCGACCCGTCCCAGAAGTCCGGCCTGATGGACCTGCTGACCGGCCTCACCGGGATGCTCACCGGTGGTGGGCTGGGTGGCGGTCTGCCGGGAGCGGCCCCGACCGGCACGGCGAGCGCGCCGACCACGCGGGCCTCGGCGCCCGGCCTGCCGCCCCAGCTGGCCGCTCTCATCGATGTCGACGGCTACGTGTCGACCTCGAAGATGGAGGCCAAGGACAACAAGGTGGTCGGCGTCTCCCGGGCCACGCTCGGCGAGATCCGGCTGCTCGGCGGCCTGATCACCCTGGGCGGCGTCGAGACGGTCGCGAAGGCCACCTCGGACGGCACCACCGGCACCGCGACCGGCACCGCCACCTGGGGCAAGATGGCGATCGCCGGCCAGGAGTTCGGCATCGGCCCCGACGGCGCGATCGCGATGGGCAAGACCACCCCGATCCCCGGCCTCAACCAGCTGCCGCTCGACGCGCTCAAGGCGCTCGGCGTGACCATCGAGATCCCGCAGCAGGTCCGCACCGTCGACGGCGACGCCGGCACCAGCATGTCGCAGGGCCTGCGGATCACGATCGACACCAAGCTGCTCTCGCCGCTGCTGAAGGCGCTGCCGACCAACGTGCTCGGCGAGCTGATCCCGGCCCAGGCCGGTCCGCTCAAGGGCGTCGTGTCCGGCCTGTCCAACCTGGCGCCGAAGGTCGTCGTCACGCTCGGCGTCGCCCGGGCCGAGGTCGACACGGTGCCGCCGATCGACATCTCCGCGCCGCCGCCGGCTGCCGCGGATGCCGCCCCGCCGGCTGCCGCCGCCCAGGCACCCGCTCCTGCGGCGGGTGGGGTCGGCGTACCGTCGGCCGCCACCCCGGTCCCGGTCGGCACCGTGCCCGGTGCCGGCGGGGCATCGACGGGCGACCTGGTGGACGCGGCGCCCGTCAGCGCCGGCCTGCCCGAGCTGTTCTCGATCCCCGGCATGCTCCTCGTCGCCGCCTTCGCCGTCGCGGCGGTCGCCGGCTCGTGGTTCCGGCGGCTCGGGGCCGCAGCCCTCGGCATCGGCGCCTCCTGCCCCCACGGCCTCGACAGCGGCCTTCCCGACCTCCGAAAGGCATGAGCTCATGACCACTGCAGCCACCCCCTCCAGCCGTGCCGGCAGCCTCCCCCGGGCGGGTGAGTCGACCCGCTCGGGGATCGCGCCGCTGAAGGACAACCACTACGCCCTGCTGCAGGTCGTGCTGTTCTGGGCGGGCGCGATCATGCTCCCGCTCGGGATCGTGGTGATCATCCTGGGCTGGTACGGCGCCGCGAACACGCCGTACCAGTGGGACCAGATGTCGTACGTCGTCTCCGGCGGCATGCTCGGACTCGGCCTGACCTTCGTCGGCGGCTTCCTCTACTTCGGGGCCTGGCTGGCGCGGATCGCGGCCGACGGCCGGGAGTCCTCGAAGCGCCTCGCCGACACGCTGCTCGTGCTCGCGGAGGTGACCGCGACCTCGGCCCGCACCGACGACCAGGGCCTCGACGTCGGCGCCATCCCGGTCGTCGCCGGTGGCGGCACGACCATGCACCGGCGCGACTGCGCGCTGATCGCGCACCGCGACGACCTCGCCCCGGTGGGTGAGGACAACGCGCACCTGGCTACGTGCCGGGTGTGCCGGCCGACTGCCCGGCGCTGACCTCGCTCTCCTCGCCCGCACGGTTCCCGAACCAGCGGGCGAGGGGGACCAGGGTGAGCACCAGCACCATCGGTACGACGAAACCGTACCGCAGCTCGTCCTTCCCGACCACGCCGGTGAGCACCGCGCCGAGCAGCCCGCCGACGTAGTTGAACTGGTTGAACCGCGCGATCACCGCGTCGACGCGCTCGACCGAGCCGCCGGCGATCCGGGCGGCTGCTGAGAAGCTCAGCGGCGCCACGACCGAGATGCCTGCGCCGGTGAGCGTGAAGCCGAGGACCGCGACCGGCCAGGTCGGTGCCGCGGTGACCACGACGAGTCCGCCGCAGGCGATCACCGCGCCGATGCGGAGGACCGGCGTGACGCCGTACCGCTCCACGATCGAGTCGCCGGCGAGGCGGACCAGCAGGCTGGCGACGAGGTAGGGCAGCGTGGCGAGGGCGACCCAGCGCGACGGGGCGTCGACGACCTCGTCGAGGTAGACCGCGCCCCAGGTCTGCGCTGCGGTGTCGACCATGTAGAAGACGACCATGCCGAGGCCGACCATCAGGATCGGGCGCCACGCGATCGCGAGGTCGCTCGCGGCGACGGCGGTCTCGGTGCCGGTGTCGCGGGGCAGGAAGCCCGCGCCCGCGACGACGAGTGGCAACACGGTGATCAACGCGGTCCATGGCAGGTCGACGTCGGCGGTCGCGAGGGTGACCGCCGCGCCGAGCAGCCCGCCGAAGGTCCAGGCGCCGTGGAAGCTCGGCAGGATCGTGCGGCCGTAGCGGCGCTCCAGGGCGACCGCCTGCATGTTGGTGGTCGCGTCGACCATGCCCAGCCCGACGCCGTACACCCCCACCCCGACGAGGTACGCCGGCCACACCGGCGCCGCGAGCATCAGCGCCGCGCCGCCGGCGACGAGCACCAGTCCGGACCGCAGCACCCGGGCGCTCGCCACCCGCACCGACAGCTTCTCCGCGAGCACCGAGCCGGCGCCGGCGAGCAGCACGATCGCCAGCAGCACACCGGAGATCCCGAGCTCGGAGAGGTCCCAGCGGTCCTTGATGTCGGGCAGCCGGGTGGTGAGGCCGATGAAGACGAAGCCCTGGGTGGCGAACCCGGCCGCGATCGCGAGCCGGTAGCGGTGGAGGGTGGTGGGCATGCGGGGGATCCTGCCACTTCGCGGTCGCTGAGCGCCGGTGGTTGAGGCGCGAGGAGCGCCGGCGACGAGCCTCGAACCCGGCGGTCCTCCCGCTGGATGTCGGTGGGCTGCGGTCGCGTAGCCGGCACAGTCTCTTGAAAGGCGCAGCGACGAGAAGGGTGCGTAGGGGCTGGGTTCCGCGGTCGGCCTGCCTCCCCGGAGGTCGAGGAGGTCGCGCAGCGACCGTCACGAGACCACCGCAACAACCTCGAAAACCCGCTAGAAACAAGGCGAAAGTCCTCCGTCAACACTGGCCGTTCGAACATGTGTGCGATAGAATCGGACCATGATCTCGGACCTCTCGGAAGCCACACCGGAGCAGCTGCTCCACGCTTCCGAGGGCGGCGTCCGCGACCGTCGTACGGCCGAGGTGCGACAGCTCGAGCTGCTGCTCGCGTGGGCCGACCTCCACTCAGGTGACCCGCAGGCCGAGCCCGACGCCGTGCCCCTCAGGTTCGGCGGTCCGCGGCTGATCAGCCTCGGCGGCGACGGGACACCCGAGGTGGTCGACCTCGCGCTGGTCGAGATCGCGATAGCCCGCCACGAGAACGTCCTGGCGACCCGCAGCGCGCTGGCGGATGCGTTCGACCTGCGCCACCGGCTCCCTGCCGTGTGGGCCGGTGTGAAGGGCGGGCGCTGCGAGGTGTGGGTGGTGCGGAAGGTCGCGCGGATGTCGCGCACGCTCGACCGACACCAGGTCCGGATCGTCGACGCCGCGGTCGCCGCCGCGCTGGACGAGGCACCCTCGCGGATCCTCACCATCGCGGAGGCCAAGGTGATCGAGGCCGACCCGGTCGCCCACGCCGAGCGGATCAGCGACAACCAGAAGGGCAAGGGTGTCTGGTACCCGCAGCCCCGACCCGGCTCGCAGGTCGACGACCTCGACAACACCGCCGGCCTCGGCACGGTCTTCGCCCGCATCGACGAAGCCGACGCTATCGCCCACGCCCGAATGGTCGACGACCTCGCCACCGCCCTCGCCGAGCAGGCGGCACCGCCCGCCGACGGCGCAGAACCGCTCGGGATGGACCACTGGCGCGCCGAGGCCTTCGCCATGCTCGCCGACCCGGCCGCGGTCCTCGCGTTCCTCCACGGCATCGAGGCCGAACCCACCAGCGCGCCGGCTGCCGAGATCGTCGTCCACGTCGCCCAGCAGGCCGACGGCACCCTCGGCCCGCTCGCCCGCGTCGAGAACCTCGGCCCCCGCCTCCTCGACCAGGTCCGCGACCTCCTCCGCCGCCACGCCAACATCACGATCACCCCGGTCATCGACCTCCACACCGGCAGGTCCGTCAACGGCTACGAACACCCCACCGACGTCAAACGCCGCACCGAACTCAGGACGATCGGCGACGTCTTCCCCCACGCCACCCGCCTCTTCACACGAAACGGTCGAGCGCCCGACCACGACCACACCACGCCCTACGACAGGCACGGCCCACCCGGCCAGACCGGCGACCACAACGACACCCCACTCACCCGGCATCATCATCGAGCCAAGACACACGTGCGTGGCTACACCGTCCTGCAACTCGGCCCCGACACGTGGATCTGGGGCACACCCCACGGCCTCTACCGGCTCGTCACCACCACCGGCACCACCACGATCACCCGGGCCGAGTACCACCTGCACGCACAGCAGGCCCTCGTCCTCGCAGGCGACTACGCGGCCTGACCGCTCGACGCTGGGCGAGCGCTGGCAGGATGTCGGCATGGCCGATTCCGCGTTCCTGGCCCGGCACGGGGCGACCGAGTGGAGTGTCTCGGGGCGGCACACGTCCCGCACCGACCTACCGCTGCTCCCCGAGGGCGAGGAGGTGGCCCGCGGGCTCGCCGACCGTCTTGCCGGCACGACCTTCGCGGAGGTGCTGACCAGCCCGCTGCAGCGCGCGCGGCGTACGGCGGAGCTGGCGGGCTTCCCCGACGCCGAGGTCTGCGACGACCTCCTCGAGTGGGGGTACGGCGACTACGAGGGCCGCACCACCGCGGAGATCCGCGCGGAGGTGCCGGGCTGGACCATCTGGACCCACCCGAGCCCCGGCGGCGAGGCGGCGTCCGCGGTCGCGGCCCGCTGTGACCGCGTCGTCGCGCGGATCCGGGCCGCGGGCGGGCCGGTCCTCGTGTTCGCCCACGGGCACGTGCTGCGTGCGCTGGCCGCCCGCTGGCTCGGGCTGCCCGTCGCCGACGGGCGGATGTTCCGCCTCGACACGGCCACGCTGTCCGAGCTCGGCCACGAGCGCGAGACCCCGGTCCTGCTGCGCTGGAACAGCTGATCTCGGGACAGGTCGACCAAGGTGCTTGACGAACGGCCCGCCGCGCAGCACGGTGTCGATCATGGCGACCGATGAGCCCGGTCCGCCCCGCGGCGGACCCGACGGCGTGCGCGTGGAGTGCCCGCGCTGCCCGACGCCCGTGGCCGAGGTGGGCGACGGGCGCTGGTCGTGCCCGGACCACGGGGTCGTCGTACCGCTCTGGCGGCCGCCGACCTCGAGCTACGAGGAGTTCGCGGCGCACCTCCAGCGGGTCGGCACCTTCCCGACCTTCCTGCCCTGGCCGCTCGGCCCCGGCTGGTCGGTGAGCGACTTCGCGGCCGTCGTCTCCGACGGCGACACCACCCGCGCCACGATGGCCTGCGTCGCCGGCACCAGCCAGCTCGACGGGCCGGTCGACGTGATGGTGATCAGCGAGGAGCCCGGCACCGGCTTCGGCGCGCGGGTCGCCGGCATCTCGGCCCCCGACGACACCGAGCTGCTCGACCCCGGCCACGAGGTCGGCGAGGGCCCGCCGCCGGTCCGGGTCCGCGTCGACCAGTACCCCGTCGGCCTCTGGCCGGTCTCGGTCAGCACGTCTCCGGGGGAGTGGGACCGCTCCGTGCTCGCCGGTGAGGCCGGCGGTCGCTGGCTGTGGCTGGTGCTGCGCCCGGCCTCCGCGATCCTGCTGCTGCGCGACGACTGGATCCTCCGCGACATCTCCGCCACCGGCCCGCAGCTGGTCGCGCTCCCGTTCGGGGGACCGGCACCCGCCTGGTGACGGTCCCGGATTTCGCGATTTCCGCTCGCCGGGGCGGCCGGATGCGAGAGCATCCCCTGCGGACCACGAGGAGGCCCGCATGGCGCGGAACGCGCAGGCGCTGCGGCGTCGTACGGCAGAGGCGATCGCGCAGCGATCCGAGATGACGGTCCGCACCCGGACCGCGCCCACCGGGCTACGGGCCCGGCTGCGCTACGCGTTCGACAACACCATGGCCCGTGGTACGCCGGCCCTGGTGGCCTGGCTGTTCGCCGTCACCGTGCTGCTGGTGGTCGTCTTCGCGGTCATCGACGTCGTCTCCGGGATGCGCCAGGACAAGCTCGGCTTCTGGGAGGCCGCCTTCCAGGCGCTGCTGCACGCGCTCGACCCCGGCACCGTCGCCGGCGACACCGGCGCGCGTTGGAGCTTCATCCTGACGATGCTCGTCCTCACCGTGGCGGGCCTGTTCATCGTCAGCGCCCTGATCGGTGTCATCGCCGCCGGCATCGACGCCCGGATCGCCGAGCTGCGACGCGGCCGGTCCGTCGTCCTCGAGAACGACCACTCGGTCATCCTCGGCTGGTCGGACTCGATCTTCACCGTCATCAGTGAGCTCACGATCGCCAACGAGAGCCGGCGCCGTCCGGTCGTGGCGGTGCTCGCCGACCGCGACAAGGTCGAGATGGAGGAGGAGATCCGGGCCAAGGTCCCCGACCTGCGGGGCACCCGCGTGGTCTGCCGGTCCGGCGCGCCCTCGGACATCGACGACCTCGCGATCGTCAGCCCGACCTCGGCCCGCTCGGTCGTCGTGCTGTCCGGTGACGGCACCGAACCGGACCGTGACGTGATCAAGGCGCTGCTCGCACTGCGCTCCCTGCTCGCCGTCGGTGAGGGCCCGCGGGTCGTCGCCCAGCTGCGCGACCCGGCCAACCTCGAGGTGGCCCGGCTGATCGGCCGCGACCGGCCGGGCGGCATCTCGCTGCTCGACATCCGCGAGACGGTCGCCAAGCTCGTCGTGCAGACCTCCCGCCAGTCCGGCGCCGCCGCTGTCTACCGCGAGCTCTTCGACTACGAGGGCGACGAGATCTACTTCCTCGAGCAGCACCCGCTCGCGGGGGCGACCTACGCCGATGCGCAGCTGCACTACGACCAGCTGACCGTCATCGGGGTGGCCGAGGGCAGCAGTGTCCGGCTCAACCCGGCCGCGGACACCGTCGTCGGGAACCGGTCGCTCGTCGTCATCGCCGAGGACGACTCGGTCCTCGCCACCGCACCGCGTGCGAGTGCCGCTGTCGCCGAGGACGCCTTCGCGGACCACGCCGGCGAGCAGTCCCGCCCCACCCACGCCGTCGTGCTGGGCTGGAACGAGCGGGCGCCGATCATCCTGCGCGAGCTGGACCGGTACGCCGCCCCCGGCTCGACGCTGACCGTGGTGACCGAGCACGGCGCGCCCGGCGTACCCACGACCACGAACCTCACGATCACCGTCGTCGAGGCCGGCACCACCCGACGCGCGGTCCTCGACGAGCACGTCCCGCCGGGCTGCGACCAGGTGATCGTGCTCTGCTACTCCGACGATCTCGACGCCGAGGCTGCCGACGCCACGACGCTGATCACCCTGCTCCACGTGCGCGACATCCTCGCCCGCTCCGAGAGCAGCACGCCCGTGATCAGCGAGATGATGGACGACCGCAACCGGGTCCTCGCCCAGGTCGCCGACATCGACGACGTCGTCGTCAGCGGTGAGATCGTCAGCCTGATGGTCGCCCAGCTGTCCGAGGACGCCCGGATCGAGCCGGTCTTCCACGACCTGCTCGAGGAGGAGGGCAGCGAGATCTACCTGCGCCCGGCCGAGTGGTACGTCGTACCCGGGCGCGAGGTGAGCTGGGCGACCGTCGTCGCGGCTGCCGCCCGTCGGGGAGAGACCGCGATCGGGTTCTCCTCGCCCCGGCTGGCCGAGGCCGGATCGCGGGTGGGCGTCACGGTCAACCTGGCCAAGGGCGAGACGGTGGTCGCCGAGCCCGGCGACCGGGTCGTGGTGCTCGCCGAGCTCTGAGGCCGTCCCGACCTCGGGGGTGGTGCGGGCACCACCCCCGTTCCGGGTCGGTGGGCCCCTGACGGAGCGGTCCGGCCCGGCGAGGCTGGAGGCATGTCAGCCCTCCGAACCGCCCTCCGTCGTCGGCCGTTCACCGCGGTCGGGTTGCTGACCCTGCTCGGGGTCGGCCTCGGCACCGGCGCGCTCGCCGGCGACGTCCTCGACCACGGCTGGGGCCGCGCCCTCGCCTACGGGCTCGACGCCCTCGCGGCCGGCCACTGGTGGACCCTGCTCACCGGCCCGCTGCTGGCGATCGCGCCCTGGTGCTACCTGCCCGTGCTGCTCAGCTTCGGGCTCTGCGTCGGGTACGCCGAGCCGCGGCTCGGTACCCTGCGCACCGCGCTGCTCTGGCTGGTCACCCAGGTCGGCAGCGTGGTGGCGGCCTGCCTGCTCGTGCTCGCCGTCGGGCCGGACTCGCTCCAGCACGCACGCGACGTCGGCCCGTCGGGCGGTGCGCTCGCGGTCGGCGCGGTGGTCACCGCCTTCCTCGGTACGACGGCCCGCCGGGTCACCCGCACCGGCCTGGTCGGCTACGTCGTGCTCTCCCTCGTCCTGGTCGGGCACCTGGCGGACGTCGTCCACCTGGTCGCCGTCGCCGCCGGGCTGCTGATCGGCTCGGTGGTCGGACCGCGCCGCCGTCCCGTCGTCAACCGCGACCGCGCGATCGAGCACCTGCGGTGCGAGGGCGGCGGCACCCTCTCGTGGATGACCACCTGGCCCGGCGTGCGCTACCTGTACGACCCGCGCGGCGAGGGCTACCTCGCCTACCGCCGCCACCTCGGCGTCGCACTCGCCCTCGGCGACCCGATCGGTACGCCGGACTGGCGGGCCCGCGCCGTGGGGGAGTTCGCGGCCTTCTGCGCCGACGAGCACCTCGTCCCCAGCCACTTCGCGGTGAGTGGACCGGTGGCCCGCGCGGTCGGCGGCCGCAGCCTCCAGATCGGGGAGGACACCCTGCTCGACCTGCCCGGGCTCGAGTTCCGCGGCAAGCGGTGGCAGGACGTGCGCACCGCCCGCAACCGGGCGGCCCGCGACGGGATCCGCTTCGAGCTCGTCGTCCTCGCTGACGCCGACCCGCGCATCCTCGCCCAGGTGCGGGCGATCAGCGCCGCGTGGCTGCGGCACCAGCGCACCCCTGAGCTCGGCTTCACCCTCGGCGGCGTCGACCACGCCATGGACCCACGGGTGCGGGTGGCGCTGGCCCTCGACGCGGACGACCGGGTGCACGGGTTCCTCTCCTGGCTGCCCGTCCACGGCGGGCAGGGGCGCGTCGACGGGTGGACGCTCGACCTGATGCGCCGCCCGGACGACGGCTTCCGGCCGGTGATCGAGTTCCTCATCGCCGAGTCGTGCCTGGCCTTCCGAGCCGAGGGGGCGCGGGTCGTGTCCCTGTCGGCCGCGCCGCTGGCGCGGAGCACGGGGGAGCCCGAGGGCTGGCTGCAGCGTGGCCTCGAGCGCTCGGCCCGCGTGCTCGAGCCGCTCTACGGCTTCGCCTCGCTGCACGCGTTCAAGGCCAAGTTCTCCCCGCGCTGCGAGGCGCTGCACCTCACCTACCGCTCGCTGGCCGAGCTTCCCCGGATCGGTGCCGCGGTGCTGGTCGCCTACCTCGTCACGCCGAAGACGCGCGAGGCCAGCACGCCGCTCGCCTGGCCGGCCTCCGTGGCCGTCGAGCACGTCGAGCAGCCCGAGCGCGAGCGCGTGGCCGCCTGACGGGCAGGGAGCCGGACCACTAGTGTCGTACGGTGACGATCGACCTCCACACCCACTCCAGCGTCAGTGACGGCACGGCCCCGCCGGCCGAGCTGGTGCGCGAGGCCGCGGCCGCCGGGCTCGAGGTCGTGGCACTCACCGACCACGACACGACGGCCGGCTGGGACGAGGCAGCCGCCGCGGCGGAGGATGCCGGGATCGGCCTGGTCCGCGGCATCGAGGTCAGCACCCGCTTCCGCGGCTCGGGCGTGCACCTGCTGGCGTACCTCCCCGACCCCGACGACGCGGCGCTCCAGGCCGAGCTCGGCCGGATCGTCGAGGGGCGCGAGGCGCGGGTGCCGTTGATGCTCGCCCGGCTGCGGGAGCTCGGCATCCCGGCGACCGAGGAGGCGTTGGCCGAGGTCAGCCCCGACAACCAGGTGACCGGGCGCCCCCACGTCGCCGACCTGCTGGTGCGGCTCGGCGCGGTGAAGAGCCGCAACGAGGCGTTCGCGCGCTACCTCGCCGACGGCGGCCCGGCGTACGTCGACCGGTACGCCGCCGACCTGGTCGAGATGATCGGGCTGGTCACCGCCGCCCGTGGGGTGTCGGTGGTCGCCCACCCGTGGGGCCGCGGCTCCGCGTCGGTGCTCGACGAGGCCGGGTTCGCCGTGCTCGCCGAGGCGGGGCTCGGCGGCATCGAGGTCGACCACCTCGACCACGACAAGGCCGAACGCGGCCAGCTGCGCGGGATCGCCTCGCGGCTCCGGCTGATCGTCACCGGATCCAGCGACCACCACGGCACCGGCAAGACCGGCCACGAGCTCGGCTGCGAGACCACCTCCAGGGGCGAGCTGACGCGGCTCCTCGAGCGGGCCGCGGACCTCGGTTCGCCCACCGAGCTCGTGGGAGGGGGCCACCGATGATCGACGGCGTCCTCCTCGTCGAGGTGTTCGTGACCCTCTTCGTGATCATGGACCCGGTCGGCACCGTGCCGATCTTCCTGTCCCTGACCGCCGGCCGAAGCCCGGCCACGGCCCGCCGCGCCGCCTGGCAGGCCGTCGCGGTCTCCTTCCTGGTGATCACGCTGTTCGCCCTCTTCGGGCAGCAGATCCTCAACTACCTGCACATCTCGCTGCCCGCGCTCCAGTGCGCCGGCGGCCTGCTGCTCCTGCTGGTCGCCCTCGAGCTGTTGACCGGCAAGCAGGACGAGCTGACCGCGTCCGCCGACGCCAACATCGCCCTCGTCCCGCTCGGTACGCCGTTGCTCGCCGGCCCCGGCGCGATCGTGGCCACGATGCTCTTCGTCCAGGACATCGACACCTGGGGCGACGGCGTCTCGGTCGCCCTCGGCGTGGCCGGCGTGCACGTCGCGCTGTGGGCCGCGATGCGCTACTCGCTCCCGATCCTGCGCCTGATCCGCGACGGCGGCGTCCTGCTCGTCACCCGGATCGCCGGCCTGCTGCTCTCCGCCATCGCCGTCCAGCTCGTCGCGGACGCCGTCCGCGCCTTCATCGCCGGCGAGGGATGAATCCGCGCGCGATCGGCACCCAGCGCGCACGCTGGCTGCGTTGTCGTCGGTCGACGGCCCGCTCCGCTCAAAGGCCGCCTTCCCTCCTCCGCCTTGCCAGCGCACGCGCTGAGCACCGCTCGCGCGCGGATCCGCGGGCCCTACTTCCGACCCAGCGACTGCAGGCGCTGCAGGGCCGAGCGGGGGACCAGGCGGCTGGCGGTGACGATCGCCTTGTAGCGCTTCGAGGGGATCGACATCGCGCGGCCACGGTCGAAGTCGGCGAGGGCGTCGCGGACCAGCCGGTCCGGCTCGAGCCACAGCAGCTTCGGGGCCGACGAGTCGCGGTCGATGCCGAGACGCTCGTGGAACTCGGTCTTCACGAAGCCCGGGCACAGCGCCATCACGGTCACGCCCTGCCCGGCGTACTCCTGGTGCGCCCACGCGCTGAACGAGTTCACCCACGCCTTCGCGGCGCTGTACGTGCCGCGGGGGAGGAAGGCGGCGACGCTCGACACGTTGATCACGCCGCCGCGGCCGCGCTCGACCATGCCGCCGAGCGCTGCGTGGGTCAGCCGCAGCACCGCCCGCACCAGCACGTCCTGCTGGGCCTGCTCGACGTCGACCGGGTTGTCGAGGAAGCGCTCCTTGAGGCCGAAACCCGCGTTGTTGACCAGCAGGTCGACCGGGGCGGACCGGTCCGCCAGCCGCGCCTCGACCCGGGCCAGGGCCTCGGCTGCGGTCAGGTCGGCGGGGAGGACCTCCACGCCGACGCCGTACGACGACCGCAGCTCCCCGGCGACGGAGGCCAACCGGACCTCGTCACGGGCCACCAGGACCAGGTCGTCGCCGCGGGCGGCGAGCTGGCGGGCGAACTCGAGGCCGATGCCGGCCGTGGCGCCGGTCACGAGAGCTGTGGGCATGCCGCAAGACTAGGGGTGCATCCGGCATGATGGTCCCGATGAACAGCGTGCAGGCGGCTCCCACGATCCTCGCTGTCGCCAACCAGAAGGGCGGCGTCGCGAAGACGACCAGTGTCGCGTCCATCGGTGCGGCCCTGGCCGAGCGCGGGCAGCGCGTGCTGCTGGTCGACCTCGACCCGCAGGCCTGCCTGACGTTCTCGCTGGGCATCGACCCCGAGGACCTCGAGCTGTCGGTGCACCACGTGCTGACCAAGGGCACCGCGGTCGACGAGGTGATCCTCGAGACCGACGACGGCGTCGACCTGCTGCCCGCGACCATCGAGCTCGCCCGGGCCGAGGCCGACCTGCTGACGCGCACCGGTCGCGAGCACGTCCTGCGCGGCGTGATGGAGGACCTCCGGGCCAGCGGACGCAGCTACGACTGGGTGCTGCTCGACTGCCCGCCGTCGCTCGGCGTGCTCACGGTCGCCGCGCTCACCGCCGCGACCGGCGTCCTGATCCCGCTGCAGTGCGAGACCCTCTCCCATCGCGGCGTCGGGCAGCTGCTCGACACGGTCCACGACGTACGCCGGTTCACCAACCGCGACCTCGCGGTGTGGGGCGTGCTCCCGACGCTGTACGACGGCCGCACCAACCACGCGCGCGCCGTGCTCGACACCATCTCGGAGACCTATGAGCTCGAGGTCGTCGAGCCGCCGATCCCCAAGACCATCAAGTTCGCCGAGGCGCCGGCTGCGGGCCGCTCGATCCTCGCGACCAGCCGCACCAGCAAGGGCGCCGAGGCCTACCGCGAGGTCGCGGGCTCCCTGCTCGCCCGAGCGGCACGCTGAGCCAGGTGTCGAAGCACGCCGCCCGCCGCGACCCCGGGCGACACCGCGCCCGGCAGCCGGCCGGCCGACGTCGCGCCACGCCGGCCCGACCGCGCTACGGCCGGATCACCGCCGTCGCCGCTGCGCTCACCGTGACCGTCGTCGCGGTGGCGGGTGGGTTCGGCCTGCTCCCGGGCGAGCCCGAGGAGCCGGCCGCCGCCAGCCCGAACACTCCGGCGAGCGCCGCCGACCCGACCACGCCGGCCGCCGCGACCACGACCACGGAGCCGGACGACAGCAACGACGAGGCTCCGCTCGCGGCCCCCGTCAACGGAGACCTGGCCGACGCGAGCACCCAGATCGCGGCGCTCTCCGACTCCACCGAGCTGCCCGCCCGCTCCGGGACCGGACACCGGATCGTGTTCAGCGAGGGCCGCCAGCGGGTCTGGCTGGTCGACAGCGACGGTGACGTCGCCCGGACGTACCGCGTCTCGGGCAGCGTCGAGGACAACCTCGATCCCGGCACCTATGCGGTCTACTCCCGCAGCCGCCACGCCATCGGCGTCGACGACTCCGGCACGATGGAGTACTTCGTCCGCTTCACGCAGGGCAACGAGGGTGCGGCGATCGGCTTCCACACGATCCCGGTCGACGAGGGCAAGCCGGTGCAGACCCGCGCCCAGCTCGGTACGCCGCTCTCGCACGGCTGCATCCGCCAGGACCGCCCGAACGCGATCGCGCTGTGGGACTTCGCGCCCGTCGGCACAACGGTCGTCGTCACCGCCTGAGCCCAGCAGCCCAGCAGCCCCGTCAGTCCCGGAGGCACCGGCAGCCCCACGGACGAGGACGGGCCGATTTGCCCCGCCCGGGGGGCGTCTGCCTAGGGTGCCCGGATGCTCGCCCCGTTCGGAAAGCACCTTGTCAAGATCTGCGCCGCGCTGCTGGCCCTCGCCCTCGGCGTCTCGCTGGCACACGCACAGACCGCCTCCGCAGCCGCGCCGGAGCCGGTACCGGCCCCCGCGACCCAGAAGGGCGGCGGCTTCGAGGTCCGCGCGATGACCTTCAACATCCTCACCGCCTCGATGGCACCCGGCGGCCTCGGCCGCGCGAACGCCGCGGCCACCCAGGTCCAGGAGCGCAAGCGCAACGTGGTCGCCTTCCAGGAGGTCCACCAGTCCCAGCTGAAGGTGCTGCGCAAGCGCCTGCCGCGCTTCAAGTTCTGGCCGCGCCGCACCCTCGACAACTTCAGCGGCGCCATCCAGGTCGCCTGGAAGACCGACGAGTTCGACGAGCTCGACAAGGGCCAGATCTACCGCCCGTCGATGGGTCACCTGCGCGCGATCCCGTGGGTCAAGCTCAAGAACCGCGCCACCAAGCGGGTCATGTACGTCGTCGCGATCCACAACGCCCCCGGCGGCCTCGAGCACGAGCGCGACGTCTCGACCGTGCGTGAGATCAAGCTCATCAAGCGCCTCGGCGCCAAGGGCCAGCCGGTGCTGGTCATGGGTGACATGAACGAGCGCGTCGAGTTCTGCCAGCGCGTCGCCAGGGCGACCGACCTCGTCTCGCTCGGCGGCACCAAGAAGAACCCGTGCCCCGTGCCGCCGAAGGCCGGCCCGGACTGGATGCTCGCGACCTGGACGGGCGCCAAGTTCAGCGACTACGCCAAGGTCTACAACGGCATCAGCGACCACCCCGTGGTCGTCGGCAACGTCTGGTTCGAGCCGCTCGCCAGCTGAGGCGCCGGCTGACCTGACCGCCAGCAAACGAAGGAGCCCCCGGGCACTGCCCGGGCTCCTTTGCTCTTCTCACGCCGCACGCCTCCCGGAGGAGATTCCGTCGCGCCGCCCGCCGTTTCTGGACGGAGGAGCGAGCGAGGAACGAGCGAGCGGGGGAGGAAGAAACGGCGTTGGCAGGCGGCGCGACATGCGCGAGCGCAGCGAGCGCCAAAACGAAGGAGCCCGGGCAGCTGCCCGGGCTCCTTCGCTTTTGCGTACGCCGATCAGGCGCTGGGCGTCTCCACGGTGGCGGTCGCGGTGTCGCCGTTGCCGCCACCGCTGCTGCGGCGACGACGCCGCCGGTTGCGGTTGGCCGGACGCTCGCCGCCATCGGCCGGCGTACCCTCGCCGCCCTCGGTGGTCGGGGCGGACGCCTCGGCGCCCTCCTCGACCGGCTTGCCGCCGCGGGTGCGGGTCCGGGTGCGCGTGCGGTCGCTGGAGCGACGCTCGGAGCGCTCGCCCGAGCGCTCGGACCGCTCGCCCTTGGGCGCCGGCGGGGCCGGGGGAGCGATCCGGCCCTTGGTGCCGGGGGCGATGCCCTGGTCGTGGTAGAGGTGCTCGGAGGTGGAATAGGTCTCGATCGGCTCGTCGAAGGGCAGGTCGAGCGCCTTGTTGATCATCTTCCAGCGGTGCACGTCGGTTGCGTCGACCAGCGTGATCGCGATGCCCGAGGCGCCGGCGCGACCGGTGCGGCCGATCCGGTGGACGTAGGTCTTGTCGTCCTCGGGGCAGGTGTAGTTGACGACGTGGCTCACGCCCGAGACGTCGATGCCGCGGGCGGCGACGTCGGTGGCGACGAGGACCTTGATCTTGTCCTCGCGGAACCTGGTCAGCGCCTTCTCGCGCGCCACCTGGGCCATGTCGCCGTGCAGCGGGCTGGCCTTGAAGCCGCGCTCGACCAGGTCGTCGGCGACGCGCTGGGCCTGGCGCTTGGTGCGGGTGAAGACGATCATCTTGTCGGCGTCCTCGGCCTGCAGCAGTCGACCGAGGATCTCCGGCTTGTCGAGGTCGTGGGCCAGGTAGATGAACTGGGCCGTCGCGGGCACCGTGGCGTTCTCGTACGACGACTCGGCGCGGATGTTCATCGGGTGGCGCATGTGCATGCGGGCCAGCGACACGATCGCGCTGGGCATGGTCGCCGAGAACAGCATGGTCTGCCGGGTCTCGGGGGTGAGCCGGAGCAGCTTCTCGACGTCGGGCAGGAAGCCGAGGTCGAGCATCTCGTCGGCCTCGTCGAGGACCAGGGCGTGCACGTGGGAGAGGTCGAGGACCTTGCGGTTGGCGAGGTCGATCAGCCGGCCCGGCGTACCGATGACGATGTCGACGCCGGTCTCGAGCGCCTCGATCTGCGGCTCGTAGCCGACGCCGCCGTAGATGGTGAGCACGCGCAGGCCGCGGTCGCGGCTGGCGATCTCGATGTCGCTGGAGACCTGGATCGCGAGCTCGCGGGTCGGCGCGACGATGAGTGCCTGCGGCTTGCCCTGGGGCAGCTCGGAGTAGTCGGGGTCGCTCGGCGCGACGCTGCGCTGGATGACGGGGATGCCGAAGGCGAGCGTCTTGCCGGTGCCGGTGCGCGCCTGGCCGATCAGGTCGGTGCCCATCAGTGCGACGGAGAGGGTCATCTCCTGGATGGCGAACGGGTGGGTGATCCCGGCCCGGTCGAGCGCGTCGCAGATCAGCGGCATCACGCCCAGGTCGCGGAACGTGGGAGCCGCCGCCGCGTCGGTCTCGGTGGTGGACGCAGCGGTGGTGTCGTTGGAAGTCAGTGTTCTGTTCGCTTTCATGAGTGTCGTCAGCCGGTCGGCATGGCGCCAGATCAAATGCGGCTGTCTCACACTCAGCCGCGCACATACGTGGGCGGGTGCCCGGGCGGGCCAGCGCGCTCCTGTGAGGGTGCGGGCAGGCTCTCGCCGTGACTGAGTCTACTTGTACGCTCAGGCCATGGCTGAATCCGCCGACGCGACCGCTCCCACCGCCGACGCCGACCCGGCCTACCGCGAGGCCGTGGTCGACCTGCTGGCTGCGATCGCGTACGGCGAGATCTCGGCTTTCGAGCGCCTCGCCGAGGACGCCAAGCTGGCGCCCAGCCTGGCCGACAAGGTCGACCTCGCGACCATGGCGAGCGGTGAGCTGACCAAGGTGCACGCGCTCCACGACCGGATCCGGGCCTTCGGCGCCGACCCGTTCGAGGCGATGGTCCCGTTCCGCGAGCCGCTCGACGCCTTCCACCTGCACACCGCCCCGGCCGACTGGTACGAGGGCCTGGTCAAGGCGTACGTCGGCGACGGGCTCGCCAACGACTTCTACCGCGAGATCGCGGCCTACCTCGACCCCGAGACCCGCGACCTCGTCGTCTCCTCGATGCAGGAGGGCACCCACGCGACCTTCGTCGTCGACCGGGTCCGCACCGCCATCGCCCAGGACGCCCGCCTCGGCGGCCGGCTCGCCCTGTGGGGCCGCCGGTTGATGGGGGAGGCGCTCACCCAGGCCCAGCGGGTCGCCGCCGACCGCGACGCCCTCACCGCGCTGCTCGCCGGTGGCGTCGACCGGCCCGGCCTCGACCTGGCCGCCATGGGCCGGATGTTCACCCGGCTCACCGAGCGGCACATGGCCCGGATGGCCGAGCTCGGGCTCGACGCCTGACCCGGCCACCGCCTGTTACGACCCGGGTTGGCGGGCCTGGCCCGAGTCCGGTGAGACCATCAGCGACGAGCTGTCCACCGCGACGAAGGCCGAGGCCGGGATCCGCTTGAGGTCGGCGATCAGCCGCTTCGGCCAGTGCGCGTTCCGCTCGCCCTGGAAGAACCACGGCGAGCCGTTGTCGGCCAGGACCAGGCCGTAGGTCTTCATCGCCTCGAGGACGGTGCGCGCGTACCGCGAGTAGCCGTCGGTGCTGAAGTCGGCGCGCAACCGGAACCGCGCGCCCATCGGCGGGTAGTCCGGGCCGACGGCCGAGCCGGCGTCGTGCCGGGCCGGCCACACGTGGTCACGTGCGGTGAGGTCGGTCGTGAACCGGATCGCGTGCCGCACCTTCCCGGCCCGCACCTCCGACCAACGCAGCAGGCCCGGCAGTATCGGCAGGCCAGCGGCGTCGGCCGAGGTCCAGCCGTCGGGGCGCAGCTGGTGCGAGCGCAACGACCAGACGGCACCCGAGCCGGCCGACCAGCGGCCGTTGCGCGAGCGGGTGGACCAGGTCTCGTAGAGCCGGCAGCGGTCGCGGTCGACGACGATCGCGTGCCGGTCGCCGTCGGCATCGCGACCACCCTCGATCCGGGTGTCGGCGCCGAGCGGGTAGCGCACCCGGTCGCTCTCCGCGGCGTACCCGAAATGCACCCGCACCCGCGGGTGCCGGTGCCGGACCACGGTGATCGGGATGCCGTAGTCGGGGCCGTCGCCGTACGACGGGCCGAAGTCGGGGTGCAGGTCGCGCCCGGTCGACATGTGCGCGAGCCACTGGGCGCTGCGGGGATGCTCGGGCAGGGCGCGGATGTCGGTGTTCCACCAGCTGTCGGCGCCGAACACGGGGCAGCCCTTGAACGTCGGTCCGCCGCTGCCATCGTCGCCGGCAGCCGCGGGCGGCACGAGTCCGATCAGGAGTGCTGCGGCGACGGCTCCGATCGCCGCGCGTGAGGGTCGGCGCATGACAGGGAGGGTAGGCCCGACGCGGTCTCCGGCGCCCACCCCGGCGGCCCGAACAGGTAGCCCAGCCGCTCGCGCCATCCCTGCGCGGCGCGCACCTTGCGGGCGATGGCGGCGTAGTCGCCGTACTCGAGCCGGATCAGGTGGTAGGTGTCGACCGGCTTGGTCAGCCCGTACGTCGGCCGCTGGAGCTCGGGCTGGAAGGTGCCGAACATCCGGTCCCAGACGATCAGGATGCCGGCGTAGTTCTTGTCGAGGTACTCCGGGTCGGAGCCGTGGTGCACGCGGTGGTGCGACGGGGTGTTGAAGACCAGCTCGACCGGGCGGGGGAGCCGGTCGATGGTCTCGGTGTGCACGAAGAACTGGTAGACGAGGTTGACCGAGAACGCGACGTAGAGCGTCCACGGCGCGAAGCCGAGGAACGGCAGCGGCAGCCAGAAGAAGAACTCGAACCACGGGTTCCACTTCTGGCGCAGCGCGGTCGTGAAGTTCATGTACTCGCTCGAGTGGTGCGCCTGGTGCGCCGCCCAGCCGATGTTGACCCGGTGCACGAACCGGTGGTTGCCGTAGTAGGCGAGGTCGAGGACCACGAGCAGCAGCACCCAGTACCACCAGGTGTCGGTGGGGAGGTGGTACGGCGCCAGGTGGGCCGAGACCGCGGAGTAGACGACGAAGGTGCCGACCTTGAACACGGTCAGGAAGAACAGCGAGCCGATCCCCATCGAGATCGACGTGCGGGCGTCCTTGAGGGAGTAGCCGGTGACGTTGTCGTCGTGGTCGAGCCACTTCAGCGCCGCGAGCTCGACGAGGACGCTGAGCGCGAAGAACGGGACGGCGTAGGTCACCGGGTTCTTCATCGGGTCGAGCAGGTCGTGCATGGGAGCTCCTTCGATATGACTCTTGGGTAAGTTACTACAAGGTCAATTCGCTGGGTAGGGTGATCTGCATGACGTCGCCACGCCGCTCCGGGACCAAGGGCGTCGCGCGCGCGGATCGCGAGCAGCAGATCCTCGAGGTCGCGGGCCGGGTCTTCGGCGAGCGCGGGTTCGCCGCCACCTCGGTGGCCGACGTCGCGCGCGAGGCGGGCATCTCCAAGCCGCTCATCTACAACTACTTCGGCTCCAAGGAGGGCCTCTTCGAGCGCTGCCTGCGGCAGGCCTCCGGCCTGCTGATCGGTGAGATCGAGCGCACCGCGGCGCTCGGCGTCGTCGGCCTGGCGCGGGCGGTCGCGACGCTCGACGGCGTCTTCCGCGTGCTCGACGGCCGGTCCTGGGTGTGGCGGGTCGCCAACGACCCGACCGCGCCGCTCGCCGATGCTCCCGGCGAGCTGATGGGCGCCTACCGGCGCCGCCTGGAGGAGCTGGCCCGCGAGGGTGTCGGCGAGCTGCTCGCGCTGTCCGGCGACGACGACGCGCTCGACCTCGACGCGATGACGGCGGTGTGGGGCAACGTCTTCGGCTCCCTCGTGACCTGGTGGTGCGACCACCCGGGGATGGCGCCCGACGAGATGAGCGCCCGCTGCGAGCGGCTGTTCGGTGCGGTGTTCGGGCTCGCGCCGAACGCCTGATCCGGCCTCCGGTCAGTGCCTGAGGATCGCGCTCGCCAGCGTGCCGGCCATCAGCAGCCCGACCGCGCCGAGCACGACCATGCCGCCGGTGAACCCCGGCGGGGTACCGCCGGTCCGCATCGCGATCTCGGTGCGGGTCCATCGGTGCCAGCCGACGCCGAGGGCCACGCCGGCCACCAGCACCAGTCCGAGCGAGAGCACCAGGCGCGCCGCCAGCGAGAACTCCAGGGCCGGTGAGCTGACCGCCACGGCACCCGCCACGAGCGCGAGCGAGGTGCGTACCCAGGCCAGGAAGGTGCGCTCGTTGGCGAGCGAGTCGCGCGGCTCGGGGTCCCGGCCGACGCCGTACACACGCTGTGGGCGACGGCGGGGCCGAGGGGTCGCCTCGGGGTGATCGGGTGCGGCCACGGTCACAGCATGCCGCAGCGCGCACAGCAGCCCGCGTCCCACGCCCGGTGGGTGCTGCCGGGAACCGCACCCGGGGCGGTCTAGGCTGACCGCGACGACAGCCC
This sequence comes from Nocardioides sp. F233, assembly GCF_057813895.1. Taxonomy (NCBI): domain Bacteria; kingdom Bacillati; phylum Actinomycetota; class Actinomycetes; order Propionibacteriales; family Nocardioidaceae; genus Nocardioides; species Nocardioides sp. F233. The sequence goes on from NZ_JBVASH010000002.1 coordinate 242,608, forward strand.
GTCCCCGACTCCAGGAGCAGTACACGTGGCAGCGATCGAAGCCGTCGGAGCCCGCGAGATCCTCGACTCCCGCGGCAACCCCACCGTCGAGGTCGAGGTCCTCCTCGACGACGGGTCCTTCGCCCGGGCAGCAGTGCCCAGCGGCGCCTCCACCGGTGCCTTCGAGGCGGTCGAGCTGCGTGACGGCGGCGACCGGTACGTCGGCAAGGGGGTCCAGAAGGCCGTCGACGCCGTGATCCAGGCGCTCGGCCCGGCCATCGAGGGACTCGACGCCGCCGACCAGCGGCTGATCGACCAGACCCTGCTCGAGGCCGACGGCACCCCCAACAAGGCCCAGGTCGGTGCCAACGCGATCCTCGGGGTCTCGCTCGCCGTCGCACGTGCCGCGGCCGACTCGGCCGACCTGCCGCTCTACCGCTACGTCGGTGGCCCCAACGCTCACCTGCTGCCGGTCCCGATGATGAACATCCTCAACGGCGGTGCCCACGCGGACACCAACGTCGACATCCAGGAGTTCATGATCGCGCCGATCGGTGCCCCGACCTTCCGCGAGGCGCTGCGCGTCGGCGCGGAGGTCTACCACGCGCTCAAGTCGGTGCTGAAGGACAAGGGCCTCGCCACCGGCGTCGGCGACGAGGGTGGCTTCGCGCCCAACCTGGAGTCCAACCGCGCCGCGCTCGACCTGATCGCCGAGGCGATCGCCAAGGCCGGCTACGAGCTCGGCAAGGACGTCGTCCTCGCGCTCGACGTCGCGGCCTCCGAGTTCCACGAGGACGGTGGCTACCTCTTCGAGGGCGAGAAGAAGTCCGCCGCCGAGATGATCGCCTACTACGCCGACCTGGTCGCGAACTACCCGATCGTCAGCATCGAGGACCCGCTCGACGAGGACGACTGGGACGGCTGGAAGGCCATCACCGACGAGCTCGGCACCAAGACCCAGCTGGTCGGCGACGACCTGTTCGTCACCAACGTCGAGCGCCTGCAGCGCGGCATCGCCGGCGGCCAGGCCAACGCGATGCTGGTCAAGGTCAACCAGATCGGCTCGCTCACCGAGACCCTCGACGCCGTCGAGCTGGCCCACCGCAGCGGCTACCGCAACATGATGAGCCACCGCTCGGGCGAGACCGAGGACACCACGATCGCCGACCTCGCGGTCGCGACCAACTGCGGCCAGATCAAGACCGGCGCCCCGGCGCGGTCCGAGCGGGTCGCGAAGTACAACCAGCTCCTGCGCATCGAGGACGAGCTCGGCGACGCCGCCCGGTACGCCGGCGCCGGCGCCTTCCCGCGTTACCAGGGCTGACCCCTCCGACCAGGAGGCACGTGATGGCCGACGACCGCCGTACGTCCCGCAAGCCCGGCCGCCCCGTCTCGGGGCGGTCCGGGCCGCGGTACGCCGAGCGGCTCAAGGCCGAGCGCAAGAAGGCCGCCCGCGAGCGCGAGGCGGCCCTGGTCCGGGCCCGCAAGGAGCACCAGCAGAAGGCCCGGCTGACCAGCCGTGCCGCGATCCTGGTCCTCGTCCTCGCGGTCCTCGCGGTCTCCTACGCCTCCTCGCTGCGGGCCTACCTCCAGCAGCGAGGCAACATCAACGCGCTCGAGGCGCAGATCTCCCAGCGCGAGGCGAAGATCGACGAGCTGCGCGACGAGAAGAAGCGCTGGGAGGACCCGGCGTACGTCGCCCAGCAGGCACGGGCACGGCTCGGGTACGTGATGCCCGGTGACACGCCGTTCGTCGTGGTCGACGCCAACGGCAACCCGCTGGACGCCTCGGCCGAGCTCGGCGATCCCACCAAGGTCGCCGACCCCGACAAGCGGGTCTGGTACGACGACGTGTGGGACTCCATGAAGATCGCCGGCAACCCGCCGACGAAGGTGCGCGACCCCAAGGACGAGATCAAGGCTCCCAAGGAGGACCTCGAGCAGTGAGCGACGCCATGACCAGCAGTGACGAGGCGGTCATCGCGGCCCAGCTCGGGAGGCCTCCGCGCGGCGTGCACGCGATCGGACACCGCTGCCCGTGCGGGAACCCCGACGTGGTCGCCACCGAGCCGCGGCTCCCCAACGGCACGCCGTTCCCGACGACGTACTACCTCACCTGTCCGCGGGTGAACTCCCGGATCGGCACGCTCGAGGCCTCCGGTCTGATGCGCGAGATGCAGGACCGGCTCGGCACCGACCCCGAGCTGGCGGCGGCGTACTGCGCCGCGCACGAGGCCTACCTCGCCGACCGCGCCGCCATCGGTACGGCGGGCGGCTTCGACGTCCCCGAGATCGAGGGGATCTCCGCCGGCGGCATGCCGGACCGGGTCAAGTGCCTGCACGTCCTCGCCGGCCACGCGCTGGCCGCCGGGCCGGGCGTGAACCCGCTGGGCGACGAGGTGCTGCAGATCCTCGGCGAGTGGTGGGCCAAGGGGCCGTGCGTCACGCCCGGCGCCGACGACCCGGATGAGTGAGCCGGTCGCCGCTGTCGACTGCGGTACCAACACCATCAAGCTGCTCGTCGGCGATCCGCTGGGCGACCCCGACAGCGTACGACGCGAGAGCCGGATGATCCGGCTCGGCCAGGGCGTCGACGCCACCGGTCGTCTCGCCCCCGAGGCGCTCGAGCGGGCCTGGGTGGCGATCGACGAGCTCGCCGGGATCATCCGCGAGGCCGGCGTGGGCCCCGACCGGATCCGGTTCTGCGCGACCTCCGCGACCCGCGACGCGTCCAACGCTGCCGAGTTCACCGCGGGCGTGCACGCCCGGCTGGGGATCGACCCCGAGGTGCTCTCGGGCGAGGAGGAGGCCCGGCTGGCCTTCGACGGCGCGGTCCGCGGGCTCGCCGCGTCCTCGGTCGCGGTCGCCAGTCCGGCACTGGTCGTCGACATCGGTGGCGGCTCGACCGAGCTGATCCTCGGCGACCCGGCGACCGGCCCCAGCGCAGCGCACTCGATGGACATCGGCTCGGTCCGGCTCCACGAGCGCCACGTGCGCCACGACCCGATCACCGCCGACGAGGTCGCGGCGGTCGTCGCCGACATCGACGCCGCGCTCGACGCCTGCCCGGTCGACCCGGCCGCCGCCCGGTCCGTGATCGCCGTCGCGGGCACCAACACCACGATCGCCGCCGGCACGCTCGGCCTCGCCGTCTACGACCGCGACCTGATCCACGCCCGAGCGCTCGCCGTGCCCGACGTGCTGGCGCAGGTCGACCGGCTGCTCGCGATGACCGTCGCCGAGCGTCGCGGTCTTGGCTGGATGCACCCCGGGCGCGCGGACGTGATCGACGCCGGCGCCCTCATCGTCGCCCGCGTGCTGGCCCGCCTCTCCGTGGGCGAGATCGTCGTCGCCGAGACCGACATCCTCGACGGGATCGCCTGGTCGCTGGTGTCATGAGCGACGCACCGGCGGAGGCGATGGCGCGACTCGACGCGCGGATCGTCCGCTGCCGGAGATCCCCCGCCTGGTGGCGTGGCGCGAGCAGATCGCCCGGGAGAAGTGGCCTCGTACGCCGACGAGGACTACTGGGCGCGCCCCGTGTCCGGCTTCGGGCCGGCCGATGCGCGGATCCTGGTCGTCGGGCTCGCCCCGGCAGCGCACGGGGCCAACCGCACCGGCCGCGACACGGTTCGGGCACGACGTGGTGCTCCTCGGGTGCTCTAACCCGAGCCAGCACAACCCCTTCACCAGCCGGCTCACGGAGGAGATGACGGACGACGTCCTCCGACGGGCGTGCCGCAAGGCTCGGGGAACGACCCTGACCAACCGGTTCCGCGAAAATTTTACTTTCGGCGTCGGCGAGTCGATTCGGGCATTTCGGTGGCCTCGGCGGGCCCTCGAACGGCAGCTTCGGGCGGTCCGCACCGGTGCCCGGCGAGGTGTGCGGCGAGCCGGTCGAGGTCGACACTCGCGCTACCGATCCGCACCCCCCGCGCGACGTCATCCTTCCCGAGATTTGTCCGTGGCGATGACCGGAATTCGCCTAGCATTCCTTGTGATGAGTCAAGCCGACACGCGGTGCGAGGAGCTGCTGAGGACGGTCGACCCGGTCGTTCTCGGTGCCCGTGTGCGCGCGGCTCGGCGGGCGCTCGGCATGAACCAGGCCGACCTGGCCGGCGACGCCTACTCCGTGGGCTACGTGTCACGCATCGAGTCCGGGGGCCGGCGCCCGACCCTCACGGCTCTCACCGTGCTCGGCGAGCGGCTGGGAGTGGCGGTGGCGGAGCTGTTGACCGGCGCCTCCGCGGAGGAGGTCGACGAGATCCGGCTCGGGCTGAGCTATGCCGAGCTCGCCCTGGAGAACGGCGAGGCCCTCGATGCCGAGCGCCAGGCACGCGCCGCGCTCACCCGCGCCGAGGGGGCCTCGCTGGCCGACCTGACGACCCACGGCCGGTTCATCGTGGCTCGCTCGCTGGAGTCGATGGGTCAGCTGGACGACGCGATCCGGGAGCTCGAGTCGCTGCTCGCCGGTGTCGACGGCGTCGTTGCCATCCGGTGCGGCATCGCGTTGAGCCGCTGCTACCGAGAGGCGGGCGACCTCGCCCTCGCCATCGAGGTGGGTGACCGGATCCGGCCCGCCATCGTCGAGGGCAGTCTCGAGCGCACCGACGAGGCCGTCCAGCTCGCGATGACCGTGGCGCTCGCCCACATCGAGCGCGGTGACCTCAGCCGGGCCACGCGGATCTGCACCGAGGCGATCGAGCTCGCCGAGGAGATGGCTTCCCCCGTCGCGCGGAGTGCCGCCTACTGGAACGCGAGCATCGCCTACTCCGAACGCGGCGAGACCCAGTCCGCCCTGAGTCTCGCGACCCGAGCACTCGCACTGCTCGGGGAGGGGCAGGATGCCCGCAACCTCGCCTACCTGCGGCTCGAGCTCGGGCGCCTGCACCTCGGCTCCGACTCGCCGGACATCGCCACGGCGATCGAGCACGTCACCCGGGCGGCGGAGGAGCTGCAGGCCTCCAGCGGATCGCTCGCTCAGGTCGCGCACGCCCGGACGATCCTGGCCCGCGCCCTGGTGATGGACGGTCGGCCCGAGGCGGCGCTGGAGGTCGCGGACGCAGCCCGGGCAGCCACCCCGGACGAGGCCGCGCTCGGTGCGGCCGAGGCCGCGATGGCGCAGGCGGAGGCGCTGGCCGAGCTCGGCCGCAGGCCCGAGGCCGTTCTCGCCTGCCGCGAGGCCGGCGAGCTGCTGTCCCGGCGTACCGAGGCCGACCGGTGGGTCGCCCAGGCGTGGTGCGAGCTGGCGGACCTCTTCGAGCTCCTGGGTGAGATGAGCTCGGCGCACGCCGCCATCAAGGCGGCGGCGACCGCCAGCGGGCTGCGCCTGCGCGCCCGCGAGGGCCGCGTCACCCGCAGTTCGTCCTAGGCGTTCGGTCGGCGGTCAGCAGCAGCCGGCGGGACGGTCGGCGAGCACGACCGACGGGCCCGTCGACGGTGCGCCGAGGGACGCGGCGAGGGTCGCGGCGAGGGCGGCGGCGGTGGCGGCGAGGAGCTTGCGAGTCTTCATGTCGGGATCTCCTGGTGGTGTCCGGCCGACATTCGCGACCGGTGGTGCTGTGTGGGGCCCGAGACTTGCCATCGAGGTTGTCACATCTTGGCAATATTCGGAATGCCCACGAGGCAACTGGTGGCTGAGTTCTGCGTAGGACGCCGGCGCGCGGACGGCCGTCGTCCGGTGGACCGCTCCGCAGGCTGCGGCAGGCTCTCGGCTCCGCCGCCGGGTGGTGCCGTGACGGCGCGGCGAGCGTCGCGCGGGGACGCCGGCATCGGGCCGTGATGCTAGCGAGGACGGCACCGTCGCAGCGTGCTCCCGGGGAGGTGGGCGGCCCGTCCGACGGGTTCGGAACCGCTTGTGGCACCGGGATCCGCCGCTTATCGTCGAACACGTCCGAGGCCACCACCGGACCTCCCGACCGAAGGCTCCTTCAGGACGGGACGGTCCAGGACGGCGGCCTTGGTTTCTCACTGCCGGAGCGCGCCCGGGGCGTTCCCTCATGTCCTGGGGGACTGCATGACGTCATTGAGCGAGGGCCTGGCGCGCGCCGCGGCCCTGCCGGTCGCCGACCGGGCCGACCCGCCGCGTCGCGACGATGCGGTCACGGACTCCGATCTCCTGCGTGGCTGCCGTCGCGGCGAGCGCGAGGCCTGGGCCCAGGTGGTGAACCGCTACGAGCGACTCGTCTACACCGTGGCCCGACGCGGAGGCCTCGACGCCGAGGACGCGGCGGACGTCACGCATGCGACGTTCGTGGCTCTCGTCGACGTGCTCGACCAGCTGCCCGACGACGAGCGGCTCGCGTCGTGGCTGATGACCGTGGCCCGCCGGCAGATCTGGAGCACCCGCAACCTGCACGGGCGGAGCGCACCGCTCGTCCGCGAGCCCGTCGCCGACCCTCCCGCCGATCCGTTTGCCGACTGGGAGGCCACGACCGCTCTCCACGACGCCCTCGCCGTCCTCGGCGGCACGAGCCGGGAGCTCCTCGTCGCCCTCTACTTCGAGGGGGAGGCGCCGAGCTACGCGACGGTTGCGCCGCGCGTCGGCCGCCCGGCCGCGGCGATCGGGCCCCTGCGTGGCCGCTGTCTCGAGGAGCTGCGCATGATCATGGGCGAGGAGACGTGACGACCGTCCGGCCCTCGTTCACCGAGCTCGTCGACTGGCTCGACGGGCGCCTGGGCAGCGACCAGGCCGAGGCCGTGGCGTCGTACGTCGCCGAGGGAGACCCCCTGACCCTGGAGAGCGTCGAGTGGATCCTCGAGTTCGTCGACGGCGCCTCCTCGATGCCGCTGCAGCAACCCCCGCCCGAGCTCGGCGGTCGGTTGCGAGGGATCTTCGACCGCCTGCACCGTCCCCAGCCCGGTCGGGACTGGGTCGACGCAACGCTGCTGTACGACGCCCGCTCGGGGGACGCGCCGGCGGGCGGGCACTCCGGCGCCCGGCGCGGCGTGCACCAGGCCTTCGACAGCGATCTGGGTCGTTTCGTCCTGGACGCCACGAGGACAGGCGCCGGTGAGGTCGACGTCGAGGGGCTGATCCTGCTGCCGACCGACTCGTGGGGAGCGGACCTCGCGTTCCTGGCGGACGGCACATTGCGGCGGGCGGTCCGCACCGCTCCCGACGGGAGGTTCGAGGCACGCAGCCTGCCGGTCGAGACCGACGAGCTCTGGCTCACCTCCGGGAACATCCGGGTGCGCGCCGTGCTCGACCTCCGGCCCTGAGGCGATCCCTGGCGCACGCCCGACCGGACCGCGCTGGGATGATGACGCGGTGAGCACCGACCTGTACGCCGTCACCGTTCTCGGCCACGACCGTCCCGGCATCATCGCCGCCACCACGGCGGGCCTCGCGGAGCTCGGGCTCAACATCGAGGACTCCACGATGACCCTGCTGCGGGGGCACTTCGCGATGATGCTGCTGTGCCGCGGCGGCTCCGACGCGGCTGCGATCGAGCATGCCCTCGCCCCGCTGGCTGCCGACGGCGACCTCGACGTCGCGGTGCGCCCCGTGACCGACGCCCCCGCCCCCGCCGCTGGAGGCAGCGCCTGGGTGCTCACCGTCCACGGTGGCGACCGCTCCGGCATCGTGTCGGCCGTGGTCGCCGAGGTCGCCGCAGCAGGCGGCAACATCACCGACCTCACCACCCGCCTCGCCGGCGACCTCTACCTGCTCGTCGCCGAGCTCGACCTCCCGGCCGACGCCGACGTCACCGCGGTCGAGGGCGCCATCCGGGCCTCGGCCGAGCGGCTCGGCGTGACCGCCACGCTGCGCCCCGCCGAGGCCGACGAGCTGTGACGCTCGAGGAGGGCAGCGCCCGGGTGGCCGACTGGTCGGAGACCGAGCTCGGCGTCGCGGGCCGGGTGCTGGGCGTCGTACGCGCTCCGGAGGGTGTGCTGTCGGCCCGCGGTGCCGACGTCGACCCGACCGCCGCGGACGTCGTACAGCTGGCGGCCGACCTCGTCGCGACCATGCGGGTCAGCCCCGGCTGCGTCGGGCTCGCCGCCAACCAGGTCGGTGTCGGCGTGCGGATGTTCTGCGTCGACGTCACCGAGCACCCCAAGACCCGCACGCAGCACGGCACCTTCGTGCTCTGCAACGCCGAGGTCGTCGAGTCCAGCCGCAACGAGAAGGCCCGCGAGGGCTGCATGAGCGTCCCCGACCTCACCGGCGACGTGAAGCGGGCGTCGCGACTGACGGTCCGCGGCCAGCTTCCGGGGAGCGGCGAGACCGTGTCGTTCGCGACCGACGCGTTCGAGGCGCGGGCGCTCCAGCACGAGATCGACCACACCGACGGGTTCCTGTTCCTCGACCGGGTCGCCGGCGCGCACGCGATCTATCCTCGCCAGACCTACCTGTAGGCCCACCTGCAGGCACGGCCCCCGTATCCCAATGGCAGAGGATGGCGTCTTAAACACGCTTCAGTCTGGGTTCGAGTCCCAGCGGGGGCACTCCTTCTGCTCAGAGCAGAACTCTCCGCGGACGCCCCGGGCCGGCCGATCCGCCGACCTACGATGAGGCATGGCCGAGGATCAGAACGCGGCGGAGCCGCTGTGGCGGGACCTGGTGGGACGACGGCTGCGCGACCTGCGCCGGGAGCGCGGCGAGACGCTGACGGAGACCGCGGGCCGGGCCGGCATCTCGCCGCAGTACCTCTCCGAGATCGAGCGGGGCGTCAAGGAGCCCAGCAGCGAGATGATCGCGGCGGTCCTCGGCGCCCTCGGTACGACGCTGCTCGACCTCACCACCTCCGTCGCCGGCGACCTCCAGCCGCTCGCTGCGCCGGTCGCGGTCCGTGGCGCCTACGCACTGGCGCTCGCTGCCTGACCTGCTGCAGCGATCACCGCGGGCCCGCGGTCCTCGATCACGTGGTCGATCAGTCCGTACTCCCGCGCACCCGCCGCCGTGAACACCCGGTCGTGGTCGGTGTCGGCGCGCAGCGTCGCCGTGTCCTGGCCCGTGTGCCGCGACAGGATCTCCTCGATGTCGGCGCGCACCCGCACCACCTCGTCGGCCTGCAGGATCAGGTCGGGGATCGCGCCGCGGCCCTGGGCGGCCGGCTGGTGCAGGACGACCCGGGCGTGGGGGAGCGCGGAGCGCTTGCCGGCTGCTCCTGAGGCCAGCAGCACCGCACCGACCGCGATCGCCTGGCCGATGCAGGTCGTCGCGACCTGCGGCCGGATGAACTGCATGGTGTCGTGCACGGCCAGCATCGCGCTCGGGTCGCCGCCCTCGCAGTTGATGTAGAGCTGGATGTCGCGGTCCGGGTTGTCGGCCTCGAGGTGCAGCAGCTGCGCCACGAGCGAGTTCGCGACGCCCGCGTCGATCGCGGTGCCGAGGTAGACGACCCGCTCGGTGAGCAGGTGCGAGTACACGTCCATGATCCGCTCGCCGCGCGGGTGCTGGGCGATCACGTTGGGGACCAGGTAGGAGCTCATCGGGTCGCCCCCGCGAAGCTGCCCAGGCCGAGCGGTGCGCGGCGGGGCGGCACCAGGACGTCGTACGACGCCACGATCTCGTCGACGAAGCCGTACTCCAGCGCCTGCCGGGCGGAGTACCACCGGTCGTGCAGCGAGTCCTCGAAGACCCGCTCCAGCGGCTGCCCGGTGTCCTCGGCGATCAGGGCGAGCACCGTGTCGCGCGTCTGACGGAGGTCCTGCGCCTGCAGCTCGATGTCGACGGCCGTGCCGCCGATCCCGGCCGAGCCCTGGTGCATGAGCACCCGGGCGTGGGGGAGCGCCCGGCGCTTGCCGCGGGTCCCCGAGGACAGCAGGAACTGCCCGGCGCTGCAGGCGATGCCGAGAGCCAGCGTCGCGACATCGCACGGCACCAGCCGCATCACGTCGCGGATCGCGAGCATCGCCGGCACCGAGCCGCCGGGCGAGTGGATCCACAGCGCGATGTCCGCGCCGGGGTCGTCGGCGGCGAGGGTCACCAGCTGGGTGGTCAGCAGCACGCCGTTGTCGTCGTCCAGGGGACCGTCGAGCACCAGCACGCGCTGCTGGAGCAGCTCGCGTCGTACCCGGTCGTCGAAGGTGCGAGGTCGGTTGTCGTCGCTCATGACGCCACTGTCGACGGCAGGCGCGGGGCGGAGAAGGCGGATCCGCCCACGGCAGCAGGACGCTGCCCACGGCAGCGCTTGACTTCATGTCCACCTGAAGCGGGACAGTGGATGCATGCACCGTCACGAGCACCACCACGACCAGGGCCTCGACGAGCTGCGCGACGCCCTGACCGCCGACTTCTGGGACGAGCGGTACGGCGGCGCCGACCGGGTCTGGAGCGGCCGGCCCAACCAGCGGCTGGTCGAGCAGGTCGCCGACCTCGTGCCCGGAACCGCGCTCGACGTGGCCTGCGGCGAGGGCGGCGACGCCGTGTGGCTGGCGAAGCAGGGCTGGCAGGTGACCGCGGTCGACGTGTCCGAGGTCGCGCTCGCCAAGGTCGCCGCGCACGCCGAGGACGAGGGCGTCGGCGACCGGATCAGGATCGGCTTCTACGACGCGCTCGGCGATCCGCGCCCGAACGGCCAGCACACCTTCGACCTGGTCACCGTCAGCTTCCTGCACGTCCCGCTCCCGGACTTCCCGGCGATCTACCGGGGCATCGCCGACGCGGTCGCCCCCGGCGGGCGACTGCTCGTCACCGCGCACCACCCCGACGACGTGACCACCGGCGCCCGCCACGACCACGGCCCGGGCCTGATGTTCGAGCCGGACCGGGTGCTCGAGACGCTCGGCGCCGACCAGCCGGACGGCGCCTGGGAGGTCGAGGTCGCCGACACGCCCGTGCGCGAGCAGGCCACGCCCGACGGACCGCTGCTCGTCCGCGACACGGTGGTGCGGCTGCGTCGTCGTACCTGATCGGCAGGTTGGGGAACCTTCCTCGGTTGTCGTACGTTCCTCCGACATCGAGACACCTAGACTGTAGGTGGAGGGCAGCCACCCTGGCCGCCCAGCAGACTCGCAAGCCTGCGGAGGAGACCATGCAGAGCAACAACCCGGTGTTCCGGCGCTCGGAGGAGTTCAACCGCTCCGGAGCCGCTGCCTACCAGGGCTTCGGTGAGCAGCAGCAGTACGGTGGCGGCTACGCCCAGCCCGGCTACCCCGCGCCCGAGGCCCCCGCCCGCCAGGGCCGGATGACCATCGACTCGGTCGTCCAGTCGACCAGCATCACGATCGCCATCACGATCGTCGCTGCGGCCGTCACGTGGATGGTGACCCCGGCGATCAGCCCCGAGACCGGTATCCCGGCGAGCCTGCTCGCCGCCTCCACCATCGGTGGCGGCGCGGCGTTCATCCTGTCGCTGGTCAACTCCTTCAAGCGGATCATCAGCCCCGGGCTCGTCATGGCGTTCGCCGTCGCCGAGGGTGTCGCCCTCGGCGCGATCAGCGAGCTCTTCAACGCGGTCTACGGCGGCGGCATCATCGTCCAGGCCGTGATCGGCACCTTCGCCGCCTTCGCCGGCACCCTGGCCGCCTACAAGGTCCTCAACATCCAGGTCGGCCAGAAGTTCCGCACGTTCGTGGTCGCCGCGATGTTCGGCATGGTCGCCCTCAGCCTGCTCGAGGTCGTCCTCGGCCTGTTCGGCAACGGCCTCGGTCTGTTCGACGACGGCGCCCTGGGCCTCGTCTTCGCCATCGCCGGCCTGGTGCTCGGTGTGTTCATGCTGATCCTGGACTTCGACTTCGTCGAGCAGGGTGTGCGCAACGGCCTCCCGGAGCGCGAGTCGTGGCGGGCTTCCTTCGCCCTCCTCGTCAGCCTGGTCTGGATCTACACCAACCTGCTGCGCATCCTCGCGATCCTCCAGCAGGACTGAGCTGTTCGGCGCTCCCGCGTCGTACGTCGGCCCCGGCTCCACCTCGGTGGGGACCGGGGCCTTCGGTGTTTTGGGGTTCAACTACCGGATTTGTCGTGACGCAGGGGTCTGGGCAGCAAATGCGGTAGTTGAACCGAACGAACCCGGCCGAGGTCAGGCGACCTGCCGTCGGAGCCAGATCCTCCGGGCCTCCTCGTCGAGGGCGCGGCGGCGGGCGACGGTCGAGGTGTCGGTCCACCACCAGGGTTGCTCGAGGGTCCAGGTGCGGGGTGCGTGTCGCCGAGCCGCCCGCTGGTACGCCGACGCCAGCCTCCGGTCGAAGGAGCGCAGGTCGCGCAGGTCCGCGGAGAGCATCGTGACCACCTCGAGACCGAGGTCGCGACACAGCTCCTCGACCTCGAGATCGCGGCGTCGCACGCGCGTGCGCTCGTGGACCAGCCCGTCGTACTGACCGATCACGCCGGCCTCGGCGTCGAAGACGTCCGGTGTCATCAGATGGTTGCCGCGCAGGTCGAAGATCGGTGGGTTGCAGCGTGGCGTGCGTCGGGGGAGCTGCGCTCGCCACCGAGTCAACAGGGTGACCTCCTGGGGTGACCAGACGTTCTCGTCCGACAGGTTGATTGCCTCCGCAAGACGACGGGTGTGCGGCCGTCCCTTGATCCGTGCTGCGTAGGAGCTGATCTCATCGAGGCTGGCGAGGTCGTCGGCCATCGCCATGCAGATGATCCGGACGGTGTCCTCGAGGGAAGCGGCGCGCAGGGCCGCCGTGCAGATGGATCGTTCGGCGCGCGTGACCGGCAGACCGTCGATGTGGACGATGTCGCCGTCGAACAGCCAGTCCCGGTGGAGCTGCACTCCTGCACGAGGAGCAAGGTGCACGGTGTCGCCGATCGCCAGCGGCACGGGCAGGGGATCGCCCTGAGCGGTGCGCCCCGTGAACCATCGAGCGCGTTGCCAGCACAGGGCTGCCCACCCGGTGGCGCCCGAGCCCTCGGGTGCTCCGGCCACGGCCTCGACGATGCGCTGGAGCTCGTCGTCGGCGGATACGTCGCTGGGGACGAACAGCCCGGAGCCCGGCGCACGTCGCCAGCGCGGCCCACGTGCCTGTCCCGGTGTCGGCCCTTCGATCCCCGACGGATCCACCCGTACCGGGACGACGACACCTCGACGCTCGATGTGCAGATCCATCCGCCCAGCATCCGCATTCCGGCCGCCAGCTGCCTGGCCTCTCCACAGGGTGCGTCCGGGGGTTGCGGTTCAACTACCGAATTCGTCCTCGCGGCGCCTCGAACTGGACGAATTCGGTAGTTGAACCGAACGCGCCGAGCCCAGAGAACGTCAGGCCGGGTCCGGGGCGCTCTCGTGCTCCTCGGGCGCCTCGCCGGGGACGTGCCGTTGCGAGCGACGGTGCCGCAGCTCGACCCACAGGCCGCGCATGCCGGCGCGGCGGCCGCCGACCTCGGTGCCGCCCAGCTCGGTACCGGGCTCGTTGACGGCCTGGACCGCGGCACGCGTGACGGGCAGGACGCCCTCGCCACGGAAGGCCTCGAGCCCCGTCTCCTCGCTCGTCGACTCCAGGGCCGCCAGCACCGACGGCACGAGCACGCCGGCGAGGGCCCGGTAGCCCTCGGCCGACGGGTGGAACTGGTCCGGCCCGAACAGCAGCGCCGGTGCGGCTGCGAACTCGGGGCCGAGGATGTCGCCGAGCGACACGGTCCGGCCGCCCTCCTCGACGACCGCGATGGTCTGCGCGGCGGCGAGCCGGCGCGACCAGGCCCGCGCGACCTGGCGCAGCGGGGGAGCGATCGGCTGGATGGTGCCGAGGTCGGGGCAGGTGCCGACGACCACGGTGGCGCCGGAGGCGATCAGCCGTCGTACGCCGTCCGCGAGCGCGCGCACGGAGTGCGAGGGCCGCACGGTGTGGGTGACGTCGTTGCCGCCGATCAGGATGACCGCGACCTCGGGCTCGATGGGCAGGGCCCGGTCGACCTGGGCGGCGAGGTCGGAGGACTTGGCGCCGACGACGCAGAACTCGCGCAGGTAGACACGCCGGTCGGCGTGCTCGGCGACGGCACTTCCGATCAGGGCGCCCGGCGTTTCCTCCACCCGCTCGACGCCGTAGCCGGCGGCGCTGGAGTCGCCGAGGACGGCGATCCGGATGGCCGGACCGGGGCGGCCGCGGCCGTACCAACCGGTCGCGTCAGGCGGCGGCTCGTCGCGCGCGGGGCCGATCGTCTTGCGCGCGAGCCTCGCCTCGGCGGACAGCACGCCGTAGAGACCGGCGCCGAGAGCAGAGAGCCCGCCCCCGCCGTACAGCGCGGCGGCGGCGAGCTTGCGGGCTGCGGACGCCTTGCTCACGGCGGCAATGCTACGGATGTCCCGATACGGTGGACGGCATGGAGTACGTCGAGTCCCTGCTGGAGCTGATCGGCAACACCCCGCTGGTCCGGCTCAACCGTTCCCTCGACCTGCCCGCCGACGGACCGTTGGTGCTGGCGAAGGTGGAGTACCTCAACCCCGGCGGTTCGGTGAAGGACCGGATCGCCACCCGGATGATCGAGGCCGCCGAGGCATCCGGCGCCCTGCAGCCCGGGGGCACGATCGTCGAGCCCACGTCCGGCAACACCGGTGTCGGACTGGCGATGGTGGCCCAGCAGAAGGGCTACAAGTGCATCTTCGTGTGCCCCGACAAGGTCAGTGAGGACAAGCGCAACGTCCTCAAGGCGTACGGCGCCGAAGTGGTCGTGTGCCCGACGGCCGTCGCGCCCGAGCACCCCGACTCCTACTACAACGTGTCCGACCGGCTGGCCAGCCAGCCGGGGGCGTGGAAGCCCGACCAGTACTCCAACCCGCACAACCCGCGCTCCCACTACGAGGAGACCGGCCCCGAGCTGTGGCGCCAGACGGAGGGGCGGATCACCCACTTCGTCGCGGGCGTCGGCACCGGCGGCACCATCTCCGGCATCGGCCGCTTCCTCAAGGAGCAGAACGCCGACGTCCAGGTCGTCGGCGCCGACCCGGCCGGGTCGGTCTACTCCGGCGGCACCGGCCGCCCCTACCTCGTCGAGGGCGTCGGTGAGGACTTCTGGCCCGAGACCTACGACCGCGGCGTGGCCGACCGGATCATCGAGGTCTCCGACGCAGACTCGTTCGCCTTCACCCGCCGCCTGGCCCGCGAGGAGCAGATGCTGGTCGGCGGCTCGTCCGGCATGGCCGCATACGCCGCCCGCCAGCTCGCGCAGGAGCTCGCCGCCGAGGGCAGGAACGACGCCGTCATCGTCGTGCTGCTGCCCGACTCCGGCCGCGGCTACCTCAGCAAGGTCTTCAACGACGACTGGCTGGCGCAGTACGGCTTCAGCACCGGCCAGCCGCGCCCGGCCCAGACGATCGGGGAGGTGCTGCGCAGCAAGTCCCAGGGCATGCCCGCCCTCGTCCACACGCACCCCAACGAGACCATCGCCGAGGCGGTCCAGATCCTCCAGGAGTACGGCGTCTCGCAGATGCCCGTCGTGCGGGCCGAGCCCCCGATCGTGGCGGCCGAGGTCGCCGGCTCGGTCTCCGAGCGTGCCCTGCTCGACGCGCTGTTCACCGGCAAGGCCAAGCTGACCGACTCCGTCGAGCAGCACATGTCGGCGGCCCTGCCGACGATCGGCTCCACGGAGGACGCGACGGCCGCCGTACCCCTGCTGGAGTCCGCGGACGCCGTGCTGGTCCACGAGGACGGCAAGCCGGTCGGGGTGCTCACCCGCCATGACCTGCTCAACTTCCTCGCGCGTGGCTGACGCAGCCGACCTGATCCGTGCGGCGACGCCGGAGGACGTCCCCGACGTCCTCCGGCTGATCCGTGCGCTCGCCGAGTACGAGCGCGAGCCGGACGCGGTGGAGACCACCGAGGAGGACCTGCACCGCTGGCTGTTCGGGCCCGACCCGGTCGCCAGCGTCCTGGTCGCAGAGGACGGCAGCCCGGCGACCACCGTCGTCGGGATGGCGCTGTGGTTCCGCACCTACTCGACCTGGACCGGCACCCCGGGGATCTACCTCGAGGACCTCTTCGTCCAGCCCGACCAGCGGGGCAGCGGCCTGGGCAAGGCGCTGCTCACCGCGCTCGCTCGGATCGCCGTCGAGCGCGGCTACCGCCGCGTCGAGTGGGCGGTGCTGGACTGGAACACCCCGTCGATCGAGTTCTACGAGTCCCTGGGTGCCCGCCCGATGCAGGAGTGGACGACCTACCGGCTGACCGGCCAGGCGCTGGCGGACCTGGGAGCCCAGTAGCGACAGGTGTGGTGGGCGGTGAAGCCCAGCGCCTCCCAGAACGCCCGCCCGCCGGGGTTGTCGGTCTCGACGTGCAGCCACGCCGTCATCGCCCCCTGCTCCGCTGCCCACCCCAGCAGCTCGCCGACCACGGCGGTCGCGAGGCCGCGGCGGCGGTGGGCCGGGTCGACGGTGACGGCGTGCAGGCCGACCCAGTCGCCGTCGACGGCGGCCTGCGCCTCCGCCACCGGGTCGCAGCCCGCGTCCACCGACGCGACGGCGCGCACCCCGTCGGCGGAGAGCTCGACCTCGTGCTTCGTCGTGCGGGGGAGGGCTCGCCGCAGCCGGGCCACCGACGCGAGCAGGAAGTCCGACTCGCCGTACTCCAGCCGCTGCCATCCCGCCCCCGCGAACGCATCCTCGACCGCCGAGTCCGCCTCGACCTGCACGAGCGGGTCGCGGCCCCGCTCGGTGTAGAACGCCTCGACGGCGGCCAGCGCCTCGGAGAAGGGGCGGCCGGGATCGCCGAGCGCCAGGCAGGAGTTGGCCCGCTTGAGCAGGCGGCCGACCGGCGCGCGGTCCGAGCGCAGCTCCCACTCGCCGAGCGGCTCGCGGTCGACGGTGGTCCACAGCCCGCCCGTGCGCGCCTCGGCGTCGCGGACGCCGACCCGCAGCCGTGCGGCGGGGCGCGGCGGGACCGGCTTGCCGGACACGATGTCGGCGATCTCGATCGTCACCGCGGCGCCCGTCTCCGGCTGCACGACGCACGCACCGTCGGCCCAGGACAGGCAGGTTCCGAGCACGTCGGTGAAGGCCGGACCACCGCTCGGCCCGGTCCGGCCCCGCAACAGCCGACGTACGACGACCCGCTGGCCCACCACGTGGGGGCCGAGCAGGTGCTGACCCGGTTCGTGTCCATTTTCCTGGGGTCCTGACGCGTCCGGCACGACGGGGATACTAGGCTGAGCCTCGACACGAAACACTTTCGTGTCGAGCATCCGCGCTCGTTGGTCTCAGGAGGAATCGATGACCTACGTCATCTCGCAGCCGTGCGTCGACGTCAAGGACCGTGCGTGCGTCGACGAGTGTCCCGTCGACTGCATCTACGAGGGCAAGCGGATGCTCTACATCCACCCCGACGAGTGCGTCGACTGTGGTGCCTGCGAGCCGGTCTGCCCGGTCGAGGCGATCTTCTACGAGGACGACGTCCCGGAGGAGTGGAAGGACTACTACGACGCCAACGTGAAGTTCTTCGACGACCTCGGTTCGCCCGGCGGTGCCGCCAAGATGGGTGAGATCGACAAGGACGCCGAGTTCATCGCTGCGCTCGAGCCGCAGAACCAGGACCACTGAACCGCCTTGGTGACGCTGGGTGCCGTCTCGGGCCGGCTGCCCGACTTCCCCTGGGACAAGCTGCCCCAGTACGCCGCGCAGGCGCGTGAGCACGCCGACGGGATCGTCGACCTGTCGATCGGTACGCCGGTCGACCCGACGCCCGAGGTCGCTCGCGCCGCGCTGACGGCGGCGGTCGACTCCCCGGGGTACCCGCTCACCATCGGCACGCCCGAGGTCCGGCAGTCGGTCGTCGACTGGCTCGCCGGCACCCACGGCGTCACCGGCCTGGGCCTCGACCAGGTCCTCCCGCTGATCGGCTCCAAGGAGTTCATCGCCTCGCTGCCGTCGTACCTCGGCCTCGGGCCGGGCGACCTGATCGGCTACCCGGCGCTGGCCTACCCGACCTATGAGGTCGGCGCCGCGCTGGTCGGCGCGAAGGCCGTCGCCACCGACGCGCTCACCACCTTCGGCCCTGAGACGCCGAAGCTGCTGTGGGTCAACTCGCCCTCGAACCCGTCCGGCCGGGTGCTCCCGGACGAGCACCTCAAGAAGGTCGTCGACTGGTGCCGCGAGCGCGGCGTGCTGCTCGTCTCCGACGAGTGCTACCTCGACTGCGTGTGGGAGGGCGAGGCCCGCTCCGTCCTCCACCCCGACATCTCCGGCGGCTCGGCCGAGGGCATCCTCGTCGTCCACTCGCTGTCGAAGCGCTCCAACCTCGCCGGCTACCGCTGCGCGTTCGTGGCCGGTGACCGCGACGTGATCGCCGAGCTGCTCGCGGTCCGCAAGAACATGGGCCTGATGATGCCCGCGCCCCAGCAGCACGCCATGGCGGCCGTCCTCGGCGACGAGGCGCACGTCAAGGAGCAACACGAGCGCTACCGCGCCCGTCGTACGACGCTCCGCGCGGCGCTCGAGGCGGCGGGCTACACGATCGACCACTCCGAGGCGTCGCTGTACCTGTGGACCACGAAGGGCCCCGACGGACCCGACTGCTGGCAGATGGTCGCCGACCTCGCTGCCCAGGGCATCCTGGTCGCGCCCGGCACCTTCTACGGCGCGGCCGGCTCCCACCACGTCCGGATCGCGCTGACCGCGACGGACGAGCGGATCGCCGCCGCGGCCGCGCGCCTCACGGCCTGAGGAAGGTCTAGGCGGGGATCGTCGCCAGCACCCCGAGCATGTGGTTCATCACCGCGAGGTGCTCGGCGGCCGGGCTGAACATCACCAGCTCGGCGTCCTCCTCGACCCGGACCGTGTGCCCGGCCGGCCAGTGCACGACCTCGCCGGCGCTGCAGGTCTCGGTCGAGCCGTCGCCGTACGTCACGACGACGCGCCCCCGCACCAGGTAGCCCCAGTGCGCGGCGAAGCACAGGCCGTCGTCGAGACCGGCGAGCAGCGGCGCGACGTCGACCCCTGCGGCGATGTGGAGGTGCTCGGCGGCGAGCGTGCCGTGGGCGGTGCCGAAGTCGCCGAGGTGACGGGCGGTGGCGCCGAGGGCGTTCATCTTGATCGGCAGGTCGCTGGTCTTCACGTGCATGGCGGTTCCTTCCTCGGGGAGCGGTTCACCCCTGAGGCGTGACAACCGGTGTCACAATGCGACATGGCCCCCGACGAGCTCGAGCGGCAGGCGCTCGAGCGGTACGCCGCGGGCGACCTCGAGGGTGCGGTCGCGGCCTGGGAGCAGCTGTACGACGTCCACCTGGCCGCCGGGGAGACGGTCCCCGCTGCCCGGGCCGGTGCCCTCGTCGCCCTCAACCTGCTCTGCGAGACCGGCCTGCTCGCGCCCGTGCGGGGCTGGGTCGCGCGGGTACGCCGCCTGCTCGGCGACGCCGCTCCTGGACCGGTGCACGCGCTGCTCGCGATCATCGGCACCTACGAGCGCTTCCTGTCCGGCGACCCGGACAGCGCCCTCGGACCGGCACGCGAGGCGGTCGCCCTGGGGGAGGAGTTCGGCGTCGACCCGGCCCGTGGGCTCGGTCGGGTCGCCCTGGCCCGGCTCGCGATCCACCGCGGCGACGTCGAGAAGGGGATCGACCTGCTCGACGAGCTGGCGGTCGACCTCTCGGCGGGTGCCTTCGACCCGCTCACCACCGGCAACGTCTACTGCGAGCTGATCTGCGCTGCGTTCTGGCTGGGCCGCCACGACCGGGCCCGGGAGTGGACCGACGTGATGGAGCGCTGGCGGCACGGCGCGGCGTTCGGCGCCACCCACGGTCGGTGCCGGGTGCACCGGGCGGAGCTGCTCCGGTTCTCCGGTCCGGCCGACGCCGCCGAGGAGGAGGCGCTGGCGGCGTGCACGGAGCTGCGACCGTGGCTGCGTCGCGAGTACGGCTGGCCGCTCGTCGAGCTCGGCAACATCCGGCTGCGTCGCGGCGATCTCGAGGGCGCCGAGGCCGCCTTCCGTGAGGCCCACGAGCACGCCTGGTCGCCGCAGCCCGGGCTGGCGCTGCTGCGGCTGGTCCGCGGCGACGTCGTCGACGCGGCGGCCATGGTCCGCGACGAGATCGCCCACCCGATGGACGTGCCGTGGAAGGAGCGCCCGCCGTTCGGCGACCTGCGGCTGGTGCCGTTGCTGGCCGCGCAGGCCGAGATCGCCGTGGCCGCCGACGATCGCGGAGCCGCCGAGCACGCCGCTGCCGAGCTGGAGCGGATCGTCGCCCGCTACCCGAGCGCCGCCCTGCACGCCGACGCCGCGCTCGCCCGCGCCCGGGCAGCCCTCGTCGGCACGGACCCCTCGCTGGCGGTCGGCCCCGCCCGCACCGCCGTCGTGGCGTGGGCGGACCTGGCCGCGCCGTACGACGCCGCGTGCGCGCGTCTCGTCCTCGGCCACGCCCACCGCGCGTGCGGTGACGACGACCTGGCTCGCCTCGAGTGGGAGGCTGCGGCCGCGGCCTTCGCTTCCTTCGGCGCCGTCGGCCGGGTCGCGGAGGCGGCGCACCTGCTGGGCGGTCGCGATCGGATCACGCCGACGGCCCGTCGCACGGCGACCCTGACGCGCGACGGCGACCGCTGGCGCCTCGGGTACGACGGCGTCGAGGCCTGGCTGCCCGACCTCAAGGGCGTGCAGCTGCTCGCCGTCCTGCTGGCCAGCCCGGGGCGGGAGGTCCACGCGCTCGACCTGTCCGGCGCGGGGGTGGTCGAGCCGGGGCTGCCCGTGCTGGACGACGAGGCACGGGCGTCGTACCGACGGCGGCTGGGGGAGGTCGAGGACGACCTGGCCGAGGCCGCGCGCGACCACGACGAAGCGCGGCGGCAGCTGGCCGAGCGGGACCGGGAGTACCTGCTCGCCGAGCTCGCCGGCGCGGTCGGGCTCGGCGGTCGGGCACGGCTCACCGGCGGCACCGCCGAGAGGGCGCGGACCAGTGTGACCCGGTCGCTGCGCTACGCGCTCGCGCGGGTCGCCGAGGTGCACCCCGAGCTCGGCGGACACCTGAGCCGGGCCGTGCGGACCGGCGCCTGCTGCAGCTACGTGCCGGACCCGGTCGTGCCGCTGACCTGGGAGGTGGTCACCTGAAGACGTCGATGTGCACCTGGCCGCGGTCGTCGGCCGCGTCGTTCGCGCGCCACCCCTCGCGGCCGGCGGTCCACACCATGCCGTCGAAGCTCACGGTGCGGACCTCGAGCCGCGCGGCGTTCGCGACCGTCCAGTGCGCGATCGCCCAGCCCCGCGCCATGCCCGCCCGGCCCTGCGCAGCGACGACGTCCACGCCGCGACCACTGGTGCGGTTCTCGCCGAAGCTCAGCCGCCCGAAGCGGGTCAGCAGCTCCTTGCGCACCGCGTCGGCCCGCGGCGTCAGCCCGGTCCCGGTGAGCTCGGCGTCGGCCGACGGGGCGCCCCCCGCGAGGTCGCAGCTGAACGTGGCGGGGGAGTGGCCGGACAGCGCGGAGGCCAGCGCGCGCCCGTCGGCCTCGTGGTCGGCGTACGCGTCGGGGAAGGCGGAGCGCTGCACCCTCTGGGCTGCGACCGTGATCTCCATGGTCTGGTAGCCGTCGACCTTCACCAGCGCGTCGTAGAACGCATTGGTCGCGTACTCCGGGTCCAGGATCTGCTTGCGGGTGCCCCAGCCCTGCGACGGGCGCTGCTGGAACAGGCCGAGCGAGTCGCGGTCCCCGTAGTCGATGTTCTGCAGCTTCGACTCCTGGTAGGCCGTCGCGAGCGCGATCGACGTCGCCCGGGCGGGCAGCCCGCGGCGTACGGCGATCGACGCGATCAGCGCCGCGTTCTCGGCCTGCTCGCCGCTGATGTCGACGGTGTGGCCGGCGACGGTGACCGTGCAGTCACCGCTCGGGCCGCCGACCAGCTCGTCAGTGGCCCGGAGCACGCCGATGCCGATCGCCACCACGGTCGCGAGGACCGTGACGGCGACGACGACGCCCCACACCCTGCGCTTCACGGGACCAGTGTGCGTGGGCGGTGGTGACGCGGAGGTGCGACGAGCAGCGCGCTCAGTTGGCGTGCAGCGCGGCGTTCAGGGCGATGCCCTCGCCCTGCCACGGAACGGCCTCGATCGTGCCGGAGACGGAGTTGCGGCGGAACAGCACGTTGCTGGCGCCGGACAGGTCGGCGGCCTTCACGACCCGGGCGTCCTTGCCGGGCTCGAGCACGGTGACCTTGGTGCCGGCGGTGACGTAGCAGCCCGCCTCGACGACGCAGTCGTCGCCGAGCGAGATGCCGATGCCGGCGTTGGCGCCGAGCAGGCAGCGCTGGCCGACCGAGATGACCTGCTTGCCGCCGCCGGACAGGGTGCCCATGATCGAGGCGCCGCCACCGATGTCGGAGCCGTCACCCACGACGACACCCGCCGAGATCCGGCCCTCGACCATCGAGGTGCCGAGCGTGCCGGCGTTGAAGTTCACGAAGCCCTCGTGCATGACGGTCGTGCCCGAGGCGAGGTGCGCGCCGAGGCGGACCCGGTCGGCGTCGGCGATCCGGACACCCGTCGGGATCACGTAGTCGACCAGGCGCGGGAACTTGTCGACGCCGTACACGGTGACGTGCTGGCCGGCAGCCTGCAGCCGCAGGCGGGTGAGCTCGAAGCCCTCGACCGCGCACGGGCCGGCGGAGGTCCACACCACGTTGGTCAGCAGGCCGAAGACGCCGTCGAGGTTCTGCCCGTGCGGCTGGACCAGCCGCGACGAGAGCAGGTGCAGGCGCAGCCACACGTCGACGGTGTCGGCGGGAGCGTCCGCGAGGTCGGCGATCTCGACCAGGTTGACCTTGCGGGTGACGCCGCGCGCCTCGTCGGCGCCCTCGAGCGCGACCAGCTCGGCGGGAGCCTGCGCGTCGGCGGGCTTCTCGCCCAGCGCGGGGGCGGGGAACCAGGTGTCGAGAACGGTCTGGTCGGCGGCGTAGGTCGTCAGGCCGAAGCCCCAAGCGGCAGTCACGTGAGGAGATTCTATGCGGCCCGGCGTGACTCCGGTTGCGCGGCTCAGCCCTCGGCGAGGATCGCCAGCTGGCGCCCCTGCGCAATCAGGCGGCCCTGCTCGTCCCACAGCTCGACGTCCTCGTCGTGGTAGCCCGCGATGACGTGGCGGGTGACGACGTGGCCCAGCGCCCACACCGTCTCGGGGCGCCGGCGGTAGTGGACGGTGAGCTGGATGGTGGCCGACGCGAGGTGCCCGATCTCGGCGGTCACCGGCGGGAACGCGTCGATCATCGCGCCGGCCAGCAGCGCGTCGACCGGGCGCTCGTCGACCGCGCGGATCCAGCACAGCGACTCGGTGACGCCGGTGGGCTCGCCGCGCAGCCAGCCGGCGACGACCGGGGCACGGTAGCTGTAGCGGTCGAGGATCGGCACCATCCCGGCCGGGATGAGCTCGCTCGCGTCGGCGCACTCCTCGGGAGGCGGTACGACGGGCGCGGCGTGCGGGGTGTGCTCGACAGACCCGGTCGCGTCCCAGTCGTGGGTGCTCACGACGGCGTGCGCGACCTCCTTGTCGCCCTGGACCAGCACGGCGTCGTACGTCGACACGCGGCGACCCTTGCGGACCTCGCGGACCCGGACGTCGGCCGGACCGGGGAGGGCCGGACGGAAGTAGGTGATCGAGATGCTCAGCGCGTCCGGGTGGGCCGACTCCTGGAGCACGGCGTGCTGCAGCAGCGCCAGCACGTAGCCGCCGTTCGGGGTCTGGTTGGCGGTGTTCCAGTCGGCGGTGACCTGGACCCGGTGCACGCCGTCGCCGAGGGGCTCGGACACGACGGCGTCGTCGAGGAGGTGGCTCACCTCTCCATCGTGCCGGAGCGCGGGGACAGCGACGACGTGGCAGTGGTCACGCCGGTCAGCTGCTGGTGACCCCGTCGATGCACTCGCGCAGCAGGTCGGCGTGCCCGCAGTGCCGCGCGTACTCCTCGACCATGTGCACGAGGACGTCGCGCACCGGTGTGGTCGCCCCGTCGCTGTTGTAGACGACGACCCGCGCCATGCCGGCGTCGTCCTGGGCGTCGAGCCACGCGTCGGCGCGCGCCACCTGGCGGCGCCACTCGGTGAAGGCCTCGTCGACGCACTCCTGGGTGCCGAGGGCACCGTTGAAGTCGAGGTCGTGGTCGGCCGGATCCTTGAACGGGCGGGCTTCGTCGAGGTTGCCCTGCAGCGCCCGCTGGAACCAGGCGTGCTCGACGAAGGCCAGGTGCCGGACCAGTCCGAGCAGGCTCATCGTGCTCGGCGGGACCGATCGGGTCGCCAGCTGCTCGGGGTCCAGCCCGGAGCAGGTCTGCTCCAGCGTCGAGCGGTAGTGGTCGAGGTAGTCGCGGTAGTTCGCCAGCTCGCCGGTCCGGTCGGTCATCGGGACCTCACTCGCCCGTCACACCGTCGATGCACTCGCGCAGCAGGTCGGCGTGCCCGCAGTGGCGGGCGTACTCCTCGACCATGTGCAGCAGGATGTCGCGGATGCTGGAGGTCTCGGTGCCCTGGCGGAAGGTCACCACCTGGCCCAGGCCCTCGTCGGTGAGCCGGTCCAGCCACGCGTCGGCCAGCGTGACCTGCTGGCGCCAGGCCGCCCAGGCCTCGGTCACGGCCGACTCGGTCGGCTCGACGACGGCGAACCCGGCGTCCCCGTCGTCGTACAGGCGCTCGCCCTCGACCTCGACCAGCGCCCGCTGGAACCAGAAGTGCTCGACCCGCGCCAGGTGCCGGACCATGCCCAGCAGGCTCATCGAGCTCGGCGGCACCGAGCGCGTCGCCAGCTGCTCCGGCGTCAGCCCGGCGCACTTGCGCTCGAGGGTCTCGCGGTAGTGGGTGAGGTAGTCGCGCAGGTTAGCCAGCTCGCCGGTCATGGACTCACCGTAGGCCCGCACGCAATCCGGTTTCCCGTACGGCGGCCGGTCGCCGTACGCTTGGGGCACAGCGTTCGAGCCGTCATCAGCGGCGAGCTCCGGGAAGAAAGCCACCACCAGCCGGTGGGGGCAACTAGAACCCGGCGGGCAGGCCCGTCACAGCCCTGAACGAGCGGTCGTTCCGAGCAGTCGGCGGGCGGCAAGCGAGGTGGTACCGCGGCAGACGTCGTCCTCGTGTCAGCAACGACGACGCAGGAGACCGAAACCCGATGACCTATCCGAAGGTCACCACCGACCCGACCGCCGGCCAGGGTGCCGTCCCGAGCTCGCCGCGGTTCCCCCGCATCGAGGAGGGCGTGCTCGCCTACTGGGCCGAGGACGACACCTTCCGCGCGAGCGTCGAGCAGCGCGACCCCGGCACCAATGGCGAGAACGAGTTCGTCTTCTACGACGGCCCGCCGTTCGCCAACGGCCTGCCGCACTACGGCCACCTGCTGACCGGGTACGTCAAGGACATCGTGCCGCGCTACCAGACGTTGCGCGGCAAGCGCGTCGAGCGCCGCTTCGGCTGGGACACCCACGGCCTGCCGGCCGAGCTCGAGGCGATGCGCCTCAACGGCATCAAGACCACCGACGAGATCGTCGAGATGGGCATCGACAAGTTCAACGACGCCTGTCGAGCGTCGGTGCTCAAGTACTCCGGCGAGTGGCGCGACTACGTCACCCGCCAGGCACGCTGGGTCGACTTCGACAACGACTACAAGACCATGAACCCCGAGTTCATGGAGTCGGTGCTGTGGGCCTTCAAGAGCCTCTTCGACAAGGGCCTGGTCTACGAGGGCTTCCGCGTCCTGCCCTACTGCTGGAACGACGAGACCCCGCTGTCCAACCACGAGCTGCGGATGGACGACGACGTCTACCAGATGCGGCAGGACCCGGCGGTCACCGTCGGCTTCGAGGTCACCACGCCCGGTGACTTCCAGGGCGCCAAGCTGCTGATCTGGACCACGACCCCGTGGACCCTGCCCAGCAACCTCGCGGTGATGGTCGGCTCCGACATCGACTACGTCGTCGCCGAGCACGACGGCGAGCGGTTCGTGCTGGCCGAGGCCCGGCTGGCGGCGTACGCCCGCGAGCTCGGCGACGAGCCCACGATCACCTGGCGGGGCAAGGGATCCGACCTGCTCGGGCTCGTCTACGCGCCGCCCTTCTCCTACTTCGCGGACCACGAGAACGCCTTCCGCGTCGTCGCCGCCGACGACGCGGTCACCACGACCGACGGTTCCGGCCTGGTGCACAGCGCCGGCGCGTTCGGTGAGGTCGACAAGGAGGTGACCGACCGCGAGGGCATCGAGCCGGTCATGCCGGTCGGCAAGGACGGCCGGTTCACCGCGCCCGTCACCGAGTACGCCGGGATGCTGGTCTTCGACGCCAACCCGCACATCATCGAGGACCTCAAGGCCCGCACCGGTGCGGTCACGCCCGGCACCGTGCTGCTGCGCCGCGAGACCTACGACCACTCGTACCCGCACTGCTGGCGCTGCCGCGAGCCCCTGATCTACAAGGGCGTCAGCAGCTGGTTCGTCGAGGTCACCGCCTTCAAGAAGCGGATGGCCGAGCTCAACCAGGAGATCCGCTGGGTCCCCGAGCACATCAAGGACGGCCAGTTCGGCAAGTGGGTCGACAACGCCCGCGACTGGTCGATCACCCGCAACCGGTTCTGGGGCTCGCCCGTTCCGGTGTGGAAGTCGGACGACGAGGCCTACCCCCGCATCGACGTCTACGGCTCCTTCGAGGAGATCGAGCGCGACTTCGGGCGGCTGCCGCTCAACGCGCAGGGCCAGCCCGACCTGCACCGGCCCTGGGTCGACGACCTGACCCGGCCCAACCCGGACGACCCGACCGGGCAGTCGACGATGCGCCGCGTCGCCGACGTCCTCGACGTGTGGTTCGACTCGGGCTCGATGAGCTTCGGGCAGGTGCACTACCCGTTCGAGAACAAGGAGTGGTTCGAGAACCACTTCCCGGCCGACTTCATCGTCGAGTACATCGGCCAGACCCGCGGCTGGTTCTACACGCTGCACATCCTGGCCACGGCGCTCTTCGACAAGCCGGCGTTCTCGTCGTGCATCAGCCACGGCATCGTGCTCGGCTCCGACGGCAACAAGATGTCGAAGTCGCTGCGCAACTACCCCGACGTCTCCGAGGTCTTCGACCGCGACGGCGCCGACGCGATGCGCTGGTTCCTGATGGCCTCGCCGATCCTGCGCGGCGGCAACCTGGTCGTCACCGAGCAGGGCATCCGCGACGCCGTGCGCCAGGTGATGATCCCGCTGTGGAACACGTGGTACTTCTTCGCGCTGTACGCCAACGCCGAGCAGTACACCGCCACCGGTCGCACCGACTCGACCGACCCGCTCGACCGCTACCTGCTGGCCAAGACCCGGCAGTACGTCGAGAAGCTCACCGGCGAGATGGACGCCTACGCCATCGCCGACGCCTGCGAGACCACCCGGTCCTTCCTCGACGTGCTGACCAACTGGTACGTCCGCCGCTCCCGTGAGCGGTTCTGGGAGGGCAAGCCGGAGGCGTTCGAGACCCTCGCCACCGTCCTCGACGTGGTCTGCCGCGCCATCGCGCCGCTGCTGCCGCTGACCACCGAGGAGATCTGGCGCGGCCTGACCGGCGGCCGCTCGGTGCACCTCGCCGACTGGCCCGACGTCTCGGCGCTGCCGTCCGATGACGCCCTGGTCGCGGCGATGGACGAGGTGCGCGAGGTCTGCTCGACGACGTCCGCGCTGCGCAAGGCCGCCAAGCTCCGCAACCGGCTGCCGCTGTCCGGCCTGACCGTCGTCGTGTCCGACCCGACCGCGCTGGAGCCGTTCGCCGCGATCGTCGCCGACGAGCTGAACCTCAAGTCGGTGCGGCTCGTGGGTGCGGACTCCGACGAGGCCGCCGGCTACGGCGTCGAGCAGAAGCTCTCCGTCAACGCCCGTGCCGCCGGCCCCCGCCTCGGCAAGGACGTCCAGCTCGCCATCAAGGGCTCGAAGTCCGGCGACTGGTCGGTCGACGCCTCCGGTGCCGTGGTCGCGGGCGGACTGGCCCTGGCCGAGGGCGAGTACACGCTCGAGACCGTCGCCGGCGCCGCCGCCGAGGGCACCGCCACCGGCATGCTGCCGGGCGGTGGCTTCGTCGTCCTCGACACGGTCGTCACCCCCGAGCTCGCCGAGGAGGGCCTGGCCCGCGACCTGGTCCGCGCCGTCCAGCAGGCGCGTCGCGATGCCGACTTCCAGGTCACCGACCGGATCGAGCTCGTGGTCTCCGGCCCGGCGCCGGTGCTCGCCGCGGCTCGCACCCACGAGGCGCTGATCGCGGGGGAGACCCTCGCGACGTCGTACACCGTGACCGAGGAGGCGCCCGCCGGCGCCACCGAGGTCGTCGTCGGCGACGGGGAGAAGGCGGCGATCGCGGTCGAGCTGGCCTGACCCCACGCTGACCCGGCACAAGCTGGCCCGCGAAACACGCCGACCCGGCACGAACTGGCCGCGAAAACACGCCGACCCGGCACGAACTGGCCCGTGCTCGGGCCACTTTCTGCCGGGTCGGCACAAGATGCGAGCCAGTTTGTGCCGGGTCGGCTCAGATCGTGGCCTCGCGGCACGAGGCACCGGACGGCGCGTGATGCCCGGCACGCTGGTTGACTGTCACCCGTGCCCGGCTCAACGATCCCGCTCGACCTGACCACCGACGTCGTCACCCTGACCCGCCAGCTGGTCGACATCGAGTCGGTCAGCCGCGACGAGCAGGAGATCGCCGACGCGGTCGAGGCCGCGCTGCAGGCGCTGCCGCACCTCACGGTCACCCGCCGCGGTCACACCGTCGTGGCGCGCACCGACCTCGGCCGCCCCAGCCGCGTCGTGATCGCCGGTCACCTCGACACGGTGCCGGTCAACGACAACTTCCCGAGCCGGTACGACGAGACAGCGGGCGTCCTGCACGGCCTCGGTACCTGCGACATGAAGGGTGGCGACGCCGTCATCCTCAGGCTCGCCGCCACCGTGGCCGAGCCGGTCCACGACGTGACGTACGTGCTCTACGAGGCCGAGGAGATCGAGTCGCTGCACAACGGCCTGCGGCTGCTGGGGGAGTCCGACCCCGACCTGCTCGAGGCCGACTTCGCGATCCTGATGGAGCCGTCCAACGCCGGCGTCGAGGCGGGCTGCCAGGGCACGTTGCGTGTCGAGGTCCGCACCCGCGGCGAGCGGGCCCACTCCGCGCGCAGCTGGCGCGGGGTCAACGCGATCCACGGGGCAGCCGAGATCCTCACCCGGCTCAACGCGTATGAGGCGCGGACGCCGGTCATCGACGGACTGGAGTACCACGAGGGCCTCAACGCCGTCGGCATCAAGGGCGGCGTCGCCGGCAACGTGATCCCCGACGAGTGCGTGGTCACGGTCAACTTCCGCTTCGCCCCCGACCGCTCCGAGGCCGAGGCGCTGGCCTTCGTCGAGGACTTCTTCGCCGGCTTCGAGATCACGCTGACCGACACCGCTCCCGGTGCGCTGCCCGGCCTGGAGCGGCCCGCTGCGAAGGCGTTCGTCGAGGCGGTCGGCGGACAGGTCGCCCCGAAGTTCGGCTGGACCGACGTCGCCCGGTTCACCGTCCTCGGCGTGCCGGCCGTCAACTACGGCCCCGGTGACCCGATGCTGGCCCACAAGCAGGACGAGCACGTCGAGGTTGCCCAGATCGTGCGCTGCGAGCAGCAGCTGCGGCAGTGGCTCACCAAGCCCCAGGAGGAGCAGGCATGACCAGGCGCAGCGGACCCGGACCTCGCCCGAGCGTGGGCCGACCCGAGGGATCCACCACCGACCAGCGGCTGCTCGACAGCACCGGGGACGCCGACTGGGTGCACACCGACCCCTGGCGGGTGCTGAAGATCCAGGCCGAGTTCGTCGAGGGCTTCAACGACCTCGCCGAGGTGGGCCCGGCGATCTCCGTGTTCGGCTCGGCGCGGATCCCGGCCACGCACCCGGCGTACGACATCGGGGTGCGGGTCGGCAGCGCTCTGGCGAAGGCCGGCTTCGCGGTCATCACGGGCGGCGGGCCCGGCGCGATGGAGGCCGCCAACAAGGGCGCGACGGAGGCCGGCGGCGAGAGCATCGGCCTCGGCATCGAGCTGCCCTGGGAGGCCAAGCTCAACGACTACGTCGGATTCGGGCTCAACTTCCGCTACTTCTTCGTGCGCAAGATGATGTTCGTGAAGTACAGCCAGGGCTACATCGTGCTGCCCGGCGGTCTCGGCACCCTCGATGAGCTGTTCGAGGCGATGACGCTCGCGCAGACCCTCAAGATCACCCAGTTCCCGATCGTCCTCATGGGCGTCGAGCACTGGCGGGGCCTGCTCGACTGGTTGCAGGGATCGATGCTCGAGGACGCCCGCATCAAGCAGTCGGACCTCGACATGCTCACCCTCACCGACGACGTCGACGAGGCCGTGGCGCTGATGGTCGCGGCCCGCGAGAAGCACGGCTGAGGTGTCGATGTCCCATCCGATGATGTGGGTGTTCGCCGTCCTCATCGTGCTCGCAATGGGCGGGGTCGCGCTCCTCGCCTCCGGGCGCGGGGAGCCGATGGCGCCGGCGTACGACGACCGGCCGGACGCCCTCGTCCCCGCCGCCCGCCCCGTGCGGGCCGAGGACCTGCGTCGGGTGCGCTTCTCGCTCGCGCTGCGCGGCTACCGGATGTCCGAGGTCGACCTGCTCCTCTCCCGGCTGGCTCGCGAGATGGAGGGCGACCGTCCTGACGTCGTGCCGGACGGTGGACCGGCCCCCGCCGGCCTGGTCCGCGTGGTCGCCGAGAAGTGGGCGGCCGACCACCCCGCTGGCACCGACATCCTCGACTTCTCCGCCGAGAGCGTCGACCAGGTGGAGTCCTCGCTCGACCAGTGGTCGCGTCGCCCCGGCCGCGGCGCCGCGGCCGACCAGGCCGACGTCTGGGCGGCCGGCGCCTACCTCGGTGAGGTCCTGGTCCGGGCCGTGCCCGGTGCCGCCTGGTCGACCGGCAGCGGGTCCGACGGCGTGCCGGTCGTGGCCCTGCCCTCCGGCCGGGTCGAGGACCCGATAGGCCGCGCCATGGCCCGTTTCGACGGCGACGAGCACGACAGCGTCATCGAGTTCGTGGACGCGGTGCTGGCAGCCGACACCTGACGAGCATCATCCCTCGACTGCGCGGCTGGTGGGGCATGGGGAATAATGATCCTGCGCACAGTCGGTGGCACAGGGCTCCGGCGGCTCGCAGAGTTAGTGGAAGAGGGGTGCCGCATGGCGGCGATGAAGCCTCGGACCGGCGACGGTCCGCTCGAGGTCACCAAGGAGGGTCGCGGCATCGTGATGCGCGTCCCGCTCGAAGGTGGTGGCCGGCTCGTGGTCGAGCTCAATGCTGAGGAGGCTGCCGCCCTCGGTGACGCGCTCCAGAATGTCATCGGCTGACGCAGGCCCGGTCCTGCCGGGTCAGGTCTCACCTCCCGAGTTCGCTGCGAGCGAGCTGCTCCCCGGCGCCATCAAGGGCGTTGACGTCGTCGCGCTCCCGGTGCTGCCGGGTGACGACGGAGGCCTGCTGCTCGGCCCGGGTGCCGCGGAGCTCGCCGACGAGCTCGGCCTGGACCTCGTCGGCATCGCCGAGGTGCACGGCCTGACCGGTGCCAGCGGTGAGGTGGCGCTCGTGCCCGTGCCGGAAGGTACGCCGGCCAACCCGGCCCTGCGCGTGGTCCTGCTGATCGGGGTGGGCGCCGCGCGCCCGATCGACCTGCGCCGTGCGGGCGCCGCGATGGCCAAGGCCGCGCGCGACCGCGCCGCCGTCGTCACCTCGATCCCGGCCGTCGCCGAGGACACCTCGCTCGACGACCCGATCGCGCTCGAGGCGTTCGTGGCCGGCACCATGCTCGGCTCGTTCGTCTTCCACTGGCGCTCGACCGGCCCCGAGCACCATCCCGTACGACGGGTGGTGCTGTCCGCCGCCGGCACCGACCGTGCCGCCCTGGAGCGTGCCGTCGCCCTCGGAGGCGCCGGCTGGCGCTCCCGGCTGCTGGCGACCGTGCCGTCGAACCTGAAGAACCCCGCCTGGCTGGCCACGCAGGCCGAGGAGATCGCCGAGGCGAGCGGGCTCGACGTACGCATCTGGGACGAGGGTGACCTCGCCCGCGACGGCTTCGGCGGCATCCTCGCCGTCGGCGCCGCCTCCGCGACGCCGCCGCGCCTGATCCGCCTCGACTACACGCCGGCCGGGGTCTCGGCCCGTGCGGCGAAGAAGCTCCCGGTCGTCGTCCTCGTCGGCAAGGGCATCACCTTCGACACCGGCGGCCTGTCGATCAAGCCCGCCGCCTCGATGGGCTCGATGAAGCGCGACATGACCGGCGGTGCCGTGGTCCTGGCGACCATGGCCGCCCTCGCCGACGTCGACTGCCCGGTCCGCGTGATCGGTCTGGTCGCCGCCGCCGAGAACGCCATCTCCGGCAGCGCGCTGCGCCCCGGCGACGTGATCACCCACCTCGGCGGTCGCACCACCGAGGTCGGCAACACCGACGCCGAGGGCCGCCTGGTCCTCGCCGACGCCCTGGCGTACGCCGTCGCCGAGCTCGACCCCGCCGTCGTCGTCGACGTCGCCACCCTGACCGGTGCGGTGAAGGTCGCGCTCGGCCAGCAGGTCGGTGGCCTGTTCGCCAACGACGACGCCCTCGCCGCTGCGCTCGACGCGGCCGGCGCCCGGGCCGGGGAGCCGCTGTGGCGCTTCCCGCTCTACCGCGGCTACGAGGACAAGCTCGCCTCGAAGGTCGCCGACGCGTCCAACGACCCCGGCGGTCCCGGTGCGATCACGGCCGCGCTGTTCCTGCAGCCGTTCGTCGGCGACGTGCCGTGGGCGCACCTCGACATCGCCTCGGTCGGCGACGTGGAGAAGGAGTGGCACGAGTGGACCGTCGGTCCCTCGGGCTTCGGCTCCCGGCTGCTGCTGTCCTGGCTCGGTTCGCCCGACCCGGTGGCGGGGATCGGCGCCTGAGCCAGGCTGATGCGCACGCTCAGGTCACGATGACCTGCGGCTCCCCGGAGCTCGCTGCCTGCCGGGCACGTTGCTCCGCGCGCCGGTCGACGAAGGCGGTCGCCTGCTCGTCGAGCGCCGCGAGGAAGGTGCCCAGCTCCTCGCGTGCCTGCTCGCCGACGGGGCCGAGCCCGGAGCGGGCGAAGACGTCCCAGTGGCGCAGTACGGGCATGATCACCTCGTCGTGGTGCAGGCGCAGGTCGTAGATGCCCGCCTTGGCGATCATCATCGAGCTGCGGCGGAACCCGGCCATCGTGGCGCCCGGCATCTCGAAGCCGATCACCTCGTCGGCGATCGCGCGCATGGTCTCGTCGGGCGCGATGTCCAGCGCCGCCGCGACGATGTTGCGGTAGAAGATCATGTGCAGGTTCTCGTCCTTGGCGATCCGCGCGAGCAGGGTGTCCGCGATCGGATCGCCGGTGGCCTTGCCGGTGTTGCGGTGCGAGACCCGGGTGGCGAGCTCCTGGAACGAGACGTAGGCGACCGCCTCGAGCGCGGTCTTGTCGCCTGAGTCGTAGCCGGTGGTCATGTAGTCCATCCGCGCCCGCTCGAGCTCGACCGGGTCCACGCCGCGCGTCACGACGAGGTAGTCGCGCAGGGCGATGCCGTGCCGGTTCTCCTCCGCGGTCCACCGCCCGACCCAGGTGCCCCAGGCGCCGTCCCGGCCGAAACGGGTGGCGATCTCGCGGTGGTACGACGGCAGGTTGTCCTCGGTCAGGAGGTTGGTGAACATCGCCGCCTTGGCGACCTCCGAGAGCTCGGACTGCTCGGGGGCGTAGTCCTCGCCGCCGAGCATCGCGAAGTCACGACCACGACTCCACGGGATGTAGTCGTGCGGGTGCCACTCCTGCGCGATCGCGAGGTGCCGGTCGAGGTTGGCCGCCACGACGGGCTCGAGCTCCTCGAGGAGGTGTCGCGGCACGGTGGTCTCGGTGCTGGTCATGGCGCACTCGTTTCTCCTGGCCGGCTCGGGGGCCGAGGCTCACCCCCTTCCTACCACTCGGCCCACTGCCCCGCGAGGGGCGAGCAGGGCGGTGGCCGGTCAGTCCGCTTCCGGGACCCACTCCTTCTTGGCGACCAGCAGACCGTCACCGACGGGCAGCAGTGCGGGGACCAGGCCGTCGGTGGCCGCGACCTGCTGCACGAGCTCGCGGATCGCGGCCGTCTCGTCGTCGCGCTGGGCCGGGTCGGCGACGCGGTCGTGCCACAGGGCGTTGTCGAACGCGACCACACCGCCGGGGCGGAGCAGGCGCAGCGCCTCGGACAGGTAGGCGCCGTACTCCCGCTTGTCGCCGTCGGCGAACACGATGTCGTAGTGGCCGTCGGTCAGCCGGGGGAGGACGTCGAGCGCGGAGCCCGCGATCGTGCGGACCCGCTGCGGCGCGACGCCGGCGTCCTTGAACGACTCCTTGGCCAGGCGCTGGTGCTCGGCCTCCACGTCGACCGTGGTCAGCACGCCGTCGGGGCGCATGCCCCGCAGCAGCCAGACGCCGGAGACGCCGGTGCCGGTGCCGATCTCGACCACCGCGCGCGCCTCGAGGGCCGCGGCGAGGAAGCGCAGGGTGGCTCCGGTGCCGGCGCCGATCGGGGTCACGCCGACCTCCTCGGCGCGCGTGCGCGCCGCGGCGAGGACGTCGTCCTCCGCGACATAGGTGTCGGCGAAGGTCCAGCTGGCAGCGTTGATCGGTGTCGGGGCCACGGGCTCACCCTAGTGTGGAGCAGGCCCGGGACCGTGGACCGTCGCCGGGAACACCCGATCGTTGCCGATCGTTGTTGGCCAATGATGGGGGAGTTCACAGGGAACGCTCAGTTCCCACCCCTACGGTGAGAGGAGCCAGGCCACTTGGCACTGATCCAGCGGAAGAAGGCCACCATGAAGGAGCCCGTCGATCCCCATCCCCAGCCCACCGGGCAGGGGCGGTCCGACCTGGACTGGGGAACCATCGTCGAGGAGCACTCCGACCGCGTCTACCGCCTGGCGCTGCGCCTGACCGGCAACCGCCACGACGCGGAGGACCTCACCCAGGAGGTCTTCGTGCGCGTCTTCCGCTCGCTGCACACCTACACCCCCGGCACGTTCGAGGGCTGGCTGCACCGGATCACCACGAACCTGTTCCTCGACCAGGCCCGCCGCAAGCAGCGGATCCGCTTCGACGCGCTCTCCGACGAGCGCGCCGCCCGGCTCGCGAGCGCCTCGCCCGCGCCCGACCTGGCGTACACCGACCAGATGTTCGACGACGACGTCGCCGCCGCGCTGGCCTCCCTGCCCCCGGACTTCCGCGCCGCCGTCGTGCTGTGCGACATCGAGGGCCTCAGCTACGAGGAGATCGCCGAGATCCTCGGTGCCAAGCTCGGCACCGTCCGCTCCCGGATCCACCGCGGTCGCGCCCTGCTGCGCTCCGCGCTCGCCCACCGTGCCCCTGCGGCCGGCCGCACCCGGTACGCCGGGCCCGCGCCGCTCGCCGTCGGCGGGGGAGTCGCGACGTGATCGGCCACCTCGGCAACCGGGTGAGCGCGCTCCTCGACGGACAGCTCTCGGCTCGGGACACCGAGGAGGCGTGGGCCCACGTCTACGCCTGCCACGCGTGCCGTGACCTCGTCGAGCGCGAGGGCTGGGTCAAGACCCGGCTCGCCGGGCTGTGCGGCGCCGAGCGCGGCGCGTCCTCCGACCTCAAGGGCTCCCTCCTCAGCATGCCGCCCGGTGAGGCGCTGCTGGGCCCGGAGCGGCACGCTCCGCACCGTCGTACGACGGGCGCGGTGATGATCGGCGGCAGCGCCATCGGCGCGGCCATGCTCGGCGTGCTCGCGCTCGGGTTCGCGCCGGGATCCACCCCGCCCGCCGACCGTCGACCCCCGGCCACGCAGATCAACACGACCGTGCCGTCGCCCTCGGGCCCGACCGGGACGGGCGGGACGTCGGGGACTGCCCGGACCCCTGTGCGCGGACCGTTCGTCACCGTGCCGCTGCGCCGGATGCTCCCGTAGCCAGCCTGCGTCCCTGCCGCGGGTCGGTGTGGTGCGATCGGACATGATGGTCCCGTGACCGACGCGCACGACCCCGACCACGAGCCCACCGAGCCGCTCGCGCCCCTGGCGCCGCTCGACGTGCCGTCGTCCGAGACCACCGCGGAGCCGGAGCCTGCTCCCGAGCCGACCCACACCCAGTGGGCGCCGCCGTCGCCCGGCGTCGCGCCGCTGCCGGACGCGGCCCCGGAGCCGACCACCCCGCTGCCGGGTCTGGCCCCCTCGCTGATGCCGCCCCCGCCGGTGCCCGGCCCCGTACCCCCCGCTGCGCCCGACCTGACCGTGCGGATGCCCGCTCCGAACGCCCAGCGCAGCGGCGCGAAGCTCGCCGGCTGGGTGATCCCGGTCGTGGCCGCGATCGCGCTGGTCGTCGGCCTCGGTGGCGGCCTGCTCGGCGCGCTCGCCTACGACGCGATCTCCGGCGACTCCCCGGACGGCCCCGGCTACTCCGGCGACGGCCTCGCCGGCGTCGACCTCGAGAAGGACCCGCCGCTCGCGGCGCCCGGCTCGGTCGCCGACGTCGCCCAGGCGGTGCTCCCGAGCACGGTCCAGATCATCGCCGAGTACGGCGGCGAGGCCGCCGGCGCGACCGGCTCCGGCTGGGTGATGGACGGCGACGGCCACATCGTCACCAACAACCACGTCGTCGCCGAGGCCGCCAAGGACACCGGGCCGATCGTCGTGGTCGACCACGACCACAACCGGTACGACGCCGAGGTGGTCGGCCGCAGCCCGATCTACGACCTCGCCGTGCTCTACGTGAAGAAGCACGACAACCTCAAGCCCGCCAAGCTCGGGTACGCCGCCAAGCTGCAGGTCGGTGAGCCGGTCGTGGCGATCGGCTCCCCGCTGAACCTGCCCGACACGGTCACCTCCGGCATCGTCAGCTATCTCCACCGCCCCGTCACCACGGGCTCCACGGCCGAGGACTCGTCCTGGATCGACGCGATCCAGACCGACGCCGCGATCAACCCCGGCAACTCCGGCGGCCCGCTGGTCAACCAGAAGGGCGAGGTGATCGGCGTCAACTCCGCCATCGCCACCGCCGGCGGCGGCTCCGTCGACTCCGAGGCCGGCAACATCGGCGTCGGCTTCGCCATCCCCGTCGAGCAGGTCCGGGTCACCGCCGACCAGATCCTCAAGACCGGCAAGGCGCAGTACCCCGTCATCGGCGCCAAGGTGAAGACCGGCGGCCCCCCGACCGGCGAGGGCGCCGAGCTCGACGAGATCATCGCGAACAGCCCGGCCGAGAAGGCCGGCCTGCACCGCGGCGACGTGATCACCCACGTCAACGGCAGCCGGGTCGCCGACGGCACCGCGCTGATCGTCGCCATCCGGACCTACCAGCCCGGTCAGACCATCGAGTTCACCATCACCCGTGGCTCGAAGGAGAAGAAGGTCAAGGTCACCCTCGACGGCGAGGTGGGATAGCCGGCGTCAGTCGACCTCGGACTCCACGAAGGGGTGCTCGGCGACGTACTGCTCGGTGTGGCGGTACTGCTGCGCGATGTACTCCTCGAGCCGGCTGGCCTCCACCCGCCACTGCCCGCGCCCGCCGATCTTGATGGCGGGCAGCTCGCCGCGGCGGACCAGCGCGTAGACCTGCGCGCTCGAGGTGTTGAGCACCTCGGCGACGTCGGCGAGCGTCAGGAACCGCGGGCTGCCGGGCTGGCCGGGACGGTCGGGCATGGCTCCATCGTTGCATCCGGCCCCGACCTCCGCAGCCCGGGCCACGGCGTACCTGTGGACGGCCGGGTGACGCCGGGCGGTTCGCCCTGCATGATGGCCCGGTGACTCGGGATCTCGGGAGTTCCGTGGGCACGCCTGTCCCTCCGGCCGCGCAACGCGTGGCGCGGCCGGCCTGGCGTGATCCCCGGCTGTGGCTCGGCGTGCTGCTCGTGACCGGTTCGGTCGTCCTCGGAGCACGGCTCCTGGCGGCCGCCGACGACACCGTGACGGTGTGGGCGATGACAGGGGAGCGGGGCGCCGGTACGCCGGTCGCGGCCGGCGACCTCGTCGTCCAGCGGGTGCGCTTCGCCGACGACGCGACGCTGGAGCGCTACTTCGCCGCCGACGAGCCGGTCCCCGACGACCTGGTGCTGGTCCGCGCCGTCGGGGAGGGCGAGCTGCTGGCCCGCTCGGCCGTCGGCCCGGCCGACGAGGAGGCGGTGCTGCGGGTGCCGCTCGAGGTCGACCCCAACCGGGTGCCGCCCGATGTCGCGGCGGGCTCCGTGGTCGACGTGTGGCTGACCGACGGCTCGGGCCCGGTGGCCGACGTACCCGGCGCGAAGGGCAGTGACGGCGACGAGGCCGACGGACCGGCGCTGAGCGGCGTCACGGTCGTCGCCGCACCGGCGTACGACGACACCTTCGCCGTCACCGGTGCCCGCCAGCTGGTCGTCGCGGTCGACGACGACCGGGCGGCGGAGTTCGAGCTGCTCCTCGGCACCCTGCAGGACCCGGTGATCCGGATCCTGCAGCGGTCGTGAGGCCCGCATGGCCGGCGTGACCGTCGTCCTGCTGGTCTCCTCCGGCGCCGCGTGGGAGTCCCGCGCGCTGACCGCGCTCACCGAGCACCCGGCCACGGTGCTGCTCAAGCGGTGTGTGGACGTCGCCGACCTGATGGCGGCCGCCCGCACCGGCCAGGCCGACGTGGCCGTGGTCGCGACGGACCTGCCCGGGCTCGACCACGGCGTGGTCGACGACCTGCTCCAGCACGGTGTCCGCGTGGTCGGCGTGGCGCCTGATCCCGACCTCGCGCAACCGCGGGCGGCCCGGATCGGCGTGGTCACCGTCCTGGCCGCCGACCGGGTTGCCGAGCTGGCCGACCTGGTCGCCGCACTGCCGGCCGATCCCACTCACCCCGTCCCGTCGTACGACGCGCCGCCCGTCCTCGACGCCCTCGACCTCACCGACACCGCACGCAGCGCGGTCGGCGGTCCCGCGGGCCGGGTGCTGGCCGTCTGGGGAGCCGGGGGAGCGCCGGGCCGCACCACCCTCGCGAGCGGCCTGGCCGGCGAGCTCGCCCGCCGCGGGCTGACCACGCTGCTCGTCGACGCCGACCCCCACGGCGGCGCGGTCGCGCAGCAGCTGGGCGTCCTCGACGAGGTCTCCGGGCTCCTCTCGGCCGCGCGCCTGGTCGGCGCCGGCACCCTCGACGAGCGCTTCGTCACCGTGCAGCGCCGGCTCTCCGACCACCTGCGGGTGCTGACCGGGTTGCCCCGCCCGGACCGCTGGGTCGAGCTGCGCCCCGGCACCCTCACCGCCATCGTCGAGCGAGCCCGCCAGGACGGCCAGGTCGTCCTCGACACCGGGTTCAGCCTCGAGCCCGACCTCGGCGAGGTCACCGCCCGTCCCGAGCGCAACGGCCTGACCCGCGAGGCGGTCGAGGTCGCCGACGAGGTCGTCCTCGTCGGCTCTGCGGATCCGGTCGGCCTGGCCCGGCTCGCCCGTGCCCTCACCGACCTCCACGAGCACGTCCCCGACCCGCGGGTGCGCGTCGTCGTCAACCGGATGCGGCCCACCCTCGGCTGGCGCGAGGCCGACGTGGTCACCATGCTCGCCGGCTTCGGGCCCCACCTCGACGTGCACTTCCTGCCCGACGACCAGGCTGCCGTCGACCGGGCGCTGGTAGCCGGCCGGCTGCTCGTCGAGTCCGGTGAGTCCGCGCTGACCCGCGCCGTCGCGCGGCTGCTCGATGCCATGGCATGAGTGCCTACGTGATGTCGACGTCGTCGATGCCGACAGCTCGACCTGGTTCGCCGTGGAGGGTGGAGCGCGTCTGGTGGCCGGGACGGACGACGAGTGGTGAAGCGCGGCGACGTCACTGGTGCGACTTCGGTGCCCCCGTCGGCAGTGGTCCGGCGAAGCGGCGTCCGGTGCTCGTGCCCGACCACCTCATGCGCGAGGTCGACAACGGCCTGCGGACGGTCCTCGCTCTGTCATAGTGGCCAGATGCCGCGCGTCCCGGTTCCCGACGTCCTGTTCCGCGTCCTGGCCCGGCAGTTGGGTGGCCCGTCCGGCCCGCTCGGCGGCGTGGTCGCGCGGATGCTCAACAAGGGCAACGCGGCACCGGTGGGTGCGGCCGTCGAGGCGCTCGGGCTGAGCGGCACCGAGACCGTGGCCGACATCGGGTTCGGCGGCGGGATCGGGCTCGACCTGCTGCTGGCGGCGACCGACCGGGGTGGCCGGGTGCACGGTGTCGAGCCGTCGGTCGACATGCTGGCCCGCGCGCGCAAGGCGCACGCCGAGGCCGTGGCTGCCGGCCGGCTCGAGCTGCACGAGGCGACGATGGCGGCGCTGCCGTTCGCGGACGGCGCCCTGGACGGGTGGATCACCACCAACACCGTCTACTTCGTCGACGACCTCGACCTCGCCCTCCGGGAGGGGGCGCGGGTGCTCGCGTCGGGCGGACGAGGGGTGGTCGGGATCGCCGAGCCGGCGTGGATGGCGCGCCAGCCGGTCGCCCGCCACGGCTTCACGGTGCGGCCGGTGGCCGAGGTCGTGGAGGCGCTCGAGGCGACAGGCCTGGATGTCGCCCACCGCGCGCTGGGGCACCGCGAGCCGGCGTTCCACCTGATCGTCGGCACCCGCCGGGCGCCGGTCTGACCAGGAGCGGATCAGGAGCTGAACAGCAGGAACAGCCCGCCCGCGGTGAACCCGACCATCACGAACAGCAGCGGCAGCTGCCCGGTGACCTGGTCCCGCTTGGGCAGGAGGCTCAGCGCCCGGTCGTGCGCGGCGACGGCGGCGACCACGTGCCCGACCACGACGGCCAGCACCTTGATCGTCGCCAGCACCTCCGGGCGGTAGGAGAACCAGTACGACGGCTCGACGGCCGCCGTACCGAGGATGTCCCACCCCTTGCCCAGCGGGTCGCTGGCCCGCGCGAGCGTCTGGGTGCCGACGTCGATGAACAGGGTCAGGTAGTGCGCGACGATGTAGCCGAGCACGATCGGCACGATCGAGTGGGCGTAGTGACGTGCCAGCTGGCGACGCGGTACGTCGGCCTGCGAGGGCGTCAGGGCGCTGCCGATGCTGAACAGCAGGCCCGCGGTGAGGCAGAAGACGACCAGTGCGACGTTGTCGAGCAGGAACTTGCTGACCGAGGCGTTCTGGTAGGTCTTGACCCAGAAGGCCGACTCCGCGAAGGAGTCGAAGGCGGTGCTGCCGAACAGCACGGCGACGACACCGACCAGTCCGGGCGTCGGCGCGATGGTCGACAGGTTCGCCAGCGGGCTGCGCAGCACCAGTCGACCCTCGACCCTGGCCCACGGCGAGAGCTTCGCGATCAGCGAGGAGTAGACCTCGAACGGGTCGGCGTTCTCGTAGAAGCGGTTGCCGAAGACCGCGCCGCCGATCAGCATCACGCCGACGTAGACCGCGCACCACAGCCGCACGTTGCCGAGCTCGGTCGGGTGGGTGGAGGCCAGCTCCAGCCACACGAACGCGAACAGGCCGAGCGCCGCGGGCCAGAGCCCCAGCCGCTCCGGGTAGCGGACCAGCCCCTCGTCGGGGTCGCTGCCGGCGAGCTTCGCGATGGCAGCGTTGATGGTGCGGACCGGGCTGATCGCGCGCCACACCGGGCCGAACAGGGCGGAGGTGAAGACCAGGCCGACCCACCACCACACGTAGAAGATGCCGAAGAACGGGTTGGTCAGGGTGTTCTGGCCGAGCACCGCGGTGAACACGGTGTAGAGCGCCACGACCATGCCCACCAGGCGCAGCACCACCGGGAAGGCCGCGGAGCCGGTGACCCGGTCCAGCCAGGCGGGGGCCGGACGGCCGGGGTGCGCCCCGCCGTCGTACCGGGGACGCTGCCAGGCGACGACGAGGACGGTGAAGGACACGACGAGCGCGGCGACCGCGCCGGACACGGCGAGCTCGAGGGAGATCGGCAGGTCGGCCTGACCGCCGATGCCATGGGCCTCGACGGTGCCGGAGAGGGGGGTCATCGGACTTCGAGCTGGACGATGATCTGCGGCGGGTCGTGCGACTCCACCTCGATCACGCCGGGGCGGTCGATCGTGATCGGGAACGTCTTGGTCCCGACGTCGTAGGGGAACTCCTGCTCGGGGTCGGAGTGCATGTGCAGCGAGCCGGCGGTGTCCGAGGTCACGACGAGGTCGATCGGCTGGCCGGCCGCCACCTTGACCCGGTCGCCCTTCGGCGTGATCTCGCCGTTCTTGACGGTGATGTCGACCGTGACGACCTTGTCCGTGGAGCCCGCCTTCTCGTCGGACCCGCACGCCGTGGCGGTCCCGAGGAGCATGATCCCGGCGCACGCCGTACCCAGCACGCGCCGTGGCAGCCGCTGCATGGTTCCTCCTGTCGCAGAACATCCGCGGACGAATCCACGGATGATCGATGTTGTCTGCCAGAATCTCATGTGATCCCAAGACGTCCGGATGGGGCCGGACGTCGCTGCTTCAGGGATCCGACCAGAGAGGTTGGGGAACCACGTGGTGGATCGGGTACGCCCACGGGACCTGACGTTCCTCGAGCAGGAGTCGGCGGAGACCCCGCAGCACAACGCGACCATCGAGATCTTCGATCCCGGTGAGGGCGCCGACGCGTTCGACCACGCCCGTCTCGTGGGGCTGATCCGCGACCGGATCGCGTTCGTGCCGCGCTACCGCCAGCGGCTGCAGGCGGTGCCCGGGCACCTCGCCAACCCGGTGTGGGTGGACGACGAGAAGTTCGACATCGGTTTCCACGTACGACGCTCCGCGCTGCCGCGGCCCGGCACCTCCGCCCAGCTCCTCGAGCTGGTGTCACGGATCGTGTCCCGTCCGCTCGACCGCAGCCGCCCGCTGTGGGAGATCTACTTCGTCGAGGGCCTCGAGGGCGGGCGGGTCGCGCTGCTCTCCAAGACCCACCAGGCGCTGGTCGACGGCGTCCACACCGTCGACCTCGGTCAGCTGCTGCTCGACCTGCAGCCTGAAGCGCGCGCGCTCGAGCCGGACGACTGGCAGCCGCGCCGCTCGCCCAACCCGGCCAACCTGCTGGCCGCGGCCGTGCGCGAGAACCTCACTGACCCCGGCGAGCTGCTCGACACGGTCCGCACCGGCTCGCGTGCCCTGGCCCGCACGGCCGACCGGCGCAGCGAGCGCGCCCGCTCGTTCCTCTCCGCGGCGACCGGTCGCCGCCCGAGGACGCGCGGCGTCATCAACGGGCCGCTGTCCCAGCAGCGTCGTGTCGTCACCGTCGAGACCCGGCTCGCCGACTACCGCCGGATCCGCGAGGCGCACGGCGGCACGGTCAACGACGTCATCCTCGCCACCGTCACCGGTGCCCTCCGGGCCTGGCTGATGACCCGGTCCGAGTCGATGGGCGGGCTGCGGCAGGTGCGCGCCGTCGTCCCCGTCTCGGTCATCGACGAGGAGCTCGAGGCGACCTCGCTCGGCAGCCAGATCGCCGCCCACTTCGTCGACCTGCCGATCGGCGAGACGAGCCCGGTGGTCCGCCTGCACCAGGTGTCCTACTCGTTCCAGGCCCACAAGGACACCGGCCGCAGCGTCGCCGCCAACCGTCTCGCGGGGATCGCCGGCTTCGCGCCGACCACCTTCCACGCCATCGGATCGCGGGTCGCCTCGGCAGAGCTGCGCCGCGGCTACCAGCTCTCCGTGACCAACGTCCCCGGCCCGCAGGCCCCGCTGTACGCCGCCGGCGCCCGCATGCTCGCCAGCTACCCCGTCCCGCCGCTCACGCCCGGGCACCCGCTGGCGATCGGCGTGACGTCGTACGACGGCGGCGTCTACTACGGCATCACCGCCGACCGTGACTGGATCCCCGACGCCGAGGTGCTCGGCGCCTGCCTGCGCGAGGCGCTCGACGAGCTGAGCGACCTGTCCTCGGCGAGCCGGCAGCGTGCGCCCCGCGGCCGCCGTACGACGAAGTCCACGAGCAAGGGGTCCGCGAAGGACAAGCAGCACTGAGTGCGACGATGGGTCCTGTGATCCCGCTGCATCTCGGTGCCCTGCACCCCGTCGAGCAGATCGCGACGATCGTGCTCGCGTTCGGGCCGTTCCTGGTGCTGGGGATCGTGATCGCGGTCCGCCGCCGCGCCGAGGCCGACGAGGACCTCGACGAGGCGGAGGAGCACGAGCCCCAGCACAACGACTAGCCGGCGAGCCACTCCTTGCCGGTGCGCTCCTCGGCGCGCAGCGCACTGCCGAGCAGCTTGGCGAGCAGCTCCTCGATCTTGCCGGCGACGAGCGGGATCTTGACCTTGATCTCGAGCTCGACGGTCTCCTTCGTGACGCCGTCGACCTCGACCAGGGTCGCGGTGCCGTTGATCTCGCCCGGCTTGCCGGGGATGCCGATCGTGACCGTCGCCCGGAGCGGGCTCGCCCAGGTCTCGGTCTGCGTGATCGTGGTGGTCTCGCCGATGAACTTCTTCGCGAACGACGGCACCTTGTCGGTCGGCTGCTCCATCTCGATCCGCACGGCCTTCGCGTCGACGTTGCCCTCGATCTCGACGCTGTAGGACGTCGCGCGCTGGTTGCGGCACACGGTCTCGCGGAACACCGGGTCGGACAGCATCCCCGCGACCTCGATCGCGGGGGCGTCGTACGTCATCTCGTGCTTCAGCTTCGTCGCCATCTCAGCGGTCTCCCTTCAGCCAGGCCACGCCCACAGCATGCTCGGTCGTGAGGCCTGCGTCGATGTTGTCGGCCATCAGCTTCTCCAGCTTGCCCGCGATGAGCGGCACCTTGACGACCACGTCGAGCTCCTGGACGTACGACGTGCCGCCGCCCGCAGCCGAGAGCCGGATCGTGCCGGTGGCCTTGGTGGGCTTGCCGGGAGCGGTGATCTCGATGGTGCCGGAGGTGGCGTCGTTCC
The DNA here is from genome assembly GCF_057813895.1 of Nocardioides sp. F233. NCBI lineage: Bacteria > Bacillati > Actinomycetota > Actinomycetes > Propionibacteriales > Nocardioidaceae > Nocardioides > Nocardioides sp. F233. The sequence goes on from NZ_JBVASH010000002.1 coordinate 287,218, forward strand.
ACGACTCCTTGATCACGGCCTGGGTGGTGTCACCCGCGATCTTCTTGGCGATCGCGGGCAGCCCGGCGGTGTTCTGCACCTGGTCGCTGACCAGGGTGAAGCCGGCACCGGCCGGGGTCAGGGCGACGTCGATGGACACGACGTCCTGGGCGGCGCCGACCTTCTCCCGGAAGGCGGGGTCCGCGAGCATCGCGAACACCTCCTCGGGCGGGGCGTCGTAGGCGAGCTCTCGGCTGTATCGCATACGAGACATCATGTCGCATCGGCCGGTTGTGAGGCGCGATCACGAGGTCCTAGGGTCGAGTTGTGTCAACGACGACGCTGCCCTCGGCACAGGGGGCTGACCGGGACCGTATCTTCGAGCAGGCTGCAGCGGCAGCCGGACCAGCGAAGGGATCAGGGGCGCCGCCCCGTGAGGCGCTGCCAGCCCTGCTGCCGGCCTACTACCGGCACGTGGCCACCGAGGAGCTCGCGGCCCGCAGCGACCTCGACGTCTACGGTGCCTTCGCCTCCCACCACCACCTCGCGCTCGAGCGCACGCCGGGCCAGGCCAAGGTCCGCGTCTACACCCCGACCGTGGCCGAGAACGGCTGGTCGGCCGGCGGCCACTCGGTGGTCGAGGTCGTCGTCGACGACACGCCCTTCCTCGTCGACTCGATGACGATGGAGCTGAGCCGCGGCCTCCACGACGTGCGCACCGTCGTGCACCCCACCTTCGACGTACGCCGCGACGAGGCGGGCCGCCTGCTGTCCGCCGAGCCGGTCTCCTCCGGCTCGACCGCGCCCGCCGACGGCGCGATCCGCGAGTCCTGGATGCACATCGAGATCGGCCGCCTCAGCGGCGAGGACGAGGACACCCCCGAGAACGTCGTGGCCGACTGCCTGCGCGTGCTCGGCGACGTCCGCGCGTCGGTCCAGGACTGGCCGGGCATGCAGGCGCGGGTCGCCGAGGTCGTGTCCGGCCTCCAGTCCGACCCGCCGCCGCTCCCGGCCGAGGAGGTCCGCCAGGCCGCCGAGCTGCTCGGCTGGCTCGCCGACGAGCACTTCACGTTCCTCGGCTACCGCGAGTACGTCCTCGACCGGGTCTCCGTCGACGGCGGACCCGAGGATGACGTGCTGCGGCCGGTCCCCGGCAGCGGTCTCGGCATCCTGCGCGAGCACCCCTCCGAGGGCGACACCTCGATCGCGTTCGGCAAGCTGCCCGACGCGGTCAAGGCCAAGGCCCGCGAGAAGCGGCTGCTCGTCCTGGCCAAGGCCAACTCGCGCTCCACGATCCACCGCCCGGCGTACCTCGACTACGTCGGCGTGAAGACCTTCGGCCCCGACGGCGAGGTCGTGGGGGAGCGCCGCTTCCTCGGCCTGCTGTCCAGCGCGGCCTACACCGAGTCGCTGCTGCGGATCCCGCTGCTGCGCGAGAAGGTCGACGAGGTCCTCGAGCGCAGCGGGTACGACGCCCGCAGCCACGACGGCGCCGCCCTGCTCGACACCCTCGAGACCTACCCGCGCGACGAGCTGTTCCACACGCCGGTCGACGAGCTCGCTCCGATCGTCGAGGCGGCCATGCAGGCGCGCGAGCGCCGCGCCGTGCGCCTGTTCATCCGGCGCGACACCTACGCCCGCTACCTCTCGGTGCTCGTGTACCTGCCCCGCGACCGCTACAACACGGGCGTCCGGCACAAGTTCGTCGAGATCCTCACCGAGCAGATCGGCAAGGGCCGGATCGGCCCCGACTCGGTCGAGTTCAACGTCAGCATCAACGAGTCGACGACCGCACGCGTGCACTTCGTCGTGCACCTCCCCAAGGGCGAGCTGATCCCTGACGACATCGACGTCGTCGACCTCGAGCGGCGCCTGGTCGAGGCGTCCCGCTCGTGGCAGGAGGACTTCCTCCAGGCCGTGATCGCGGAGTACGGCGAGGAGGTCGGAGCGCTGCTCGGCCGCCGCTACCTCGACGCCTTCCCCGAGGCCTACAAGGAGGACTTCACCCCGCGCACGGCCGCGGTCGACCTCGGCCGGATCGAGGGGATCCGGGGCGAGGAGGGCCGCGACCAGTCGCTGTACGCCGAGGTCGACGCCGCCGACGGCGAGGCCCGGCTCAAGATGTTCCGGGTCGGCGAGCCGCTCTCGCTGAGCGCGGTGCTGCCGATGCTCGCGTCGATGGGCGTCGAGGTCGTCGACGAGCGTCCCTACGGCCTGACCGGCCTGGAGCGGGTCACCCACATCTACGACTTCGGCCTGCGGTACGGCGAGGCGCTGCCCGACCACGCCCGCGAGCTGTTCTCCGCGTCGATGCGGGCGATGTGGGACGGCCAGACCGAGGTCGACGGCTTCAACCGGCTGGTGCTGCGTGCCCAGCTGACCTGGCGCCAGGCGATGCTGCTGCGCGCCTATGCGAAGTACATGAAGCAGGGCAACAGCCCCTTCGCCGTCGACTCCATCGAGCAGGCGCTGGTCGACAACGTCGACCTGGCCCAACTCCTGGTGGCGCTCTTCGAGGTGCGCTTCGACCCGACCGCCGAGCAGGACCGGGCGGTCCGCGAGGAGGCGCTGGTCCAGAAGATCCGGGCCGCGCTCGACGACGTGGTCAGCCTCGACCACGACCGGATCCTGCGGTCCTACCTCACCCACATCCGGGCGACCCTGCGCACCAACTACTTCCAGGTCGTCGACGGCGCGTCGAAGTCGTACCTCTCGCTCAAGCTCGAGCCGTCGGCGATCCCGGACCTGCCGGAGCCCCGGCCCCGGTTCGAGATCTTCGTCTACTCGCCGCGAGTCGAGGGCGTGCACCTGCGCTTCGGCGCGGTCGCCCGTGGTGGCCTGCGCTGGTCGGACCGGCGCGACGACTTCCGCACGGAGATCCTCGGCCTGGTCAAGGCGCAGATGGTCAAGAACACCGTGATCGTGCCGGTCGGCGCGAAGGGCGGGTTCTACGCCAAGCAGCTGCCCGACCCGAGCGACCGCGAGGCATGGCTGGCCGAGGGCGTCGCCTGCTACACGACGTTCATCCGCGGCCTGCTCGACGTGACCGACAACCTGGTCGGCGGCGAGACGGTCCCGCCGCCGGACGTCGTACGCCATGACGCCGACGACTCCTACCTCGTCGTCGCCGCCGACAAGGGCACCGCGACCTTCTCCGACATCGCCAACGGCGTCTCGGCCGACTACCACTTCTGGCTGGGCGACGCCTTCGCCAGCGGCGGTTCGGTGGGCTACGACCACAAGGCGATGGGCATCACCGCCAAGGGCGCCTGGGTGTCCGTACGCCGTCACTTCCGCGAGATGGGCGTCGACTGCCAGCGCGAGGACATCACCGTCGTCGGCATCGGCGACATGTCCGGCGACGTGTTCGGCAACGGCATGCTGTGCTCCGAGCACATCCGGCTGGTGGCCGCGTTCGACCACCGCGACATCTTCCTCGACCCCTCGCCCGACGCCGCGGCGTCGTACGCCGAGCGGCAGCGGCTCTTCGACCTGCCCCGGTCGAGCTGGCAGGACTACGACAGGTCCCTGATCTCGCAGGGCGGCGGCATCTACCCGCGCAGCGCCAAGTCGATCCCGATCAGTCCCGAGGTCCGCGAGGTGCTCGGGCTGGCCGACGACGTCGCCCACCTGACGCCGGCCGAGCTGATGCGGGCGATCCTGCTCGCACCCGTCGACCTGCTCTGGAACGGCGGCATCGGCACCTACGTCAAGGCGGCCACCGAGACCCACGCCGAGGCCGGCGACAAGTCCAACGACGCGATCCGGGTCGACGGTGGTCAGCTCCGGGTGCGGTGCGTGGGTGAGGGCGGCAACCTCGGCTTCACCCAGCAGGGCCGGATCGAGTACGCCCTCGAGGGTGGCCGGATGAACACGGACTTCATCGACAACTCCGCCGGTGTGGACACCTCCGACCACGAGGTGAACCTCAAGATCCTGCTCGACCGGATCGTCGCCGACGGCGACCTGACGGGCAAGCAGCGCAACGAGCTGCTGGCCTCGATGACCGACGAGGTCGCCGACCTGGTGCTGCGCGACAACTACGACCAGAACATCGCGCTGGCCAACGCGGCCCGCAACGCGGTCTCGCTGCTGCACGTCCACGAGCAGTGGATGCGCGACCTCGAGTCGCAGGGCCTGCTGGACCGCGAGCTGGAGGCGCTGCCCTCGAGCCGGGAGGTCGCCCGCCGGATCGAGGCGGGGGCCACGCTCACCCAGCCGGAGCTCGCGGTGCTGATGGCCTACACGAAGATCGTGCTGGCCGAGGAGCTGCTGGCTTCGGACCTGCCCGAGGACCCGTACCTCGACAACGACATCCAGGCCTACTTCCCGAAGCCGGTCCAGGAGCGCTTCGCCGAGCAGGTCGCGGCCCACCCCCTGCGCCGCGAGATCATCGTGACCCAGGTGGTCAACGACCTGGTCAACGGCGCGGGCATGACCTACTGGCCCCGCCTGGCCGGCGAGACCGGCGCGACCCCTGCCGAGCTCACCCGCGCCAACTTCGTGGCCCGGGAGATCTTCGGCTCGCTCGCCCTGCGCCGGGAGCTGGAGCAGTACGACAACGTCCTCGACGCGACCCTGCAGACCCGGATGCGGGTCGAGATGCGCACCCTCGTCGAGCGCGCGTCGCGCTGGCTGGTCACCAACCGGCGGCCCCCGCTCGACAGCCAGGGCAACGTCGAGTTCTTCGCGGCGCCCGTGCAGGCGACGATGCTGGAGCTGCCCCAGCTGCTGACCGGCACCGAGCTGGCGTCGTACGAGGCCCGTCGGGAGCTGCTGGTCGGCCAGGACGTCCCCGAGGACCTCGCCAGCCGGGTCGCGTCCTTCGACGTCGCCTACACGCTGCTCAACGTCGTCGAGATCGCCGACAGCCACGGCCTCACCCCGGCCGAGGTGGCCCGCGTCCACTTCACGCTGGGGGAGCGGCTCGGCCTGTCGGTGCTGCAGCGCCGGATCGTCGACCTGCCGCGTGCCGACCAGTGGCAGACGATGGCCCGCGCCGCCCTGCGCGACGACCTCTACTCCGTCCACGCGCAGCTCACCGCCGAGGTCCTCGAGGCCACGGGCGACCTCGATGCCGTCGAGGACCCGATGGAGGCCGCAACCAGGCGGGTCGCAGCCTGGGAGACCGAGGCCGGCGGCGTCGTCGACAAGGCGATCGGTGCGTTGGGCGCGGTCTGCTCGGACGAGCCGACCGACATCGCGAAGGTCTCCGTCGGCCTGCGGGTGGTGCGCGGCCTGCTGTCCTGACGAACGCGCCCCCTCGGCTTCGACGAGGGTTCACCACCAACGGCTAGGGTCGGTCGCGATGACTGCCATCCACGTGACCGGACTGACCAAGCGGTACGGCGACCTGGTCGCCGTCGACGCAGTGAGCCTCGACGTCGCCGAGGGGGAGTTCGTCGGGGTGCTCGGACCCAACGGCGCCGGCAAGACCACGCTCCTGGAGATGGTCGAGGGCCTGCGTCAGCCGGATGCCGGTGGGGTCGAGGTGCTCGGCGAGCCGGTGTGGCCGCGCAACCCGCGGCTGCAGCCCCGCATCGGCGTCCAGCTCCAGGCCTCGTCGTTCTTCGAGCGGCTCACGGCCCGCGAGCAGATCCGCACCTTCGCCAGCCTGTACGGCGTCGGCCGGACCACCGCCGACGGGTGGCTCGAGCGGGTCGGGCTGACCGACAAGGCCGAGAGCCGGGTCGAGGACCTGTCCGGTGGTCAGGCACAGCGGCTGTCGATCGCCTGCGCCTTGGTCCACGACCCGGAGCTGGTCTTCCTCGACGAGCCGACCGCGGCGCTCGACCCACAGGCCCGACGCAACCTGTGGGACCTGTTGTCCTCGATCAACGACAGCGGCCGCACGGTCGTGCTCACGACCCACTACATGGACGAGGCCGAGGTGCTCTGTGATCGGGTCGCGGTCATGGACCACGGCCGGATCCTCCAGTTCGACACCCCGGCCGCGCTGGTCCGCGGGCTCGACGCCCCGGCCCGGATCCGGGTCGCGCCCGGCGCGCTCACCGCCCAGCAGGCCGGCGCCATCGCCGGCGTCACCGAGACACGGGAGGACGTCGACGGCGTCGTCCTGGTCACCCGCGACCCTGCGTCCGTGATCGGAGCCCTGGCCGCCGGCGACCACCTCGACGGCGTCACCGTGCAGACAGGCACCCTCGAGGACGTCTTCCTCTCCCTGACCGGACGGGAGTACCGCGCATGAGCGCCCTGCAGGGGTCGCCCTTCTGGGCGCTCTCCGTCGCGATCCTGCGCGGGTTCCTCCGCGACAAGGCGGCGGTCTTCTTCGCCGTCGTCTTCCCGCTGATGTTCCTCGTCCTGTTCGGCGGCATCCTCGGCAACCAGAACCAGTCGAAGGTCGACCTGATCCAGGTCGGCGCGGTCCCGCTCGTCGACGACCTGCCCACCGGCGCGGCCAAGGCGTTCGGGGAGACCTTCGAGGTCGACCACACCAAGGACCTCGACGCCGCCCTGGAGCAGATCCGCAAGGGCGACGCCGACGTCGCGATCGAGCAGCGCGGCGACGACCTCGTCGCGCACTACACGCAGACCGACCAGGTCAAGGCCGCCGTCACCCAGGGGACGCTGCGGGCGTTCGTCGACGGCGCGAACGTCGCCGCGACCGGCCAGCCGCCGGCGTACTCCTTCACGGCCGAGCGCGTCGAGGACGAGTCGCTGTCGGTCATCCAGTTCGTCACGCCCGGCCTGCTCGGCTGGGCGGTCGCGATGAGCGCAGCGTTCGGCTCGGCCGCGACGCTGCAGGGCTGGCGCCAGTCCAAGCTGCTGCGCCGCCTCCAGCTCGCCCCGGTCGGCACCGGCACCATCGTCGCCGCACGCGTGGCGGTCACCCTGATGATCGCGTTCGGCCAGCTCGCGATCTTCCTGGCCCTCGGCGCCGCGGCCTTCGGGCTCACCCTCACCGGCTCGTGGTGGATGTCGCTCCCGCTGGTCGCCGTCGGCACGTTGTGCTTCATGGCGATCGGACTTCTCGCCGGCGCGCTCGCCAAGACCACGGAGGGTGCGGTCAACCTCGCCAACTTCCTGGTCCTGCCGATGGCCTTCCTCAGCGGCTCCTTCTTCCCCCTGGACGGCGCCCCGACCTGGCTGCAACGCCTCTCCGACCTGCTGCCGCTCAAGCACTTCAACTCCGGGATGCTCGACGTCATGGTCCGCGGCGAGGGGCCAGCTGCGGCGCTCGCGCCGCTGGGGATCCTCGCCGGGTTCGCGGTCGTCGTCACCCTGCTGGCCGCGCGGCTGTTCCGCTGGGAGACCACCTGACGCGAGGCTGCTCTCAGGCGGCGTAGTCGCCTGCGAGGACGAGGGCCTGCTCGGCGTGCAGGTGGTACTCGGTTCGGGTGATGGTGGTGGTGCCGGTGGTGGTGACGAGGCGGTAGAGGCCGTGGGGTGTGCCCCAGACCCAGCGGTCGGGTCCGAGCTGCAGGACGGTGTAACCGCGGACGTGGGTCTTGGCGCGGTGATGGTGCCGGCTCAGCGGGGTGTCGTTGTGGTCGCCGGTCTGGCCGGGTGGGCCGTGCCGGTCGTACGGCGTGGTGTGGTCGTGGTCGGGCGCTCGACCGTTTCGTGTGAAGAGGCGGGTGGCGTGGGGGAACACGTCGCCGATCGTCCTGAGCTCGGTGCGGCGTTTGACGTCGGTGGGGTGTTCGTAGCCGTTGACCGAGCGGCCGGTGTGGAGGTCGATCACCGGAGTGAGGGTGATGTTGGCGTGGCGGCGGAGGAGGTCGCGGACCTGGTCGAGGAGTCGGGGTCCGAGGTTCTCGACGCGGGCGAGCGGGCCGAGGGTGCCGTCGGCCTTCTGGGCGACGTGGACGACGATCTCGGCAGCCGGCGCGCTGGTGGATTCGGCCTCGATGCCGCGGAGGAACGCGAGGACCGCGGCCGGGTCGGCGAGCATGGCGAAGGCCTCGGCGCGCCAGTGGTCCATCCCGAGCGGTTCTGCGCCGTCGGGAACGTCGGCGTGCTCGGCGAGGGCGGTGGCGAGGTCGTCGACCATCCGGGCGTGGGCGAGCGCGTCTGCTTCGTCGATGCGGGCGAAGACCGTGCCGAGGCCGGCGGTGTTGTCGGTGTCGTCGACCTGCGAGCCGGGGCGGGGTTGGGGGTACCAGACACCCTTGCCCTTCTGGTTGTCCTGGATCCGCTCCTGGTGGGCGGCGGGGTCGGCCTCGATCACCTTGGCTTCCGCGATGGTGAGGATCCGCGAGGGTGCCTCGTCCAGTGCGGCGGCGACCGCGGCGTCGACGATCCGGACCTGGTGGCGGTCGAGCTTGCGGGACATCCGCGCGACCTTTCGCACCACCCAGACCTCGCAGCGCCCGCCCTTCACACCGGCCCAGACCTGCGGCAGCCGGTGGCGCAGGTCCAACGCATCCGCCAGTGCACTGCGGGTGGCCAGGACGTTCTCGTGGCGGGCGATGGCGATCTCGACCAGCGCGAGGTCGACCACCTCCGGAGTGCCGTCGCCGCCGAGGCTGATCAGCCGTGGACCGCCGAACCGAACGGGCACGGCGTCGGGCTCGGTCTGCGGGTCACCCGAGTGGAGGTCGGCCCAGGCGAGCAGGAGCTCGAGCTTGTCGACCTCGACCTGGCGGGCGAGTCGGACGCGGTCCTCGGCCGCGTGGAGCAGCTGCTCCGGCGTGGCGTCCGAGAGGTCCGAGATCATGACCTGATTCTATCGAACAGGTGTTCGAGTCACAAGTGTGGAATGGGGACCTTCTCCTTGTTTCTAGCGGGTTTTCGAGCGCCTCAGCGGCGCTCCCTGTACCTCAACCACCCGCGGGCCGGGACCGTGGGCCGACCGCGGAACCCAGCCACCTCCCGACCCCCCTCGTCGCTGCCTTTCGGAACTGTGCCGGCGCCCCGACTGCAGCCCACGAACATCCAGCACAAGGACCAGCAGGTTCGAGGCGCGTCGGCGGCGCTCCCCGCACTTCAATCGCCGGCGGGCCGAGTCCCCTGCATCTCAACCGCCGCCTCACCAAACGCAATAGGCTGCGATGGTGCTCGACTTCGCGGTCCTCCTCGCCCTCCTGGCGCTGATCATCGTCGTCGCCCGCCTCGCGGGGGCCGCCGTCGCCCGGATCGGCATCCCGCCGGTCGTCGGCGAGATCGGCGCCGGCGTCCTGCTGGGGCCGAGCCTGCTCGGCATGCAGCTCAGCCAGGACCTGTTCCCGGTCGACCAGCGCGGGTTCCTCGACGTGCTCGCCCGGGTCGGCCTGGTGCTGTTCATGTTCGTCGTCGGTCTCGAGCTCGACCTGTCGCTGGTCCGTGGGCGCGAGAAGGTCGCCGTGTCGGTGTCCCTGACCTCGATCGCGCTGCCCTTCGCCCTCGGCATCGGGCTGGCCCACCTGTTCGTCAGCAGCCGCGCCACCGAGTCGCTGAAGCCCGCCGACGCGGAGTTCTGGCCGTTCGCCCTGTTCATGGGTGCCGCGATGTCGATCACCGCGTTCCCGGTCCTCGCGCGGATCCTCACCGACCGGCGGATGCACCGCACCGAGACCGGTGGCCTGGCGCTCGCCTGCGCGGCGACCGACGACATCATCGCGTGGACGCTGCTGGCGGTCGTGCTCGCGATCGCGGGTGTCGAGGGGGAGCACAGCCACCTGCCGCACTGGGCGATCTACCTGGCGATCCCGTTCGTCCTCGCCGCCGTGCTCGTGGTCCGCCCGGCCCTGGGCCGGCTGACCACGGCGTACCAGAGGGCCGGCGAGCTCACGCCGACCATCCTGTCGGTGGTGCTGGTCGGCATGCTGCTCTTCTCGGCCACCACCGAGGTGCTCGGCATCCACTACATCTTCGGCGCCTTCCTGTTCGGCGCGATCCTCCCGCACGAGAACGCCGCCGCCCTGCGCCACGAGATCCTGGTCCGCCTCGAGCAGATCTCCGTGCTCCTGCTGCTGCCCGTCTTCTTCCTGCTCTCCGGCCTCAAGGTCGACATCCGCGGTCTCGGGCCCGAGCACGTCGTCCCGATGCTGGGCATCCTCGCCGTGGCCATCGTCGGCAAGTACGTCGGCGCGTACGTCGGTGCGCGGCTCCAGAAGGTCCCGCACTGGCAGGCCAGCGCGCTGGGCCTGCTGATGAACACCCGTGGCCTGACCGAGCTGATCATCCTCAACGTCGGACTGGAGAAGGGCCTGCTCAGCCAGGAGCTGTTCACCATGATGGTGGTGATGGCCCTGGTCACGACGGTGATGACCGGCCCGCTGCTGGGCTTCGTCTACCCGCAGCGCCGGGTCGCCCGTGACATCGCCGAGGCCGAGCGTGCCGCGCTCGGCGCGGAGGCAGTGGACCGGATCCTCGTCCTGGCCCGCGACGGCCAGGACAACCGGCTGCCCGTCGAGCTGGCGGTGGTCGCCCTGGCCGGTGCCCGTCCCGCGGAGATCGTGCTCGCCGACCTCACCCCGCAGGGCCGCCCGCTCGAGGTCGGCAGCGGACTGTCGCTCGAGCTCGCCGAGATGGCCGCGGCCATGGAGCGCCAGCAGGCGCTCGTGCACCGCAGCGAGGAGCTCGGCGTCCCCGTCCGCGTGATCGCCCACCCGAGCGCCGACGTCGAGCAGGACCTGGTCGAGCTGGTCGGCGCCCTGGCCCCACAGGGCCTGGTCGCCTGGTCCGACGACCCGTCGCTCGCCGCGGTCGCCGCCGCCAACGAGTCGCCCGTCGTCGTCGTCGCCAGCGGTACGACGACCCCCGACCCCGACGCCCCCGTGGTCGTCGACTGGACTGCCGGCAGCAACGGCGAGGCCGCCGTCGTCCACGGCGCCCGGCTCGCACTCGCCCGTGGCACCACGCTCGCGTTCCGCGGCGACGGCGGCCGCCGCCTGGCAGCTGCCCAGGCGGCACTGGAGGCCCGCGGCATCCGGTTCGCCGACCCGGCTGCCGATGCGGGCCCGCTGGCCGCCGTACCCGTGGTCGTGGGGGCACTCGACGCCGGCACCGCTGCCGTGCGGGTGCGCGCGGAGCTCGATGCGGCCCCTGTCGACTTCGCGGTCGTGCCGCTTGCCGCCGAGGCGACGGTCTAGGACCGTCTCCCGACGCGCTCGGCGAAGGCGTCGAGCGCGTCGATCACCTCGGCGGCGACCCAGACCCGGTTGCGCTGGCCGCCGCCGGCGCGGACCAGGATGCCGGCGCCCTCCAGCTGCTCGACCGCCCGCTGGGCGGCCGACAGGGCGACACCGGTGGCGCCCTCGATGTACGCGACGTTGACGGCGGGCTGGCTCAGCAGGTGGGGGAGCAGACGCCGCGCCGCCGATCCGCGGCGCGAGGGGAGCCGGTCGCTCCAGCGCTGGTGGACCTCCTCGAGGTCGTCGATCAGCCGGCGTCCGTTTCCGATGGCGCGGAACGAGGCGTCGACGAACTGACGGATGATCGTGTCGACGATCCCTCGGCGATAGTCGGTCAGCGCTTCGAAGTAGGCGGACGTGTCGGTCAGGAGTCCTGCGGAGACCGGCACCGTCAGGGTTCGGGTGACGCCGGCGTGGCGCAGCATCGCATGGACCAGGGTGCGCCCCGTGCGCCCGTTTCCGTCGTTGAACGGGTGGATCGTCTCGAACTGCGCATGGGCGATCGCGACCTGGACCAGGACAGGCAGGTCGGCCCGGTGCACGAAGGTGATGAGGTCGTCGAGCGCCGCGCGGACCCGCGCGGGGTGCGGCGGGACGAAGGACGCGGTGTGCGGGCTCAGCGCGTTGCTGCCGATCCACACCTGCTGCTCGCGCAGCTGCCCGGGCGCGGCGTACGCGTGCGGGCCCAGCAGCGCCTCGTGTGCCGCGAGGATCGCCTCGACGTCGATCGCGTCGGCCAGCTCGACGGCCCGCCGCAGGGCGCTGACGTTGGCGGTGACCAGCTGGGCGTTCGGCCCGGCCTTCGCGTCGATGGCGGCCAGGGCCAGTGCCCGGGCACCGGCGGTGACGCCCTCGATCTCGGACGACGAGGCGGACTCGGTGCGCAGCAGCACCGAGGCCAGCGGGGCGATCTCCGCGACCGGTTCCGCGCCGTCGAGGACCGCGCGGCGCTCGGCGAGCGCGGTGACCTCGGCGTCGAAGCGGGTGATCTCGCGGACGGCGTCCTCGGCCTCCGCCTGGAGCGCGGCGTCGACCTGCACGGCGACCCCGGCGATGGTGGCGGGGACGACCGCCTCGTACGGTCCGCGGGCCGAGAGCCGCTGGCGTCGCGACGCAGGCAGGTCCGGCTCGCGGTCCCAGGGATGCTGCTCCCGGCCGACCACGAACCCGGCCTGCACGCCGCCGCGTTGCTGGCTCATCCCTCCACGTTACACCACTTTGTCTTCACAAAGTGGTGTAACGCTCAGCCGGTGGCGTTGCCCGCGTGGGTGTTGAACGCCAGCGTGCGGTGCCCGATCCGGACCCGGGTGCCCTGCACCAGGACCTGCTCGCTGCCGGGCGGCATCCGCACCCAGTCGGGGGTCTTGGGCAGGTGCACGTAGGTGCCGTTGGTCGAGTTGTTGTCGACCAGCACGACGTCCCAGCCGTGCAGCTCGAGCCGGGCGTGCACCCGCGAGACCTGGTTGGACTGGTCGATGATCGGCAGCGGCCGGAACTCGCCGGCGACGATCCTCTCGTCCGGCGCGGGGTCGCGACCCAGCAGGTACGGCGTGTCCAGCTGGAACACCGCACCGTCGTCGAGCACGATCACGCCGAGCGGCGGGCGTGGCCCGTTCACGAGCACCGGCGTCTGCTGGACCATGTTGATCCCGCAGATCCCGCAGAACAGCACCCGCGGGTCATTGAAGTGCTGGTTCTTGCAGTAGACGCCGCGCACCTGCTCGTGGGCGTGGTCGTCGTGGACCTGGGCCGCGTCCTCGACGATCGGCAGCGGCTCGAAGTCGTCGATGTCGTCGTCGACCTCGCTCATCAGCACGGACTGGAAGCTCACGTGCTCGTCGGCCGGGGTCGGCGGCAGCGGGCGGCCGGCCACCGGCGCCACGACGGGCGGGGCCTCGACGACCGGCTCGACGACGGGCTCGACGACCGGCTCGACGACGGGCGCCCGGACCTGGGTCGACGGGCGCAGGACCGGCTCGGCCGGCGTACCGCCGACAGCAGGCACCAGGAAGCCCCCGGCCGGCACGACCCCACCATCGAGCCGGTACGACGACCCCTCGGCCGGTGCGGCAGCACCCGGGAGGGACGCCGACACGGAGCCGACCGGCCACGGGATCAGCCGCTCCACCCAGGCCAGCGACTGCGCGCCGCTGATCTCCTCGCCGTCGACGCTCACGACCACGTCGCCGTCGACGAAGACCGCGAGACCGGTGGTGTGCGGGGCGATCGCGGCGAAGCCGGGGGACGACTCGACCGAGGTCGACAGCATCAGCGCGAACCCACGGACGAGCTGGCGGCCCTGACCGCCGTTGGCCGCCACCATCTCCGCGTGCTCGAGGTAGGGCCGCACGACCTCCGGGTCGTCGGACCCGACGAGGAGCACGACCGGCCCGAACCGGGCCAGGGTGCCGCCGCCGGGACCGGGCACCACCGTCGCCGCGGTCCAGTCGTCTGCCGAGGTGTGCGTCATCGTCAAATGATCCTTCCACCGAAGAAGCGCCACCGGATGAACGGGACCCGCATCGGGCCGTTGGTCCAGATCCAGATGACCAGCCAGATCACCGAGAAGTCGATGAAGAACGCCCAGAACGGCACCCCGTCGTACGGGTAGTCGATGCCGGGCACGAGCTCGAGGTCGAGCAGCAGCCAGACCAGCGCGCCCTCGTTGAGCGCCGTGATCAGGCCGAACATGGTGGGCCAGTCCTTCTCCCACCGCAGCTGTTGGATCGCGTGGTAGACGAGCTCCCAGAGCACGCCGAGCACGAGCACCGCCGCGAGGATGAGGTACGTCGTGCGGTAGTCCGGGTCGCCCGGCAGGATCGGTGTCAGCACCAGCGTGATCAGCCCGCCGAAGACGACGAGCATGAAGATCCGGGTCTGGAGCCGGCCGTTGAGGGTGGGCAGCATCAGGCACTCACTCCTGGGGTCGTCGCGACGAGCCGGCTCACGGGGCGCTCCCGGCGAGCCACTTCCACCACTGCAGGGTCGATCGCACCGGCCCGATCCGCTTGCAGAACCCGCGCTTGTTGAGGTCGCCGTAGATCTCCTGCGCCGCGACCTGCAGGCCCAGGAAGGTGTCGACGCCCGGGAAGTAGCCGCCGAGCGTGGTGGCGCCGGACGCGTACATCACGCCGCCGCCGGACGCGGTGCCCATCAGCTCGAAGTTCCGGTCGACGTTGAGCCGGCCGACCGGGTTGCGGCTGGCGCCGCCGTGGTCGAGCAGGTCCTTGAGCAGCCGGTGCTCGGCGATGTCCGCCTCGAGACCGGTGCAGTCGATGACGAAGTCGACCTCCACCGGTACGACGCCCTGCGCGGTGCGGACCTGGTTGAGGATCCGCTCGCCGCTCGGCTGCATCTCGTCGACGGTGCCGACCACGCAGCTGTACCAGCCCTCGCGGCGGCCCTGCTTCATCTGTCGTTGCCAGCTCTTGCGGTACGGCGTGTTGGTGCCGCCCATCCGCTTGTAGAGCTCGGCGCGCTGCTCGCCCTCGAGGTTGCGCACCTGCGCCTTGAGCTGGCCGCCCCACACCGACTTCGGGTAGTTGAAGCCTTGGTAGGCCCACCCGTCGCTGCCGCGCCGGCGCATCGTGACCCGGGTCCGACCACCGCCGGGGCGCTGGTCCTCCTCGTTGCCGTAGCCGTCGTTGGTGCCGTGGATGTAGGTGCGGAACAGGTGCACGATCTTCGTCTGGGCGCCGTGCTTCTCGCGGTCGTCCATCAACCGCTGCAGGATGCGCGAGGCCACGATGCCGCCGCCGCGCACCAGGACCGTCGACGGTGTCTGCACCAGCCGCTCGTAGACGTGCTCGTGGGCCTCGTAGGCGTTGACGATGTGCCGGTAGTCGTTGTTCTCGGTGCGGTAGCGCTGCAGCTCCGGCAGGAACTTCAGGCCCGGGTAGCCGACCGCGAGGTGCACGTACTGCGAGCGGAAGGCGACCCGCTTGGTGGCCGAGGCGCCCTCGGGCGGGGTCAGGATCGTGAAGTACCCGCCGCCGTACCGACGCCGGACGATGCGGACCAGACCCTTGACCAGCATCTCGTCGTACGAGATCCGCTTGGCCTCGCGCTCGAGCTGCTCGAACACGTTGCCGGCCTTGGGCGTGTAGTAGTCCTCGAAGATCGGCTCGCTGAAGAGCTGCCAGAGCACCTTGAGGTTGAAGTGCCGCACGCCCTCGGCGAAGCCGTACGACGGGAAGCCCCAGATGTTGTCGGGCCGCGACGCGGAGTCGGAGCGGATCCGCTCGGGTCGGGGGACCTGCGAGACCCGGGTGAGGTACTCGTAGGTCTGCCACGGGAAGTCGAGCGTGCTGAGCACGCGCATCTGCGAGGTCGGCACGCCCGCGATGCGCAGGTAGTCGACGGTCACGAAGCTTCCGATGCCGCCGCCGATCGTGACGAACGGGACGTCCACGATCGGGATCCCGGCCGCCGCGACCATGTCGTCGGTCCAGAAGTCGGTCTGCAGCAGCTGGTCGTTCAGGTCGCCCGAGATCGGCTGGGCGGGCAGGTACGTCGAGGGATCGGTGGTCGGGACCACGGATGCCGCGGTGGGGTCGATCAACGGTGCCTCCTGGGGTCGTTGACGGCGTCCGGAACGCTACACCGGTTTGCCCTTCCTGCGCCGGGGGAATCGCTGCTCCCCGCAGGCTCGGCGTGACATGCTGGACCTCGGCCGATGCACCGGCTGGACGACGAGGCGCTGGAGGATCCGCGTGCAGGGAATCGCTGACTACGAGTTCGTGCGCCCGCTGGGCGAGTCGAACTACGGCACCAACTACCTCGCGACGGCCCCGGCCCGGCTGGGCATCCCGGCCGGCGAGGTGGTGGTCAAGGTGATCGCCGGCCCCACCTCCGACGACGCCTTCCGCCGCGCGACCCGCGAGCTCAAGCACTTCAGCGTCGCCGACTCCGACCGGCTGGTCGCGGTCTACGACGCCGGCCGGCAGGGCGGCGCGTTCTACTACGCGATGGAGTTCCTGCCGCTCGGCTCCCTCGAGCGGCCTCAGGTCGAGATCGGCACCGGACAGCGCGTGGCCGCCGTCCGCGACGCCGCCCTGGCAGCGCACGCCCTCCACGAGCGCGGGATCGCGCACCGCGACATCAAGCCGGCCAACGTGCTGCTCGCCGAGGACGGCGGCCGCCTCGCCGATCTCGGGCTGTCCCAGCTGCTGTCGCCGGGCATGGTGACGACCGGGCTCGGGCAGATCGGCCTGGAGTTCACCGACCCCGCCATCATGCTCGGCGCGCAGGCGTCGCGGGCCAGCGACATCTGGTCGCTGGGCGCGACCCTGCACTTCGCGATCACCGGCGCCGGTGTCTACGGCGAGCTGCGCGACACCGAGCCGCTCCTGCTGGTGCGCTCCATCCTGGCCTCCCAGCCCAGCCTGTCGCCCGACCTGCCGTCGGCCGCTCGGGAGCTCGTCGAGGCCTGCCTCGCCACCGACGTCGCCGCCCGCCCACGCACCGCCGCGGAGGTCGCCGACCGCATCGCCGGGCTCGCCGCTGACCTGGGGTCGGCGGTCTGACGATGGAGCTCCACGACGTCCTGCGCGAGCTGGTGGCCGAGCACGGCCGCGGGATCCTCGACGACGCCGCAGGCTTCCGGGGCGTCCTCGACGACGTCCTGGCCGAGGACCAGGCGACGACCGGTGACATCAACCTGCTCGTCGACGCCGTGCGCTTCGGCGTGCTCAACCCGCTCGGCGAGATGATCGAGGGTGGCGCCGACCCGGCCCGTGCCGTCGAGGAGGCCGGGCTGCGCCTGGCCCGCGACCGCGGCGGCGACGACCAGGCCGCGTCGAGCTGGGCGGCAGCCGTGCTCGGGTACGCCGTCGGCACGGTCCCCGCCGCCGTCGTGCTGCGCTACCGGTCCAGCCGCCCGGCCAGTGGCCAGCTGCCGCCCCCGACCGCGGCGCCCGCCGGGCCGCCGTACCAGTCACCGCCGCCCACCGCCTGGCCGCCGGCACCGCCCGCACCCCCGCAGCCCACCGTCACCCCGACCGCCGTCCCGACCTCCGCGCCCAACCCGTACGCCGCGCCGGCGTCGTACTCCCCGGCTCCCGGCGGCTACGCCCCACCCGCCGGCTTCACGACCCCGCCGACGAGGAAGCGCGGTGCCGGCATCTGGGTCGCGGCCGCCGTGGCGGGTGTCGTCGTGGTCGGTGGCGGTGTCGCCGCTGCCGTCGCCCTGTCGGGAGGCGGTGACGACCCCGGTCCGCGAACGCCCGAGTCCAGCGGCCCGAAGGAGCCCGCGGTCAAGATCGACCCGGCGTCCCTCGACGAGCGCTACGGCACGCTGGCCAGCACGATCTCGGCCGGCGCCACCGACTGCAAGGCCGGCAAGCCGGGGGACGGGGAGAGCGAGGTGGTGCAGTGCACGGTCAGCACCGGCACCCTGCGCCTGGTCACGTACGACGACGATGACGCGTTCACCGCTGCCCGCACGGCCCGCTTCGACTACCGCGCCGGCACGATGAGCGCCGACAACGGCGCGACGGCCCTCTACGAGTACGACCCCGAGCGGGGCGGCACCACCGACCCGGCGGTCGTGTACTGGGACAGCCAGGGCGCCAAGCAGTCCGCGCTCCTCGAGGGCCAGGGCACGGCCACCATCGACGCGGTCGTCGCCAGCTTCACCAGCACCTCGCCCCGTGTCACCGAGCCGACCGCACCGGCCCACCCCAAGCTGATCGAGTTCATCAAGATCAACATGGACGTCGCCAAGTGCACCCGCGAGCGCACCTTCTTCACCGGGGAGACCGAGGAGAGCAGCTGCGAGACCGACGACACCGGCATCATCGTCAGCGTCGGCCGCTACTCCACGCGCAAGGCGATGAAGGCCGACCGCAAGTACTACAAGAAGCAGTACGACGAGGCAGGCACCCAGGGCGGCGGTGGCACCTGGCGCTTCGGCGAAGGTCCCACCGAGGGCGGCTACTACGCCTACCTCGACAGCTCCGGTGACACCGCGACGATCTACTGGGACTGGAACGCCGACGACTGCTACTGCTACGGCGTCGCCCGGAACTTCGACGGCGACCTCGACGGCCTCGAGAAGTGGTGGCCCTCCGACAACTGACGTTCCGGAGGTCGAGGAGGTCGCGCAGCGTCCCCGGTGGTCGAGGAGGTCGCGCAGCGTCCCCGGTGGTCGAGGAGGTCGCGCAGCGTCCCCGGTGGTCGAGGAGGTCGCGCAGCGTCCCCGGTGGTCGAGGAGGTCGCGCAGCGACCGTCACGAGACCGCTTGCTGTGCGTCCGGCACTGTCATGGCACAGTTCCGGCAGCACGTCAGCTGGTCTCGTGACGCGCCACGACCTCGCTTGCTCCGCGGCGCGAGCTCGCCGGCGCTCCTCGACCTTCGGCCGCTGCCGACGGCTTCGCAGGCTCAGCCGTCGGCGGCCTCCGGCACCGGGACGGTGTCGGCGAGGTCCGGTCGGTCGATCCCGGCCACGTCGTTGCGGACCAGCAACGCCATCGTGGTGTCGTCGCCGCCGATGAGCGCGGGCTCGGCCAGCCACTCGGGGAGCTGCTCGCGCACCCAGCCCAGGCCCCGGGCCCGGGCGAACTCCAACAGCTGCTCGCCGGTCTGGCGCCACCAGCCCTGGGAGTCGACCCGGGAGCGGCCGAAGCCGTCGGTGCACAGGAACACCAGGGCCGCCCGGTCGGCCGCGGTGTCGACCACTCCGACGCGCAGCGCGTCGAGCGGGCGCGGCTGGCACAGGGAGCTGGTGTGCAGGCCGTCGAGGTCGGGGTCCTCGGGCAGCGGCCGCGTCGCGGTGCCGTCGCTGGACACCAGGACCGAGTCGCCGTCGCCGATCTGCAGGAACACCATCACGTCGCCGGCCGCCGCGGTGGCCAGGATGGTCGAGCCATAGGCCCGCAGCGGGTCGGCGGAGGCGCCGAGCTCGTCCTCGGCGGGGGAGTAGGGGTTCGCCTCGAGGTGGTGCCGGACCTTCGCCGTCCAGGTGTCCACGATGGCGGCGCCGGCCTTCGACACCAGGTCGCGGGCGGTCTCGTCGGCCGCGGTCAGCTCGGGCACGATCCGGCGCAGCTCCTCGACCGCGCTGACGACCGCCAGCGCCGCGCCGGTGTCGCTGCGGAAGTGGAACTTGTGCCCGTGCCCGTCGGCGACGGCGATCACCGCGTGCCCCAGCGTCTGGTCGCTCCAGGTGAGGACCGCGTCCTGGATCGGCAGCTGGTCGCGGACGTGGACCGAGCCGATCGTCGTACCCGACAGGGTGGTCCACACCGGATCGGCGTCCGGCCGGTCGGTCATCCCAGGGTGCTCCAGATCGGGTCGCCGATCGGGCTGGGCGGAACCGCGGTCACGCCGGAGCCGGGACCGACGACGGGCCGCGAGGCGACCTTGCTGGCCGCCTTCGAGGCCCAGACGATGTACTCGACGAGCTGCTCGGGGTTGTCCGCGCGCAGCAGCGGCACGTCCTCGTCGCCGATGAAGCGGCGCAGGGAGTGCATGTCGGCGTCACGGCCCACGCCGAGCGCCAGCCGTACGGCGGTCGCCCCCCACCGGTTGTTGAGCAGTGCCTGCAGGCCCTCGGCGAAGGTCACGCCGCTGCTCTGGGTGGGCCGGCCGTCGGAGACCAGGATGATCGCGGGCGGGAACGCGCTGTTGGACTCGTCGAGGTGGTCGAGCGCGCCGGCGAGGGTCTGCAGCGCGCTGCCGAGCTCGGTGAACCCGCGCGGCACCGCCTCCAGCCGCTTCCAGTGGATCTGGTCGACCGGGGTCGGGTCCTCGATGATCCACTGCGGCTCGTTGGCGAACGCCAGCACCCGGACCAGCATCTCGGCGTGCGGATTGGCCCGCGCCTCGTCCTTCAGGTGGGGCAGGACCTCGGTGATCGCGTTGTTGAGCGCCTGGATGCGGCCGCCGCGCAGCATCGAGCCCGACACGTCGAGCACGAAGATGAAGTGCAGCGGCTTGCGCGCCAGGGCGCCGCCTAGCCGGTCACTCATCGCAGGCCTCCTTCCACCAGGGCGTTGGGTTTCAACTCGCCCCGTTCTGTCGAGGTTATAGCCTGTCACGGGTCAGGGAACGCGATAACGGAGGTCGGTCACACCCATGGTGCTGGCAGAAGGCGTCGAGGTCGACCTCGGGCCGTTGGGGCGCGCCCGGGTGACGTCGCTGCTCGGCCAGGGCGGCCAGGGCTACGTGTTCGAGGTGCGCCGCGACTCCGGCGAGCCGCTGGCGCTCAAGTGGTACAAGCCCGAGAGCGCCACCGCCCAGCAGTACGACGAGATGCAGCAGCTCGTCGAGATCGGCTCCCCGCACCAGCGGTTCCTGTGGCCGCTCAGCATGGCGCGGGTCGGCACCGAGCCGAGCTTCGGCTACGTCATGCACCTGCGGCACCCGCGCTACCTCGAGCTGAGCTACCTGCTGCTCAACGCCGACCGGGACGGCAAGCCGCTCGACGTCTCCTTCGCCTCGATCATCGAGCTGTGCCGCCAGCTCAGCTACAGCTTCCTGCGGCTGCACGCACGCGGCCTGTGCTACCGCGACATCTCCTTCGGCAACGTCTTCTTCGACCCCGGCAACGGCGACGTGCTGATATGCGACAACGACAACGTCGGCATCGACAACGGCACCGGCCGGGTGCTCGGGACGCCGTACTTCATGGCGCCCGAGGTGGTCCGCGACACGACGTACCGCACCCTGCCCAACACCGACACCGACCGGCACTCGCTGGCCGTGCTGCTCTTCTACTCCCTCTTCCTCGGCCACCCGCTCGAGGGTGCGCGCACGGACGCCGGCATGCGTGACGCGCACTGGCTGATGACCCACTTCGGCACCGAGCCGCTGTTCTGCATGCACCCCACCCACGCCGACAACCGGCCGGCGCAGATCGTGCAGCAGTACTGGAACATCTACCCGCAGTTCCTGCGCGACCTGTTCGTCCAGGCGTTCGTCGACGGCATGGAGAACCCCGGCGCCCGGGTCACCGAGGGCCAGTGGATCAAGGCGCTCGACCGGCTGCGCGACGGGATGCTCGCGTGCCCGACCTGCGGCACGACCAACTTCTGGAGCCCCGGCGAGGACAGTGTGACCTGCTGGCAGGACGGCACCCAGGTCCGCCCGCCGTACCTGCTCGACGTCGGGCGCCGCACCGTCGCCGTCGGTCCGCAGACCACGATCCGTTCGGACCACCTGACCTCCGGCGTCGACCACCCGCAGGTGCTCGGCCAGGTCCGCCAGCACCCCGACGCCCGCGACCGCTGGGGCCTGCACAACGCCTCCGACTTCTCCTGGCCGGTCGCCTACCCGGGCGGCCAGAACTTCCTGCTCGAGCCGGACCGCACGATCGAGCTGGTGTCCGGGGCCCGGATCCAGATCCGCAACGCCACGGTGCAGGTACGCCGGCCGGCGCCCGACGGGCAGGGGTGAGCGTCGTGTCCGCACTCGTCGTCGAGGTCGACGGCCGGGTCCTGCGCCTCGAGGGCAAGCAGGTCTACCGGATCGGGCGTGCCATCGAGGCCGACGTCGTGCTCACCGCCGGCTCGGTCTCCCGCCAGCACGCCGAGCTCCAGGTGACCGACTACGGCTGGGTGCTCGTCGACAACGGCAGCCAGTTCGGCACGTACGTCGACGACGAGCGGGTCACCGAGTACCCCGTCGAGCGGCGGATCACCGTCCGGTGCGGTCCGCCGGCCCCCGGCTCCACCCTGGCGGTCGTCCCCGCCGAGGAGTACGACGTCGTCGCCGCGACCCCGGTCGCGCCTGCTCCTCCGCCGGCCGAGCCGGCGGGGCCCGCTGCGCCGTCGTACGTCGTCGACGAGGCGACCCGGCCGCCGTTCCCCGTGACGCCACCCCCTGCGATGCCCCCGTCGACGCCGCCCCCCGCCACGCCGCCGATGGGCACCCCGTCCCCCTGGGCGCCGCCGGCGGGTGCGCCGGTGCCGTCGGTGCCCGCTCCCGGCGCCCGCCCGGCCGCCGCGCCCGGCCTGCCGGCGGCGATCTCCGGGAACGACGCCACCCAGATCCTCGCCATGCCACGCCCGTCGGGCCCGCCCGGAGCCGGACCCGCGCCGCGCACCGGCCCCGACCTGCTCCTGGTGGCCGAGGGCCGCGAACACCGCTTCCGGCACCCGACGGCGATCACCGTCGGCCGGCGCAGCGACTGCACCGTGGTCATCGGCGACCCGGCCTGCTCGCGGTTGCACGGCCGGATCGATCCCGTCCCGGGCGGCTGGACCTACACGAACCTCTCCAACGAGGGCACCTTCCACGACGGGCGCCGGGTCACCACGACCCGCTTCGACGAGCGGCTCGGGCTGCGCCTCGGGCACCCGGTCGCCGGCCCCGAGCTCACCCTCGTGCCGATCCTGTCGGCCGCCGAGGAGGAGCGGCGGATCGCCCGGCGCCGGCTCGGCAAGCGGCTCGCCATCATCGGCAGCATCACCGCAGCGCTGGTGCTGGTCGCCGGGGCCATCGGGGTGGCCTTCCTGGTGGGCCGCGACGAGCCGGCCGGGCCGGGCGGTGGCGGCACCGACGTGCTGGAGGCGGCGAAGGCCGCCACGGTCAAGATCACCGCCGAGAGCCACAGCCTCGACGACCCGTCGAACACGGGCACGTATCACGGCTCCGGCTCGATCATCCGCTCCGACGGCCTGATCCTCACCAACGCGCACGTCGCCGAGCCCGAGGCGCCCGGCCTCGCGGAGAAGTACGGCGACGAGGTGCGTATCGCCAACCCCGACTACCTGCTCATCTCGCTGACCGACGGCATGACCGACACCAACGCTCCGGCCGCCTACCGCGCCCGGGTCGTCGAGGCAGACGGCCACCTGGACGCCGCCGTCGTGCAGATCTACGCCCAGGCCGACGGCAAGCCGCTCGACGGCAAGCTCGACCTCCCGACCGTCCCGATCGGCAGCTCAGGAGACCTGCGGGCCGGTGACAGCGTCAAGGTGCTGGGCTTCCCGGCCGTCGCGGGTGACGGCAGGTCGATCACCGTCACCACCGGCGTCATCTCCACCGTCCTCGACGACCCCGACCTGGGGCCGCGCTCCGAGCTCGACACCGACGCCCGGATCGCGCCCGGCAACTCCGGCGGCATGGCCATCAACGACGACGGCGAGCTGATCGGCATCCCGACCTCGCTGTTCGCCGACGAGGGCAGCACCGTCACCAGCGGCCGGATCCGGTCCATCGACGCGGTGAAGGACCTGATCAAGAAGGCCGAGGCCGAGACCGACTAGCTCGCCTTCTTCGCCGCCTTCTTGGCGGCCGTCTTCTTCGCGGGAGCCTTCTTGGCAGCGGTCTTCTTGGCAGGGGTCTTCTTGGCGGGAGCCTTCTTTGCTGCGGCCTTCGCCGCGGGCTTCTCCTCGGCCTCGCCGCGTGACGTCTTGGCCGCCTCGACCGAGCGCTGCAGCGCGGCGAGCAGGTCGACCACCTCGCCACCGGTCTTGGCCGAGGTCTCGGTGCGCTGCACCTCGCCGCCCTCGATCTTGGCCTTGACCACGGCCTGAACGGCGTCGGCGTAGTCGTCCTCGAACTCGTCGGGATCGAAGTCGCCGGACAGGGTCTCGACGAGCATGTGGGCCATCTTGACCTCGGCGTCCTTGACCTCGCCGCTCTCGACGGTGAAGTCGGGCTTGCGGATCTCGTCGGGCCACATCATGGTCTGCAGCACGATCACGTCGTCGCGCACCCGCAGCACCGCGGTGGTCACCCGCTGCCGCAGCGCGACGGTCACGACCGCCATCCGGTCGGCGTCGAGCAGCGCCTGGCGGAGCAGGGCGTACGGCTTGGCGCCCGTGCCCTCCGGCTCGAGGTAGTAGGACTTCTCGAACAGCAGCGGGTCGATCTGGTCGCTCGGCACGAACTTCTCGACTGCGATCTCCCGCGACGAGGTCATCGGCAGGTTGGCCATGTCGTCGTCGGTGAGGATGACCATCTCGCCGTCCTCGGTCTCGTACCCCTTCGCGATGTCGGAGTACGGCACCTCCTCGCCGTCGATCGAGCACACCCGCTGGTACTTGATCCGGCCGCCGTCCTTCGCGTGGACCTGCCGGAACGAGACGTCGTGGCTCTCGGTCGCGCTGTAGAGCTTGACCGGCACACTGACGAGGCCGAAGGACACGGCCCCCTTCCAGATCGCACGCATGGGACGAGCCTACGCGGTACCGGCATGATGGGCGCGTGCCCGACCTGCGCCCGATGCTCGCCACCGCGGGCACCCACGTGCCGCAGGGCGAGGAGTGGTGCCACGAGGTCAAGTGGGACGGCGTCCGCGCACTCGCGGCCCTCGACGGCGGGGTCATCACCCTGACCAGCCGCAACGGCAACCGGATCACCCCGGCGTGGCCGGAGCTGGTCACGCCGCCGGCCGGCGTACGCGACCTGGTGGTGGACGGCGAGATCATCGCGCTCAACGAGCGCGGCGTGCCTGATTTCCGCGTCCTCGCCGAGCGGATGCACGTCCGCAACCCGGCCGCCGTGGCACGCCTGGCGGCGCGGATCACGGCCACCTACATGGTCTTCGACCTGCTCCGCCTCGACGGCGAGGACCTGTGCGGCCTGGCGCTGCACGAGCGCCGCCGCCGGCTCGCCGACCTCGACCTCGGCCGCTCCGGCTGGCAGGTCCCGGTCGAGTACGACGACGGCGCGATGCTCTTCGAGGCGACCCGCGCCCAGGGGCTGGAGGGCATCGTCAGCAAGCGCCGCGACTCGACGTACCGCCCGGGGGAGCGCAGCCACCACTGGCTGAAGTTCCCGCACCGGCACCGCGGCTCGTTCGTGATCGGGGGATGGCGCCCGCAGGTCGGCACGAGCGACCGGCTGGCCGCGCTGCTGGTGGGGGAGCCGACCGCCGACGGGCTCGCCTACCGCGGCCGGGTCGGCAGCGGCGTCGGGCCGAAGCAGTCCCGCGCGCTCGCCGCCCTGCTCGCCCCGCTGGCCCGCACCTCCAGCCCGTTCGCCGACGAGGTGCCGCGGGTCGACGCCGAGGGGACCACCTGGGTGGAGCCGGTCGTGGTCGTCGACGTCGACACGCACGGGCTCGGCTACGAGCGGCTCCGGCAGCCGTCGTACCAGGGCGTGCGCTCCGACCTGAGCCCCGAGGACCTGTGATGGCGAAGAAGGCCGAGCACCCCCAGACCGAGGTCCACGTCGACGTCGAGGGCCGCACCCTGCGGCTGACCAACCTGGAGAAGGTGCTCTACCCGAGCACCGGCACCACCAAGGGCGAGGTGCTCGACTACTACGTGCGGATCGCCCCGGTGCTGCTGCCACACCTCGCCGGGCGCCCGGTCACCCGGATCCGCTGGCCGCACGGCGTGGGCGACCTGAGCTTCTTCGAGAAGAACGCGCCGCGCGGCACCCCGAGCTGGGTGCGCACGGCCGAGGTGCCCACCACCGGCAGCCGCGGCCCCAGCCGGCACGGCGACACCCTCGTCTTCCCGATCATCGAGGACCTCCCGACCCTGGTCTGGGCGGTCAACCTCGCCGCCCTCGAGCTGCACGTCCACCAGTGGACCGTCGACGCGGACGACGAGCCGGTCGGCGCCGACCGGCTCGTCATCGACCTCGACCCCGGCGAGCCCGCCGGGCTGCACGAGTGCTGCCAGGTCGCGCTGCTCGTCCAGGAGGCGCTCGCCGAGCGTGACCTCGATGCCGTCGCGGTGACCAGCGGCAGCAAGGGCCTGCACCTGTACGCGCCACTCGCCGAGCCGCTCCCGTCGGCCGAGACCAGCGAGCTGGCCAAGGAGATCGCCGAGGAGCTGCAGGCCGCCCGCCCCGACCTGGTCACCGCGACCATGACGAAGGCCCGCCGGCGCGGGAAGGTGTTCCTCGACTGGTCCCAGAACGCCGGCTCGAAGACCACCGTCGCGCCGTACTCGCTCCGGGGCACGCCGCGTCCCCAGGTCGCCACCCCCGTCGGGTGGGACGAGGTCGCCGAGGGAGCGCAGGACCCGCTGGGGCTCGACCAGTTCACGCCGAGCCAGGTGCTGGACCGGGTCGCGGAGTACGGCGACCTGTTCGCCTAGGAGACGCGCCGCCGCATCGGGTAGACGTCGAACTCGGTGACCGCGCCCGCCGGGTCGCCGCCCGAACCGACCGCGTGCGCCACCTGGTCGGGGGCGACCGCGTGGTCGGCCTCGTCGAGCGTGGCGTCGATGAGCAGCTGGAGCTCCGGTGACGGATGGTCCACCCGCTGCGCGGTGGTGTCGATCCGCCAGCCGGCCCGGCCGAGCTCGGTGAACAGGCCCATCAGCGTGGTGTTCTTCTCGGCGGCGATCCCCTCGAAGCCGTCGGCGGCCTCGATCAGGTAGACCGGCCGGAGGACGGCGAGCGCGGCAGTGTCGTACAGCGGCACCCACAGGCGCGCGTACTCGTAGGACCGCTTCGCGCTCACTCCTCCAGTGTAGGGCCCGCGGCCGTGCTCAGGCAGAGCGCAACGGGCGTACGGCGGCGGGATCGACCACGTTCGTGAGGTCCGTGGCGGCTCCCAGCACCTGGCCGTTGGCCGAGATCGGGGGCGCGTCGACCACGTCGGCGACGATCGCCGTCACGTTGTCGCGGCTGCCGCCGTCGAGCGCGGCGAGCACCAGCCGGTCGACCGCCATGGACCGGCTGTCGAGACCGAGCCCGAGCGCGATCGCCGCGGGGGAGAGGACGTCGCTGAGTCCGTCGCTGCACAGCAGCAGCCGGTCGCCGGGCTGCAGGTCGAGCATCAGCAGGTCGGGGTCGGGCACGTGCTCGCCGTCGACGGCCTGCAGCACCACGTTGCGGTACGGCGACGCGGCGGCCTGCGCCGGCGTCAGCTGACCGTCGTCGACCATCGACTGGACGAGGGTCTGGTCGTGGGAGAGCTGGCTCAGCTCGCCGCGGCGCAGCAGGTACGCCCGGGAGTCGCCGACGTGGGCCAGCGCGGTGTGGACGCCGTCGGTCAGCACTGCGGTCAGCGTGGTCGCCATCCCCGTGCGCCGCGGGTCGGCGGCGATCCCGGCGGCCAGCTGGGCGTGCGCCTCGCGAGTCGCCGCCCCGAGCAGCCGCGCCGGTTCGTGCCCAGGGTGGGCCAGGGCCCGCGCGCTGACGACGTACGACGTCGTGGCCGAGGCGATCTCGCCGGCCTCGGCGCCACCGACGCCGTCGGCCACGCAGAGCAGGTAGGGGCCGGCGAAGCCGCCGTCCTCGTTGTTGGTGCGCACGCGACCGGTCTCGCTGCGCGCGGCGAAGCGGAACTGGAGCACGGTGCTCACCTCCCGGGGTCGTGCCTGTTCAACGCCCGGGAGGGGTCGCGGAGTTCCCAGCTCAAGCTCAGCTGCGGAAGCCGACCTGTCCGGCCGTGCTGCGGCCGATCTCGACGTAGGCGAGCTTGGCGGCGGGGACGACGGTGACCTTGCCCTTGGTGTCGGTCAGCGTGATCACGCCGTCGTCAGCGGCGATGGCGTCCGCGACCAGCTTCGCGACGGCCTCGTTGGACTCGTCGGTCTCGATGACCAGCTCTCGGGCGGTGTTCTGCACACCGATCTTGACCTCGACGGTCATGGTCACACTCCTCGTTCGTGGGGACGCCAGCCTAGCCAGAGGCTGGTCGGTCAGTTCTCGTCGGTCTTGGGGTAGCCCCGGATGCCGCGCCACGCGAGGCCCGCCACGAGGGCGGTCGCCTCGTCGCGGCCCAGGCCGGCCATGGCACCCTCGTTCTCGGTGAGCCAGAACCGGGCGCTGACCTGGGCCATTCCCACGAGGGAGACGGCGAGCAGCTGGGAGGCCGCGGGCGGCAACGCGGTGTCCTCGGCGATGACCGTCGCGATCAGGTCGGCGCACTCGGTGGTGACCCGGTCGATGTGGCCGCGGACGGCGGGCTCGTTGGTGAGGTCGGACTCGAACACCAGCCGGAAGGCACCGGTGTCGTGGCCGACGTACGCGTAGAAGGCGTCGATGGTCGCCGCCACCCGCTGCTTGTTGTCGTGGGTCGAGTCGAGTGCCTTGCGACAGTTGGCGATGATCGAGTCGCACGCGGCGTCGAGGATCGCGAGGTAGAGCTCGAGCTTGCCGGGGAAGTGCTGGTAGAGCACCGGCTTCGAGACGCCGGCCCGCTCGGCGATGTCGTCCATCGCCGCGGCGTGGTAGCCCTGGGCGACGAAGACCTCCAGGGCAGCGGACAGCAGCTGAGCGCGTCGCTCACGCCGCGGGAGTCGTACGCCGCGCGGCCGCGGCTCGTCCAGGTCGAACTGCTCGGTCACCACGGACACGAGACTACTCGCTGGTAGCCCGGGTCCGGATGGCGGGACGTGGCGCCCGGCCCTTGGACCGGACAGGGACGATGGCAGGGTCGAGGGAACAACCCGGGGCCGCCCCAGCGTTTCGCCCTGGACCCCCATCCACCTGCAGTACTCGAGGAGCAACACCGTGAGCTTTCCCGCGCTGGTCGAGCCGGCCGCCGAGCTGACCATCGACGAGGTCCGCCGCTACAGCCGTCACCTGATCATCCCCGACGTCGCGATGGACGGTCAGAAGCGCCTCAAGAACGCCAAGGTGCTCGTGATCGGCGCCGGCGGCCTCGGCAGCCCGGCGCTGCTCTACCTGGCCGCGGCCGGCGTCGGCACGCTCGGCATCGCCGAGTTCGACGAGGTCGACGAGTCCAACCTGCAGCGCCAGGTCATCCACGGCATGTCCGACCTCGGCAAGGCGAAGGGGCTCTCCGCGAAGGAGTCGATCCTCGAGATCAACCCGCTCGTCAACGTGGTCCTCCACGAGGAGCGCCTCGACAACGACAACGTCATGGACGTGTTCCGCGGCTACGACCTGATCGTCGACGGCACCGACAACTTCGCCACGCGCTACATGGTCAACGACGCGGCGTACTTCCTCGGGATCCCCTACGTCTGGGGCTCGATCTACCGCTTCGACGGCCAGGCCTCGGTCTTCGCGCCCACCATGGCCGACGACGCCCCCTGCTACCGCTGCCTCTACCCCGAGCCGCCGCCGCCGGGCATGGTCCCCTCCTGCGCCGAGGGCGGCGTGCTGGGCGTGCTGTGCGCGAGCATCGGCTCGATCCAGGTCAACGAGGCGATCAAGCTGCTGATCGGCGCCGGCGACCCGGCCATCGGCAAGCTGGTCATCTACGACGCACTCGAGCTGGAGTGGCGCAAGCTGAAGGTCCGCAAGGACCCCAACTGCGCGCTGTGCGGTGAGAACCCGACCGTCACCGGCCTGATCGACTACGACGCCTTCTGTGGTGCGATCTCCGAGGAGGCCGCCGACGCCGCCGTCGACGCCACCATCTCGGTCACCCAGCTCGCCTCGATGATCAAGGAGAAGGAGGAGGGCAGCCGCGACTTCGTCCTGATCGACGTGCGCGAGCCCGCCGAGGCCGAGATCAACCACATCCCCGGCGCGGTCCTGATCCCCAAGGGCGACTTCCTCAACGGCACCGCCCTGTCCCAGCTCCCGCCCGTCGACTCCGGCAAGCAGGTCGTCCTGCACTGCAAGAGCGGCGTCCGCTCGGCCGAGTGCCTGGCGATCGTCAAGGGTGCCGGGTACGACGACGCGGTCCACGTGGGCGGCGGCGTCGTGGCCTGGGTCAACCAGATCGACCCGAGCCAGCCCAGCTACTGAGCAGTCGAACGGGCCCCGCGATCCTCCCGGATCGCGGGGCCCGTTCTTGTCCCCGGTGCGACGCGCGCCGGGTCCTGGCGGATCATCTGGCGCGACGACCCAGCCCACACGAAGATCATGGTGTTGCGCAAGGGGTGCGACGAAGATCTGCCGCCGGAACCGCTCCGTCGCGTTCGTGGCCGTGACCGCGACGCCGTGTCGTCGTTGTTCCTGGCACGCGGCCTTGCTGTCGCGTCGCACCAATCGGAGGGCGTCCGGGCACCACGAGCCGGGCTGCACCGAGGGAGCATCGGGAGCCCCGTTCGGCCGGACGGGGCTCTCTGCCTGTCCGGGCCGCACGGCATGATCGGCCTCGTGGACGAGGGGTACGTCGAGCGGGTGCTCGACCTGGTCGAGCAGGTCCCGCCGGGACGGGTGACGACGTACGGCGCCGTGGCGGCCGTCGCGGGAGGTGGACCCCGGCAGGTGGGGTCGGTGATGGCGAGGTACGGCGGCCCGGTGCCGTGGTGGCGGGTCGTGCGTGCCGACGGCACGCTCCCACCCAGCCACGACGACCGGGCCCGCGAGCACTACCTCGCCGAGGGGACGCCGCTGCGCAGCAGCAGCGGCGCCCTCGACATGCGCCGGGCCTTCTGGGACCCGGAGACCGGGGACTAGGCCAGGTCGGGGTGGATCAGGCGAGCGCCGCGACGGCGGCGTCGTAGTCGGGCTCGGTCGCGATCTCGGGGACGAGCTGCGAGTGGAGCACGGTGCCGTCGGCGTCGAGCACGACGATCGAGCGGGCGAACAGGCCCTCGAGCTTGCCGTCGGTCATCTTGACGCCGTAGTCCTCACCGAAGGAGGAGCGGAAGGCGGAGCCGACCTGGACGTTCTCGATGCCCTCGGCGCCGCAGAACCGGTTGAGGGCCGGCGGCAGGTCCTGGGAGACGTTGATGACCGCGGTGTTCTCGAGGCCCGCGGCGAGCTCGTTGAACTTCCGCACGCTCGCGGCGCACACGCCGGTGTCGATGCTCGGGAAGATGTTGAGAACCGCGCGCTGGCCCTCCGGAAGGGTCACGGAACCGAAGTCCGCGCCGACCAGGGAGACCGACGGAGCGGCGGTGCCGACGGTGGGCAGGTCGCCGACGGTGTTGACGGGGTTGCCCCCGAGTGCAGTGGTAGCCATGCGTCTTGTCTAGCAGGTCCCCCCGAGCCGTCCGTCACCCCGTCCATCACCGGAGCCGGCCGAGGAAGCCGACTGCCTGGCGTACGTCGAGCAGGCGGCGTTCCCAGGTGATGCCCACGACGGTCAGCAGCGCGCCCGCGAGGCCGATCCAGACCCACTTCGGGAACTCCCCGGCGTACGGCCCGAGCTCGCGCAGCACCACCGCCGCACCGACGCTCGCGCCGACCACCAGCGGGGCGCTCCAGCGCATCGCGGCCCCGGCGACGGTCAGGGCGAGGCAGCCGGCGCCGAGCGCCAGGGCCCGCAGCGACACCGGGTCGCCGAACACCCACAGCAGCGACGGGATCGTTGCGAGCAGCAGGCCCGGCAGCAGCGCCTCCAGGGTGCCGACCGCGGCCGAGCGCCGCAGCCGCCACGTGCCCAGGCCGAGCAGGCCGACGGCGAGCGGCAGCGTGTACGCCTCCGGAGCCGTCACCTCGAGGTCGGCCAGCCGGACCCAGCTCGCGAGCAGGAGCAGGGCGGTGCCGACGATCGCGCAGCCGCGGCGGGACTCGTGGAGCAGCGCGGTCGCGCCGAACAGGCAGCCGGCGACCGTCAGCCACAGCGCGGCGTAGCCACCGGCGTCGGAGGCGGTCACCAGCGACACCGGGAGAGCGAGGGCCGCGACGGCGATCGCCGGAAGCTCGATCTCGAGCCGGGGGAGGCCCAGGGCGAGCACGCCGACGGAGAGGAGGACCGGTACCGACACCCAGGCGGCGTCGTCGGCGATCACCATCGCGGCCGCTGCCGTCGCGATGCCCAGCGCGGCCGGGGCACCGATGCCGGCCACGACCCGGGTGGCCTGCTGCCGAACCGCGACCGCGACGACGACCAGGGCGGCGGCGAGGGGCGCGACGGTCGTGAGGACCAGGCCGTCGCTCGGCAGCGCGCCCAGCGCGACACCGGCCGTCACGGCCGATCCCGCGACCGCCCACACGGTCGCCTCGGTGCCGGTCGTGAGCAGGGTGAGGGCGAGCGCGCCGAGCGCGGTGAAGGCAAGGACGGCGACGGGCGCGGCGAGAGGGACGTCGTACGACGCCACGGTGGTGGCGGCACCGAAGCCGGTCACCAGGCCGGCCACGCGGGCCCAGACGGGGAGCGCGCGCCGGGCGCGGTCGCGGTCGACGAGCGCGATGCAGGCGAGCACGGTCAGCAGCGAGGGCACCAGCAGCAGCGGCTCGGTGGCGGCGTCCGGCGACGTCAGCCGGACGTCGAACGGTCGGTCGAAGACGTCGCTCACCCGGCTCCAGCGGTCCAGCGCGGTGCCGGCGGTCTCGGCCGCCAGCGCCAGGAGCACCAGGCTCCCGGCTCCCGCAGGAGCGAAGGCGATGATGCGGGCCGAGCGGGGCAGGACGCCGAGGGCGAGCACCCAGGCGGCCGTCGTACCGAGCGCGACGAGGCCGACCGTGCGGGCGTCGGTGTCGACGCACGGGAGCGTGAGCACGACGGTGACGAGCATCGCGGAGCCGCTGGCCCCGGCGAGGAGCAGGTCGCGGTGCCGGGCGACGGCGCCGGGGACGAGCAGGACCGCGGCGCTGACGAGCAGCGACCAGCCGGATCCCTCGGCCCAGAGCTGGTGGAGGTCCGGCGTCAGGACCGACTCGACGAACCCGGCGCCGGCGGTGCCCAGCCAGGCGAGGGCGGACGCGCTGGCGGTGCTCCAGAGCAGGACCGGGGCGTCGACGCGACGGCCCAGCAGGACGACGGCGATCCCCACCGCGGTGACGAGGTGGCCCGCAACGAGCCAGTGGTCGGTGGCGCCGACCGCGCCGGCGTACCCGACCAGGATGCCGATGCCGGCGATCACCTGCGGTGCGACGAGGCGCGGCTGGTCGGCGACCCGGACCAGGCCGAGCGCGACGCCCGCGAGGGCGACCGCACCACCCGTGGCGCAGGCGATCGTGGCGGCTCCGGCGTCGCCGAACCAGCCGGCGGTGCCGGCTCCGACGACATCGAGGGCGAGCATCCCGAGCGCCACCACGACGAGTGACTCCCCGGCGATCCGCAGCCCGACCCGGTGCAGCAGCAGGGCCGCCGCGCCG
Organism: Nocardioides sp. F233; assembly: GCF_057813895.1. Taxonomy (NCBI): domain Bacteria; kingdom Bacillati; phylum Actinomycetota; class Actinomycetes; order Propionibacteriales; family Nocardioidaceae; genus Nocardioides; species Nocardioides sp. F233. The sequence goes on from NZ_JBVASH010000002.1 coordinate 320,098, forward strand.
GCCGCGAGCGTCAGCGCGGCGAGCACGGCGGTGCGCCCGCCGACGCCGAGCGTCGACCACGACACGGCCAGGAAGATCACCGCTGCCACGAGCAGGCAGAACGCCCCGAGCCCGAGGAGGATCTTCGGGACCGAGGCGAACGAGACGCCGGCGGGGCTGTGGGGCGTCAGCGGGGGAGCCGGGTACGACGGCAGGCCGGTCGCCGGAGCGCGCTTGGCCGGCGCCGGGGCTGCTGGCGGGGTGAGCGGGCCGCCGAGGGCGCTCGCTGCGGCGGCACCGACGGGTGCGGCGGGTGCAGCAGGTGTGCTCGGTACGGCGTGGAAGGTGTCGCTCGCGGTGCGGAGCCGGGCGAGGATCCCGTCGGCCCGCTGGAGGGTGTCGAACAGGTCGACGGCCAGCGGGTGGCGGACCAGCAGGTCGCAGGTCGGGCAGACGGGTGCACCGGCGGGAAGATCGGTGCGGCAGTCGGGGCACAGCATCGGGTCGGCGTAGCGCATGGCTCCATTGCGCCACCCCGCGTACTCGTCCGACAGCAGGCCGCCACTCAGTCCCGGCTGAGTGTCGGTACTCAGTCGGCCGGTTTGTCCACAGGTCTGCCCACCGGTTGGGGACAACCGGCGGCTGTCCTGTGGACAGGAATGGGTCGAGCTGTGGACGACACGCCGTGTGCCGGTGGATGACGAGAAACCCTCGAAAAACCTGGCCGGAACCCCTTGCAACGCGTCGATGGACGGGCGTAGAACTTCTCCCACGCACTCCTCCGGGAGAGCGGGATCAGCCGGAAGGCATCGATCCAGCCGGCCAGGCCGAGACCTTCGGGTCGGAGCGAGGCGGCCCCTCACGGGGACGCCGGCCGCGCGAGCCGGGTGACGAGGTTCGCGGGATCGCAGCAGCCGGGTGGTCGACCGGGAGCGTCACCAGTACTGGTCACCCGAAGGGCCCTTGTGACTCATACTCACGAGGGCCCTTCATCCTTTTTGGGCGTGGTGCGGTCCCAGCAGAATGGGCGCATGGCCGACCGTCCTGCCCTCGCCGCCCGGCTCGACCTGCAGCCGCACCCTGAAGGCGGGTGGTACCGGCAGACCTGGGCGTCACCGGTGTGCGTGACCTTGCCGGACGGGCGCGTGCGGCCGACGGCGACGCTCATCTACTTCCTGCTCCCGGCGGGCGAGTCGTCGGCGTGGCACCGGGTCTCCTCCGACGAGGTGTGGCTGGCGCACGAGGGCGCCGTCACGGTGGAGCTCGGTGGCGACGGGGCCGTCCCGGACGAGGCGGCCGCGACGTCACTGGTGGTCGGGCCGGGGAGCGGACAGGGGCTGGTGCCGGCCGGTGTCTGGCAGCGGACCGTCGTCTCGGGCGAGGACGCCCTGGTCAGCTGCCTGGTCTCACCGGGCTTTGACTTCGCGGACTTCGAGCTCGCCTGACGTCGCCTCGTGCGCAGCCCCTGCCGACCGGGCCCGTTTGTGTCGGGCGGGGGTGGTTGAGTGGCGCCCGTGGATTCCTCGACGGCTCCGACCAGCTACCGCTTCGCCCCGGCCCCGCCGGCCGCGGCCGTGCCGCAGCTCGACGAGCACCAGCGCCAGGTCGTCGACCACTCGGGCGGCCCGCTGCTCGTCCTGGCCGGCCCCGGCACCGGGAAGACGACGACCCTCGTCGAGGCGATCGTCGACCGGATCGAGCGGCGGGGAGCACGGCCCGACCAGGTGCTCGCGCTGACCTTCTCCCGCAAGGCAGCCGACCAGCTCCGCGACCGGGTCACTGCGCGCCTGGGCCGCACGACCGGCACCCAGCTCAGCTCGACGTTCCACTCCTTCGCCTACGCCCTCGTCCGCCGCTACGCGCCGGCGGGACTCTACGAGGCGCCGCTGCGGCTGCTCTCCGCGCCCGAGCAGGACGTCGTCCTGCGCGAGCTCCTGGCCGACCACCCCGAGTCGGTGCGCTGGCCCGATCGGTTCCGGCAGGCCATGGCCACTCGCGGGTTCGCGCGCGAGGTGCACGCCGTGCTCGGCCGGGCCCGCGAGAAGGGGCTCGACAGCGACGACCTCCTCCGCCTCGGGCGGGAGGAGGGCATCGACGAGTTCGTGGCGGCCGGGCTGTTCCTCGAGCAGTACCTCACCTCCCTCGACTCGTTGGGCGCGACCGACTACGCCGACCTGATCCGCCGCGCACGGATCGAGGCCGAGGCCAACCGCGCCGAGCTGCGCGACCAGTTCCGGCACGTCTTCGTCGACGAGTACCAGGACACCGACCCGGGCCAGGTGGCGCTGCTGCGGGCGCTCGCCGGCGACGGCCGCGACCTGGTGGTCGTGGGCGACCCGCATCAGTCGATCTACGCGTTCCGCGGCGCCGAGGTGCGCGGCATCCTCGACTTCCCGACCGCGTTCCCGCAGGTCGACGGCCGCCCGGCCGATGTGGTCGCGCTGCAGGCGACGCGTCGGTTCGGCCCGCGCATCCAGCTGGCTGCGCAGCGGGTGGCCGGGCGGATCGGTCTTCCGGGCACCATCCCGGACGCCGCGCGAGAGGCGTTCCTCGCGCCCGAGTGCGTGCCGGGCCCGCACGGGGACGGCCGGGTCGAGGTGTTCACCTTCGACACCGAGCGCGCCGAGGCCGATCGGCTCGCTGATCTGCTCCGCCGCGCCCACCTCGAGGACGGCGTCGGCTGGGACGAGATGGCGGTGCTCGTCCGTTCCGGGCGCGCGAGCATCGCCCCCCTTCGTCGCGCACTCGGCGCCGCCGGTGTCCCGGTCGAGGTCGCGAGCGACGAGATCCCGCTGGCGCGGGACCCTGCCGTGCTGCCGTTGCTCGACGCCCTGCGCGCGGTCGTCAACCTCGACGTCGACGATCCCGACGACGTCGGCTACGTCGACGCCGGACGAGCCGAGGCTCTGCTGACCGGGCCGCTCGGCGGGCTCGACGCCGGCGACGTCCGCCGGCTCGCGCGTCAGCTCCGGACCCAGGAGAAGGCCGCTTGCCAGCAGGAGGGTGGGACGCCGCGCAGCTCGCGCGAGCTGGTGCGGCTCGCGGTCGTCACGCCGACGACGCTCGACGGGCTCGATGGCCCCGAGGCCGAACGTGCCCGCGTCCTGACCCGGCTGCTCCTACGGGCTCGGGCCGAGGCCGCCGCGGGCGCGAGCGCCGAGGACCTGCTCTGGACCTTGTGGACCGGGACCGGCTGGCCGCAGCGGCTGCGTCGTGGGGTCGAGGCGGGTGGCGGCGGGGCGCGGCGTGCTCACCGCGACCTGGACTCGGTGTGCGCTCTCTTCGACCTCGCGGCCCGGATGGAGGAGCGACGTGAGCACCTCGCGGCGGCGGCCTTCCTGGCCGGCCTCGTCCAGCAGGAGATCCCTGCCGACACCCTGGCTGACCGGGGAGCCCGTGGCGCGGCCGTGCGGCTGCTCACCGCCCACCGCAGCAAGGGACTCGAGTGGCGCCTGGTCGTCGTCGCCCACGTCCAGGACGGTGGCTGGCCGGACCTGAGGCTGCGGAGCAGCCTCCTGCGCGCCGACCGGATCGGGCCCGGTGTCCTCCTGCCGGAGGTGACGGCGCGCGCCCTGCTGGCCGAGGAGCGGCGCCTGTTCTACGTCGCCTGTACCCGCGCCCGGGAGCGCCTCGTGGTGACTGCGGTCGCCTCACCCGACGACGACGGCGAGCAGCCCTCCCGGTTCCTCGAGGAAGTGGTGCCCGATCGCGACCACATCGTCGCTGTCAGCGGTCGGCCTCCCCGGCCGCTGTCCCTGCCGGGACTCGTGGCCGAGCTGCGCCGTACTCTCGCCGATCCCGACGCTCCCGAGCCCCTGCGCTCCGCCGCTGCCCGCCGACTGGCCCGGTTGGCCGGCGAGTCGTCGGGGCGCCGGGCCCTGGTTCCCTCGGCCGATCCTGCCAACTGGTGGGGCACTCGCGCCGCATCGCGGTCGGTCGAGCCGATCCGTGCCACCGACCAACCCGTTCCGATCTCCGCCAGCGTCCTCGATTCGATCGCGGCCTGCCCGACCCGGTGGTTCCTGGAGAACGAGGCCGGCGGAGTGGCGCGGTCGCACCAGTCCGCCAACCTCGGCCAGCTCGTCCACGCCCTCGCCGAACGGGTCGCCGACGGCACGATCGCGGGCGACCTCGATGCACTCATGGCGGAGGTCGACCGGGTGTGGGACCGCCTCGACTTCCGTACGCCCTGGTCCAAGGAGCGCGAGCACAGACGCGTCCGCAACGCGCTGGCCCGATTCCTGGTCTGGCACGAGCAGAACCCCCGACGTCTGCTGGCGACCGAGGCGCGCTTCGCGACGGTGGTCACCATGGACGACGGGACACCGGTCCGCATCCACGGGTACGCCGACCGGGTGGAGATCGACGGCACCGGGGCAGTGATCGTGGTCGACCTGAAGACGGGGCGTGGCAAGCCCACCGGTCCGGCGGTCCGCGACCACGTCCAGCTCGCGCTCTACCAGTACGCCGTCGATGCCGGCGCCCTCGACCGTCCGGACGAGGACCTGACCGGCTTGGTCAGCGGAGGAGCCGAGCTGATCCAGCTCGGCCTCGAGGACGGCTCCGCCGACGTCACCCGTCAGGCGCAGGACGCCCACGCTCCCGACGGGCCCGAACGCGAGGCGCTCCGCACCCGGATCGCCGGCGTCGCGCAGCTGCTGCGCACCGAGACGTTCCCGGCTGTGCCCGGGGACCATTGCCGTGACTGCGGATTCGTGCCGCTGTGCCCAGTGAAGAGCCCCGGATCGGTGGTGGAGCGATGACCAGTCCCGGACCGGTCGAGATCCGCACCCCCGAGGACCTCCAGCGGGTGATGAAGGCGGACTTCCCACCCAGCGCGGAGCAGTGGCACGCCATCACCGCGCCACTCTCACCCGTGGTGGTGATCGCCGGCGCCGGCTCCGGGAAGACCACGTTGATGGCTGCGCGGGTCGTCTACCTGGTGGTGACCGGCCAGGTCCGACCCGAGGAGATCCTCGGTCTGACCTTCACGACCAAGGCAGCGGCCGAGCTGCGCCAGCGGGTGCGCGCCGCCCTGCTGGCTGCCGGAGTGCTCGACCTGCAGCGACCCCGCGCAGCCGCGGACGAGGACGCCGAGGTGCTCGAGCCGACCGTGGCGACCTACAACGCCTACGCCGCGGCGCTGCTCACCGACCACGGTTTGCGGATCGGGCACGAGCCCGACACCCGCGTCATCACCGACGCCGCCCGCTACCAGCTCGGCGCTCGTGCGGTCGACCGCCACGACGGTGCCGTCGCCAAGCTGTCCGACCACCCACCGACGGTGATCCAGAACCTCCTCGCCCTCGACGGCTCGATGAGCGAGCACCTCGTGGGGCCCTCGGACGTCCTCGGCTTCGATGCACGCGAGCGGGCGTCCTTCGAGCGCGAGCTCGTCACCGAGCGCGACGGGAAGGGCCGCAAGACCTACCTGGAGGCAGTGCAGAAGGCGATCGACGTGATCGACCGGCGGGCCGAGCTGATGGGCCTGGTGGCGTCGTACCGACGCCTCAAGGCCGACCTGGGGCTGATGGACTTCAGCGACCAGATCGCACTCGCTGCGCGGCTGGCGCAGGAGCAGCCCGAGGTCGGGGCGCTCGAGCGGCAGCGGTTCAAGGTGGTGCTGCTCGACGAGTACCAGGACACCTCGGTCGCCCAGGCGACCCTGCTCGCCCGGCTCTTCGGCGAGGGACACCCTGTGATGGCGGTCGGTGACCCCAACCAGGCGATCTACGGCTGGCGCGGTGCCTCGGTGTCCAACATCGTGAACTTCCCCGAGGTCTTCCCCTCCGCCGACGGTCGGCCCGTCCCGGTGCTGCCGTTGACGGTCAACCGGCGCTCCGACACCCGCATCCTCGATGTCGCCAACACGCTCGCCGCGCCGCTGATGGCCAAGTACGGCGACAAGGTCGCGACCCTCGAGCACGGCTCGACCGATCCGGGATCGGTGCGGGTCAAGGTCTTCGAGACGCACCTGGACGAGCTCGCCTGGCTGGTGGACGAGGTGCGGGCAACCCACGACGCCGGCACTGCGTGGGGACGGATCGCAGTTCTGAGTCGCGACAACCAGCACGGTGAGGCCGTCTTCGACGCCCTCACCGGCGCCGACGTCCCGGTGGAGATCGTCGGACTCGCAGGACTCGTGCGGCTCCCGGAGATCGCGACGGTGGTCGCGACCCTCAAGCTCGTCCAGGACGTCACCGACAACGCCTCGCTCCTGAGCCTGCTGGCGGGCCCCCGCTGGGCGATCGGTCCTCGTGACCTGCGCCTGCTCGGCCAGCGGGCGCTGGATCTCGTCGGTCGCGGTGGCCGGCAGGAGTCGGACTCGATCCACGAGCAGCTCGTCGCCATCGCCGACGGCATCGATCCTGCGGAGGTCCCGTGCCTCGACGACGCGCTGGCCGACCCCGGCGACGCCGCATACTCGCCCGAGGCACGAGGGCGCTTCGCCCTGGTCCGTGACGAGCTGCGTCAGCTGAGAGCGGCGATCGGCGAGCCGCTGCTCGACCTGGTCCGTCGCATCGTCGACGTGACCGGTGTCGACGTCGAGCTGGCGTCGTCCGTCAGTGCAGCGGCCGCGGCCCGTCGCGAGAACCTCGACCTGTTCGTGAAGGCAGTGGCCGACTTCCAGGCCGTCGACGGCGACGTCACGCTGCCCGCACTCATCGCGTGGCTCACGGCCGAGGACGAGGCCGGCAACGGCCTCGAGGTCGCCACGCCCTCCGAGGCCGACTCGGTCAAGCTGCTGACCGTGCACCGCTCGAAGGGCCTCGAGTGGGCGACCGTCTTCTGTGTGGGAGTGGGCGAGGGACGCTTCCCCAGCACGCAGGGCAGGTCGCTCTGGACATCGTCACCGAGCGTGCTTCCTGCGCCGCTGCGCGGCGATGCTCCTGATCTCCCGAAGCTGGTCGGCCACGACAAGGCGGCGCTCGACGCCTACCGCGTCGCGACCCGCGCGCACGAGGCGGAGGAAGAGCTCCGCCTCGGGTACGTCGCCTTCACCCGGCCCGAGCACCACCTGTGGGTGACGTCCTTCCTGTGGGGGACCCGCAAGAACCCCTACGGCCCGTCGACCTTCCAGAACACGATCCGCGAGCTCTGTGACAGGTGGGGCGAGCCGGTCGAGTGGCGGGACAAGCCGGAGAAGGGAGCGAGCAACCCGTTCGACGCGGTGGACCCGTCGCGCCCCTGGCCGGTCGAGGGCGTCGGGGCGGAGACCGCCCGCCGCCTGGACGCCGCGGAACGGGTCGCCGCCGCGGACCCGTCGCTGACGGAGGACCTCGACCTCGACCTCGTCGACGCGGCACGAGTGGCCGACTGGGACGCCGAGATCGATCGGCTGCTGGTGGAGGCCCGTGCCGAGCGGTCGTCCCGGATCACTGTCGAGCTCCCGTCCTCGTTGTCGGCCACCGCGCTCGGCCGGCTGCGTGACGACCCCGAGGGCTTCGCCCGCGACCTGGCCCGGCCGATGCCGCGGCAGCCGGCGCCCGCGGCTCGGTTCGGGACCCGGTTCCACGCGTGGGTGGAGGCCCGGTTCGGCCAGCAGGGACTCTTCGATCCCGACGAGCTGTCGGGGCGGGCCGACGTCGGGATCGACGACGAGGCAGACCTCAAGGATCTCGTCGGCCGGTTCGAGGAGGGCCCGTTCGGCAGCCGCGAGCCATACGCGGTCGAGGCCCCGTTCGCGCTGGTCCTCGGAGCGAGGGAGGGCCGGCGACAGGTCGTGCGGGGGCGGATCGACGCCGTGTACGTCGAACCCGACGGTTCGTACCTCGTCGTCGACTGGAAGACCAGCGCCCGCCAGGACGCCGATCCGCTCCAGCTCGCGCTCTACCGGCTGGCGTGGGCTGAGCTCGAGGGGATCGACCCGGCGCAGGTGCGGGCCGGCTTCTTCTACGTACGGACCGGCGAGCTCGTGGAGCACGACGAGCTGCCGGGCAGGGAGGAGGTGGAGGCCCTCCTCCGGTGAGGCCGCAGCAGGAGTGCCGTGGCTAGGCTCGCTTCGTGACGTTCCCGCACGAGTCCCTGGCCGCCGATCCGCACGACCGTCTGGGCCTGCTGCGCACGGACGACGCGTGGCTCGACGAGCGCTGGTCCGACCCTGCCGGTCGGGTGCTGGTGATCGCCGGCACCCGGGTCAAGCCCGGGCCGGAGGGGCTGGAGTGGATGTCGACGGCGGACGCGCCGGACGGCGTACGCGTGCTGCTCGGGGAGCGGGACGGCGTGACGTGGTGGGCGGTGATCGTGCCGGGCGAGGCGGTGAAGGCCGAGCCGGAGCGCTGGCTGCCGCTGCGCGGGCTGCTGCCGTTCCTCGACGGTGAGCGGGTCCGCCAGGCTCCGCTGGTGTTCCACGCGATCGGGCTGGCGGAGTGGCACTGGGCGCACCGGTACTGCCCGCGCTGCGGCGGCACGCTGGTGGCGCGCGCAGCGGGGCACGAGCTGGTGTGTGCCGACTGCGGCAAGCCGCAGTTCCCGCGCTCGGACCCGGCGGTGATCATGCTGATCGCGGCCGGGGAGCCCGGCGCGCCGGACGAGCGCTGCCTGCTGGGGCGCAACCACAACTGGCCGGCGGGACGCTTCTCGACCCTGGCCGGTTTCTGCGAGCCGGGCGAGTCGCTCGAGGACGCCGTACGCCGTGAGGTGCTCGAGGAGACCGGCGTGGTCGTCGGCGAGGTGAGCTACTTCGGCAACCAGCCGTGGCCGCTGCCGTCGAGCCTGATGCTCGGGTTCCACGGCCGGGCCGTGTCCGAGCAGATCCGGCTCGACGACGCCGACGTCGAGGACGCGCGCTGGTTCACCCGCGACGAGATGCTGCGGCAGACCGAGGCGGGGACCCTGGTGCTGCCCGGGAGCGGCGTCTCGATCAGCCGTTCGCTGGTCGAGGACTGGTACGGCGGCGCGCTCCCCGGCAGCTGGTGAGCAGGGCGCCGGTCAGGCGCTGAGCGCCTCGAGCTTCGCCTTGACCTGCGCGACGCTGGGGTTGGTGTGCGCGGTGCCGTCGGCGTACACCAGGGTCGGGACGGTCTGGTTGCCGTTGTTGGCGGACTCGACGATCGCGGCGGCCTCGGGCTGCTGCTCGATGTCGATGATCTCGAAGGCGATCCCCTCGCGGTCCAGCTGGCTCTTGAGGCGGTGGCAGTAGCCGCACCAGGGGGTCGTGTACATCGTGAAGGTCATCGGGGGCGCTTTCTCTCCGGTCAGGGTTCGCCTCCACTCAACCACGGCGTCTCTGGTCTTGTTCCACGGACCAGCCCGGGCCGGGTCGGGACGCAAGCCGGGACACCTGCCACTGCCCGCCGGGACACCGGGCCCGCGAAGGTCGGCGACACCAACCCCCATCTCGAGGAGGACTGATGTCCCGCACCCGTACCGCCGCCTTGCTCTCGGTGAGCGCGCTGGCGACGGCCTCGCTGCTCACCGTCGCCGACCCGGCGCTGGCGGCGACCACGGCGACCCCGACCGACACCACCATCACCACGAGCGAGGCCAGGACCGCCACCCCGGCGGCAGCCACCGCGGCCGACGGCTCGATCGTCTACATCCACGGCTTCAACGTCTGGCTGAGCCGGCCGGACGGCAGCGGCCAGCGGGCGGTGACCGTGGACGGGACCGAGGCGTCGCCGTACGAGCACCCGACGATGTCCGACGCCGGCGTGATCGCGGTGATGAAGGGCGACCTGATCGTCCGGATGGGCCAGGACGGCGTCGTCCACAACCGGATCAACCCCGAGGACCTGTTCGTCCCCGACTACGCCACCGTGCACATCACCCCGATCCTCGACCCGGAGATCTCGCCCGACGGAACCAGGATCGCCTACAGCCAGCTGCGCCTGGAGAGCTACAACAACGGCGGCTGGTTCGAGACGGAGGCCCTGACCAGCTACACCGACGCGGCGCAGTGGTCGGGGCCGGACAAGTACGGGATCATGCTCGGCTACCAGCCCGGCTGGATCACCGACAACCGGGTCGCGCTCAACAAGAACGGCGACGTCCACTGGGGCGACCTCGGCCACGACGCCCAGGCGTGGTTCTTCTCCGACGACATCTTCGGCCAGTTCGTCGAGCTCGTGGAGCCGGAGGTCTCGCGGGACGGCAAGCGGGTGCTGTTCGGCATCAGCGGTGCCGGCTTCGGGATGAAGACCGCGGTGGGCGACCCCCGGACCGGTACGCCGGCCAAGCCGACCGCGAACCCGGAGTGCTACATCACCCCCGACCAGGGCGAGCCCGCCGCCGAGGACGCGACCTTCGGGCCGGACAGCGACTCGGCCGTCTACAGCGAGGGCGGCGACCTGTGGGTGGTCCGCGGTCTCGCCTCGTGCTCGGCTGCGACGACGATCGCGAAGATCGCGACCGGTGGCACCGAGCCGGACTGGTCGCCCGCACCGCTCTCCGCGCCGCCGGCCGGCGGTCCCGGCGGTGGCGGCGGCTCCGGGACGAGCGGCCACGCCTTCGACCTCGGCACGGCGCCGGTCCTCTCCGGCAGGGCGAAGGTGGGCAAGAAGCTGCACGCCAGCGCGGGCACCTGGTCGCCGTCGCCGGCGTCGGTCACCTACACCTGGCTGCGCAACGGCAAGGTCGTCGCGGGCCGCACGGGTGCGACGTACAAGCTCGGCAAGGCCGACCGCGGCAAGCGGATCCAGGTCCGGGTGACCGTCCACAAGGGCGGGTACGCCGACCGCTCGGCCACCTCGAGCGTGGTGAAGGTCCGCCGCTGACCCTGCACCGACCCCGGTCGGTGAGCTCGTGTCGGGGGCTGCGTCTAGGTTGGTTTCTCCACCCGAACCAACCCGACGCAGCCCCCGAGGAGCGTTCGCACCCATGTCCGAGTCCATCGAACGGCTCCTCTCCGCGCTCGACCCCGAGCAGCGGCAGGTCGCCGAGACGCTGCGGGGGCCGGTGCGGGTGCTGGCCGGTGCCGGGACGGGCAAGACGCGGGCCATCACCCACCGGATCGCCCACGGCGTCATGGCCGGTGTCTACGTGCCGAGCGAGGTGCTGGCGGTCACCTTCACCACCCGTGCGGCCGGCGAGCTGCGCCAGCGGCTGCGCCAGCTGGGCGCGCCTGGCGTGCAGGCGCGGACCTTCCACAGCGCGGCGCTGCGCCAGCTGCGCTACTTCTGGCCCCACGTCCACGGCACCGAGCTGCCGACGCTGACCGAGTCCAAGATCCCGATGCTGGCCGCTGCGTGCCGCCACCTCGGGATGCGGGCGGAGCAGGCCCTGCTGCGTGACCTCGCCTCCGAGATCGAGTGGGCCAAGGTGAGCAACGTCGGGGCCGACGACTACCCGCGGATCGCGCCGGCCAAGGGCCGCTCGGTCACCGACCAGACGCCCGAGGCGATCGGCCGGGTGATCGACGCCTACGAGCTGGTCAAGCGCGACCAGGGGCGGATGGACATGGAGGACGTGCTGCTGCTGACCGCAGGCGTGCTGGCGTCCGACGAGCGGGTCGCGGCGCAGGTGCGCCGGCAGTACAAGTGGTTCGTCGTCGACGAGTTCCAGGACGTCTCGCCGCTCCAGTCGGCCCTGCTCGACCTGTGGCTCGGCGGGCGGGACGAGCTGTGCGTGGTCGGCGACCCGGCGCAGACGATCTACAGCTTCGCCGGCGCCGACGCCGACTACCTGCGCGACTTCCCGAAGCGCTACCCGGGCACGACCTCGATCGAGCTGGTCCGCAACTACCGCTCGACGCCCCAGGTGGTCGAGACGGCCAACACCCTGCTCGCCGGAACGCCCAGCGCCGGCGTCGACCTGCGCTCCCAGCAGAAGTCCGGGTCGGCGGTGCGCTTCCAGGGCGAGCCCGACGAGGTCGCCGAGGCTCGCAGCGTCGCCGACCGGATCCTGCGACTGCAGCGCGCCGGGACGACGTACGGCGAGATGGCGGTCCTGTTCCGCATCAACGCCCAGTCCGAGACCTTCGAGGACGCGCTGGCCGACCGGGGGATCCCCTACATCGTGCGCGGCGCGGCCCGGTTCTTCGACCGGCGCGAGGTGCTCGAGGCGGTGACCCGGCTGCGTGGTGCTGCTCGGTCGGGCGAGAGTGACGGCAGCCCGTGGCTCGAGGTGGTCAAGGACGTCCTCGGAGGCATGGGCTGGACGGCCGAGCCGCCGACGTCGCGCGGCCAGGTCCGCGACCGCTGGGAGTCCTTCCAGGCGCTCGCCGACCAGGCCGACGAGTTCGCCACCGAGCGCGGCATCGAGGCGTCGATCGCCACCTTCGTCGAGGAGCTCGACCGCAGGGCGACCGAGCAGCACGCGCCGACCGCCGACGGCGTCACCCTGGCGACCTTCCACGCCGCCAAGGGCCTCGAGTGGGACGCCGTGTTCTGCTGCGGCGTCCAGGACGGCACCGTGCCGATCGTGTACGCCGAGCAGGGCGGCGCGCGCCCCGATGCGGTCGAGGAGGAGCGGCGCCTGCTCTACGTCGGCGTGACCCGCGCCCGGCGCGAGCTGATGGTGTCCTGGGCCGCCGCCCGCAACCCGGGGCAGGCGCCGCGCCGTCAGCCGTCGCGGTTCATCGTGCCGATGCTGCCCGCGAGCCAGCAGCCGCAGCAGTCCCGCACGCGCACCAAGGTCGCCCGCTGCCGCGACTGCCTCCAGCCGCTCACCACGGCGGCGGAGAAGAAGCGGGGACGCTGCGCCCACCACCCGGTGCGCTACGACGAGGCGCTCTTCGAGCGGCTCAAGGTGTGGCGCCTGGAGACGGCGAGGGAGGCCGGCGAGGACGGCAAGCCGCTGCCGGCGTACGTCGTGTTCACCGACGCCACCCTCGAGCTGATCGCCGAGCACAAGCCGGACTCGATGACGGCGCTGGCGAAGGTCAACGGCGTGGGTCCGAGCAAGATCGAGCGCTACGGCGACGCGGTGCTCGCCCTGGTCGCCGAAGGGGACTGAGCACCCCTTCAGAGCAGGGTTTGAAAAAACCTCGAAAAAACATCGATAAATGATTTGCGCGGCCCGCTGACCGGCCATTACGGTCGTCAGGCACGTTCAAACTGCGCACCACAGCCCTGACAAGGCTGGCGCCCGCACGCACCGAAGGAGGTGGCCCTGATGGAGAACATGACGAACCCGGTCTTCCCGGTGATGACGTCCGCTTGGCAGCCCACGCTGTCCGCGACCCTCGGCTGCGCCACCTCTGCTCTCGCGACCCTCGAGGTCCAGGGCATCGCCGCGCGTCCGGCCACGGTTGCGACTGGTTTTGCGCCGTTCGCCGTGGCGGCCAAGGCCGTCAAGCGGGAGCGCATCGCCGGCACGGACCACCGTGGCAGCAATGCCGCCCACGTCCCGGGTGTCCACGCCTGGAGCCCACCGATCTGACACACATCAGCTCGGCAGCCTCCAGGCCGCGGAACCCGAATCAGACCGGGATCCGCGGCCTTCGTACTTCTCAGACCGAGATACGCGAAGTCCGGATCCCCACCCGAAATGACAACGCGATCAGGTCAGAAGTTGAGGAGGTGAAAAGCAGATGACGACCAGTGTTCTCGAGCCGACGCTGGACGAGCTGCTGCCGTGCCGGCTGAACGACGCGGAGCTGTGGTTCGCAGAGTCCCCGTCGGACGTCGAGGCCGCGAAGGCGCTGTGCCTGGACTGCCCGGTCCAGACCATGTGCCTGTCCGGCGCCCTGGAGCGGCGTGAGCCGTGGGGCGTCTGGGGCGGCGAGCTGTTCCTGGCCGGCGTGGTGATCCCGCGCAAGCGGCCCCGGGGCCGCCCGCGCAAGGACGCCGCGGCGTAGTCCACCCACCCACGCAATCCCTTTCCGTACCACCACACCTTGGAGCTTGAGATGACGCAGTTCATGAACGAAGACCTGGCGCGGGCCCACATGGCCATGCGCCTGGGAGAGGCGCAGCAGCTGCGCGCGGCCAGCAGGATGGCCCGCGCACGCCGCTTGAGCCGCAAGGCCGAGCGTGCAGCGCAGCAGGCTCGTCTCGCCCTCGCTCGCGCACTCTGAGTCCGCACCGCGGACCAGCGAGACCGGAATTCTTCGGGGCCTCCTCGAAGGGCACCTGATCGCGGGTGAAGAAGGAAGGGCCGGACCGACTGATCGTCGGGCCGGCTCTTCCGGCATTTCTGCGGTACGCCGACCTACGCTGGTCGGGTGAACGTGAGCGTGAGCGTCACCTGCGACTTCTGCGGGCGCCAGGTCGAGGGCGAGGAGCCACCGCTGACGTGGGCGACGTCGGTCGAGCGCGGCCGGGTGCGGCGCTACTGCGACGAGTGCTCGCGCACCCACCTGCGCTCGATGGAGGCCAAGCTCGACAGCGACTGGTGGTAGCGCTCAGGGCAGGTCGAGGAAGCCGTCCCATGCGCAGCCGCACCACGGGTGCCGCCCCCACCGGGTGAGCACCGGCGCGCCGCCCGGGCCGAGGTCGACCGTCGCCGACCAGCTGCTGGGCTCGTCGCCCTCCACGAAGCGGGCCACGTCGCGCACCGCCCAGGAGAGCACGAGCTGGTCGAGGACCGGGTCGCGGGGCGGCGGTCGCTGCACGCTGTGCCGCGCCGCTTGGGCGACGAGCAGCGGCAGGCGCTGGTCGTGGAGCGACTCGTGGGCGTCGACGCAGCGCAGGCAGGCGGTGCGGCCGGGGGAGACGAACGGGCCGAGCCGGACGCCCGTGGCGTCGCCGCTGACCAGCAGGTGGGGGACCGAGGCGCGCACCAGCGGGTCCAGCCGCTCGCGGGCAACGGGACCGTCGGCGACGACGAGGCGGACCGTGGCGTCCTCCGGGGCGGCCACGGTGAGCCCGGCGGCGGCCAGCAGCGGGTCGAGGAGGGGGCGGGTGCCCGCGGGGGCGTCGACGCCGATCGGGGTGGCCGCGCGGGCCGCCTGGCGTCGTACGGCGTCCGGCCCGGCCTGGGCGAGCAGGTGCGGTGCCGCCTCGGACCCGACCGGGACGGCGAGACCGGCGTCGACGAGCCGGGCCAGCGCCTCGACCGCCTCGGCCGGCAGGTCGCGGGCGGGGGTGTGACCGGCGGGCTCGGCGAGCTCGTCGAGGAGGGCACGGACGGCGGGGACGTCGGGAAGCCGGAGGCACGGACCGGTCAGACCCACTTGCAGCACGCCGGGCGAGCGGCTCAGCACCGGGGTGCCGGGGCGCAGCAGGAGGGACCGGGACGCCATGGCGGCAGCGTGGCACGCGTCGCGCCGCGAGTGCTCCGATCATCCACAGGGATCTCGATACGCGCGTCGCGACCTCGTGCCTCGGTCGCGGCGCTACTCGATCTCCCCGCCTGGTTCGCGACTCCGCTCGTTCCTCGCGGACTCGCGGGTCGGTGAAAAACACGCCACGGGCGGCTCCACCGCAGTGGAGCCGCCCGTGAAAGTCGGCTGGTGCCTGTGGATCAGGCCTTGCCGAGGATGCGGTTGAGGTTCGTGCCGCAGACGGGGCAGACGGCCTTGGCCATCCGGGTGCCCTTCTCGTTCACCTTGACCTCGCCCTCGGCCTCGCGCTTCTCCTTGCACTTGACGCAGTAGAACTCGCCGCTCCAGGTCTCCGCCATGACGGCCTCCTTGCTCATCTTTGTTCGTTCGGTCGTCGCGACGGGGGACATGGGGGGAAGCCCGCCGGGGTCCGGAGCAGCACTCCGAACCTCTCTGACCCTACGGCACGCCGCCTCGGAGTCGCAGTAGCGTGCCCCGCATGTCTGAATCCGCTGTGAACCGGCCCACGCCGCCGTCCCTGACGCACCTGCGCCTCGAACGGCCCTCCGAGGGGGTCGCGCTGCTGGTCCTGGACCAGCCCGAGCTGCGCAACGCGATGAGTGACGAGATGACCGAGTCGTGGGTCCGGGCGGTCGACCACCTCGCCGGCGACCCCACGGTGCGGGTGGTCGTGGTGACCGGCGAGGGCAGGGGCTTCTGCTCCGGCGGCAACCTGTCGTGGCTGGCGTCCGAACCGGACGCGACCGTCGACGACCTGCGTGCACGGATGCTGCCGTTCTACCGCGCCTGGCTCTCGATCCGCCGTCTGGAGGTGCCGACCATCGCCGCGATCAACGGCGCAGCGATCGGTGCGGGGCTGTGCATGGCGCTGGCCTGCGACCTGAGGTACGCCGCCCGCGGGGCCCGGATGGGCGTGCCGTTCACGAAGCTGGGGATCCACCCGGGCATGGCGGGCACCTATCTGCTGCCCGACGTGGTCGGTCCGGCCGCGGCACGCGACCTCTTCCTGACCGGGAGGCTCGTGGACGCCGACGAGGCGCTCGCGCTCGGCCTGGTCTCCCGGGTGTGGGAGCCCGCGGACTTCCTCGACGGCGTGCTCGAGGCGGCGGCCGACATCGCCGGCGCGGCGCCGATCGCCACCCGGCTCACCAAGCGGGCGCTGCAGCACGGGCACGCGAGCATCGAGACCGCACTGGAGTGGGAGGGCCTGGCCCAGCCGGTCACGCTCGCCACCGAGGACCTGCTGGAGGGGATCCGGGCCGCCCAGGAGAAGCGGCCGCCGGTCTTCACCGGTCGCTGACCTGCCGAGACGTGAAGAGACCCCCGGTGCCGCGGCCTCTCGCTTGCCTTCCCCTTGCGAGCGAGGTGCTGCGGCCCCGAGGGGCCTCATCGGGGACGAACCTAGGCATCGCGGCGGGCGCGGTCAATCCGTGCGTCGCGCAGGCTGTGGACAGAGCTGTGGAGAAACCTGTGGATCGAGCGCTCCACCCGTGGATGGACGGGGGAGAACCGTGATCTGCCTGTGGAGGAACCGTTGGCAAGATCGGCCCTGCGGGCGTCGTACCGCGGGATGACCAGCAAGGATGGTCCCCACAGGCTCATCCACGGCCTGTGGACAGACATTTCTCGAGGACGGATGAGCACGTGAGCGAGCAGGAGTACGACGGCACACCGGTGGCGGCGCTGCGCCGGATCGCGTTCCTCCTCGAGCGCGGGCGCGCGGACAGCTACAAGGTCAAGGCCTACCGCGGTGCGGCCGCCGCGATCCTGCCGCTGGACCCCGACGACATCGCCGCCCGGGCGGCGGGCGGGACGCTCACCGACCTGCCCGGCGTCGGCGCCAGCACCGCTCGGGTGATCGCCCAGGCGGCGGCCGGCCGGTTGCCGGACAAGCTGGCCGAGGTCGAGGAGCAGTACGGCGCCCCGCTGACCGCCGAGGGTGCGGGCACCGGTCTGCGGGCGCAGCTGCGCGGCGATCTGCACTCCCACTCGGACTGGTCCGACGGCGGCTCGCCCATCGAGGAGATGGCGATGACCGCGATCGAGGTGGGCCACGACTACCTCGTGCTCACCGACCACTCGCCGCGGCTCAAGGTCGCCCGCGGGCTCTCGGCGGAGCGGTTGACCCGGCAGCTGGCTGTCGTCGAGGCGGTCAACGAGCACCTCGCCGGCGCCGGCTTCCGGCTGCTCAAGGGGATCGAGGTCGACATCCTCGACGACGGCGCGCTCGACCAGAGCGACGAGATGCTCGCCCGGCTCGACGTCCGGGTCGCCAGCGTCCACTCCAAGCTCGCGATGGACCCTGAGCAGCTGACCCGGCGGATGGTGGCCGCGGTGCGCAACCCGTTCACCAACGTCCTCGGCCACTGCACCGGCCGGCTGGTGACGGGCAGTCGCGGCACCCGCCCCGAGTCGCGGTTCGACGCCCGCGCGGTGTTCGAGGCGTGTGCCGAGGAGGGCGTGGCGGTCGAGATCAACTCCCGACCCGAACGGCGCGACCCGCCGACCCGCCTGCTCGAGCTGGCCCGCGACATCGGCTGCGTGTTCTCCATCGACAGCGACGCGCACGCGCCCGGGCAGCTCGACTACCCGCTGCTGGGTTGCGAGCGTGCCGAGGCTGCCGGCATCGACGCCGACCGGATCGTCAACACGTGGCCCGTGCAGCGCTTGCTGGAGTGGGCAAGGCCCTAGGGTCGAGACATGCCCACCCCGCGCGTGGAGGTACGACGGTCGGAGCGCCGCCGTCGTACGGTCACGGCCTATCGCGAGGGCGAGACCATCGTCGTGCTGATGCCCGACAACCTCTCGGTCACCGAGGAACGCGCCTGGGTCTCGAAGATGGTCGCCCGGGTCCAGCGCAAGGAGCTGCGCGCGGCGACGCCCCGCCGCTGGGACGACGAGGACCTGATGGAGCGGGCCCACGAGCTGAGCGACGAGTACCTCGGCGGGATCGCGGTGCCCGAGTCGATCCGCTGGGTCGGCAACCAGCGCGCACGCTGGGGCTCGTGCACGCCCAAGGACCGCACCATCCGGCTCTCCGAGCGGCTGCAGCGGATGCCGGAATGGGTGATCGACTACGTCATCGTCCATGAGCTCGCGCACCTCATCGAGCCGCACCACGACGAGAAGTTCTGGGCCTGGGTCGCGCACTACCCGGCCGCCGAGAAGGCCAAGGGCTACCTCGCCGGCTGGTCCGACGCCGCCCGGATCGACCGGCCGCCGTCGGAGCAGGTCGTGCCGGGCGAAGAGGTCGACTAGACCAGGATCGCGCGGGCCCGGGCGATCAGCGCGTGCATGGCCGGCTCGAGCTCGGGCAGGCCGTCGACGGGCCACCAGCGCACCGCGAGGGACTCGTCGCTGACCACGGCCGTGGCGTCCACCGGTGCGGCGGCGACGTAGCGGACGTCGAGGTGGTTGACGTCGCCACGGTCGCCGCAGAAGGGCACGGTGTGGAGGTCGAGCTGGACCGGCTCCGGGTGGAAGGTCAGCTCGCGCAGGCCGCTCTCCTCGTGCGCCTCGCGCAGCGCGACCGCGGCGAGGGTGGCGTCGTCGTCCTCGCAGTGCCCGCCGAAGTGGAACCAACGGCCGGCCTTGCGGTGCAGGTTGAGGAGCACCCGCTCGCCCGTCGCGTCGATGACGAGGGTGCCAGCGGTGATGTGGTCGGGGTACGACGCACGCCGCATCCCGTCCGGCGTGGACGCCAGGTGGGCGACGTACCGCTCGCGCAGCGCCTCCTCGACGGCATCGGGCGCGCGCCAACCGGTCAGGACGCCCAGGGCGTCCGCGTGGAGGGTCACTCGGCGGGGGCCTCGGGTGTCTCGGGGGAGTCGGGGCCGTCGAGCAGCTTGCGCAGCTCGGCATCGAACTCGTCCTCGGAGAGCGCCTCGGGCCGGGTGGCCTCGTCGCGGAAGGACAGCGGGTCGTCGAGGTCGGCGGCGGTGGGCAGCAGGTCGGGGTGCATCCACACGCCGTCACGAGCCTCCTGGCCCGAGCGGGTGCGCAGGCCGCCCCACAGCGTGGATGCGTCGCGCAGCCGGCGCGGGCGCAGCTCGAGGCCGACCAGCGCGGCGAAGGTCTGCTCGGCCGGCCCACCGGCGGCACGGCGACGGCGTACGGCCTCGCGCAGCTTGGCGGCAGCGGGCATCCGCTCGGCGGTGGCCTGGCCGACGACCTCGTCGACCCAGCCCTCGACCAGGGCGAGCGCGATCTCGAGCCGGGACAGCGCGGCGGTCTGCGCCTCGGTCTGCGGCGGGTCGAACATGCCGCCCTCGAGCAGGCCCTGCATCGCCTCGAAGTTGGTGGGGTCGATGCCGCGCAGCTGCTCCTGGACCTTGTCCTGGATCTGCTGTGCGTTGATCTCCAGGCCGCGGGCATAGTCGGTCACCGCGCCGATGAGGTGCTCGCGCAGCCACGGCACGTGGGCGAACAGCCGCTGGTGGGCGGCCTCGCGCAGCGCGAGGTAGAGCACGACGTCGTCCTCGGTGACGTCGAGGCCCTCGGCGAACGCGCGGACGTTGGTCATCACCAGCGCCGCCTTGCCGGGAGCGCCGAGGGGGAGGCCGATGTCGGAGGCGGTGAGCACCTCGCCGGCCAGTGCGCCGAGGCCCTGGCCGATCTGCATCGCCATCATCCCGCCGACGGCCTGGCCGATGATGCCGACCAGCGGGCCGGCGGCGGCCTTCATCTCCTCGGGCAGGCCGCTGGACAGGCCGGTCACGGAGCGGGCCGCGACCGGCTCGACGAGCACCTGCCACACCGGCTGGGTCTCGACCAGCCACTCGGCACGGCTCCAGGCGGCCGTCGTACCGACGCCGGAGGGGAAGCCGGTGGCGGTGTCGAGCCAGTGGTCGGCGAGCCGGACGGCGTCGGCGACGCGGTCCTGGTCGCGCTGCGTGGGGGAGGGGTCCGGCTCCTGGGCGACGGCCTTGCGGGCCATGTCGTTGGCGGCGTTCCAGTTCAGCGGGCCGTCGTGCGGCTGCATGAGGGACTGGAGGTGCTGGAAGAAGGCCATCCCGCCGCCGGCGCCACCGGGGAAGCCGCCGGGGAAGGCGCCACCGAGGGCGCCGAAGATCTGCTCGAACGGCGTGCCCTTGAACGGGTTCGGCTGGTCGTCGCCCGGGTTGTCGGTCATGGGGCAAAACTACGCCCGATCCACAACCGACGGTGTCGGGGACAGCCCTGAGTGGACCCCTAGAGTGGGCGCATGTCCCACCCCGCCGTGCGCCTCGTCGCGATCTCGGACCAGCCGCTCCAGGTGAGCGACGTGCTCGACAGCCTCGACGACGCCGCGTCGGGCGGGCTGGTGCTGTTCGTCGGCCGGGTCCGCGACCACGACCACGGGCAGGGCGTCACCGGGTTGTCGTACTCGGCACACCCGTCGGCGCTGGAGCGGCTGCAGGAGGTGTGCGAGCGGATCGCGGACGCACACGACGTCACCGCGGTGGCGGCCGTGCACCGGGTCGGCGACCTCGAGATCGGCGACCTCGCCGTCGTCGTCGCCACCACTGCCGGGCATCGCGGCTCGTCGTTCGAGGCCAGCCGGGCGCTGATCGACACGCTCAAGGCCGAGGTGCCGATCTGGAAGCACCAGCGGTTCACCGACGGGTCGGACGAGTGGGTGGGCAGTCCGTAGCGTGTCCTGACCGGACGGCGACCGGGGCCGACCTACCCTCGTGGTGTGGAGATCCTGTTCTGGCTGCTGCCGGCCGCCGTGCTCACCCTCGCCTCGATGGCGTGGGTCGCGTGGTGGGGCCGTGCGGGCCGGGGTGAGGTCGACCGCGAGACCGCGGCCCGCCGACTCGGCGAGGCGCTGACCCGCGAGCAGCGCTCGCGACCCGGGTACGCCGCACCCGAGCGGGCGCCCGAACGGCACACCGGTGTGGCCCTGCGTGCGTCGCAGGCGCGGCCGTCCGTGGTCGCCGGGGAGGCCGAGGAGACGCCGGTCGTGGAGGTCGCGGACCAGACACCGGTCGAGTCGCAGGACGCCGCGGGCGACCGGCGCGCGTCCTGACTTGCTGCGTCTGACAAGGTAGGCGCCATGAGCCAGCGCCTGATCGCCGCGTGCATCGCGGCCCCGTTGGTGCTGATCCTGGGCGGCATCGCGCTCGTGGTGCCGCTGCCGTACGCGTCGTACAGCCCCGGACCGACGTACGACATCCTCGGCAAGGACGCCGACAACGCGGAGGTCGTGCAGGTCGACGGGCACGAGGCGTACTACGACAAGGGCCAGATGCGCTTCACGACGGTGGTGGCGTCGTCGTACGGCCAGAAGCTGTCGCTCGGCGAGGCCCTGTCGCGCTGGCTGGACCCGGACAAGGCGATCCTCCCGTACGACGTCGTGCACCCGCCCCAGACGTCGCAGGCCGACGAGAAGGCCGAGGGCGCGGTCCAGATGACGACGTCGCAGGATGTCGCGAAGGCCGTCGCGATGAGCGAGCTCGGGCTGAAGGTCCCCACCGCCGTGCAGGTCGCGATGGTCGACGAGGAGGGTCCGGCGAAGGACAAGCTGCTCGTGCACGACGTGTTCAAGGAGGTCGACGGCGAGCCGGTCACCAAGGCCGACCAGATCATCTCCGCGGTCCGCAAGCACGGCGACGGCTCGCTCGTGGAGTTCCGGATCCTTCGCGACAAGCGCGAGCTAACCGTGCGGATCAAGCCCAAGGAGATCGACGGGAAGCCGCGGGTGGGCGTCTCGCTCGGCCTGGGCTACGAGTTCCCGTTCACGATCAACCTGCGCGTCGACCCGCAGGTCGGCGGGCCGAGCGCGGGCCTGATGTTCTCGCTGGCCATCTACGACACGCTCACCCCGGGCTCGATGACCGGCGGCGCCACGATCGCCGGCACCGGCGAGCTGGCCCCCGACGGGACGGTCGGGCCGATCGGCGGCATCGAGCAGAAGATCGCGGGAGCCCAGGCCGCCGGCGCGAAGCTGTTCTTCGTGCCGAAGGACAACTGTGCCGACGTCAAGGGCCTCGACCCCGACCTGCGCCTGGTGAAGGCGACCACGATGCACGAGGCCCGCCTCGCGCTGGACAAGTGGGTCGGCGACCACGACGCCGCCCTGCCGACCTGCTGACGGACCGACCGGACGACGGAGCAAGGACCATGGACTACGACCTGGACGTCGACCCGGCTCTGGCCGCCGCGGTGCTCGAGATCGAGGGGCACCACGCCCAGGCGGGCTGGGACCAGCCGGCCCGGCTCTACGCCCTCGTCGACACCGCGCAGCTGGTGGCCCAGGAGCCCGCGCTGGCTGCCCAGCTCGGCCTGGACGCGCCGGCCGAGCAGGGCTCGCTGACCCCCGTCGAGCAGGAGGACCTGCCGGCCGGCCAGCAGTTGGAGGAGGTGCTCCCCGGCATCCAGTGGCCCGCGGTCGTCGCGGGCTGCGCCGCCGTCGTCGAGCGACTCGTGCTGCCGCCGGCTGTCGACGGGCAGGTCCCCGAGGACCCGGCCGCGGCTGCGGAGTTCGCCCGCGAGCACCCCGACGCCGAGGAGGTCCGGATCGTTGCCGGCGTCACCCGGCACGGTGCGAGCTACTGCGCGCTGCGGATGCGCAGCCAGGACGAGGACATGGCCCTGATGGGCGGCAACGACCTGGTGCCGGGGCTCCTGGAGCTGCTGCGCGCCACCCTGCTCGAGGACGCGGAGGACGAGACCGATGAGTGAGCTCTTCGACGAGGAGCCGGAGCGCCCCGCGCCCGAGCGGACCGGCCGTCGTACCCGTGCGTTGGTGATCACCGGTGTGGTGCTCATCGTCGGGTTCTTCCTGCTCAGCGCCTTCGCGGGCCTCTACACCGACCGGCTCTGGTACAAGGAGGTCGGCTTCGGTGGGGTCTTCAGCAAGCTGCTGTGGACCCGGGTCGGGCTGTTCCTCGCCTTCGGTGCGGTGATGGGCGGCGTCGTCGCGCTCAACATGTACCTCGCGTTCCGGTTCCGGCCGCTGTTCCTGATGGCCGGGCCTGACGGGGTCGACCGCTACCGCGACGCCGTCACGCCGATCCGCGGCTGGCTGCTCGCCGGTGTCGGCGTGGTCGTCGGCATCTTCGCCGGTACGTCGGCCATCGGGCAGTGGCGCACCTTCCTGCTGTGGCGCAACGCCGAGCCGTGGGGGAGCAAGGACGCGTACTTCAAGAAGGACATCGGCTTCTACGTCTTCGACCTGCCCTGGTGGAACTTCGTCATCGACTTCGTGATGGCGGTCGCCATCGTGTCGCTGATCGGCACGGCGATCGTGCACTACCTGTACGGCGGCATCCGGCTCCAGGTCGCCCACGACCGCTTCTCCGCGGCCGCCCAGGTCCAGCTCTCGGTGCTGCTCGGCGCGTTCGTGCTGATGAAGTCGGTCGACTACTACCTCGACCGCTACGACCTGGTTGCCGACGACCACCGGATCTTCACCGGCATGAACTACGCCGGCGAGAACGCGATGCTGCCCGCCCGCAACATCCTGGTCGGCGTCGCGCTGATCTGTGCGGTGCTGTTCTTCCTCAACGTGTGGCGCAAGACCTGGCAGCTGCCGTCGGTCGGCCTCGCGCTGCTCGCCCTCTCGGCCGTCCTGCTGGGCATGATCTGGCCCGCCATCGTGCAGAACTTCCAGGTCAAGCCGTCGGAGGCCGACAAGGAGAACTCCTACATCAAGGCCAACATCGAGGCCACCCGCGAGGCCTACGGGCTCAGTGACGTCGCGACCGAGTCCTTCCCCGGCGCGCCCACCGACAAGACCAGCACGACGACGGCGCAGCAGGTGCTGGGCCAGCTGACCGCCGCCCCGGTCGTCGACCCGCAGCAGGTGCGCGACACCTTCCAGCAGCGCCAGCAGATCCGGTCGTACTACTCGGTGCCGAAGGTGCTCGACGTCGACCACTACGAGATCAACGGCAAGAACGAGCCGCTCGTCCTGGGCGCGCGTGAGCTCGACCAGTCCGGTATCGACGCCTCCGACCAGAACTGGTCGAACCTGCACACCGTCTACACCCACGGGGAGGGCCTGATCGCGGCGTACGCCAACCAGGTCGCGCCCGGCGACGAGGTCAACGGCCGCATCGTGTGGGCCGAGGGGATCGGCAGCGGCTCCAGCGGCCGCACCGACCTCACCGATGCCAGCAAGTTCGAGACCCGCCTCTACTACGGCGAGCTGAGCCCGTCGTACTCGATCGTCGGGAAGGCCAGCTCGAAGGACGCCAGCGTCGAGCTCGGTCTCGCCGACGCCGGCAACTCGCCGGACGTCCAGCGCACGACGTACGACGGCAAGGGCGGCGTCCCGATCGGGAGCACGTTCAACCAGCTGATGTACGCCATCAAGTTCGGCGAGCCGAACTTCCTGCTCTCGGGCCGGGTCAACGGCAACTCGAAGGTGCTCTACAACCGCACGCCGACCGAGCGGGTCGAGAAGGTCGCGCCCTGGCTGACCGTCGACGGCGACCCGTACCCCGCGGTCGTCGACGGCAAGATCGTGTGGATCCTCGACGGCTACACCACCACCGACCGGTACCCGAACGCGCAGCGCGAGTCGTTCGCGGCGATGATCGACGACTCCCTGCAGCAGGACACCGGGCTGCAGACGATCCCCACCGACGAGATCAACTACATGCGCTCGGCGGTCAAGGCCACGGTCGACGCGTACGACGGCACCGTCACGCTCTACCAGTGGGACGAGAACGACCCGATCCTCAAGACGTGGATGAAGGCGTTCCCCGGCGTGGTCAAGCCGAAGTCGGCGATCGACGACGAGCTGACGGAGCACATCCGCTACCCCGAGGACCTGTTCAAGGTGCAGCGCTACCAGCTGGCGCGCTACCACGTGACCGACGCGGGCGACTTCTACCAGGGCAACAACCGCTGGCAGGTCCCCGAGGACCCGAACGCCTCGCGCCAGGTCTTCCAGCCGCCGTACCGGCTCTACTCGACCGGCGCCGCGGACTCGGTCGACAACGACTGGTCGCTGACCTCGGTCTTCGTGCCGTACCGCAAGGGCACCGTCTCGTCGTACCTGCAGGTGAACTCGGACGCGACGAAGGCGGACTCCTTCGGCAAGCTGCGGCTGCTCGAGATGACCGACCAGAACTCGCCCGGCCCCGGCCAGGTCGTCAACGAGATGAAGCAGGACGACCAGGTCATCAAGACGCTGACCGCGCTCAACGTGCAGCGCGACACGCCACCGCGCTACGGCAACCTGCTGACCCTGCCCGTCGAGGGCGGCCTGATCTACATCGAGCCGATCTACGTCGTGCGGACCACGGGGTCCTCGAGCTTCCCGATCCTGCAGTACGTCATCGTGAAGTACGGCGAGAACGTCGGCATCGGCGAGACCCTGCCGCTCGCGCTCGCCGATGCGTTCGGCATCGACCCCGCGACCGGGACGCCGCAGACGCCCGAGCCGGGCAACCCGGGCACCCCGGGTACGCCGGGCGAGCCGACCGGCACCCTCGAGGAGCAGATCGCGGCGGCGCTGCGGGACGCCGACGCGGCGTTCAAGGCGGCGACCGAGGCCCAGCAGGCGGGCAACACCGTGAAGTGGGCCAAGCAGCTCAAGATCGCCCAGGACGCGGTCGAGAAGGCCGTGAAGCTCGCCGACGAGCGGGACAAGAAGGCCGCCGAGGAGACCCCGAAGCAGTAGCTGCGGCATCATCGCCGCATGCTGCTGACCCTCGACCTGGTCGGGATCTTCGTCTTCGCGATCTCCGGTGGGCTGGTCGCCGTACGCAACCAGCTCGACATCGTCGGCGTCGTGGTGCTGGCGATGGCCACCGGCCTCGGCGGCGGTGTCATCCGTGACGTCGTGATCGGCGCCGTGCCCCCACCGGCGATCGCCGACTGGCGCTACCTGCTCATCCCTGTGGTCGCCGGCCTGGTGACCTTCTGGCTGCACCCCGCCGTCGGCCGGCTCGAGCGCGAGATCAACATCTTCGACGCCTTCGGCCTCGGCCTGTTCTGCGTCGCCGGCGCCCTCAAGGCCCAGGAGTACGGCCTCGGCCCTGTTCCCTCCGCCGCCCTCGGCATGGTCACCGGCGTCGGCGGCGGCATCATCCGCGACCTCCTCGCCGGCCGCATCCCCGTGATCTTCCGGCACGGCGAGCTCTACGCCATCCCCGCCCTCGCCGGCGCCGCCATCGCCGCGACCGGCGCCGAGCTCGGCCTCGCCCATGGCGTGATCCTCGCCCCGGCCGCGCTGGTCACCATCGGGTGGCGGCTGATCGCCGACCAGCGAGGCTGGCGAGCGCCCGTTCCCCGCCTGGGACCGCCGTCCTCGTGATGGTGGAGGGCAGTGTTGCGAGCACGAGGGCGCCCCGATTTGGTGTGCTTCGGGGGCATGCTCTAACGTTGGGTTCACCGACGCGGGGTGGAGCAGCTCGGTAGCTCGCTGGGCTCATAACCCAGAGGTCGCAGGTTCAAATCCTGCCCCCGCTACAATGTGATGTCTCAGGACATCAGCAACAGCGGACCTACGGAAACGTAGGTCCGCTGTTGTTTTTCCTGGGCGGTGGTCCGGGTGGTCGTCCGGTGCCTTGGTAGTCCTTGGTCGGATCGAGGACCAGGTCGCGGAGGATCTCTCCGGTGGTGGCGTCGATGATGGTGATGTCGAGGTCGTGGACGAGCATCCGGACGTAGGTGTCCCTGCTGCGGTTGGTGTCCGGGGCGGCTTTGGGGCGTGCGGCATAGGCCGCGGCCGGGGTCGAGCGGTGCTCCAGGGAACGGTGCGGACGGCGCTGGTTGTACTCGGCAGCGAAGGTATCGAGCACGGTCTGCAGTTCGGCGAGGGTGGTCGGCTTGACGGGCTGAGCGCGGAGCCACTTCGGCGAACCGGACGGTGAAGACCATGCCGTTGTCGGTCAACGTGGACGCTGGAAACCCGTGCTGGCCTGCGGCTGCGAGGAAGGTGGTGTGCACGATCGCGGCGGTGACCCGGGCGTGGGCGCTGATGTGCAGGGCGTAGCGGGAGTGGTCGTCGAGCCAGGTCAAGATCTCCACGTCCTTGCCGGGCACGCCGTTGCGGCGTGTCAGCCGGTAGTGGGTGAAGTCGGACTGCCAGGTCTCGTTCGGTTGCTCGGCCTCGAAGCGGAGGTAGGACGACTTCGGACGCTTCGACGGGGCCGGGGCGATCGTGCCGTTGCGGGTCAGGATCCGGTTGATCGTGGCCCGCGACAGGATCGTGGCGTGGTGGTGTTGCAGGTGCCAGCCGCTCGGGTCGGCTTGGCCTTCCGGCCCACGCAGCTAGCGGTGAGGTTGCTGTCAGCGTGTCCGACTTGCAGACCCGCTAAGCGGCTCTCAACCGAGAGCCGCAACCCGCATAGGAGCGGCGGAGCACCTGGGGCGCTTCAGCGTGCGAGCCCTCCACGCACCGGCTGCGTTCTGGGTGATCGACGCGTCACGTCATGCCGCTACGGC
This sequence comes from Nocardioides sp. F233, assembly GCF_057813895.1. Taxonomy (NCBI): domain Bacteria; kingdom Bacillati; phylum Actinomycetota; class Actinomycetes; order Propionibacteriales; family Nocardioidaceae; genus Nocardioides; species Nocardioides sp. F233. The sequence goes on from NZ_JBVASH010000002.1 coordinate 347,627, forward strand.
GGCAGCGTTTCCGCGCTGACAGCCTCAGGCCGGTACGGCGATCAAGACCTCGGCCACGTCCTGGTTGCCGACCGACTGCACCCGTGCCGCGGCGCCCAGCGGCCCGGTAGCAGACCGGAGGCCGGTCTGGAGGTGCGGGTGCGCACCGACCAAGGTCATCCGCGCCCCCGAAAGGTCGGGGAACAGGGTGACCGTGAGGTCTGCGCCGCTCGGCGTACCGGCGACTGCTGCCAGTACCAGGTCGCCCAGGTCGGCCGCCACGTCGGCAGGCAGGTCGGAACCGCTGGAACGAATCACCAGCCGCACGCCACCGTCGTGGGCGTTGTTGAGCGCTCTGGCAAACCACTCGCCGAGGTGCACCAGGTCCGGGTGGAGCAGGGTCAGCTGGCGCAGGTACGCCTCTTCGTAGGCGCAGCTGAGCCGCAGCGTCGGCTCTCCGGGATCGTCTGTGCGGCGGGCTGTCTCGAGGAGCTCCAGTGCGCGGTCCAGTCCGGCGTTGCGCCAGCGGTCCCGGGACCGTTCAGCCGCCTCGCGCTCGGCGATCCGGGTCCGGCTGGCCCAAGCGGACCGCTGGTCGGCCGCAGCACGCGCCGCGATCGTGCCAACGGCACGCTGGAACCTGCTCCACCCGGCCAGCAGTCCGAGCCCGGCCCCACCGGCCGTCAGCACGATCGTCTCAGCGCGGTCGGAGGCACGATCAGTGACGATGGCGACCACGACCACGACCACGGCATAGGCGCCTGCAGCCCACAGCACGGTGGTCGGTCGGGGCCCGAGCTCGGCAATCAAGACGAGCAGTCCGGTGGCACCGACGGCTTGCCAGAGGACCGGGTCCTCACGCCCGTAGCCCACGGCTGCAGCCGACGCAACGAATGCCGTCGCTGCGGCCACGACCAGCGCCCCGACCGCCCACCAGGGCAAGGCGTCGCGCCTGCGAGTGATCCGCGAGGCCAGGGCGACACCGAGAGCAGCAAGCGCCGCCATCACGTACTCCGGCGTCGCCTGGCCGCGATGATTCGTGATCGCCAGGAGGAAGCCGATGGCTGCGACGCCGGAGGCGTAGACCAAGCAGGCGCGCCGGCGCAGAACGCGTACGACGCTCCCGATGTCGCTGTCGGAACCGTGCCTGTCCCTCAGCTCCATGCGGCCCGGCAGGTTGGCGGCCGTAGGCACCGTCAGGGCCACCCTGGTCCCTGCCCCGGGAACGGTGTCGAGATCGACATCGATCCCCGCCTCCTTCGCCCGGGCGAGCACGGACGTGGCCAAACCACCGGCGCCGACCCGGCCGTCGAATCCGACACCCTGGTCGGCGACCGTCACCACAAGAACACCTTGGCGCTGTTCGGCCCGCACCTCGACCTCGTCCACGCGGGCGTGCTTCGCGGCATTCTGGACAAGTTCGCTCACGACCAGGCGCAGTGCGCGGCGCCGGGCGGGGGTGAGGGCGGCCTCTGCCAGGGAGAGCTCGTTGTCGCTGAGACCACGATGGCGCACCTGGACCCGCGTGTCGTACAACTCTGCGCGGATCCCACGGCTGTCGGTGGCTGGCGCTGCGCCGCTGCGCAGTGCGGCTACGGTCGTGATGTCGCGGGTGCAGCGCTCCCGCACGGCGTCGATGTCGCTGACGGCTGCACCGCCGCTCGCGAGGGCGGCCAGGGTGTTGATGACGGTGTCGTGAAGGACCCGGGCGTCCTCGGCGGCCGCGTGGCTGGCCGCCTCCTGGGTGGCCGCGGCGGAGGCCTCCCGCTGCGCAGCCGCGGCCTCGTCATCGGCGCGAGCGGCGAGGTCGTACAGGTAGGACTGCCCGATCCGAGTGGCGATGAGGATCGCGAGCTGGGCGCCGAGCACGGCCACGGGCAGCGTCATCGGCAGGTCCGGCCGCAGGACAACCATGGCCAGCGGGATGGCGAGGGCGGCGACAAGGGGAAGCATCAGCGCGCAGCGCCCGTGGAGCACGACGGTCGCGGTCGCGGTTGCGAGGTTGATCATCCAGCAGGCGGCGAACAGCAGCGGATCCTCCATGGACTCCGATGCCGTCCAGTCAGCCAGAAACAGGGCGGGGACGGCAGCTGTCGCTGGCCACTTGGGAAGCCGTCGGAAGTGAGCCGCGAGAGTCACGACAAGCACCGCGGCGTGTGCAGAGGCGAGCGGCAGGAACAGGGAGGCGGGCACGGGGGATGCGACGATCGCGCCGAGCATCACCAGTTGCCACCCTGCGGTGCCCAGCAGGAAGGCGCCACCCATCGCACCTTCGAGGGTGCCTGTCGCCCAGCCCCCGTCGGCCGGGAGTAAGGGGCCGACGCGGCGCACCAGGTCGCGGATCAGGCTGGCTGTCGGGCTGGCTGCAGGGGCCTGCCGTCGCTCCGTTGTCACCGGGCAACCTTCTCGCACTCGGGAACGTTGACACGAGGGAATCAGCGCACAGTCAGCCCTCTTCGGCGCCGAGCAGCTGCCCAGCGGGCCTGTCACGCCGGCCAGACCCTTGCCGCCGACGGACTCGCCGGTGGTCTCGTCGTAGACGGCCCAGGCACCGTGGTTGCCGTGCTGGATGCCGTGGACCTGGGTCGTGACCTCCCCCTCGTTCCGTGGGACTCGTTCGCACCCAGCGAGGCGGTTGCCAGCGCTCAGGACGCCGCGGTCCTCAATCGACCCGGCCGCTGGCGCCCCCTCTGCCTGCGCATCCTCGACCTGCGCGCCGGTCGGCGGCCCCTCTGACAGGCCCATTGTCACCTGGCATGCCGCTACACGCGGCCAGGCCGACGAGGAGGAAGCACGGAAGGCCCGCAGTGACCAGTTGACGCCGCATGGCATACCTCTGCCCTTCGGTCGAAGCGCCCATGACTCAACTCTGGAAGCCGGGTCTGAGTGCAGTGCCTCCGTGACCCACGGTCTGTTGCCGCGGACGACCTGGGGCACGGGCGCGGCGTAATGCAGCGAACTCCTACCCGCTCAGGCTGACGACGTGGAAGCAGCCAGCGACGGGCGGGCCGGTGGCACCGTCATGAGACGGCGGGGACCGGCTCGGTGTCGATGGAGATCGCGAGGAGTGCCTGCTCCAGCGCGACGCCCTCCTCATCGGCCAGCGCCGCCGAACGGAGCCCCGCGAGCGTGCCGGCGGCGTCGGCGCGGCCGACAAGGCTGTCAGCGGCCCCCATCAGGCGGGTGAAGCTCTCGACGCTGTGGTGGTGCGTCTCGCCGTACCCCTTCAGGACGCGCTGGCACTCGACGATCTCACAGGCCAGGTCGTAGTCGACGGGAGCGACCGCAAGAGCCTTCTCGAGCCAGCCGTCGATGGCGGCCTGCTCGCGCCCGAAGCGCAGCGAGTGTGGGCGGATCGGGCGGAACATCGCCATCGCCCACAGCAGCGTGAAGCCGATGATGCCGGTCGTGTTGACCACGATCCCGTCGCGGGTCAGCCGCCCGACGACCTTGGCGAACCACGTCGACCCCGCCACCCACCGGCCCAGCCGGGTCGGCAGCGTGTCGGCGATCTCCTCGACCTGCGGGTGGAGGTACTCCCGCACGTTCATCAGCTGGCCGGGCGCCGCCTTGGCCTCGGCGCGGACGCCTTCGATCCGGCGCCGGCGGATCTTCTGCTGGGCGACCTGGATCGTGTCCTGGTAGCACATCCACAACGCGACGTGCCGTGCTGCTTCGGTCGTGAGGCGGGAGGTGTCGCCGGACTCCACGGCGGCCAGCCGGGCCACGCGGTCGAGGTAGCGGTCCGTGTAGGCAGGGTTCTGGAAGACCGCGGTCCGGACGGTGCCGTGCAGCAGCATCGAACGTGAGGGCTCCGGGAAGTCGGTGGCGATGCGCGCCGCCTGGGCCTGCAGCCGGGGGCCGACGAGCGAGGCGGGATCGGTCGCGGCGACCTCCTCACGACGCCGCTCGGCAGCGGCCGCCGCTTCCTCGGCCGGGTCGACGGGCCGCTTCCCGATCGTGATCGGGACCGGGCCGTTGCCCGCGGGCGCGGCGGCGACCGGCTTCGGCGCGGGGCGCTGCGCGGCCTCGACGCCGAGCGCGAAGGCGGCCAGCGACGCGTCCACGCCCTTGCCCGCTGCACGGATGGCGTCCTCGAAGGTCTCCCGCGGGAACGGGAGCGCGCCCGAGCCGGCGAGCGCCCCGAACAGCGAGGCGCTGATCACGCTGTGCGCGTCGAGGGCCAGCTGCATGAAGTCCGCTCCGATGAACGTCCTCGCCCCGGCGTGGGCCGCCTCGAGCAGGGTGTTGCTGTCGACCCGGCCATCGCCCAGGGCCAGCTTCTCGTCCATCGAGTACACCCGGTTGGTGGACGCGATCAGCGTGGTCCGGTCGGGGGTGCTGAAGCCACGCTGGATCGCTCGCCCCGCCTCCATGAGCTCCGAGGCGATGACGACGTCGACCTCGCCCGGAGTGGGGAAGAGTGAGAGCACCGGCTCCCGTCGTACGTCGTGCTCGTGCGGTTGCCCGCCCGGATACATCTCGACGTAGTAGACCGTCGCCCCGGTGCGCTGCGCGACACCGGCCACGGAGGTGGTCTGGGCGTGGTAGCCCGACTTCTCGCCGACGTCGACGATCCAGTCGGCGAGCACACCACCGCCCTCGCCGCCCATCGCCAGGATCGCGATCGTGATGGGCCTGCGGCCCTCGTTCCAGCTGGACATCAGTTCACCTCGAGGACTTCGTAGCGGGCCGCCCGGCGCTCCACGCCGCCGGAGAGGAGGCCGATCCAGCCCTTCCGCAGGGCGGCGAGCACCTTGTCGCGGCGGGTGGGGTTGTAGACCAGGTCGCTGCGGTAGAACGACGGGCACAGCGACGCGGCATGGGCGTTGGCACCACACACGCCGCAGCCGACGCACGAGTCGAGGACCGTCGCGACGGGATCGGTGCGCATCGGGTCGGGGTTGGCCTTGATGCTGAGGGACGGGCAGCCGGAGACCCGGATGCACGCGTGGTCGCCCGTGCACGTGTCGGCGTCGACGCCGAAGCGCTCCTTGACGACCCGCTTGCCCTCCTTCATCGCCTTCGCGCGGACCGGCTTCTCGCGACGCTGCTTGTTGAGCATGCACTCGCTCTGCGCGACGACGACCTTGGGACCGGCGGTCCGGGTGGTCAGCGCCTTGACGAAGAGGTCGCGCAGCTTGCCGATCTGGTAGGTGTCGCTGACCGTCCGCGCCCACGTGACGCCGACGCCGCGCACGGCCTTCTCGATCGGGTGCTTCGTCGAGCGGAGCACGTTGTCCGCCTTCGACGACAACACGTCCTGACCGCCGGTCGCCGCGCTGTAGGCGTTGTCGACCACCAGGAGGAGCTGGTCGCTCTGGTTGAACACCGCGTTGCCGACGCCGCTGGTCAGGCCGTTGTGCCAGAAGCCGCCGTCGCCCATGACGGCGACGGTGCGCCGGTCGGCGTCCTTCGAGTTGAGCGCAGCTGCTCCGGCCGACCCGAGGCCGTAGCCCATCGTGGTCGCGCCGAGGTTGAACGGCTCGTTGATCGCGAACAGGTGGCAGCCGATGTCGGCGCTCACGTGATGCTTCTTGCCGGTCTCCTTCTCCGCCAGCTTGAGCGCGGAGAAGATGGGCCGCTCCGGGCACCCGGTGCACAGGCCCGGCGGGCGGGTGCGGACGACCGATGCGTCGACGCGGTGGGCGAACGGGCTGCCCGGGTCGGACTGGGGGAGGAGCAGCGTCGGGCTGCCCTCGGCAGCACCCGGGGCGTACCGGCTCAGGAAGGCGTGCAGCCCCTTGGTGACAGCAGTGGCGGTGTATTCCCCGCCGACCGGCAGGAGGTCCTTGCCGTGCAGCGCCACCGGGGAACCGGCGCGCCGCAGGATCGCGTTGAGGTTCTGCTCGATGTAGTCGGGCTGGCCCTCCTCGACCAGGAGCACGGCCCGCTTTCCCTCGCAGAACTCGAGGATCTCGGCGTCGACGACGGGGTAGGTCACGTTCATGACGTACGTCGGCACCTGGGTGTTGCCGAAAGCGTCCGAGCAGCCGAGCAGCTCCATGGCCCGGTTCAAGGTGTTGTAGACGCCGCCCTGGACGATGATGCCGATGTCGCCGTTCGGAGCGTCGGCGCCGAGCACCTCGTTGAGACCGCGGCTGCGGATGTAGTCCACCGCGGCCGGCCAGCGGTCCTCGAGCTTCTCCTTCTCGTGCAAGAAGCTCGCCGGCGGCAGCACGATGCGGTCGAGCTGGCGCGACGGGTTCTCGACCGCGTCCTTGACGGTCATCGGCGGGCGCACGTTGTCCTTGGCCGTGAAGCTGCCGTAGAGGTGGCACGAGCGCAGGCGCAGCTGCAGCATCACCGGGGTGTTGCTCGCCTCCGAGAGCTCGAAGCCCGCCTCGACAGCGTTGACGATCGCCTCGATGTTCGGCCGCGGGTCGAGCAGCCACATCTGCGACTTCATCGCGAAGGCGTGCGAGCGCTCCTGCATGATGCTCGAGCCCTCGCCGTAGTCCTCGCCGACGATGATCAGCGCGCCGCCTCGCACGCCGCCGCTCGCCAGGTTGGCCAGGGCGTCGGACGCGACGTTGGTCCCGACCGTCGACTTGAACGTGATCGCTCCCCGCAGCGGGTAGTTCACCGACGCCGCGAGCATCGCGGCGGCGGTTGCTTCGGAGGCGCTGTTCTCGAAGTAGACGTCGAGCTCGTCGAGGATCTCGTGCGCGTCACCGAGAACGTCCATCAGGTGGGAGATGGGAGCGCCCTGGTAACCGCCGACGTACGCGACGCCGGACTGCAGGAGGGCTTTGGTGACGGCGAGGATGCCCTCGCCGGAGAACCGGTTGCCCTCTCCCATGCGGAGCTTCTTCACCTCGTGGGCGAACGAGCGCTCGGCCATCGGCGTCCTTCCTGGGGTGGTGGGGTGGTGGTCAGGCGGAGCGGGTCGGGACGATCGCGAGGACGCGCGTCGGGGAGCCGGTGCCACCGACGATCGGGAGCGGCGAGGCGATGATCACGGCTCCGGTCGCCGGCAGCCGGTCGAGGTTCTGCAGCTGGGTCAGGCCGAACTTGTCGGCGCCGAGCAGGAAGTGGTGCACCGGGAACGGAGGCTCCATGCCACCCGCCTGGCCGGCGTCGATCCCGACGGTCTCGACCGCGAACCCGGTGATCGCCGAGCGTGACAGCCACTCGGCTCCGGCGGCGGAGACGCCGGGCGTGTGCGGCCCGGCCTGGTCGGCGTTGGCGAACGCGGCCGCATCGGTGTTGAACCGGCTCCAGCCGGTGCGGAAGACCAGCCAGGCGCCGTCGGGGAGCGGGCCGTTGTTGGCGACGTGCTTCTCGAGATGCTCGGGCTCGAGCAGGAAGTCGGGGTCCTCGGCGACCTCGGCGGTGAAGTCGAGCACCACAGCGGGGCCGATCAGGCGGCGGGGCGGGATCGTGTCCACCGAGTAGCCCTGGCGGCCGGTCGCCCAGTGCACCGGCGCGTCGAGGTGGGTACCGGTGTGCTCGCCGGTGTGGATGTTGTGCCACCCCCAGGCCGGCCCGGCGTCGTCGAAGTTCGAGACGACCTCGAGCGAGAGCGGGATGGTGTTGGCGAAGGGGGCGGGGAGCTCCAGGATCGGGGTGTCCGGCGAGAGCGGCGCGGTGAGGTCGACGATCTCGACCTCACCCGAGGCGAGGCCGGAGAGAAGGGCGTCAACTGCGGTCATGGCGGCAACCTTTCGAAGGGCGTGAGCGTGGTCACAGGCGGTTGTCGCAGGACGCTAGGCGCTGGCCGGGCGCGCATCTATCCGGAAAACGCGTGGGTCAGCCGGAAAGCGCTGACATCCGGAGGGAGCGTCCTCGCCGCGCTCAGCGGTTGCGCTGGAGAGTCTCGCTCGGCGTCTCCCCGAACGCGGCGCGGTAGTCGCCGGAGAGCCGGCCGAGGTGGGAGATGCCCCACTTCGTGGCGGCCTCGGTGACCGACTGGACGGTCCCGTCCGACAGCGACTGGCGCACCCGCTCGAGCCGGGCCTGGCGTACGTAGGCCATCGGCGTGGTGTCGAGATGGACCTTGAAGCCGGCCTGCAGTGCGCGGATCGAGACGCCGACCGCCTCGGCGATGTCGAGCGTCCCGATCGGCTCGGCGCAGTGCTCCTCGATCAGCTGGGCGGCGCGCCGGATGACCCGGTCGGGTGTCGTGCGCTCGGCGCCGGGCTCCTCCGGAGCGGCTGCGAGGGACACGATGAGGCCGTCGACGACGGCGACCTGGAGCGCCTCGGCGGCAAAGGGCGAGGTCGCGAGGCCGTGCTCCCGCTCGAGGTCGGTCATCACCATGTCCACCAGGCCGCGCCAGCTGCGCCCGGCACCCCGGGTGATGTCGAAGGTGGTGCCGGACCGTTGCGGGACGACCAGGCCGCCGGCTGCCGCGACGTCCAGGCGCTCGCGGAGCAGGTCCGGCGTGATCCGCACCATCAGCCGCGGATTGCCCGCCGAGTAGCGCATCCGCACCGGCTCGCCCGGTGCGGTGATCGCCGCCCGGCGGGTGCTGACGGTGAGGGCCTGTGCCCCGGCCGTGATGTGGCTCAGCCCGCTGAGCGGGATCTGGATCAGGTGGAAGTCGAGCCGGTCGGCGGTGACCTCGACCTCGGTGCCGTAGTCGATGTAGTGGAAGCTCAGCCGCTGCAGCTCGGCTGCGTTGTGCAGCGCCCGGAAGCCGGCGCTCTCCCGCAGCGGGACGAGCTCGTGCGGAGCCAGCGACGCGGCGACGGACGCACGGGCGTCGTCGATGTTGGTGGTGCGCAGCACGCCGTGCGAGCCGAGTGGCGTCGGGACACGTGCCATGGCTCCTCCTGCAGGGTCGAGTGATGCAATTCTGCAACGAACGTCAACAGTTTGACATGTCTGCGCGGAATGGACAGACCGGTCGTCAGCCGGATAGCGACGACCCGCGCCCCCGAACCACGATTCTGGCATGACCTGTGTGACACCGACCACACTCGAAGTGACGCCCTCCGTGCTGCGCGGGCAGCTGGCTCGCTGGCCCACCGGCGTCGCCGTGATCACCGCGCTCGGCCCGGACGGGCCGGTGGGCAAGACCGTCAACAGCTTCCACGCCACGTCGCTGGAGCCGGCGCTGGTCGGGTGGTGCATCGACCACCGCTCGAGCCAGCTCGACGCGTGGCTGGCGGCCGACGGCTACGTCGTCCACGTCGTCGCGGCCGACCAGATGGACCTCATCACCCGGTTCGCCACCTCGTCGTCGGACAGGTTCGCCGGCCTCGACTGCGCTCCCGGCCTCGACGGCATGCCGCTCCTGCCGGTCGACGTCCCCCTGCGCCTGGAGTGCCGGGTCGCCCACCGGCTCGCAGTGGGCGACCACACCTACCTGATCGGCGAGGTGGTCGCGATGACGGCCGCGGCCGACGTCGTCCCCATGACCCTCCAGCGCTGACCGCCCCACCCACCCCCAGGAGAAACCATGAGCATCCCGATCCTCGACAACGACCACTTCCGCCTCGGCCTGTTCTCGTCCAACTGCTCCGGCGGCCTCGCCGTCACCACGATCCCGGAGCGCTGGTCCGCGTCCTGGGAGGACAACCTCAGGCTGGCCCGCCTCGCCGACCAGACGGGCATCGACTTCATGCTGCCCATCGCCCGCTGGATCGGGTACGGCGGCGACACCAACTTCCACGAGGGTGTCCTCGAGCCCATCCCGTGGGCGACCGCGATCCTCGCCCACACCGAGCGGCTCAACGTCTTCGCGACGATCCACACCGCCTTCAACCACCCGGCCGTGGTCGCCAAGCAGCTCGCGACCATCGACCAGATGGCGCCAGGCCGGATCGGCGTCAACGTCGTCGCGGGCTGGAACCAGCCCGAGTACGTCGCGATGGGTGCCGACCTGCCGCAGGACCACGACTCGCGCTACCAGCTGGCGCAGGAGTGGATCGACGTGATCAACACGTTGTGGAGCAGAGACGGCAGGTACGACATCAAGGGCCGCTTCTGGAACCTCGAGGGCATCGAGTCGCTGCCCAAGCCGGCCGCCGGCCGGCTCCCGATCCTCAACGCCGGCTCGTCCGCGCAGGGCAAGGCGTACGCGGCCCGGAACGCCGACTTCGTCTTCACGATCGTCGGGGGTCCCGATGACGGCGCCGCCGTCGTCACCGAGCTGCAGGCCAACTCGACCGCGCTCGGACGTCAGGCCGGCGTCCTCACGCCGACCCACGTCGTGTGCCGACCGACCCGCAAGGAAGCCGAGGAGTACCTGCACTACTACGCCGTCGAGAACGCCGACTGGGACGCCGTCGACAACCTGATGCGGCTGCAGGGCCTGCATGCGCAGTCGTTCTCGAAGGACCTGCTCGAGAACTTCCGCAGCCGCTTCGCCGCTGGGCACGGCACCTGCCCGCTGATCGGCTCACCCGACGACGTCGCCGACGAGATCGAGCGCTTCGCCAAGGCCGGGTTCGGCGGCATCACCATGGCCTTCGTGGACTACGTCGGCGAGCTCGAGTACTTCGCCGAGGAGGTCATGCCGCGCCTGGTCAAGAAGGGCCTGCGGCCCGAGAGCCTCTGAGTCGTCGCGTGTCGGCACCGGCCCCAGTCCTGGTTCAGGGCTGGGGCCAGTGCGCCTTCGCGTGCTTGAGCGCCGGCTTCTCCAGCACGGCGACGAGCCGTTCGAAGAGCTCGGTCGCCTCGGGGGCCGACCACTTCGGGTCGAGGACCTCGCGAGGCAGGCCCGGATCACGGAAGGGCAGCTTGCGCCAGGTGTCGACGAGGGAGAGGTACGCCGCGAACGCGGCCGCGCCCTTGAGCCCCCTCAGCTCGTCGACCCGCGGCGCGTAGGTGTCGACGAAGTCACGGTAGCCCTGGTCGATCGCGTCGAGGTCCCACGAGCTGTAGAGCAGGTCAGTGAGATCCTGCGGACCGTGGTAGCCGCCGACGAAGATCGCGGCGTGCTCGGACAGGTCCAGCTCGGCGACCGCGCGCTCGGCAGCCGCGCGCATCCGGGCCGGGGCGATCCACAGCGCGGTACCGGCGTTGCCGAATCCGAGGTGGGCCAGGTGGGCACGCAGCTGGTGGCGCTGGGCGCGCTTCGACTCGGGCACGCCGAAGTGCACGATGCACCAGCCGTCCGCGAGGTTCGCGGGGCGGCGGGCGTGCCAGATGACCTCGTCGCCGGCCGCGAGGGTCGCGTCGGCCTCGCTGGTGAGGGAGTAGCCCCGGGCGCCGTGCTGGATGACCGAGTCGAGCCAGCCGTTCTTCTTGAGGCGGAACACCGCGGTTCGGACGCCCGGCGCGTCGATGTCGACCTCGGCGAGGAGGTCGACGGCGCCCGCGATCGGCATCCACCCGCCGAGGGGTCGCACCACCGCGCCGAGGAAGGTGACGACGGTGGTGCGCGACTGAGGCGCCTTGCTGCTCACGGACGGCATTCTGCCCTCAACTGCCGGGGATTCCGGTCAGCGCCGCGACCCAGTCCGGGGGCCAGGGCAGGCTGTGCCGCGAGCCGTCCTCGGCGGTCGCGGCCACCTGGCCGGTGCCCATGTGCACGGTGACGTAGCGCCCCTGGGCGGCCCGGGTCCGTGGCCGGCCCTCGAACTCCTCGCCCCAGACCTCGAACTCCCAGGTCATCGACGTGGTCCCCATCGACGCCAGGGACACCGTCGCTGTCGCCTCCTGCCCGAAGTACAGGGGAGCGAGGTAGTCGGCCTCGTAACGCACCCGCGGGGCGCTGGCGAAGTACCCGCCGAGGCCACGCTCTCGCATGAGCGTGGCCTCAGCGGCTTCGACGAACCGGGTGACGGTGCTGTTGTGATAGATCCCCGACGCGTCGGTGTCGATCCACTCGACGCGGGTCCGGAAGACGCCGCGGGGCCGTGAGGACTCGTCCATGGCCGCCATTCTCGCGGCGCTCAGGGCGCGACCGTCGAGGTGCCCGGCCTCCAGCGCAGGTGCACGTCCCCGGACTCGCCGTCGCGCAGCAGCTGCAGGCGCGGCGGGACCTTGTCCGTGCGCGACGTCGGCGGTCGCCGGCGGCCGGCGGCCCACTGCACGGGCCAGTCGGCGGCGGCGCCGACGTACTCCTGCTCCGCGGCCGCGTGCAGGGTCCAGCTCGGGTCGTAGAGGTGGGTGCGGCCCAGCGCGCAGATGTCGGCGCGACCGGCGAGCAGGATCGAGTTGACGTCGTCGTACGACGAGATGGCGCCCACTGCGATCACCTTGACCCCTGCGGGCTCGGCCACCTGGTGACGGATCTTGTCGGCGAAGGGCGTCTGGTAGGACCGGCCGAACGCCGGCCGCTCCTCCTTGCCGACCTGCCCCGACGAGACGTCGATCGCAGCCGCGCCGGCAGCGATGAACGCGCGGGCGATCTCGACGGCGTCGTCCTCGGTGTTGCCGTCCGGGATCCAGTCGGTGGCGGAGATCCGAACGGTCACGGGGATGTGGACGGGCACTGCGTCGCGGACGGCCGTGAAGACCTCGACCGGGAAGCGCAGCCGGTTCTCCAGCGGGCCGCCGTACTCGTCGGTGCGGTGGTTCGCGACGGGGGAGAGGAAGGAGGACAGCAGGTAGCCGTGGGCCGCGTGGACCTCGACCAGGTCGAAGCCGGCCGCAACCGCTCGCCGGGCCGCGGACACGAAGTCGGCGACGACCTGGTCGAGGTCGACGCGGGTCGCCTCGCGCGGGACGTGGCAGCCGGCGCCGTAGGGCCGTGCAGAGGGCCCGATGACCTCCCAGTTGCCGTCCTCGAGCGGCTCGTCCATGCCCTCCCACATGAGCTTCGTCGAGCCCTTGCGGCCCGAGTGCCCGAGCTGCGTGCCGATCCGCGCCGTGCTGTTCGCGTGCACGAAGTCGGTCACCCGGCGCCAGGCCGCCGCCTGCTCGTCGGTCCACAGTCCCGGACAGCCCGGCGTGATCCGGGCCTCCGGGGACACGCAGGTCATCTCGGTCATCACCAGCCCCGCGCCGCCGAGTGCCTTGCTGCCGAGGTGCACGAGGTGGAAGTCCGTCGGGACGCCCTCCACCGCGCAGTACTGGTCCATCGGGGAGAGCATGATCCGGTTCTTCAGCTCGAGCTGGCCGATGCGGACCGGTTGGAACATGGCAGGTGACGGCTCACCGGCACCCTGGCTGCGTGCGAACTCCGCCTCCATCAGGTCGGCGAAGACGGCGTCACGGTCCTTCAGGTTCTCGAAGGTGATCCGGCGCGAGCGGGTGAGCAGGTTGAAGACGAACTGCGCAGGGTCCTGGTCGGCGTACATGCCGATGTTCTCGAACCACTCGAGAGATGCCTGCGCCGCACGCTGGGTCGACTCGACCACCGGCTTGCGCTCGGTCTGGTACGCCGCCAGCGCGGTCTCGACGTCCGAGTGCTCGTGCAGGCAGGCGGCCAGCGCGAGCGCGTCCTCCATGGCGAGCTTGGTGCCGGAGCCGATCGAGAAGTGCGCGGTGTGCGCGGCGTCGCCCAGCAGCACGACGTTCTCGTGGTGCCACTGCTCGTTGCGGACCGTGTGGAAGTTGAGCCACTTGGAGTTGTTGGTGAGGATCCGGTGGCCCCGGAGCTCGTCGGCGAAGATCTCGGCGACCCGCTCGACGGCGTACTCGTCGGAGACGCCGGGACCGAAGAGCTCGTGCTCGGTCCGGTCGAGCCCGGCGCGCCGCCAGACGTCGTCGTGCATCTCGACGATGAACGTGGAGCCCTGTGCGGAGTACGGGTAGCCGTGGATCTGCATGGTGCCGAACTCGGTCTGCTTGACGAAGAACTGGAAGGCCTCGAAGACGAGGTCGGTGCCGAACCAGATGTACTTGTTGTTGCGGCGGTCCAGGCTTGGGCGGAAGACGTCGGCGTACTTCGTGCGGACGGCGGAGTTGAGGCCGTCGGCGGCAAGCACGAGGTCGTGGTCCGCGCGCAGCTGGTCGGGGTCCGGCGCCTCGGTGTGGTAGTGGACGGTCACGCCGAGCTCGGCGACCCGCTCCTGCATGATCTGCAGCAGCTCCTTGCGCGACATCGCGGCGAATCCCTGGCCACCCACGGTGAAGGGCGTGCCGTTGAACTCGACGTCGATGTCGGTCCAGCGCGCGAACCGGCTCTCCATCCGGTCATGGATGACCTGGTCGGCGCCCTCGATGCTGCCGAGCGTCTCGTCGGAGAACACGACGCCGAACCCGAAGGTGTCGTCGGGCGCATTGCGCTCCCAGACGGTGATGTCGTGGCTGGGGTCGAGGGTCTTCATGAGGGTGGCGAAGTAGAGCCCACCGGGCCCGCCACCGACGATCGCGATCTTCATGCTCGGGTCTCCGATTCGCTGAGCTGGCGCAGCCTGAAGTGCTGCAGCTTTCCATTGGTGTTGCGCGGCAGGGCGGCGATGAAGCGGACCTCGCGCGGGTACTTGTAGGGAGCCAGGCGGTCCTTGACGTACTGCTGGAGCTCGGCGACCTTGGCGTCGTCGCCGCTCACGCCGTCGCGGAGCACGACGAAGGCGCACACGATGGCGCCGCGGTCGACGTCGGGCACGCCCACGACGCCGGCCTCCACGACGTCCGGGTGCGTGCCGAGCGCCTCCTCCACCTCGGGACCGCCGATGTTGTAGCCGGAGGACACGATCATGTCGTCGGTGCGGGAGCGGTACCAGAAGTAGCCGTCCTCGTCGCGGACGAACGTGTCGCCGGTGACGTTCCACCCGTTGACGACGTAGGCGTGCTGCCGGTGGTCGTCGAGGTAGCGGCAGCCGACGGGGCCGATGACGGCCAGTCGGCCCTCGACGCCGGCGCCGACCTCGTTGCCGTCGGCGTCCAGGATCGTCGCGCGGTAGCCCGGCACCGGCTTGCCGGTGGAGCCGGGCCGGATGTCGGCGCCGCTCGCGGAGAGGAAGATGTGCAGCATCTCGGTCGCGCCGATGCCGTCGATGACCAGCAGGTCGAGCTCGCGAGCGAGCGCTTCCCAGGTGTCTCGCGGCATGTGCTCGCCGGCCGTGACGGCGACGCGCAGGCCCTTGAGCTGCCCGATGCTGCCGGACCTGAGGATCTGCTTGTACGCCGTCGGCGCGGTCGCGAGAGCCGTGACGCCGTGCTCGTGGATCAGGCCGGCCAGCTGGACCGGCGTCGCGTTCTCGGTGAGCAGCGCGCAGGCTCCCGCGCGCAGCGTGAAGACGACGAGCATGCCCAGCCCGAACGTGAAGGCCAGCGGGGCGGTGCAGGCCACCAGGTCGGTCGCCTCCAGCCGCAGCGTGCCGCGCCCGAAGGTGTTGTCGATCGAGAGGAGGTCGCGGTGGAAGTGGGCGGTGAGCTTGGGGGTCCCGGTGGTGCCCGAGGTCGGCCCGAGGAGCGCGACATCGTCGGCCGCGCTGTCGACGGCCGCGAACGTGATCGGCTTCGTGAGCGTGCGCCGTGTCAGGTCGTCCGCCGTGTCTGCGCCGTAGGGCACCACGGTCAGGTCGGGATCGACGCGGCTGCGTACCTCGTGGACCTCGTCGAGGAAGCGGTGGTCGACCAGCGCGATGGCCGGGCGCGCCCGCTCGACGATCGGGGCCAGGTCAGTCGCGCGGAGGGCGGCCATGGTCGTCACCGCGATCCCACCGGCCTTGAGCACGCCGAGCCAGGCGGCCACCGTCCACGGGTTGTTGGGGGAGCGCAGCAACACACGGTTCCCGCTGACCAGGCCGAGGTCGTCGACCAGGACGTGCGCGACCTGGTTGGCGCGGGCGAGCAGCTCGCCGTACGTCCAGACCTCGCCGTCCGGGGTGCGCAGGGCGGGCCGATCGGGCCCGTGGGTGGCGACGGCGGCGTCGATGATCTCGACGGCGGCGTTGAGGCGCTCGGGGTACTGCAGCAGGGGGGTGGGGAACTCCAGGGTCGGCCACAGCTCCGCAGGCGGCAAGCGGTCGCGTGCGAAGGTGTCGCGCAGTCCCGACGGGCTGAGCACGCTCACGACGGTGCTCCGGCGGCGCGGATCATGCCCTCCTGGACGACGGTCGCGACGAGCACGCCCTCGGGCGTGAAGAAGCGCCCGATCGCGGAGCCGCGGCCGGCCTCGACGGACACGGCCTCCTGCACGTAGAGCAGCCAGCCGTCCATCCGGACCGGTCGGTGGAACCACATCGCGTGGTCCAGGCTGGCGGTCACCAGTCCCTCGTCGGCCCACGCCAGGCCGAGCACCCGTAGCGCCGGCTCGAGGATCGTGTAGTCGCAGACGTAGGCGAGCGCGGCGAGGTCGCGCTGCTCGTCGGTGAGCCCCTCGACCGGGCGCAGGGCGTCGTACGGCTTGACCCAGACGGCTTGGTGGGGTGAGCGCTCGCCCTCGACGGTGAGGTAGACGGGTCCGGGCGCGTGGCGCATGTCGAAGCTCCGGCCGCCCGACCAGTAGGCCTTCGAGGTCCCGGTCATCGTGCCGCCCGCCCGGTCGGCGAGGTACGCCGCCGAGGTCGGCAGGTCGTCCGGGCCCGGGAAACCGGCGGGCAGGCTCGCCTGGAACGAGCCGCCCGCCTCGCCTGCGGCGAAGCTCGCCATGCAGACGTAGACGACCTTGCCGTTCTGGAAGGCGCGCACCTGGCGGGTGCTGTAGCCGCGTCCGTCCCGGAGCACCTCGACCTCGTAGCGGATCTCTGCGCCGATGTCGACCGGCCGCATGAAGTAGGAGTGCATCGAGTGGAGCGACTTGGCGTCCGGCCCGGCCGAGGGCACCGTGCGGACCGCGGCCACCACGGCCTGCGCGACCATGTCGCCGCCGTACGCCTTGGGCCACGGGCAGGGCTGGGTGGTCGCCGTGAACGCCACGTCGAAGACCTCGGCCTGGGCCTCCTTGAGGGTGATGGCGTCGGTGAGGATCGAGCTGGTCGGTGCCATGGGAGTGTCCTTCGGTCGGGGTGGGGATCAGGCGATGCGGACGGTGTTCGAGAGCACGCCGATGCCGGGGACCTCGGTCTCGACGACATCGCCGTCGCGGAGGTAGGTGGGCGGCTCCATGCCCATGCCGACGCCGCCGGGCGTGCCGGTCAGCACGATGTCGCCGGGACGCAGCACGGTGAACGTCGAGATGTAGGACAGGAGCGCCGCGCTGTCGAAGACCAGCGTCTTGGTGTTGCCCCGCTGCCGCTCGACGCCGTTGACCCGGCAGATCACCTCGACGCCCGCGGTCGGGTCGAGCTCGTCGGGCGTGACGACGACCGGGCCCAGGGGAGTGGTCGCGTCCCAGGCCTTGCCCTGGAACCACTGCAGGGTGCGGCGTTGCCAGTCGCGCACCGAGACGTCGTTGGCGACCGTGTAGCCCGCGATCGCCCGCTCGGCCTCGGCGCGTGTGGCGTGGCGCAGCTCC
The DNA here is from genome assembly GCF_057813895.1 of Nocardioides sp. F233. NCBI lineage: Bacteria > Bacillati > Actinomycetota > Actinomycetes > Propionibacteriales > Nocardioidaceae > Nocardioides > Nocardioides sp. F233. The sequence continues at coordinate 364,851 of NZ_JBVASH010000002.1, forward strand.
GCGCCCACCACCACCGCGAGCTCGGCCTCCCAGTCGAGCTCGAGACCGTCGTGGGAGGGCAGAACGACGTCGGCACCCGGGGCGAGCAGCGTGTCGGCGTACTTCGCGAACAGGGTCGGGTACGCCGGCGTCTCGCGGCCGGTCTCGGCGATGTGGTCGCCGTAGTTGAGCCCGCAGCAGATCACCTTGCCCGGGTGCGGCAGCGGCAGCACCGGCTGCGCGCCGGGGAGCTCGGCTCCGGTGACCGGCGCCACGCCGGACGCCAGCAGCTCGCTCAGGTCGGCGGCGGGCAGGGAGTGCCAGCGCCCGTCGACGTCGACGGCTGCAGAGGTGCGGGTGCCGGTGCCGTCGGCAGCGGGAAAGGTGACCGTGGCCATTCGCATATGTCATTTTTGGCACGAACGTTGCGCTGATGTCAATACGCAATCTATGGTGGATGGCATGACCACCAACCTCACCCACGACGTCACGCCGGACCTCACCCCCGTGGCGGTGAACCCCGTGGAGCTGGCGGCGCCGAGCGGCTACTCGCACGGCACGCTGAGCGGCAACACGCTCTACCTCGGCGGCCAGACTGCACTCGACGCGGACATGAAGATCGTCCCCGGGGGCATCGTCGAGCAGTTCCGCCAGGCCTTCGGCAACGTGCTCACCACGCTGCGCGCCGCCGGTGGCGTGCCGGAGGACCTCGTGTCGATCACGATCTATCTCACCGACATCCCCGACTACCAGGCCCACGGCCGCGAGATCGGCGCCGCCTGGCGTGAGCTCGCCGGTCCCGTCTACCCGGCCATGGCCGGCATCGGCACCACCGGCCTGTGGCAGCCCGAGGCGCTCATCGAGATCCTCGGCGTCGCCGTCATCCCCGACGAGCGACTCGTCCGCCCCGCGCACTGACCCGAAGGAGAAACGCCATGCCCGCCATGACCCCGTACGCGGACGAGCTCAACGCCCTTCCGCCCCTCGCCTCCCGCTACGTCCAGGTCGACGAGCTCCCCTGGAAGCCGACCGGCTTCCCGGGCATCGACATGAAGGTGTTGCTCCGTGAGCCGGAGACCGGCCTGCTGACCGCGCTGTTCCGCTGGGAGCCCGGCGCCGTCCTGCCGCTGCACGAGCACGTCGAGATCGAGCAGACCTACGTGCTCGAGGGCAGCATCGTCGACGAGGAGGGCGAGACCACGCCGGGCAACTTCTCGTGGCGCCCCAAGGGCAACCAGCACCGCGCCCATGCGCCCAACGGCGCCCTGCTCATCGCCTTCTTCCTCAAGCCCAACGTCTTCCTCGAGGGCGCCGAGGCCGGCACCACCCTGGAGTGACATGAGGATCACGACCTTCCGCCACGCCGGCGGCACGGGCTGGGGGCTCGTCGAGGGCGACGGCATCGTCGACCTGAGCGACGACCCCTCGCTGCCGTACGCCGACGCGTCGGAGGCACTGCGCAGCGAGACCGTGCTGGACCTCGCCATGTCAGCGTGCGGGCTGGCGCCGCAGCACCGGCTCGAGGACGTGACCCTCCTCGCGCCGCTCCCGGCCCCCGGCCGGGTGCTCGTCGACGACGGCGTGCAGGTCACGCAGCTCGAACGGCCGGACGTCCACGACGCCGGCACCGACCTCCCGGGGGGCAGGAAGATGCTTGCCGTGGTCATCGGCAGCCCCACCCGGGAGGTCGCTCGCGAGCGAGCCGTCGAGCACCTGCTCGGCGCCACCGAGGCCGTGCTCTCCGGACACCGTCTCGCCCTCGGCCCCTGGGTCGTCAGCCGCGACGAGACCGGCGACCTCGACGCACTGCACCACGCCGAACGAGGCCTCGCCGACATCGTCAGCGAGGCCTCGCGGCAGTGGTCGCTCAGCTCCGGCGACCTCGTCCTGGTGCCCGCCGCCGGCTGATCAGCTGCTGGGCGACGAGGTGGCCCGAGCCGCCGCCCAGACCCGGTCCCGGGTGGGTGAACGCCCCGATGTGGAAGACGTTCGGTACGCCGGTCCGGTGCCCCGTCCCCGTGCCCGGACGCCAGAGCAGCGACTGGTCGAGCTCGGCCGCGCCCCCGTAGGGGTCGCCGTTCACGGCGTTGGCGTTGGCCGCGGCCAGGTCCGTCGGGTCGATCACGTGACGCCCGATCACGCTGCCGGCCAGCCCGGGAGCGAACTGCTCGATGCGGGCGAGCACGCGGTCGGCGTACGCGTCGGCGAGGGCGGGCGTCCATCCGCTGCTGGTGTCGAGCCGGCCCGCGGCATCGCCGACGGGACGCCACGGGAGCTCCTGCAGCTGGATCCACAGCGTGGCGCGGCCGTCCGGCGCACGACTCGGGTCGAGCACGCACTGCTGGCCGACCACGACGGTCGGCTCCGCAGGCAGGAGGCCCGCCTCGGCCTGCGCGCAGGCGATCGCGGTGCTGTCCGAGCCGTTGCTGACGTGGATCAGCGGGACCTCGTCGAGGCGGCTGTCCGTCCAGCGGAGCGGTGCATCGAGGGCGAGATGGACCTGCATCGCCGCCCGACCGGGCCGGTGGCGGGCGACGGCCCGTCGCCCGGGGTCGCCGACGGCTGCGGCCGGCAGGAGGCCGTCGTGGAGGCGGCCGGTCGAGGTCGACGCGAGCACGGCCTGTGCCCGCAGGTGGCCGGCGCCGGTGTCGACACCGACTGCGCGTCCGGACCGGACGGGGATGGTCTTCGCGGCCGTCCCGAGGAACACGTCGACGCCGCGCTCCTCGAGCAGTGCGGCGAAGGCGGCGACGAAGTTGCCGGCGCCGCCCTCGACCACCGGCAGCCCGATCTCGTGCATGGTGAAGGCCATCACCGGCAGCATCAGGCCACCGGTCGCCTGGTCGGGTGCGAGGCCCGCGTGGAGCAGCCACGGCGCCCAGAGCTGGTCGACCTCCGTGCCGACGAAGCGCTCCCGGGTCAGGCCGCGACCGCTCTGCGTCGCGACCCGCGCCAGCTCGGTCAACCCGTCGCGGCCGAGGCCGCGCACCGCGCCGAGCCCGAGCCGGGCCAGGTCGCGGGTGCGCAGCTCGGAGCCGAGCGTGCCGAACACGTGCGGGGCCCAGCGGCCCAGGTCGCCCAGCATCGCGGCATACGACGCCCGGTCGGTCGTGTGCGCGAAGCCGGTGGCTGTCTGACCGGGATCGCGGTGGGCCACCACCGTGCCGCGCTCGGAGACCGACGCGGTGACGGGCCCGTCGGCATTGCGGTAGGTCAGCCCGAGCCGGTGCAGGTCGGTTCCGAGGTCGGCGTACGCGCCGCCGGCCTGGAAGAGCGGGTGCCACGAGCTGAAGGTGTCGTGGACGAAGCCCGGCGCGGTGAGCTCGTCGGAGGCGATGAAGCCGCCGAGGCGGTCCCGCTCCTCGACGAGTGCCACCGTCCGGCCGGCACCGGCGAGCTCGGCCGCAGCGACCAGCCCGTTGATCCCGGATCCGATCACGACGACGTCGTACACGTCCTTCATCGCTTGCCGACACCCAGTCGGCGGGCGAGCTTCGGGGTGATCCGGCGGTAGTCCGCGGGCTTCACCGGCATCAGCCACTGCTTCGCCTTGGTGCGCCGCGGCACGTCGAGGCCGACGTCGGCCAGCACCTCGTCCACGTTGTGCATCGAGAACGGGATGATGTTGGTGCCGCGTGCGTGCATCCCTCCGGTGCGCTCGCGCATCCACGCGAGCCGGGCCCGTGTCCGCTCCAGCATCTCCTCGCGGGAGGGCAGCTCGTGGTGCCCGCCGAGGTAGGAGCCGATCCAGACCGCCGACACCTCGGCCGACAGCGGCGAGAAGAACGACGAGTTGTAGCCCGCGAAGCTCAGGTCGGGGACGTTGATCGGGTGGATCTGCCGGTAGAGCAGGAAGTCGCCGTTGTCGTCGAGCAGCTGGTCGAGCACCTCCCGCGGCAGGAACGGGATGTCCTGGGTCCAGCCGGTGGCGGCGATCACCACGTCGGCGCGGAGCACCTGGCCGTTGGCGAGCTCGGCGTGGGGCTTGCCGTCCTTCTCGAGGAACCGCGTGATCACGGTGTCGCGGTGGACCCGGATCGCTCCGGTGGAGACGCCCTCGAAGAAGCCTTCGGTGGCAAGGGAGACCGTCGACTTCGCGATGTCGGCGAAGGTGCCCTGGGGAATGAGGCCGAGCTTGTCGAGCTTGAGCTGCTTGGTCGTCACGCTCTCGACCGTGCCGAGCATGTTGTTGGCCATCAGCGAGTCCCTGGCGTGGAGCAGCCGCTCCGCGCCGTTGACGGAGCGGTAGCGGAACAGGCCCTCGCCGAGGCGGGTGAGCATCAGGTACTTGTAGTTGACGACGCCGCTGACCTTCCGCGGCATCTTCCAGAGCAGCTCGCGGGCGACGACCGACGTGGCGGCCGCCTCCTTGGCGATCTCCACGGTGATGTCGCAGGCGGACTTGCCGTACCCGAGGACCACCGTGTGCTTGCCACGGACCTGGTCCATGCTGTGGAACTCGCTCGACGGGAGGTACTGCCCGCCCGCCTGCTCGAAGTCCTCGATGCCGTCGACCGGCGGCACGAACGGGCGCGAGAAGATCCCGCTCGCCAGCACGAGGTGGTCGTAGTGCTCGGTGCCGTGGGCGGTGGTGACGTCCCAGCCGCCGCCCGGGGTGGGCGCTGCGTGCTCCACCTCGGTGTTGAGCCGGACGGACGGCGTCACGCCGAACTCGTCGGCGTACGACGAGAGGTAGGTCGCCACCTGCTCCCCGCTGGGCCACTCGGGGTAGTCGCGCGGCATCTTCTTGTCGGACAGGCAGTACGTGCCCTTGTTGTTCTGGGTCTTCAGGCCGGGGTAGCGGCGGGTGCGGCTCCACACGCCGCCGATGTCGGGGGTCTTCTCGAGGACGGTCACGTCGTGACCGAGCTGGCGGAGGACCTTGGCGGACGAGATGCCGGCGAACCCGGCTCCGACGATGGCGATCTTCATGACGGTGTCCTCACTCGGAGAGCTGCGGGATGGCGGGAACGGCCCGCTCGGGGCCGAGGGCGGAGTAGCCGCCGTCGGCGGCCCAGTCGGCGCCGGTGACGACGGAGGCGGCGTCGGAGACGAGGAAGGCGACGACCGCGCCGACCTCGGCGCCGTCGCCGACGCGGCCGGTCAGGTGGAAGGGCGCGGCCACGGCGTCGGTCTTCTCGCGGTTCCCGCCGGAGAGGTCGTCCATGATCTTCGACCAGGTCCAGCCGGGGCTGACCGAGTTCACCCGGATGCCGTCGGGGGCGAGATCCATCGCCATCGAGCGGGTCACCGAGACGATCGCCGCCTTCGAGGCGGGGTAGACCCAGCGTCCGGTCTGCGCGACCTTGCTGGAGATCGAGGTGAAGTTGACGACGGACGCGTGCTCGCTGGCCCTCAGGTGCGGGTGGGCCGCGCGGACGACCTCGACCATCGAGACGACGTTGACGTCGAGCGCCTTCAGCCAGTCGCCGCGCGCGGTCGCGAAGCCCTCGTCGAGGTACGTCGCCGCGAGGTTCACCACGATGTCGAGACCGCCGAAGCGCTCGACCGCGCCGGCAACCAGGTCGGCCACCGAGGCGTCGTCGGTGACGTCGGTACGCACGAAGACGACCTCGTCGCCCAGCTTCTCGGCGGCCCGGCCGCCCTCCTCGTCGATGTCGGCGACGACGACTCGTGCCCCGGCCCGAGCGAGTGCGCTCACGACCCCGTGGGCCAGCAGCGTTGCGCCGCCGGTGACGATCGCGGTGCGACCGGTCAGATCGGTCATGGTGGGATACCTCCGCCTCAGAGCTGTGCGATGCAGGTCACATCGCGTTGCCGGGACCGTAGACACGCAGGAGAGCGCGCACTATCCGGAAAGCGCGGCCGACGTCCGCGAACCGCGACGGATCGGGGATGTCGCCTCGTCGGAACGTGTGGCGTGTCCGTGACGATCGTGCGGGCATTGACATGGATCCCCGATGGTGCGCCAATGGGTCCAGCACGAACGACAGGAGCCGTGGTGACGAGGACACTGCTCGCCGAGCATCGCCAGATCCAGACGGCGGACGTCGACCAGGCGCGCCGGGAGGTCGGCGAGCGCTTCTGCGCACACCGGCTCGAGCTGACCCGCCGCGACGGCCGCCTCGACATGCTGCACAGCTCGGCCGCGATCGGCGCCGACGTCAGCCTCAACTACCTGCGCTACGGCGACGAGGTCCGGATCACCCCGGGCACGTTCAACGACTTCTTCCTCGTCCAGATCCCGCTCCAGGGCACGGCCCGAGTGCGCGTGGGGGACCAGGTCGTGGCCTCGTCCCGGAGCCGGGCGTCGGTCGGGTCACCGACCGAGGCCGTCGACATGGTGTGGAGCGACGGGTGCGAGCAGCTGCTCGTCTACCTCAGGCGCCGCGCCGTCGAGGAGCTCGGCGCTGAAGGCGATGAGCCCGCACCCGTCGTCTTCAACCCCGCGATGGACCTGGAGACCCCGGCCACCCGCGCCTGGCTGCGCCTGGTCCACCTCGCCCTCGACGACATCGAGGCCGGCGGAGCCCTCTTCCGTTCCCCCCTCGCCTCGACCCATTTCGAGCAGACTCTCATCGCCGGGCTGCTCTCCGCCCAGCCCAACAACCGCCGGCCCGTGGCTCCGCCCCAGACCTCATGCCCTCGTGCAGTCCGCGCGGTGGTCGACCTCATCGAGGCCGAGCCCGAGCGTGCCTGGCGTCTGGCCGAGCTGGCGCGGCACGCGGGCGTCTCCGCCCGCACCCTCCAGGAGGCATTCCAGCGCGAGCTCGGCATGACTCCGCTCGAGCGGCTGCGGAGCGCGCGGATCGCCCGTGCCCGTGCCGACCTCCTCGCCGCGGACCCGGCGACGGTCTCAGTCACCGATGTCGCGGCGCAGTGGGGCTTCTTCCACCTCGGGAGGTTCGCCCAGGCCTACCGCGCGGCGTACCAGGAGCTCCCGTCCCAGACGCTGAAGCGCTGACCGGCCAGTCCGCCTTCGCGCTCCGGGCCGACGGTGCGCACGTCGAGGACCGCCCGTGTCGCCTGAGGTGGCCTCAGGTCAGGCAGCGAGCCGGGAGCTCGAACCACCGCAGGTGCTCGAAGTCGGCCGTCACGAGGCCCGTGGGGGCGTCGAGGCAGCCGCGGGCATCGGCGAGCCTGGCCCTGGCCTCCTGGAGGTAGCCGGCCAGTGCCTCCTGGGGCGCCCGGTCGTCGTGGCGCGGGTAGCGCATCACGCCGTCGGCGTCGTAGCTGATCTGACGCAGGCGCAGCGGGGGCTCGACCGGACCGTCGCGGTGCCGCCACAACCCGGTCGTGGGATCGAACCGGTAGTCGGGCAGCAGCCGCCACCCGTCCTGGGCGACCAGGCGGACGGCTTCGACCAGGTAGTCGACCACGACGTCGGAGATGAAGTAGTTGAGGTTGAGCCGGACCCAGCCCGGCTTGATGCCCTCGCAGCCCTGCTCGATCGCGCGCTCGTACTCGTGGGAGCGGTCGATGTCGATGTGGAGCAGCTGGTGGCCGTACGGTCCGGCGCAGGAGCAGCCGCCTCGGGACTGGATGCCGAAGAGGTCGTTGAGCAGCGCCACCACGTAGTTGTGGTGCAGGTAGTGGCCGCTGGGCGCGCGGACGACGAACGAGATGATGGACAACCGTTCCGCGTCGAGGTTGCCCAGGATCTCGATCGTCGGCTCCTGCTGCCACGCCGTCAGCGCTCGTCGCACGTACGCCTCCTCGTGGTCCCGGATCACGCCGATGCCGACCGCGCGCTTGAGCTGGAACACCAGGCCGGCGCGGATCGAGCCGATGATCGCCGGTGTGCCGCCCTCCTCGCGGTGGGCCGGGTCGTCGACGTAGCGGTGCTCGGTCGGATTGACGTACGCGACCGTCCCGCCGCCGGGTACGTCGGGCACCCGGTTGCGCAGCAGCTCGCGTCGCACGACGAGAACGCCGGGCGTCCCGGGGCCGCCGATGAACTTGTGCGGGCTCAGGAAGATGGCGTCCTTGTACGCCAGCGGATCAGTGCCGCCGTACATCTCGATGTCGGTGTACGGGGCGGCGGCCGCGAAGTCCCAGAACGACAGCGCGCCGTGCTCGTGCAGGAGCGCCGAGATGCCGTCGGTGTCGCTCAGGATGCCGGTGACGTTGCTGGCCGCGGAGAACGACCCGATCCGCAGCGGCCGGTCGGCGTAGCGGCGCAGCTCCTCGGCCAGCTGTGCCTGGTCGATGTGACCGTCGAGGTCCTGCGGGATCACGACGACGTCGGCGATGGACTCACGCCACGGCAGCTCGTTGGAGTGGTGCTCGAACGGCCCGATGAAGACCACGGGCCGCTGGTCGGGTGGGATCGCGTCGGTGAGGTGGTAGCGGTCGTCGAGCTCGGACGGAACGCGCAGGCCGATGATGCCGATCAGCTTGTTGATCGCGCCGGTCGCCCCGGAGCCGCAGAAGATGACCACGGTTTCCTCGTCGCCGCCGACCTCGTCGCGGATGATGCTCCGGGCGTCCTCGCGCAGCCGGGTGGTCTGCAGGCCGGTCCCGCTGGACTCGGTGTGGGTGTTGGCGTAGCGCGGCAGCACCTCGTCGTGGATGAACGACTCGATGAACTCCAGCGCCCGTCCGGAGGCCGTGTAGTCGGCGTACGTCACCCGGCGCGGGCCGTAGGGCCCCGGCGCGACCTGGTCCTCGCCGATCACCGCATCGCGGATGCGGCGCAGCAGCGGCGTCTCGGTCGGGAAGGTCCCACCCATGTCGACCAGCCTAGGCGGGGCTCATGGCGTTCGTCATCGTCAGCGGAGCAGGATCACCTGCTGTGCGCGCAGACCTCCGTGGCGACCGCGAAGGGTGAGCAGCAGGAACCCTGGGTCCGTCGCTGTCGCGGTCACGACGAGACGCGCCCGTCCACGGCGTACCGGCACGCGGGTGACGACGGCGTCGTCACCGACCCGGGCGTCGATCAGTCCGCCGATCGCCCCGCCCGTCGCGCGCCGCTCGGCGGAGACCCGCACCACGTAGCGGTTCTGGCCGAGGGCACGCACGCGTGTCTCGAGCACGGCAGGGGGCGGGGTACGACGGACGGACAGGGTCACGACGTTGCTCGTGGTCGACGAGTAGGGCGCCCCGGCGTCCGGGGTGTAGCGGGCCGAGATGCGGTGCAGGCCGGGCCGGAGGTTCCTGAGGACCGTGCCACCCCAGCGGGTGCTCGACACCGGCGACGGCGGGCCCAGGACCTTCCCGCCGTCGTAGTAGGTGACGCTGCCGCTCGGGAGCGGGAGGTCGCCCTGGCCCGACACCACCCGGGCCTTCATCAGCACGGACTTCTTCCGGACGACGATCAGCGAGCCGGTGAAGATCTTCACCGAGACGGTGCCGGTCCGCTGGAGCACCTGCTGGGTGAGGAAGGGTGAGGCCTCGTCGTACGAGCTGCCGTCACCGGAGTACATCGCGAACAGCCGGTGGTTGCCGACCTTCAGCCCCGGCACGGTGAAGCGTGCCGTGCCCTGGTGGTCGAGCGCGGTCGGCTCGGTGAGCGGGGTGGCGGTCGTTCCGTCGTACAGCCGCAGGGTGCCCGCCGGCACGGGGGCGGTGGCCGAGGTCTGGGCGACCGTGGCGTCGACGACCACGTCCTCGCCCGAGATCACCGGGTTGTACGGCGAGGACAGGGTGATGGTGACGTCGCCGCGGTTGACGGCCATCGACTTCGCCGCGCTCGTCGAGGTGTCGAACTGGTCGTCCCCGCCGTAGGTCGCGGTGACCTGGTGCATCTGCGCGGAGAGAGTGTGGGTCGTGTACGACGCCGTCCCGGTCGCATCGATCGCCACCGGGTTGCCCAGCGGTGTCCCGTCAGCGAGGAAGGTGACCGTGCCAGTCGGTGTGCCGACGCTCGGCGCGACCCGCTTCACGTGGGCGGTGAAGGTGACGGGGCTCCCCACCGTCGCGGGATCGTCCGGTACGTCGAGGCCCACCGAGGTGCTGCCCTTCGCGATGGTCAGTGGGGGCTGCTGGCTCGACGGGGAGGAGTCGCTGGTCCCGTCGGGGACGTAGCTCGCCGCGAGTGTGTAGCTGCCGGCCGGCAGTCCGGAGGGGACCAGCAGGGTGGCGCTCCCACCGGACAGGGTGACCGAGCCGAGGGGAGTCGAGGAGCCGTTGCCGATCGCGTCCACCGTCACGCTCCCGGTCGGGGTCTGGCCACCGCCCGTGGCCGCCACGCTCACCGGCAGGCTGAAGGACTGGCCGGTGACGACGGCCGCCGGCGCGGTCACGGTCGTCACGGTCGGGAACAGCTGCTTGGCCAGGATCCGAATGGTCCCGTCGGCGGTCCCTGCCTGCGGGATCCAGCTGCCGACCTGGCTGACGGAGGCGCTGCCGACGACCCAGCTGCTCCCGCCACCGCCTCCGCCGCCACCGCCGATCCCGGAGGAGCCGCCGTTGCCGCCGCTGCCGCCGCGGTAGCCCCCACCGCCGCCACCGCCGCCGCCGGACCCGGAGCCCGAGTCGGCGTCCCCGCCGCCGCCGCCCCAGCCGTTGCCGCTGGTGCCGGCACTGCCGCCGCCGCCACCGGGGGACGGCACGCTCTGGCCGTTCCCTGCCCCCACGCCTCCGGCTCCGCCGCCCTCATGGCCTGTCAGGCCGGCAGCGGCACCGCCGCCTCCGCCACCCCCGCCTCCCGCGACCACGACCTCGGCCCCGTTGACGAAGAGTGTGGAAGCGCCGCCACCACCGCCGCCCGCACGGGCGACGTCCTGGTTGACGACCGTCGCGCCGGTGCCACCCCGGGCCCCGTCCCGGCTGTTGGCTCCCCAGCCGCCGGCGCCCGAGTCGTCCTTGTCGGAGTCGCCTCCGCGCTGGCCGACGGCCCCGACGGCGGCGGTGATGACATCGCCCTCGGCGACCGCGATCGTGAACGTCCCCGACGCGCCGGGACCGCCCGGCCCGCCCGCCCCGCCGTCGCCGTTGCCGCCGCGGCCGCCTCCCGCGCCGACGACGGTCGCCGTCACGCTGGTCACGCCGCTGGGCACCACGAACTCGTAGATCCCGTCATCGGTCCACGACTGCTGGATGTTGGCCGCCTGCGCGGGCTCGGCGAGCGTCGCCACCGCCATTGCGGAGCCCAACAGGCTCACGACACCGCTGATGGCGACCTGCTGGCGCCAGGTCCTCTGTCCCGTCCCCCTCATGGACGCACTTCCTCCCACGTCGACGCGTTCCCCTCCCGGTCCCTCCGAGACACGTCGTCCCGTCGGACGCTAGGCAGGTCGCGACGGACCTGCGGGAATCGCCGAGAAAACCGTCCATTTCGGATAGGTTCGACGCCGGGGGACGGATCGGGAGCAAGGGTCTGGAGGGGACCGTCATGACCCGTCAGACCGTGCTGGGCCGCAGTCTCACCGTGGCCGGCCGCGACGTGCCGCCACGGGTGCTGCCTGCGCTCGCGGCGGCCGACCACCCGCGTGCGGCGTGGGAGAGCGCACGGCAGGCCCTGGCCGACGTCGAGCACCAGTCGGTGCTGATCACCGTCACCGGCCTGTCCGGGGCGGGCAAGAGCGTCTGGCTCCGCCAGCTCGTCGCCGCGGTGACCAGGGCCCGCACGTACGTCGTCTCCGCCGACGCGTTCGAGCAGGCGATGCCCTACGCGCTGGCCGACAAGCTCGGCCACGCCGTCGGCGTACGCGACATCGCTCGTCCGGGGGAGGAGCTCTCCCTGCTGCGGGTCGCGCGCGCCCTGGTGGCGGCGCTGTGCCAGGAGGCCGGTCCGCGGCGGCGCCAGGTCATCGTGATCGACAACGCGCAGTGGGTCGACGAGGAGTCGACCAGGACGCTGCGGTTCGTCCTCGGACGGCTCGCGCACGCCGGGATCGTCGTGGTCCTGGCCGGACACCCCGGTGTCACCGACGACCTCGCCGACCGGATCACCGGTGGCGATCCGGCCGGGTGGCAGGAGGTACGACGACTGCGCATGCCGGAGCTGGCGGGCGCCTCCCTGCGGGCCTACCTGTCGCAGGTGCACGGGATCGAGGTCTCCCTGCGTCTCGCCGACCGGCTCCGTGAGCTGTCCGGCGGGTTGCCCGTCCTGGTCGACCAGCTGGCGAGCGCGCTTCGTCGTACGCACTCGGGCGCCGACGAGACGAGCCGGTCGCACTGGGACGAGGACGTGAGCTTCGGCTTCCTGCCGGAGAACCCCTTCGGTGGGCTGGCCGCCGACCAGCCTGCGGCCACCATGGCGGCGGTCGAGGTGGCCGCCACCCTGCGAGACCCGATCCGGGTCACGGAGCTGGAGAAGGTGGTCGCGGCGCTGCTCCCGCCCGACGTCGTCGCTGCCCACGCCGTACGGGATGCCGTGCACGCCGGCCTCCTGGTCGCGTCCGAGGCCGGTCAGGACGCGGTCGTGGCACCCTTCCACGACCTGTTCGCCTCGGACGTCGTGGCCCAGCTCCCGGAAGCCAGGCAGGTCGAGATCCTGGTGGCCGCGGCGGGCCACGTCGCCGATCCCCACCGCGCGCTCAGCTGCCGGTTGCAGGCGGCAGCGGTGGCCGCGACCGGGTTGGACGACGCCCTCATGGCCGAGGTCCGGCGCGCTGTCGGGGACGCCGTCGCCGCGCACCAGGGGACCCAGGCCGTCTCCTACCTGCGCTCCGCACTGGCGGTCGCCGACGCCGGCGGTGACGCGGCACTGGCGGACGACCTCGTCGCGGAGGTCTGTCTGCTGGCAGCCGGACTGGTCGTGTCGCCGCTGGTGATCGACCTGGTCCCGCGGCTGGAGGCGATGCCTGCGGGGCCGGTGCGTGACCTCGCCCTGCTGCAGACTCGCCAGATCACGGGGGACGTCGCCTGGGCGCAGGGATTCGTGGCCGATCTTCGCGCGCACCCGCCGACACCCGAGGACCACCCGGACGCAGTCCTGATCGCCCTGCACACGGCGATGCTGGCGGTGATGGTGCAGCTGACCACCGGCGACCCGGCGCCGCTGCTGGACCTCGTCGACCAGACGCTCGCACTGGCGGCCGCGATCGGACCGGACGACGAGCCGCCGCGGGACCACCGGCTCGCCGTCCTGCCCAGCGCGGGCGAGGTGGCCCTTCGGTCCCGGGCGCTCTCGGTGATCGGCGCGGCCATGACTGAGCAGATCGACCGCCTCCTCGCCGACTACGTGGTCCTGGACGGGGCGATCACCGACTCGGCCGACACTCCCGCCCTCGCGGACGCGCTGGTCTGCCGCGGGTCCGTCCTGGTGGGGATGGGCCAGGTCGAGCAGGCCGATGCCGACTTCGCGCGGGTCCTGCGGCTGCAGGCGTCCGGGGTCGTGGGCTGGTCGATCGGGCACGGTCAGGTGATGGCGGCCTACACCCGCTGGGTGCTCGGTCGCGTCGACGACGCCCAGGCGATCGTCGACGACACGCAGGCCACGATCCTCGACGACACCGACGTGTCGGCGCGGCCGCTCTACTACCAGCTGCGTGCGGTGCTGGCCGCGGCCCGCGGCGATGAAGACGCCTACCGCCGTGAGCTGGCCATCATGGCCGAGGTGACGGTCACCGACTACGACACCTTCGGGGCCGAGCTCGACCTGCTGCACCGCGTCGAGCACGCGCTCGCCGCGGGGGATCCCACCCTGGTCGTGGACCTCCTGGCACCCGAGCGACTGGCCGGGCTGCGGCTGGCCAGCCAGTCGATCCGGTCCTACCGTGTGGCGGCCCTGTGTGCGCTGGGACGGGCAGAGCAGGCCGATGCCGAGCTCGCTGAGCTGCGCGGGCTCGCCGGCATCGGCTTCCACCCCGTCTACGCATCGATGGACTGGCTGGAGGGCCGGGTGGCGGAGGCCTACGGCCTCACCAACCAGGCGCTGCGCGGCTACCGACGTGCCGCGACCGGCCCACCCGGACATGCCGCGGCGCAGGCGGCGTACGACGCGGGCCGGCTCCTCCTGGAGACAGGCGGCAGTCGATCGGCAGCGCGCCGGTTGCTGCGCCGCGCTGCCACCGACCTCTCGGACCTGGGCAGGGCGCCACTCGCCGAGGCCGCCCGCCTGCTCCTCCAGCAGTCGGCGCCGGCCGCCGACGTGACGTCGGCCGGTCCCACGGCACTGTCGACGCTGAGTGCCCGCGAACGCGAGATCGCCGAGCTGGCCGCGGTCGGGCACACCAACCGGGAGATCGCAGGACGCCTCGGGATCTCCCAGCCCACGGTCGCGTTCCACATCCGCAACGTGCTGTCCAAGCTGGCCCTCACGAGTCGCCGGGAGCTGCGCGACCTCGTCGCCGCGGGCCTCAGCCCATCGGCATAGCCAGGTCACCCGGGACCGTCAGCCCGGGCAGCGCGTCGGGTGCGATCAGCACGACGGCGCCGAGCACCAGCAGAAGCACCGCCGTGGCGAGCGGGAGGTGACGCCAGGGGAGGGTCTTCTCGGCGGCGATGATCGCGGCGACCAGCGCCATCCAGGACACGCTCATCACCCCGAGCGCGAACAGGGCGGCCATCAGCGCCCAGCAGCAGCCGACGCACCAGGCGCCGTTGGTCATGCCCATCCGCAGCGCACCCGCGCGGCCGCCGCGCCAGGAGCCGAGGAAGGCGCCGAGGGGGCTGCGGCACTTGGCGAGGCAGACGTTCTTCAGCGGGGTGAGCTCGTACGCCGCAGCGGCGACCAGCGTGGCGGCGGCCAGGCCGTGGCCGGCCCGGTCCCAGGACAGGCGGTCGCCGAGCAGGGCGGAGGCGGCGCTCCCGACGGCGTACGCCGCGAGCCCGGCGCCGGCCCAGGTGACCAGGTAGCCGCCGGCGAACAGCCACGGTGACAGGGGCGAGGAGGCGCGGCTGACCTTGGTGTAGAGCGCGATGGTGGGGGCCACCGAGGGCAGCATCATCGCCGCCATCATCACCACCCACACGCCGAGGAACCAGCCCACGCTGCCGAGCTCGGTCCACGGCCCGGCGTCCATGCCGCGCATCGTGCGCGCGGTCCAGACCCAGCCCACGACGGCGACGGCGACGAGGGCGGCGACCAGGCCGAGCCGGGCCCGGGCGGCGGCGTACGCCGGAGCGAGTGTGGCGCCACCCGGTCGAGTGCCGGGGGAGGTCATGCTCAGGCTGCCCAGGAGAACTCGGACTTCGACAGCCCGGTGCGACCCTCGTAGGAGATCCCGAACGCGTTGATCCGGGAGCGCTTCGCCTCGGCCATGGTCAGGTCGGGACCGATCGGGTGGAACATGCCGTTGAACCGCACGGGCTCGCCGGTCTCGATGCCGAACGGGACGATGTCCTCGATCTCGAAGTCGATGGTGTCACCGACCCGGACGCTGTGCCGCAGGCCGTCGTCGCCGACCTCGATGCTCGCGCGTTCCACGCCGATGATCTCGCCGACCAGGGGAGCGAGGGCCGCCATCGGCCCGCCCAGCTGGCCACCGAACAGCTGCGTGAGCTTGTCGAGCTGCTCGTCGTCGGAGCCGTCGTCGACGTACACACCGAGGCGCCAGTTCCCCTCGGTCATCACCTTCGGGGCGTCCGCGATGATCACGACCCGGCGCCCGGCGATGTCGGTGCCGTCGATGTCACCTGCACGGATGTCGAACGCCAGCGTCACCCGGCAGTAGTCGTAGGTGGCGCCGTGGTCGAACGACAGGTTGCACGGGCACATCAGCTCGCACGAGCAGGTCTCGACGTAGCTTCCGGTGAGGTTCCAGGACATGGCAGGCTCCTTCTCCCGAGTCGAGTCTGGTCCTGCGCCCGCGCGCCGTCATCACACCGATGGGGTAGATCAGCGCGTCACGCGGCGGCGACGCCGAGGTAGAACGCGGTCACGAACCTCGGCCCGCCGGAGGCGTAGAACTCGTCGAGCTCGGTCATGGTGAACCCGGCGTCGGTCACGAGTCTCGCGATGGGTCGGCTGAAGGTGCAGCCACCGGCGATCCGCTTCTCGATCGGGTCGAGGCGGTACTGCCAGCGCTGGACCTTCTCGTCGGGCGCCAGGCCGTGCTCGACGAAGTGCAGGGTGCCGCCGGGCCTGAGCACCCGGCGCACCTCGCGCAGCGCCCGGGCGACGTCGGGGATCGTGCACATGGTCCAGGTGCTCAGAGCGGTGTCGAAGGAGTCGTCGGCGAACGGCAGCGCCTGCCCGTCCAGGCCCGCACGGTCGATCGGCACCCGCGAGCCCGCGACCCGTCGCTCCGCCAGCCTCCAGCCCAGGTCGGCGGGCTCGACGGCGGTGACCCGGGTGACCGCGTCCGGGTAGTGCGGCACGTTGAGACCGGACCCGAAGCCGATCTCGACCACCTCGCCGTGCAGCCCCGCGCAGGCGCGGTCACGGTGCGGTCGCATGTCCTTGGTGCCGCAGGCGAGGTTCACGATCCGCGGCACGACGTGGTCGTCGTAGAAGCCCATGGAACCAGCGTGCGCCTCGTCCCGGTCGCCGCGCCAGCGTCGGGCTGGACGGATCCCACAACGATTCGGCGACAAGCCTGTGGGATCCGCGCTGTCCCGCGCGCCCCGCGAGATGGAAGGGTCGAGATCGTGCCAACGGTCTCGCGAATCGCCATCGTCAACCGCGGTGAAGCCGCCATGCGTCTCATCCACGCCGTGCGGGACCTCAACGCCCGGCACACGACCGGGAGCGAGCAGATCCGCACGATCGCGCTGCACACCGACGTCGACGCCGGCTCGGCGTTCGTGCGCGAGGCCGACGAGGCCTACCTGCTGGGCGCGGCGGCGGACCGGCCCTACCTGGACCTCGCCGTCCTCGAGCGGGCGCTGACCGAGAGCGGCGCCGACGCGGCCTGGGTCGGCTGGGGCTTCGTGGCCGAGGACCCGGCCTTCGCCGAGCTCTGCGCCCGGCTGGGTGTCACCTTCATCGGCCCCAGCGCCGAGGCGATGCGCCGGCTCGGCGACAAGATCGGCTCGAAGCTGATCGCCGAGGAGGTCGGCGTACCGGTGGCGCCATGGAGCCGTGGCGGCGTCGACAGCCTCGAGGCGGCGCTGGCCAGCGCCGAGGAGGTCGGCTACCCGCTGATGCTCAAGGCCACCGCCGGCGGCGGCGGTCGCGGCATCCGCAAGGTCACCTCGGCCGAGGAGCTCACCGACGCCTACCAGCGCACCCGCGACGAGGCCGAGCGTGCGTTCGGCAGCGGCGTCGTGTTCCTCGAGAAGCTGGTCACCGACGCCCGCCATGTCGAGGTCCAGGTGATCGCCGACGGCCAGGGGACCGCGTGGGCGATCGGCGTGCGCGACTGCTCCGTGCAGCGCCGCAACCAGAAGGTCATCGAGGAGTCGGCCTCGCCGCTGCTCGAGGACGCCCAGACCGCCGACCTCAAGGGCTCGGCGGAGCGGCTCGCCAACGCGGTCGGGTACGCCGGCGCCGGCACCGTCGAGTTCCTCTACCACCCGGGCACCCGGTCCTTCGCGTTCCTCGAGGTCAACACCCGCCTCCAGGTCGAGCACCCGATCACCGAGGAGGTGACCGGCACCGACCTGGTCGCGCTCCAGATCGAGGTGGCCCGCGGCGTACCGCTGGCCGGCGAGCGTCCGGCTGAGCGCGGCCACGCCGTCGAGGCCCGGCTCAACGCCGAGGACCCGGACCGCGACTTCGCGCCCGCGCCCGGGCGGATCACCCGCCTCGAGCTGCCCGCCGGCCCCGGCATCCGGGTCGACACCGGCGTCGCCGAGGGTGACGTCATTCCCGCCGACTTCGACTCGATGATCGCCAAGGTCATCGCCTGGGGCACCGACCGCGAGCAGGCGCTGGCCCGGCTGCGCCGCGCCATGGGGGAGACCACCGTCGTCATCGACGGCGGTGCCACCAACAAGAGCTTCATCCTCGACCTCCTCGACCAGTCCGAGGTCACGACCGGCACGCCCACCTGGGCCGACACCGGCTGGATCGACCGGGTCCGCGGCGAGGGTCGCCTGCAGTCGGCGCGGCACTCCGGTGTCGCGCTCGTGGCCGCCGCCATCGAGGCCTACGACGACGAGGAGCGCGCCGAGATCGCCCGCTTCCTCCAGTCCGCCCAGGGCGGTCGCCCGCAGGTCCAGCACGACCCGTCCCGCACGATCGAGCTCAAGCTGCGCGGGGCGACGTACGCCCTCACGGTGCGGCAGACCGGACGTGCGCAGTACGACGTCACGGTGGCCGGCGGCGGCGAGCAGCGGACCGTCACCGCGGTCCTCGACCGCATCGACGACGTCCACGGCCGCCTCACCGTCGACGGCCACCGGTACCGGCTGGTGGCCGCCACCCACGGGACGGTCCACCTGGTCGAGGTCGACGACGTCATGCACCGGGTCAGCCGCGACGAGGGCGGCATGGTCCGCTCGCCCGCGCCTGCCCTGGTCGTCGCGACCCCGGTCGCGGTCGGCGACGAGGTCACCGCCGGGCAGCCGGTCCTGGTGCTCGAGTCGATGAAGATGGAGACCGTGCTCCCCGCGCCCTTCTCCGGGCGGATCAAGGAGCTGCTGGTGCGCGTCGGCGGCCAGGTCGAGACCGGCGCGCCGCTGGTGCGTCTGGACCCGACCGCTGACGCCGACGAGGCCGCAGCCGACGCCGACACCCCCAGCGCCGACCTCGACCTGCCGAACTCGCACCGCGCCAGCGTCGCCACCGACAGCCTCGGCGCGCTCGCCGGCCAGCTCCTGGGCTACGACATCGCGCCGGACCAGCGCGGTGCGCTGCTCGCCGGCCACCTCGCCACCCGCCAGCCCGGCGCGCTGCGTGCCGAGATGGACCTGCTCGCGCTCTTCGCCGACTTCGCCGAGCTCAGCCGCAACCGGCCGGCGGGCGACGAGGGCCACACCGAGCTGCGGGTGCACAGCTCGCGCGAGTACTTCCACACCTACCTGCGCAGCCTCGACCCCGACCGCGGCGCGCTCCCGGACCACTTCCGCGACAAGCTGCTGCGGGTCCTCGCGCACTACGGCATCACCGACCTCGAGCGCACGCCCCAGCTCGAGCAGGCGGTCTTCCGGGTCTTCCTGGCCCAGCAGCATCCCTCCGACGTCGACATCGCCGTCGGCGTGCTCCAGCGCTGGCTGAGCACCCCGCCGCCGCCCCCGGCCGAGGAGCAGGCCGAGGCTCGGGCCCTGCTCGAGCGCCTGGTGCGCGCCACGCAGCTCCGCTTCGCCGTCGTCGGCGACCTGGCCCGGTCGGTCCGCTTCGCCTGGTTCGACCAGCCGCTGGTCGACGACGAGCGCCGGGCCGTGCTCGAGGGCGTGGCCGCCGAGGTCGCCGCGCTCACCGACGCTGCTGCGCCCGACCGTGACGCCCGGATCGCCGCCCTCACGGCGATCCCCGAGCAGCTCGTGGGCTTCCTCCGCGACCGGATGGTCGAGGGCCTGCCCGAGCGTGAGCCGCTGCTGGAGGTGCTGATCCGGCGCCACTACCTCGAGTACCACCTGCACGACCTGACCGTCTCCGCTCCCGGCGAGTACGGCGGCCGCCCGGTCGTGCACGCCGAGTACGCCACCGACGACAAGGGCGCCACCCGGGTCGTCTCGACGATCGGCGACGTGACCGAGTTGGCCGACCCCACCAGCGCGCTCGGCATCGCGATCGACTCGGCGCTCACCGCCGACCACGACGACGTCGTCGAGATCTACCTGCGCTGGCCCGACGCCCCCGCCGACCCGGACCGGGCCTCGGCCGAGGTCGCCAAGATGCTCGCCGGTCAGGACTTCGCCGCCCGCGCCCGCCGGGTCTCGGTGGCGGTCTGCCCGACCGCGCCGCAGCCGGTGGACTACTTCACCTTCCGCCCGGACGATGCCGGCGACGGCACCCTCGTCGAGGACACCCTGATCCGCGGCATGCACCCGATGGTCGGGCGCCGGCTCAACCTGGGACGCCTCTCCGAGTTCGACGTGACCCGGCTGGCCGCGCCGGACGACGTGCTGCTCTACGAGTGCGTCGCCCGCACCAACCCGGCCGACCGGCGCCTGGTCGCCGCCGCGCAGGTGCGCCAGCTGGCCGTCGTACGCGATGACGAGGGGCGGGTGATCGGGCTCCCGCACGCGGAGCGCGCGGTCGAGAACTGCCTCGAGGCGATCCGCCGGGTCCGTACGGCGCGAGGCCGCGAGGGCACCAAGCTCGACGTCAACCACGTGTGGGTGACGGTGTGGCCGGTCGTCGAGGCCGACCTCGACCAGCTGACCGCGCTGCAGGGCAAGATCACCCCGCTCAGCGAGGGCGCCGGGATCGAGGAGGTGCTCGCCGAGGGCCGCGTCGCGAGCCCCGACGGCGGTGCCCCCACCCCGCTGGCGATCCGCTTCCACGCCAAGCCCGGCGCGGGTGTCGTCGCCGACATCGTCGCGCCGCCGACCGAGCCCCTGGCCCCGCTCGACGAGTACGCCGGCAAGGTGCTGCGCGCCCGCCGTCGCGGCCTGGTCTACCCCTACGAGCTGCAGCCGGTGCTCGCCGGCGGCGGCACCGTGGTCGAGCACGACCTCGACGCGTCCGGTGCCCTCGTGCCGGTCGACCGCGCGCCCGGCCAGAACACGGCCGGCATCATCGTCGCCGTCGTCTCGACCCCGACGCCGCTGCACCCCGAGGGCATCACCCGCGTCGTGCTCTGCGGCGACCCGCTGATGTCGCTCGGCGCGGTGTCGCAGCCCGAGTGCTCGCGGATCATCGCGGCCATCGACCTCGCCGAGCAGCTCGGCGTCCCGGTCGAGTGGTTCGCGGTCTCCGCCGGCGCCCGGATCTCGATGGAGAGCGGCACCGAGAACATGGACTGGGTGGCCGCCGCGCTGCGCCGGATCGTGCAGTTCACCCAGGCCGGGGGCGAGATCAACATCGTCGTCGCGGGGATCAACGTCGGCGCCCAGCCGTACTGGAACGCCGAGGCCACGATGCTGATGCACACCAAGGGCATCCTCGTGATGACCCCCGACAGCGCGATGGTGCTCACCGGCAAGCAGTCCCTCGACTTCTCCGGCGGTGTCTCGGCCGAGGACAACCACGGCATCGGCGGCTACGACCGGGTGATGGGCCCCAACGGCCAGGCGCAGTACTGGGTGCCCGACCTCGCCGGCGCGTTCGGCGTGCTGATGGCGCACTACGAGCACACCTACGTCGCTCCCGGCGAGACCGGGCCGCGGCGTGCCGAGTCGAGCGACCCGGTCGACCGCGACGTGACGTCGTACCCGCACCCCGGCACGGACTTCGCGACCGTCGGCGAGATCTTCTCGGCGACGCACAACCCGGACCGCAAGAAGCCCTTCGACATCCGCACCGTGATGCGGGCGCTGGCCGACGCCGACCACGAGATGCTCGAGCGCTGGGCCGGCATGGCCGACGCCGACACCGCGGTCGTCGTCGACACCCGGATCGGCGGCTACCCGGTCAGCCTGGTCGGCATCGAGTCCAAGCCGGTGCCGCGCGCGGGCTTCCCTCCCACCGACGGCCCCGACACCTACACCGCGGGCACCCTGTTCCCGCGGTCGTCGAAGAAGGTCGCGCGCGCGATCAACGCCGCCTCCGGCAACCGGCCGCTCGTCGTGCTCGCGAACCTGTCGGGCTTCGACGGATCCCCGGAGTCGATGCGCAACCTCCAGCTGGAGTACGGCGCCGAGATCGGCCGCGCGATCGTCAACTTCGACGGTCCGATCGTCTTCTGCGTGATCTCGCGCTACCACGGCGGTGCGTTCGTGGTCTTCTCCAAGCAGTTGAACCCGGCGATGACCGTGCTCGCGATCGAGGGCTCCTACGCCTCGGTCCTCGGCGGTGCCCCGGCTGCAGCGGTCGTGTTCGCGGCCGAGGTGGCCAAGCGGGCCGCGGCCGACCCGAAGGTCGCCGAGCTGCAGGGGCGGATCGACCACGCCGAGGATGGTGAGCGCGGCGCCCTCGTCGTCGAGCTCGCCGAGCTGCGGGCGCAGCTGCGGGCCGACAAGATCGCCGAGGTCGCTGCCGAGTTCGACGGTGTCCACGACATCCACCGTGCGGTCGAGGTCGGCTCGGTCGACGAGGTCATCGCGGCCAGCGACCTGCGGCCGAAGGTGGTCAGCGCGATCCAGCAGGGCTGGCGGGCCTGATCTCGAACGAGACCAGCTGCTCGGTCGTGCCCTCGGCCTCCTCGAGCACGACGCCGACCCCGGCGGCGTACCGCTTGTGCTCGACGATCCCCGGTTCCAGCGGCGTGGTGTCGCTGGTACGGATGACGTGGTCGAAGGAGCCGGCGGGGACGGTGGCCGTCTCGTCGAGGGCCAGGATCTCGCCGCGGTCCTCGGCGTGCCCCGCCAGGTACTCCTGGTAGTAGCGGTCACCGACCTTCGGCACTGCCGGCATCACGATGCCGGGCCGGGCGCCGTCGACCCCGGTCAGCCACGATCCCTCCTTGTCCGGGGGTTTCCCCTTCTCGTACGCCGTCGTGTCCTCGCCGAGGTACCAGACGTTGCCTGCCCGGTCCTGGGCGTACCAGTCGAGGGTGTCCTCGATGAGGACGCCGTCGAGCCAGACCTTGTCGTGGACGGTCGTCGCGGCGATGCCGGCGAGGGTCCGGGTGTCGGCGAGCACCTCGACGACGTCGCGCTCGGTGCCCTCGTCGGACGTCATCTCGTAGGTCCAGGTGGCGCCCGTGGGAAGGGGGAAGTACGGGTGGGTGACTGCGTCGGCGAACGAGGCCGGGGGCGGCAGGACCGGGATCCGGAAGCCGTCGATCGCCTCGGGAGGCGCGGACTGCCGCGACGTCGGGGACTCGGGGGTCGACGTACCGCATCCGGCGAGGACGCCGGCCACCAGCAGCGTGGCCAGCGGTCCGACAGCTCGGTGGTGGGTGTCCATGGGACGAACCTAGGTCGCCCGGATGAGGGGAGGATGAGGCTCTCATCGGGTCCTCATCGGGGTGCCTAGCATGAAGTCATGCGGGTCCTGCTCGTCGAGGACGAGGCGAAGCTGGCAGCCCTGGTCGCCCGGGGCCTGACCGAGCGCGGCAATGTCGTCGACGTCGCGGGCACCGGACGTGAGGCGCTGTCCGCGGCGGCGGCCGACCGGTACGACGTCGTCCTGCTGGACGTCGGTCTCCCCGACCTCGACGGCTTCCAGGTCTGCCGCCGGATGCGCGCGGCCCACGTGCTCACGCCCGTGCTGATGCTGACCGCGCGCACCGTCGTCGCCGACCGGATCGCCGGCCTGGACAGCGGTGCCGACGACTACCTCGGCAAGCCGTTCGTGTTCGAGGAGCTGGTCGCGCGGATGCGTGCGCTCGGCCGTCGCGGCCGGACCTCCGGGCCACCCGAGCTCGTCGTCGGCACGCTGCGGCTCGACCCCTCGTCGCGCCGTGTGGTGCGGGACGGGCAGGAGATCGCCCTCACGGCGCGGGAGCTCGCACTGCTGGAGGCGTTCATGCGCCGCCCCGGGCGGGTCCTGAGCAGGGAACAGCTGCTCGACCTCGCCTGGGGATCCGCCAGCGACATCGGCTCGAACGTCGTCGACGTCTACGTGCGCTACCTGCGCGAGAAGATCGACCGGCCGTTCGGGGTCGAGAGCCTGCGGACCGTCCGTGGCGCGGGCTACCGACTGGGCACCGATCGCGGTGATCGCGGTGGTTGACCGGTGGCCGCTGCGGCTGCGGCTCGCGGCGACCTACGCGGCCGCGACAGCCGCCGCAGTGGTCGCCCTCGGTGTCTTCCTCGACGTCCGGACGGGTCATGCCCTCGAGGACCGGCGGCGCGACTCCATCGCGCTCGAGGCCGAGCGGATCGCCGCGTTGTCGCCGGAGCAGCGAGTGGCTGCGGTGACAGCGCTCCCGGGGGACCCCTTCGCCCAGGTGAGCGCTCTCGACGGCAGGCTGCGTGCGGCGTCCCGGCTGGTGCCGGTGCCGTTGGTCGCGCGACCGGGATCGGTGCTGGGCCGCGCACGCACGGCGTACGTCGACCGGGAGGTCGTCCTGCTCGACGACGATGCCGCCGCGCGGCGAGCGGTGCGGCGCAAGGCCGAGCACGTCGACCTGCAGGTTCGGCGGGTCGACGACGGCTACCTCGTCGTCGGGGCGTCGCGGCAGGACGACGACGATGCGTTGGCCGCGCTGCGGACCCAGCTGCTCGTCGGCAGCCCCCTGGTCCTCGGGCTGGCCGCACTGCTCGGGTACGTCGTGGCCGGCCTCGGCCTGCGACCGGTCGAGCGGATGCAGCGGCAGGCAGCCACCATCTCGGCCCGCACGGCGGGGGAGCGGCTCCCGGTGCCCGTGGCCGACGACGAGCTGCGCAGGCTCGCCCTGACGCTCAACGCCATGCTGGTGCGTCTCGAGGACGGGCTCGAGCGGGAGCGGCGGTTCGTGGCCGAGGCCAGCCACGACCTGCGCACGCCGCTGACCCTGGTCCTCACCGAGATCGAGCTCGCGCTCGAGCCGGGCCGCAGCGCCGAGGAGCTGCAGGCCGCCCTGGTCTCCGTACGCGCGGAGGTGCGTCGCCTGGCCGACCTCAGCAACGACCTGCTCGAGCGCGCGGCCGGCGACGGTGGCTCGGTCCGGCTCCACGTCGAGGACGTCGACCTGGGCGCGCTCGCCGGCCGGGTGGCCGACCGGTTCCGAGCCGCGGCCGGCGGGCGTGCCGTGGTCGTCACCGCTCCGGTGGGGCTGGTCGTCCGCGGCGACGTCGCCGGTCTGGACCGCGTGGTGTCCAACCTGGTCGACAACGCGATCAAGCACGGCGCGGGCGACGTCGGGATCGACGTCAGCGCCGATCCCGACCGTCCCGGCGGTGCGTCCCTGACGGTCTCCGACGGCGGCAGGGGCCTCGTCGGTGACGACGCGGCCGGGATCGGCCTTGCCATCGCCGAGGAGCTGGTCCGCGCGCACGGTGGCCGGATCGGGACCGGGAGGAACGACGGACGCACGGTCGTCCGGGTCGACCTGCCCCGCGGGTCCTGACTCGCCACGGCAAAGTTCTCCGAGGTCTCGGTCACATCCTCCGTGACCCGATTGACCGCGCGGTCAGGTGGTGCCGGCCGGCGGCCTCAGCACCTAGGTGAAGGTCGACCTCGGCCTGGTGACGGTCGCCATCGACGAGCAGACCCGCTCGGGCAACACGGTGACCCAGACGGCCCTGCGGATCAAGGTCCTCGGTGTCGAGATCGTGCTCGGACGGTCGATCGCGGGAGCCACCTGCGGAGGCTGACGTCGAAGGAGGAGGGGGAGGGGTCAGGCGGCGTAGTCGCCTGCGAGGACGATCGCCTGCTGTGCGTGCAGGTGGAACTCGGCCCGGGTGATCGTGGTGGTGCCGGTGGTCGTCACGAGCCGGTAGAGGCCGTGGGGTGTGCCCCAGACCCAGCGGTCGGGTCCGAGTTGCAGGACGGTGTATCCGGGCACGTGTGTCTTGGCCCGGTGGTGGTGCCTGGCCAGTGGGGTGTCGTTGTGGTCGCCGGTCTGGCCGGGTGGTCCGTGCTTGTCGTACGGCGTGGTGTGGTCGTGGTCGGGTGCCCTGCCCCGCTTGGCGAAGAGGCCGGTGGCGTGGGGGAACACGTCCCCGATCGTCCTGAGCTCGGTGCGGCGTTTCACGTCGGTGGGGTGTTCGTAGCCGTTGACCGAGCGGCCGGTGTGGAGGTCGATGACCGGGGTGAGCGTGACGTTGGTGTGGCGGCGGAGGAAGCCGCGGACCTGGTCGAGGAGGCGGGGGCCGAGGCCTTCGACCCGGGCCAGCGGGCCGAGGCTGCCGTCGGCCTGCTGGGCGACGTGGACGACGATCTCGGCGGCCGATGCGGCCGGGGCGCTACTGGACTCGGGGTCGGCCTCGACGCCGTGGAGGAACGCGAGCACCGCAGCAGGGTCGGCGAGCATCGCGAACGCCTCGGCGCGCCAATGGTCCATGCCCAGCGGCTCTGCGCCGTCGGGAACGTCGGCATGCTCGGCGAGCGCGGTGGCGAGGTCCTCGACCATCCGAGCATGCTCGGCGGCGTCGGCCTCGTCGATCCGCGCGAACACGACTCCGATACCGGCGGTGTTGTCGGTGTCGTCGACCTGCGAGCCGGGGCGGGGTTGGGGGTACCAGACACCCTTGCCCTTCTGGTTGTCCTGGATCCGCTCGGCGTGGGCGACCGGGTCGGCCTCGATGACCTTGGCCTCCGCGATGGTGAGGATCCGCGAGGGTGCTTCGTCCAGGGCGGCGGCGACCGCGGCGTCGACGATCCGGACCTGGTGGCGGTCGAGCTTGCGCGACATCCGGGCGACCTTCCGCACCACCCAGACCTCGCAGCGTCCGTCCTTCACGCCGGCCCACACGGCAGGGAGCCGGTGGCGCAGGTC
The DNA here is from genome assembly GCF_057813895.1 of Nocardioides sp. F233. Lineage (NCBI taxonomy): Bacteria > Bacillati > Actinomycetota > Actinomycetes > Propionibacteriales > Nocardioidaceae > Nocardioides > Nocardioides sp. F233. The sequence goes on from NZ_JBVASH010000002.1 coordinate 390,977, forward strand.
GAACGCATCCGCCAGCGCACTACGGGTCGCCAGGACGTTCTCGTGGCGGGCGATCGCAATCTCGACCAGCGCGAGGTCGACCACCTCGGGTGTGCCGTCGCCGCCGAGGCTGATCAGCTTCGGACCGCCGAACCTCACCGGAACCGCGTCGGGCTCGGCCTGCGGGTCACCGGAGTGCAGGTCGGCCCAGGCGAGCAGCAGCTCGAGCTGTCGCACCTCGGCCGTACGACGGTCGCGGACGCCGCCCTCGGCCGCGTGGAGCAGCTGCTCCGGTGTGGCTTCCGAGAGGTCCGAGATCATGATCCGATTCTATCGCACACATGTTCGAACGACCAGTGTTGACGGAGGACTTTCGCCTTGTTTCTAGCGGGTTTTCGAGGTTGTTGCGGTGGTCTCGTGACGGTCGCTGCGCGACCTCCTCGACCTCCGGGGAGGCAGGCCGACCGCGGAACCCAGCCCCTACGCACCCTTCTCGTCGCTGCGCCTTTCAAGAGACTGTGCCGGCTACGCGACCGGTGCCTTCGGACAGGTTCGTGAGGAGGGTCCGGTGGTTTCGAGGCTCGTCGCTGGCGCTCCTCGCACCTCAACCACCGGCCGGCTCGTCGCTGCGACTCCCACCACTGCGCCGATTACACGCGTGAAGTCCGCGCAGGCAGCCTCAGTTCTCGTGCACGACCCGGCCGCCGAGCACGGTCATGACCGGCGTGACAGCGTGCAGCTCCTCGTCCGGAACGCTCATCAGGTCCTCGGCGAGGACGCACAGGTCGGCGACCTTGCCCGGCTCGACCGTGCCCTTCTCCTGGTCGGCGTGGTCCTGCCAGGCGGGTGCCGCGGTCCACGCGCGGATCGCCTGCTCGCGGGTCAGCCGCTCGGTGGGACCGCACGGGCCGTCGCTGCCGCGGGGCACCCGGGTGACCAGCATCTGCAGCGCCAGGCGCCAGTCGGGGTCGGTGATGGGGGCGTCGGACGCGTCGCAGACGACGACGCCGGCGTCGACCATCGATCGGGCCGGCATCATCCGGTGCCACTGCTCCTGGCTGAGCACGCCGACCAGACCGGCGGCGGCCTGCCACTTCACCAGCGCGTTGACGTTGGCGAGGATGCCGTGCCGGGCCATCGCCTCGACCGTCGCGGCCGAGGGCAGGTTGGCGTGGATGAGGACGTGCCGGGCGTCCGGCCAGGGGTCCTCGGTCAGGGCTGCGACCAGGGCCTCGACCGCGGTGTCGCAGGCCCGGTCGCCCGTGGCGTGGACCTGGACCTGGAACCGGTGCCGGTGGAGCAGCCGGACCAGCGCATGGAGGGCAGCCACCCGCTCGGCGTCGTCGGCGCCCTCGGTGACGAGCGAGCCGCAGGTGCCTTCGTGGTGGTACGGCGCCGACATCCACGCGGTGCCGAGGGCCGCGACGCCGTCGGCGATGAGCTTGCACCCGCCGATGCGCAGCAGGTCGTCGCCGAGGCCGGTGGTCGAGCCGACGTACCGCATCGCCTCCTCGAGGACGGCGAGCGGAGTCTGGACCGACGGCCAGGTCCAGTGCAGCAGCGTGGTCAGCCGCGCGGAGAGCCGGCCCTCGCGCCGCAGCGCCACGTAGTCGCGCAGCATCTCCGGCGTCACGATCGGATCGGTCAGGCTGGTGATCCCGCGCCGGTTGAGCTCGGCGATCGCGTCGACCACGGCGGCCTCCCGCTCGGCCGCCGTCGGCGCGGGCAGCACCCCGTCGAGCAGCTGCAGGGCGGCCTCCTTGACCACGCCGGTGGGCTCGCCCGTCGCCGGGTCGCGCACGACCTCGCCACCCGGAGGAGCCGCGGTCGTTCGGTTGATCCCCGCCAGCCGGAGGCCGGCGGTGTTGAGCAGTCCGCCGTGGGCGCTGAAGTGCTCGAGGAACATCGGGCGGCCGCCGCACACGTCGTCGAACAGGGCGGCCGTCGGGCCGAGCGGGTCGTCCCCGGCCAGCACGCGCTCGTGCCACCCCCGACCCCGCACCCAGGCTCCCTGGGGCTGCGCGGCCGCGTGGCGTCGTACCAGCTCCCGGGCCTCGCCGAGCGAGCCGGCCGCCGACAGGTCGACCTGCGAGCGCGCCAGGCCCCACCACTGCAGGTGCAGGTGCGAGTCGTTGAGCCCCGGCAGGACCGCGCCGCCGGCGAGGTCGACCATCCGGGTCCCGGGACCGGCGAGGTCGCGGATGTCGCGGTCGCCGCCGACGGCGACGATCCGGTCCCCACGCACCGCGACGGCGGAGTGCGTGGAGAATCCAGCGTCGACGGTGACGACGGTGCCGGAGTGGAGGATCAGGTCGGCGTGCACGGTGCTCCTTCGGGCGGGTCAGGCGGACGCGGCGGGGCGGATGCCGGTGTCGCTGAGCCGGATCAGCTCGGCGGCCAGGTCGGCGGTGAGCCGGGCCTGGAGCGCCGCGCCGTCGACGGTGTCGGCCAGGTTGGTGGTCTCGTCGGCGTCCTCGTCGAGGGCGTAGAGCTCGCGCACGTCGTGGCCGCCGTACACGGTGAGTCGGGCGTCCTCGGTCAGCAGCGTCCGGATGTGGACCGGGCCGGGGAGGCCGGGCAGCCCGAACGGCTGGTCCTCCTCGACGAGCAGCCGCGGTCGCACCGCCGTGGCGCGGCCCTCGACCAGGGATCGGAGGCTGGTGCCCTGGATGCCGCGGTACGACGGCACGCCGCCCAGGTCGAGCAGGGTGGGCGCGATGTCGGCGCTGCTCACCAGGGCCGAGGAACGACCGGCGTCACCGCCGGGCGCCCGGACGACGAGCGGGACCCGGGTCACGCCCTGGTAGTGCACGAAGTGCTTGAGCATCAGACCGTGGTCGCCGAACAGGTCGCCGTGGTCCGCGGTGAACACGACCGCGGTGTCGTCGGCGACGCCGAGGTCGTCGAGCCGGCCGAGGATCCGCCCGATGCTGTCGTCGAGCAACGAGACCAGGCCGAGCTCGGCCGCGAGGGCGTGACGGTACTGCTCCTCCGTGGGCGACCAGGTCATGGTCGGGTCGGCGGCGGGCCGGCCGCGCTCGGCGACGATCTGTCGCACGTGCTCGGGGGAGCGGTCGTGCCGGTCGAAGAAGGTCGCCGGCAGGTCGACGGCGCTCGGGTCGACCCGGTGCCAGTAGTCGCCCGGGGGAGCGAACGGGTGGTGCGGGTCGGGGTAGGAGACGAACAGGCAGAACGGCGCGTCGCCGGCCGCGAGTTGCTCGAGCCGGTCGATCGCGCGCTCGGTGACGTAGGTCGTCGGGTGCAGCTCGACCGGTACCTCGGACTGGTACACCTGGTCCCAGCCGGGGTAGCCGACGAGCGCGTCGCCCATGATCCGCACGGTGTCCGGGTCGAGGCCGCGGGCCCGCGCCCAGTGGGTGTAGTGGCCGCCCGGGGCGTCGCCGTGACCGATCACCAGGTCGACGGTGTCGAAGCCGTAGTAATCGGGCGGCAGCTCCAGGCGGGCGGGCCGGTGCCGGTCGAAGCTCTCCCAGGTGTCCCACTGCGCCGGGCGTCCGCGCTCGACCGCGTCGGTGAGGGCCGCGTCGACCAGCTCGGGGGCATGCCGCGCCATGTCGGCGAGCTGGTCGTCCTCGTAGGGCCAGCCCATGGTCTGGAAGTGCAGCTTGCCGACCGCGGCGGTGTTCCAGCCCGAGCGCTGCATCGAGCGCATGAAGGTCTGGGCGTCCCAGTCCAGTGTGACGCCGTTCGTGCGGGTGCCGTGCGTCGAGGGCCAACGGCCAGTCGCGATCGTGGCCCGGTTGGGCATGCACGTCGGGTTGGCGACGTAGGCCTGGTCGAAGACGGTTCCGCTCGCGGCGAGGGCGTCGAGGTGGGGCGTCGGCACCTGGCCGCCACCGAAGCCGAGGTGGTCGGCGCGGAGCTGGTCGGCGACCAGGACGACGACGCCGCGGACCTTGCTCACGCGGACGCCTTGATCCGAGAGAAGACGCGCGCCCGCAGGTCGACGAAGCGCGGGTCGGACTTGGTCGCGATCTGGTCGCGGGGGAACGGCAGCTCGACCGGGATGATCTCGTCCACCGTGCACGGGCCCTTGGTCACGACGACGACCCGGTCGGACAGGTAGACCGCCTCATCGATGTCGTGGGTGACCAGCACGATGGTGATGCCGAAGTCCTCGCGCACCTTGAGCATCAGGTCCTCGAGGTCGGCGCGGGTCTGCGCGTCCACGGAGGCGAAGGGCTCGTCCATCACGAGCACCTCGGGCCGGTAGGCCAGGGCGCGGGCGATCGCGACGCGCTGCTGCATGCCGCCGGAGAGCTGCCACGGATAGCTGGTGCGTACGTCGGACAGGCCCACCTCGCGCAGGGCGTCGGTGATCCGCTGCTCGCGCTCGGCCTTGCCGATCTTGAGGTTGGCCAGCGGGAGCCGGACGTTCTTCTCCACCGTCAGCCATGGCATCAGGGAGCGGGTGTACTCCTGCAGCACCAGCGCCATCTGGCGCGGTGGTCCGTCGACGACCTTGCCGTCGAGGCGGACTGCGCCCGAGCTGGCCGGGTGCAGGCCGGTCAGGCACTTGAGGAGTGTGGTCTTGCCGGCGCCCGAGGGGCCGACGATGCAGACGAACTCGCCCGCGTGCACGTCGAAGGTCAGGTCGGAGATGACCTCCTTGCGGGCCGCGCCGGCGCCGTACCCCTTGTGCAGGCCCTCGATCGAGAGCCGGACCTGGCGTTCGCTCATCGTCGGAGCTCCTGTCGTCGGAGAGGTGGAGGGGGTGCGGGGGAGAGTGGTGGAGGTGCTCATTCTTTGGCCGCCTTTCGAGCGCCGTCGTACCAGTGCAGGACACGACCGCGGGCGAGGAGGAAGAGAAGGTTGACGAGGTAGCCCAGGAGACCGAGCAGCACGATGCCGGACCACATGTCCGTGACCGCGAAGCTCTGCTGGGCCAGCAGGGTGAGCGCGCCGATGCCCTCGGTCGAGCCGAGCATCTCGCTGGCGATCATCACCACGAACGCAACCTGGAGGCTGACCTGGAGGCCGGCGAAGATCTGCGGGCCGGCCGAGGGGAGCAGCACCTTCGTGACCCGCTGCCGGCGGCTCAGCTGGTAGGCGCGGGAGATGTCGAGCAGCACCGGGTCGGCGCTGCGCACGCCGTCCATGGTCGCGATGATCGTCGGGAAGACCGCCGCGGTGGCGATGATCGAGATCTTCATGCTCGGGCCGAAGCCGAGGAGCAGGATGAAGATCGGCACCAGGGCGACACCCGGGGTGGCCCGGACGAAGTGCATCAGCGGCTCGAACGCCTCGCGGAGCAGGCGGACCCGGGCCAGCACCATGCCGACGGCGATGCCGACGACGGAGGCGATGCCGAAGCCGACCGCCATGTTGCGCAGGCTCGGCAGCACGTCGCTGACGAATTGGTCGAAGAGCCACATCTCGCGGAACCGGGTGAGGATCTCCTGCAGCGGCGGGAAGAACGGCTCCGCGGCGCCGGCGGACCAGAGCCACCAGCCGGTCAGGACGACGATCGGCAGCCACAGCTCGAGGGCCACCAGCCACAGTCGGCGAGTCATGCCGTCACCTCCGATCGGACCGAGGAGTGCCAGAAAAGGGCGCGCCGCTCGACGGCGGCCAGGACGGAGTTGACGAGGACACCGAGCACGCCGAAGGTCACCACCAGCGCGTAGATGGCCGGGTAGTCGCCGGTCGTCTGGGCGAGGACCAGGTCCTTGCCGAGGCCCGGGGCGCCGCCGATGATCTCCGAGACCAGCGCGATGACGAGTGCGGCGCTCGCGCTGATCCGGACCCCCGTGGCCACGAAGGGCAGGGCCGTCGGCGCCACCAGGGTGCGGATCCGCTGCCAGCGGGTGAGCCGGAAGGAGCGTGCCGTCTCGGCCGCGACCGGGTCGACGTCGTGGACGCCGTGCGCGGTCTGGGTGATCAGCGGGAACACCCCGCCGAAGGCGACGAGGAAGATTCCCATGTCGCCGGTCGGGCCGAGCACCAGCACCAGCAGCGGGAGGATCACGATCGGTGGGATCGGCTTGAGGAACTCCACGAGGACGCGGGTGCTGCGGTAGGCCAGGTCGGACTGGCCGACCAGCATGCCCGCCGCGACGCCGAGGACGACCGAGATGACCAGGCCGATGGCCGCGACCCGGAAGGTCTCGCCGAGCGAGGACCAGAACAGCGGGTCGCCGGCGAAGTCGCGCAGCCGGCCGAGGATCTCGGGCACCGTCGCGAACGGCTTGTCGGCGAGCGGCCCGGTCACGGCCCACTGCCAGAGCAGGGCGGTCACCGCGATGCTGGCCGCGCCGACGGCGTAGCGCCGCACGGTGCCGGGGCGGAGGGTGGGCATCGTCGTCCTCCGTCAGCTGCCGAAGACGAGGGACGCGGCGTCGATGTCCTTCTTCAGGTAGCCGAGCTCCTTCATCCGCTCGATCACCGACTGGACGTCGGCCGGGTCCACCGTCGCGGGGAACGCCGGCTCCGAGCCCGCCTGCACCGTGGCCACGTCGGTCTTCAGCACGTCGGCGGCGGCCTTCTGGGCGTCGGCGATGTGCGCCTCGGCGTACTCGTTCGCCTGCTCGACCGCGGCCTGGAAGGACTTCACGATCTCCGGGTCCTGCTTCGCCAGGGACGCCGAGGTGACCCACATGCCGACCGCGCCGTCGTCGAAGAACGCGAGGCCGGGGGAGAGGACGAGCTTGCCGCCGGCGTCCTCGGCCTGGGAGAGGAACGGGACGACGAGGCCGGCGGCATCGACCCGACCGGACTTCAGCGAGCTGACCGCGCTGGGGAAGTCGAGGGTGATCCAGTCGATCTTCGCCGGGTCGCCGCCGTCGGCCTTGACCGCTGCCGCGATCGTCACCTCGAGCTGGGCGCCGCGGGCGGGGACCGAGACGGTCTTGCCCTCGAGGTCACGGGCCCGGGTGATGCCGGAGTCGGCCGCGGCCACGACCCCGCTGTCGTCGTGCTGGAGCGCGAGTGACGGGTCGGCCTCGACGGCGGCCTTGGTGCCCTCGTCGTAGCCGTCGGCGGCGCCGACGATCTCGAGCTGGATGCCGTTGGCGATGGCGTTCACGAACGGGATCGACGGGGTGTAGTTGAAGTCGACCTCGTCACCGGCGACGGCGGCGATGCCGCTGGGCGGGTTGGCGACCTGCTTGAGCTCGACGCGCAGGCCCTGCTTCTCGAAGAAGCCCTGGTCCATGCCGAGCTTGAGGGCGCCGACGGAGTAGATCGGGGTGTAGGCCACCGTGACGACCTTCAGCCCGTCCTCGGTCGTGCGCTCGTCGCCTCCGCTTCCGCCTCCGCAGCCGGTCAGGGCGAGGGCGAGTGCGGCGGCAGTGGCGGCGGCGAGCCCTGTGCGCAGGGTCTTCATGGGTCCTCCAGGATGGGGCGGGACGGCGGTCGGTGTATCCGAGGTCACACCAGCGTGCTGCCGTCCGGGCCGGAGGTCTAATGGAAACTTCGTACCCGAACGATAGGCGCTTCCTATGAGTTGTGCGGGCGCTGCGCTCGCCAGGCGGTCATTCGACCCGTCGTTCGCCTCGTTCTGCGCCGACGAGCGGTTCCTCTGATAGCCATCACCTATCTCTCGGCGTACGCTGGCGGTCATGGAACGTCGCCAGCTCGAGTACTTCGTCGCCGTCGTCGACCAGGGCGGCTTCGGGCGGGCCTCGGAGGCCGTCCACGTGACCCAGCCGTCGCTGTCGCAGGCGATCGCGGCGCTGGAGAAGGACCTCGGCGTCACCTTGTTCCACCGGCTCGGCCGCAAGGTCAAGCTGACCGCAGCCGGCGAGGCGCTGCTGGCGCCGGCCCGCCAGGTGCTGCGTGATCACGCGGTCGCGCGCGCTGCCGTGGCCAAGGTCCGCGGTGGGTACGACGGCACCCTCGACATCGCCTCCACGCCGACCGTGGCCGCGCATCCGCTGACCGCGCTGCTGGGTCGCTTCAGCCAGCTCTACCCCGGCATCAACGTGCGGATCACCGACTGCGACGTGCCCGGCGGTGCCGCGGCGATCGTCGGTGGCGGCCAGTGCGAGATCGGGGTGGTGCGACTGCCGTCGGCGACGACCGGGCTGCAGGCGATCCCCCTCGGCGAGCAGGAGTTCTTCCTGGTGCTTCCGCCCGACAGCCCCGACCCCGGCCCCGGTCCGGTGGAGCTCTCCGTGCTCGCCGAGCTCCCGCTCATCGCGACCCCGCCGGGCACCGCGTCGCGCAAGCGGCTCGACGACTCGCTCGCGATCGCCAACGTCACCGAGCCGAGGATCGTGGTCGAGACGATCTACCGCGCCACCATCCCCAAGCTCGTTGCGGCCGGCGTCGGCGCCTCGCTCCTCCCGCGCCACATGGCCCAGGAGGCCGCCGAGCTCGGCGCCAAGGTCGTCGGCACGACGCCCGCGGTCGCCCACGAGATCGGCATCGTGCGTCGCGAGGGCCCGCTGTCCCCGGCGGCGCGGGCGTTCATCGACCTCGCCCTCGAGATGGCGCCCTTCGGCGCCGAGGGGGAGCAGCTGTGACCACGCGCCGTCCGCGCAGCGTCTACGACCTCGGTGCCGAGCCGGACCCGCGGTTCACCTTCGCCAACGAGCGGACCTTCCTGGCCTGGATCCGCACTGCTCTCGCCCTGATGGCGGCCGGTGTCGCGCTGGACTCTCTGGCCAGTGCCCTGCCCGAGACCCCACGCCGGTGGGTCGCCGCAGGCCTGATCATCGCCGGTGTCGCGGGCTGCGGCCTGGCCTGGCTGAGGTGGATGGCCAACGAACGTGCGCTGCGTCAGGCGCGGCCGCTGCCCGGCCTGCCGCTCGGGATCGCGCTGGTGACGCTGGTCGCCGCGGGCGGCCTGGTGCTGGTCGCGCTGACGTTGGGGACGTCGTGACCGCCGCCGAGCAGGGCACGCAGACCGAGCGGACCCGGCTGGCGTGGTCGCGCAGTGTGCTGTCGCTGCTCGGCGTGTTGCTCGTCGAGGCCCGGGTGCTGCTCGCGGTCGACGGTGCGGCCGCGATCCTGGTGATCGCCGTCGGTGCCCTCGTCGCCGTCGCTGCGCTCGCCGGTGTGTCTCGTCGCCACCCGCGTCGCAGGCCCGGCGGCGACCTGCGCCGCGACCTCGACGGCCGGCTCCCCGCCGTGGCGGCCGCGCTCGGTGGGCTCGTGGGCCTGGGCTCGCTCGTCCTCGTCCTCGGGTGACCGCTCAGGCCGCGAGGCGGCGCGCCAGGACGCGAGTGCGGACCCGGTGCAGCCGGGGCACGACGACGTAGACCACGATCGGCACCGCGATCGAGGCGAGCACGAAGGTGCGCAGCACGACCGGCAGGTGCCCGAGCCAGCCGCCGAGCAGCAGGTTGAGCACGGTCAGCGTCGGGAAGACGGCCAGCCAGATCATCAGCGCGTTCTGGTGCCGCGACGGGGCGGGGACGGCGAGCTCGGACATGGTGCTCCTCGGGTCGACCGGCTGGAGGTGGCCGGGTCGGAGGAACACGGCAGGGGGGCCGGGATAGTCCCGGCCCCTCTGTGACGTGCGCCGCTCAGCCGTCCGTGCGCCACCACCGCGCGGTGGCGAGGACGGCGAGCAGGATGCCGGCCGCGGTCAGCAGGGCGCCTTCGCCGAGGTACCAGTCGGTGCGCGTGCCCTCGACCGTGAGCGGGTCTCCGACGAAGTAGATGGTCGCGTTCAGCCCGGCGTGCAGCACCAGGACCGGCCAGATGCTGCGGCTCTGCAGGCGCAGCCACACGAGAGGCCAGGCCAGCGCGGTGGTCTGGACGAGGAACATCGCGACGGCGTACCCGAGCGGGATGCCGTCGGGGACGGCGCCGGGGATGAACACCATGAGCGGCACGTGGGCCAGCCCCCACGCGATGCCGTACGTCGTCGCGACCGTGCCGCGTCCGGCGACCTCCGCCAGCCGCACGACCAGCCACGAGCTCCAGCCGAGCTGCTCGCCCAGCGCGAGCGCGATCCACGGCGCCAGTCCCGGCAGCAGGGCCACGACGACGGCGAGCGGTGCGGGCAAGCCGCCGAAGGAGTCCTCGAGGCCGGTGACCTCGAAGTCGGCGACATCGCTCAGCCAGGCCGGGAGGTAGGCCAGGACGGCGCCCAGCACCGGCACCACCCAGGCGACGGCGATCAGCCCGGGTCGGACCGGGCGGAAACCCCAGTCGGGACCGATCCGGCTGGTCAGCCAGGCCAGCAGCATCGAGAGGGTGGGGACGAAGGCCCCGCCGAACAGCGCCAGCTGGCCGGCGGCCGGCACGTCGTCCAGGTGCTCGATGTCGGCGCCGTTGGCTCGCGCCACCAGGACCAGGCCGATCGTCGCGACGACCTCGGTGGCGGCGAACGCCGCGAGCCCGCGGTGCAACCGCCGGGTGCGCTCGGGGCTGGTGGGAGGGGGAGCCGCGATGGGAGTGGTCGTCATGGCGCCACCCCACCGCCCGGACCGGTCCCGGCGCAGGAGGCAGCGGTCCCGTCGCGGTCACGTCCGAGGTCGGGACCCGTGTCCCTACCGGGGCCCCGGCACGCTCCGCGAGGATGGGCCGGTGCCCCGCCCCTCAGCCCTGCCTCTGGTCGTCTCCGCAACGGTCGTGGTCCTGCTGGTGTGTGGCGTGGCCCTGGCCTGGTCCGCCGGTGCCCCCGAGCCCGGGTACCTCGGCCTCGACGTCGCGGTCGGCCTGAGCTGTGCTGCGGTCGGAGGGCTGGTGCTGTCCCGGCTGCCGCGCCAGCCGATCGGCTGGCTGTTCTGCATCACCGCGCTGGGGCTGGCTGCCCAGGCCGCGGCGGGTGGGTACGCCGTCGCCGCGCACGCCGGCGGCTGGCCGCTCGAGGCGGCCGCCTTCTGGATCACCAACTGGGTCTTCGTCGTCGGCCTCGTGCCGGCACTTCTGGTGCTGCTCCTCCTGCCCGACGGCCGGCTGCCCTCGCCGGCCTGGCGGCCGGTCCTCGTCGGCGAGGTCCTCCTCGGCGTCGCGCTGGCGGTCGTCCTCATGCTTCGCGACGAGGCCTGGGCGTGGGGCGTGGTGGTCGACAACCCGGTCGGCCGGTTCCCGACCGACGACGTGGTGGGCCCTGCGTTCGGAGTGGTCATGGTCGCGGCGGTGGTCGTCGGCTCCGCTGCCCTGGTGAGCCGGCTGCGCGGCGAGCGCGGCGAGGCCGAGCGTCGGCAGATGTACCCGCCCCTCGGTGCGGGGCTCGCCATCGCCGTCGCGGTCGTCGTCGACACAGCACTGCCGACCGGGTCGGTCCTCGGGCTGTGGCTGGTCGGCCTGGCGTTGACGACGATGCCCGTGGCGGTGGCGTTCTCGGTGTTCCGGTACCGGCTGTTCGAGATCGAGGTCGTGGTCCGCCGTACCCTCGTGCACGTCGTGGCGTCCGCCGTCCTGCTCGGGGTCTACGTCGCCGTGGTGGCGGTCGTCGACGTGCCGATCCTGGGGGCCGCGGTGGTCGCGGTCGCGTTCGCTCCGGTGCGCGAGCAGGTGCAGCGGGCCCTCGCCCACCTGCTGTTCGGGGACCGCGGTGACCCGGGAGCGGCACTGTCGTTGCTCGGCCGCCGGCTCGAGGATGCGTCGGAGACCCCGCTCAAGGGCGCCGCGCACGTCGTCGCGACCACCCTGAGGCTGCCGGCGGCGGTGGTGCTCGACGGTGCCGGTCGCACCGTCTCCGCCCACGGCGACGTACCGGCGGACGACCTCACCGTGCCCCTCGTCGCGGCCGGTCGCACCGAGGGGGAGCTGCGCGTGGCGCGACGCTCGCCCGATGAACAGCTCTCCGCTGCCGATCGCACGGTGCTCGCGGAGCTGGCCCGCCCGCTCGCGTTGGCTCTCGCGACCGCCCGGCTCGACGAGGAGGTACGACGCTCGCGTGCGCTGGTCGTGTCCGCGCGGGAGGAGGAGCGGCGCCGGCTGCGCCGCGAGCTGCACGACGGGCTCGGTCCCGGGCTGGCGGCGGTCGGCATGGAGCTGGACCTGGCGATCGCGCTGGCCGGCGAGCGCGAGGACGTCGGCACCCGGGCGATGGCCCGGGCTCGCGGGCTCGCCGGGACCCTGATCGGCGACGTCCGCCGGATCGTGCACGAGCTGCGTCCGGCTGCCCTCGACGAGCTCGGCCTGGTGGGCGCGCTGGAGGACCTCGCACTGACCCCTGGAGCAGGGCCGCGGGTCCGGGTCGAGGCGACCGCGCTTCCGGAGCTCCCGGCCGCGGTCGAGGTGGCGGCGTACCGGATCGCCCAGGAGGCGCTGTCCAACGCGGTGCGGCACGCAGCCGCCGACGCGGTCACGATCGCGGTCGACGTGGACGGTGCGTGGCTGCGGGTGCAGGTGCGCGACCATGGCCGGGGGATGCCGGACCAGGTCGTCGAGGGCGTCGGCTCGGCCAGCATGCGCGAGCGCGCGGCGGAGGTGGGCGGCCGGTTCTGGCGCGGCGCGGCCCCCGGCGCCGGCACCCTGGTGCGGGCCGAGCTGCCCTGGAAGGAGGAGGCGTGAACGGACTTCGGGTCGTGCTGGTCGACGACCACCCGATGGTGCGCGAGGGGCTGCGTGCCGTGCTCGAGCACCTCGGCGGCGCCCAGGTCGTCGGCGAGGCCGGCGATGGCGAGGAGGCAGTGCGTGTCGTCGTCGACACCCGCCCGGACGTCGTCGTGATGGACCTGACCATGCCCGGGCTGTCGGGCATCGACGCGACCCGGCGCCTCGTCGACCACGATCCCGACCTCGGCGTGCTCGTGCTGACGATGAGCGAGGACGACGCCTCGGTGTTCGCTGCCCTGCGGGCCGGTGCCCGGGGCTACGTCCTCAAGGGGGCCTCCGGCACCGAGTTGCTCGCAGCCGTGGCCAGCGTGGCCCGCGGCGAGGCGGTGTACGGCGCTGCCGTCGCCGGCCGGATCCGCCGCTTCCTCACCGAAGGCCTCAAGGACGCTCCCGCCGAGCCGAGTCCCTTCCCCGAGCTGACCGCCCGGGAGCGGGAGATCCTCGACCTCCTGGCCGACGGCCTCGCCAACGCGGAGATCGCCCGCACGCTGTTCCTCAGCCCGAAGACCGTGCGGAACATCGTCAGTGCCATCTACGCCAAGCTCCAGGTCGCGGACCGGGCGCAGGCCGTCGTACGGGCTCGTCAAGCCGGCCTCGGGACCCCCTGACGCACTGTGGCCCCGCCGTCTGGGGGACAGCGGGGCCGACAGCGTGCCGGAGCGATCAGATGTCGTTGGCCAGGATGTTGTCGATGTTGCGCTCGGCCAGCGCGGTGATCGTGACGAACGGGTTGACCGTGGTGTTGCCGGGGATCAGCGAGCCGTCGATGACGTACAGGCCGTCGTACCCGTGCAGGCGGCCGTAGTTGTCGGTCGCCTTGTTGATCACGGCGCCGCCCAGCGGGTGGTAGGTCAGGCCGTCCTGCCAGATCTTGTAGCCGCCGAAGAGGTCGGTCCGGTAGATCGTCCCCTCCTTGCTGTTGATCTTGTCGAAGATCGTCTTGGCCATGTTGATCGAGTCCTGCTTCCAGGCCTTCTGCCAGGACAGGTCGACCTTGCCGGTGGAGGCGTTCCAGCTGAACTCCGCGCGGCGCGTGGTCCTGGTGATCGAGAGGTACAGCGACGCGTACGTCTCGATGCCGGTCGGCAGGGGAGCGACCTCCGCGAAGGCGCCGCCGGCGTCCCAGTTGTCGATGCCCGAGCACGGGATCGTCGACTGCAGGGTGCCGGTGTTGTCCCACATGTGGTTGGCGCGGCCGCACATGACGTTGCCGTTGTCGCCCCAGCCCTTGCCGACCTCGCCGTTGAGGTCGGGGAGCACGCCGGTCGCCTTGAGCTTCACCAGCAGCTTGCTGGTGCCGACGCTGCCGGCGGCGAAGAAGACCTTCGCGGCGGTGACGGTCTTGGTCGCGACGGTGTCGCCGTTGGTGTTGATCTGGTCGATCGTCACCGTGTAGCCGGTCCCGCCCGACACCGGTGCGACCGAGGTGACCTTGTGCAGCGGGGAGACGTTGACCCGCCCGGTGGCCAGGGCCTGGGCGAGGTAGGTCTGCACGAGCGACTTCTTGCCGTAGTCGTTGCCGTACATGACCTGGCCGTCGAGCGCGGACCGCGGGACGGTGCCGGCCTGCTCGGCCTTCATGTAGTTCCAGTCGTAGACGTCGGGCACGAAGGTCCACGCGAAGCCGGAGCGCTGGGCGTGCCAGCGGCCGACGCGGGCATAGCGGTAGCAGTCCGCGGTCTCGAACCAGGTCGGGTCGATCTGGCCGACGCCCAGGCCGGCGTTGGCCCGCGGGTAGTAGGTGGTGTACATCTCGGCGGCGTCGACCGACGGCAGGATCGAGCTGAACCGCGACTGCTTCGGCGTCACCGCCATGCCGCCGTTGACCAGCGAGCCGCCGCCCACGCCGCGGCCCTGGTAGACCGTGATGCCGGCGAAGTCCTCGGCGTCGAGAACCCCCGTGTAGCAAGGGATGTCGGAGTCGATCGGGAAGCCGAAGAAGTTGCTGACCGGCGCCTTCGTCTTCGTGCGCAGCCAGTAGGCGCGCTTGTCGGGCGAGGTGACCTTGGGGAAGATCTTGCCGTCCGAGCCGGGGGTGTCCCACTTCATGCCCATCTCGATCATCTCGACGGGTACGCCGGCCTGCGCGAGCCGGAGCGCGGCGACGGCGCCGCCGTACCCGGTGCCGATCACGAGCGCCGGGACCTGCGCGCCGTCGCCGATGGCGGCTCCGGCGGCGGGACTCGTCATCGCCGGCAGGCCGATCGACGCGGCGCCGACGGCGGCTCCGGTGGTCGCCAGGAATCCGCGACGGGTGAACCTGGACGACGCGGAACGGGGGCTTTCGGACATGTGACCTCCATCACGATGGGCAAGAATCAGAACGTGTTCTATCGGTTGTGGTGAGGGTTCGTCACTACTTACTGGCAAGTAACCTGACGCGGGTTCCGATATTCGCTCGGCCCCCCAGCTCTCTGGGGCGTGAAGTACCCCGCGCTGCGGGATGGCCGGTGCGGGTCTGCGGCCACGACGCTGGAGCCGACCCCCACGCTTCCCCCACACCTGCCGGCTGTGGCTGTCGGCCTCCGGCCGGGCGCACCAGCATCGAGGGCGTTGCCGCGTCCCCACGTCGGCACGACGTCCGACCACGAAACCGAGGAGCCCATGGAACACCCCACCGGCCGACGCCTGCGCGTCGGCGCCCTGACCGGCCTGCTGACGATCGCGGCGGCACTCGCCGTACCCATCTCATCTGCCGACGCGGCCGCGAAGCCACGGTGCGGCGGCTTGCGCGCGACCATCGTCGGCACCGCCGGGGACGACGTGCTGCGCGGCACCCGCGGCAAGGACGTCATCGTCGGCCGCGACGGCAACGACCGGATCGAGGGCCGCGGCGGCGCGGACGTCGTCTGCGCGGGCGCGGGCAACGACCGGGTCACGGTGAAGGGCCGCCGCAGCCGGGTGCGAGGCGGCCCCGGTGAGGACCGGCTGAGGGCCGATGGTCCCCAGGCGGTGCTGTACGGCGAGCAGGGCGACGACGTCCTGACCGCCGGTGCCGGCGGGGTCGCCCTGATCGGAGGCGACGGTGACGACCAGATCACCGGTGCCGATGCTCCCGGCCGGCAGGACGGCGGGCCGGGCAACGACCTGATCCTCCTCGGCAACGGGAACGACGTCGCGGTGCACGGCGGTCCCGGCAGCGACCGCATCTTCGGTGGGGGCGGGAATGACCGGCTCGACGGTGACGACGACGTCGACGAGTGCCACGGCGGTGCCGGCACCGACACCTGCCACGGTGGCGCGCCGGGGGGTCCGGAGAACACAGCCGACGATCCGGACTTCTGCGCACCGGACGCCGAGGTGCACATCTCCTGCCGGATCCCCGCCGTGCCGGAGCGCTGGAAGCTGGCCATCGAGGGCACGTCCAACTACACCAACGGCACCAACTACAACACCGAGATCTCGTGGGTCGTGACGGCCTACGTCGAGCAGTACTTCAAGCAGGACGGCAGGACCTGGTACCTCACCGCCGCCTCCGGCCTCTCCGGGAGCTGGACCGGCACGGGCCAGAACAGCGAGTGCACCATCGAGGGATCCGGCGACCTGGCGGACGGCGACCTGTCGGTCACCATGGCGCTCGACGAGCTCTCGGGGACCTACGACCTCCAGTGGAGCGGCCCGGCGGCCCGGACGCCCGGTTCGATCAGCTGCCCGTGGGGGACGACGAGCTATCCGATGACCAACAGGGCCGCCGACACCGCGAAGTACCAGACCTGGGACCCCGACGATCCGACGCACCCGCTCACCGGCAGCCGTACCGTCACGCCCGACGGCCCGGACGGCGGTCTCGTGGTGAGCTACACCTGGCGCCTCGAGCCGGCCACGGATCCGAGCTGATCCCCAGCTGGACCGCGCAGGGGCCCGTCCTCAGCCGGCGAAGGTCAGCCAGAGCAGCACGCCGTTGAGCAGCGAGATCACGACGGCCGTGACGGTCGCGGCGACGGTGGTCACCCGCGCGTTGACGAAGCGACCCATCAGCGCGCGGTCGCGGGTGAACCGGACGAGCGGGAAGAGTGCGAACGGGATGCCGAAGCTCAGCACCACCTGCGACAGCACCAGAGCCCGCGTCGGGTCGACGCCGAGGGCGAGCACCGCGACCGCCGGAGCCAGCGTCAGCAGCCGGCGGAGGGGGAGCGCGATCCGGCGTCGCAGGAAGCCCTCGAGGATCACCGTGCCGGCGTAGGTCCCGACGGAGGAGGACGCGAAGCCGGACGCCAGCAGGGCCAGCGCGAACAGGATCGCCACCGCCGAGCCGATCTCGGTCCCGATCGAGGTGAAGGCGCCCTCGATGCTCTCGACGCCGAGGCCGTGCAGCGCCGCCGCGGCGACCAGCACCATCGACAGGTTGACGACTCCGGCGATGCCCATGGCGATGAGCACGTCGGCCCGCGTCGTGCGGAGCAGCCGGGCCCGGGTGGCGTCGTCCTTGGACGCGGGGTCGAAGCGGTGCAGCACGAGCGCGGAGTGCAGGTAGATCGCGTGCGGCATCACGGTCGCGCCGAGCATGCCGGTCGCGAGCAGCAGGCTCTCGGTGCCGTCGAAGCGCGGCACCAGACCACCGGCGGTCGCCGAGGGCGACGGTCCCGCGGCGACCGCCGACCACAGGAAGCCGAGCACGATCACCGCCAGCAGGCCGATCACCACCCGCTCGTAGCGGTGCTGGGTCGCGGGCTTCTGCAGCACCAGCAGGGCCATGCTCACCACGCCGGTGATCACGCCGCCGACGAGCAGGGGCACGTCGAAGAGCAGGTGGAGCGCCAGCGCGCCACCGAGCACCTCGGCCAGGTCGGTCGCCAGCGCGACGGCCTCGGCCTGGAGCCACAGCAGGAGCGAGGTGCGCCGCGAGTAGTGCTCGCGGCACAGCTCGGGGAGCGAGCGGCCGGTGGCGATGCCGACCTTCGCCGAGAGGTACTGCACGAGCATCGCCAGTGCGTTGGCGCACACGACGACCCACACCAGCAGGTAGCCGTAGGTGCTGCCTGCGGCGGTGTTGGTGGCGACGTTGCCCGGGTCGACGTACGCGATGCCGGCGACGAAGGCGGGCCCGAGCAGGAGCGGGCTGCGCGTGGCCCGGACCCGACGTCGGCCGATCACCTCGGCGGTCATCCGTGCGCTCCCCGGACCAGTCGACGGGCGGGCGGGCACTCCGCGCCCACCGCGGTGACGACCTGCTCGGCGACCAGCGCCAGGTCGGAGGAGTGCTGGTCGACCGGGTCGCCGGGCAGCCCGGTCGGTGCTGTGTTCACGACGCAGCCGTACGGCGTCGGCCAACCCCGCAGCGAGTGCGTGATCGCTCGCAGCCCGGCGAGGTTGTGGACCGCGCCCTGCCAGCCGCTCGCGACCGAGATCAGCCCGACCGGCCGGTCGCTGAGGTACGCCCGGTCGTCGCGGGCGAGGTCCTCGACGTAGTCGAGGGTGTTCTTGAGCAGGCCCGAGGGACTGCCGTGGTAGGCCGCGCTGGAGATGATCACGCCGTCCGCGATCCGCAGGGCGTCGACCAGCTCGCGGGCGGTCGGCGGGCGTTCGGCGGAGACGGGGTCGTACATGGGCAGGGTGCGCATCCGCTCGCCCGTGAACGCCTCGGTCCAGGCGCCGAGCCGGCGCGCGGCCTCGAGCGCGCTGTGCAGCGCCCGCTCGCTGGACGACGAGGGGCTGAGCGTGCCGCCGATTCCGACGATGTACATGGGATCTCCTCTCGGGGCGTGGAACTACCGGGACTACAGGGCGGGGCGGGCGAGCACGTCGGCGCCGAGCGCCCGCTTGAGCAGCCGGCCGTCGGGCCGCTCGTCGGTGAGCCTGCCGTCCGCGACCAGGACCCGGCCACGGACCATGGTGAGCACCGGCCAGGCGGAGGCCTGGTAGCCCTCCCAGGGCGTGTAGTCGGCCTCGTGCAGCTCGCTCGCGGTGATCACGTGCGGCGCGGACACGTCGAGCAGGACCAGGTCGGCGTCGCTGCCGATCGCGATCTCGCCCTTCTGCGGGTAGGCGCCCATGACCTTGGCGGCGTTGCGCGAGGTGAGGTCGACGAAGCGCTCCAGCGGCAGGCCCCGCCGGGTGACCGCCTCCGTGTAGGACACCGCCATCCGCACCTCGACGCCGACGTGGCCGCCGACCGCGTCGACGATGGTCTTGCCGGTGGTCTTCACGTCGAGGTCGACGCAGACCGAGTCGGTGGCGATCGTCGACAGCGTCCCGTCGGCCAGCGCCGACCACATCGCGTCCCGGTCGTCGGGCGCCTTGAGCGAGGGGTAGGTGTGGTAGATCGCGCCGTTGTGCTGGGCGTAGACCTCGTCGGAGTACGACGCGTAGTGCGGCAGGCACTCGCCGTACACCGGCTGTCCGGCGCCGCGCGCCTTGCGGATCTCCTCGACGCCGACCCCGGCGCTCACGTGCATGATGTAGATCGGGGCACCGACGTGGCCGGCCAGCGAGATCACCCGCTGGAAGGACAGCAGCTCGGAGAGCTGGTTGTGCGCCTCGGACATGTGCCGCAGCGCGGTGCGGCCCTCGTGCTCGAGCCGCTTGTAGGCGTACATGACGATGTCGTCGTCCTCGGCGTGCACGCAGAGCATCGCGTTCGCGGCGGCGGTGCGCTCCATCAGGCCCCAGATGTGCCCGACGTCGGTCTTCTGCCACTTGCGGCCCGGTGTCGTGTTGGTCATCCAGACCTTCCACGTGGCGTGGCCGTCGGCCACTGCGTCGCCGACCTGGTCGAGCACGTCGAACGGGATCTCGGGCTCGCGGAAGGTGCCGTGGAAGCCGTAGTCGACGTACGAGCGGCCCTTCCAGTCCTCGTCCTTGCGGGCGAAGGAGTCGGCCAGGTCGTCGCCGGGGTGCCAGTGCGCGAAGTCGAGCATGGTGGTCGTGCCGCCGAACGCCGCGGCGACGCTGACGCGGTCGGGTCCGTAGCTGCGGATCCCCTCGCCGAGGGTCGGCATGGGGGAGCTGGTGTGGACGTGGGGGTCCACGCCGCCCGGCACGACGACCCGGTCGGTCGCGTCCACCACGCGCTCGGCGACGAGCGGGTCGGCGGCGTCGCTCGCGCGCAACGCGACGATGACGCCGTCCTTGATGCCGATGTCGAGCCGGCGGGCTCCGGACTGCATCGCGACGAGGCCGCCGCGCACCACGGTGTCGAGCATGGTCACTCCTTCTCGGGGGAGGGGCTGGTCGGGGGGAGGGTGATCGCCAGGAACGCCGTCGGGAGCGAGGCCCGCGCCGACTTCCGGGCGTTGACGACCTGGCAGACGGCGACGTCGGCCGCTGCGCTGAGGAACATGGCGGCGCGCTCGCGGCTCCAGCCGCGCTCGGCGCGCACCAGCGTCAGCAGGTCGTCGAGCGCGACCCGGACCGCCTCGTCGAGGTCGTCGCCGTCGCCGATCGCGACGGTGTGCTCACGGGTCACGACCAGCGGCCGGGGGAGCGGCCAGTCGCGCACGACCCGGCAGGTCGCCACGACGGCACCCTCGACCTCGACGCCGGTCAGGCAGGCCTCGCCGTCGCCCTGGCGGGCGTGCAGGTCGCCGACGTAGAGCAGCGCGCCGTCGGCGTGGACGGGCAGGTACAGGGTCGTCCCGGGACCGATCTCCGTGCAGTCCATGTTGCCGCCGTGGGGGCCGACCGTGCTGCAGTGCGGGGCGTCCGGCGTCGCGACGCCGATCTTGCCGACCATCGGCCGCACCGGCAGCCGCACGTCGTCGAAGAGCACGTGGTCGTCGACGATCGGGAGCAGCAGGCCCGCCGGTTCGAGGGCCTCGCTGAACCCGCCACGGCCGGCGAGGGTGACCATCGCGCCGTGCTCGGCGATCTCGACGTCGTGGATGTCGACGCGCAGCACGTCGCCCACCCGGGCGCCGCGGACCGCGATCGGCCCGGTGACCGGGATGTCCATGTGGGAGTGGTCGGCGATCGCGGCGAACACGTCGGGGTCGCGGTGGTCGACGTGGGTGAGGATGCTGCGGGTCGCCACGCGCACGCTCGCCCCGTCGTCGATCGTCAGCACGGGTGCGCGGCCGGCGTCCATGGTGCTCGAGACCTGCTCGGCGCCGAGGTCGAGGACGCTCATGCGAGCGTCGTCAGCGTGGTCAGCGCGGCGACGACCCGGTCCAGCACCGCCGGCAGCACCGCGGGGTCCTGGGCGAAGCACAGCCGGAACCCGCCCTCGCCGCTCGGCCCGAAGCACAGCCCCGGGTAGACCAGCACGCCCGCGTCGGCGACCAGCGCCTCGGCGACCTCGAAGTCGTCGAGGCCGTGGCCGTGCAACCGGGGGAAGACGTACGCCGTGCCGGCCGGCGAGGCGAGCTCGAGCCCGGGCACCTCGCGCAAGCGCTTCACCGTCAGGTCGCGCAGCTCGCGCAGCACGTCGACCCGCTCGCCGATGAACGCGTCGTCGGGGCCGAGCCAGTCCAGCAGCGCGTGCTGGGCGTACGACGACGCGCGCAGCGCGCTCACCTCGAGCACCTCGGGCACGACCGCGAGCACCTCCGCCGGGGCGACGACGCAGCCGACGCGGAAGCCCGACATCGACTCGGTCTTCGAGGTGCCCAGGGTGGTGATGCAGTGCTCCCGCATGCCCGGGTACGACGCGAGGTGGGTGAACGCGTCGTCGTACACGAGCCGGGAGTAGAGCTCGTCGACGAGGACCCAGGCGTCGTACTGCACGGCGAGGCGGGCGACCTCGGCGAGGAAGGCGGCGCCGTACGCCGTGCCGGTGGGGTTGCACGGGTTGGAGAAGAGGAGCAGCTTCGCGCCGGCACGGAAGCCGGCCTCGATGTCGGCCACGCTCATCTCCAGCGCGCCGTCGACGCCGACCGGGCGGGCGGGGAGGTGGACGACGTCGGCGCCGAAGAAGCGAAGCGTCTTCTCCAGGGTCATGTAGTCGGGGTCGGCGACCAGGACCTTGTCGTCGCGGTCGACGAGTACCGAGAGGATCGCGAAGAGCGCGTTCTGGGTGCCAGCCGTGATCGCCAGCTCGGTGGTCGCGTCGACCTCGGTGCCGAGGTAGCCGGCCACGCGGGGCGCGAGCTCGGCGCGCACGGTGGTGTCCCCGAGGAAGTCGGCGAAGGGCGTCACGCCGGCCGCGAGCGCGTCGGCGTACCGCGGGCCGGCGGTCGGCGGCGGTGGAAACGCCGTGGTGTCGGCGTGGGTGAGGGAGAGCAGTCCCTCGCGGGCGCCCGCACGGTCGAAGAGACGCCGCTCGGCTGCGAGCATCGGGCGCCCGAGCTGGGCGTCGCGCACCACCATCGCGAGCTGGTCGATCCGGTCGGCGAACGGCTGGGGCATGGACTCTCTCCTGTACGGGCGACAATGCGAACGTCTTCATTATCTTGATGTCATGAAGATCGCGCAAGGGTGGGTGAAGATGTGCGACGGGCCACAGAAATCCCGCTGACACGCTTGCGAACCCCTCTGAGGCGGGGTAAGAATGCTCACGTTCGCATTCAATCTGATGAAGTTTGAGGTCCTCGACCATGACATCTTCAGTCGCCCCGGCCTCCGCGCCGGTACGACGAGGCGGGCTCCGTGCAGGAACGGGACGCCGGTCCCGCAGGCGGTCGCGATCGATCGGCCTGGTCCTGGCCGTCGCGGTCGTGACCGGTCTCCCGCTGGCCGGCCTGCTGCTGCCGTTGCCCTACGACCCGGTCGCCCCCGACATCCGCGAGATCGGGCTCGCGCCGAGCTGGGACCACTGGTTCGGCACCGACGAGTCCGGCTTCGACGTCTTCTCGCGCACGATCGACGCGGCTGCCCGCGACGTCCCGCTGGCGCTGGCCGCGACCCTCCTGGCGCTCACCATCGGCGTACCGCTGGGCCTGGCGGCCACCCAGGGCCGCAGCGGCGAGTTCATCATGCGGATCGTGGACGCGGTCTCGGCGCTCCCGATCATCGTCATCGCCGTCGTCTTCGTGCAGGTCCTCGGCGGCTCGGCGCTCAACATCGTCGTCGCGATCGCCCTCATCGGCATCCCGCGCTTCATTCGGGTCACGCGCTCCAGTGCGATCACGCTGCGCTCGGCGCGCTTCGTCGAAGCGGCCGTCGCGATCGGCTGCCCGCCGACCCGGGTGGCGTTCAACCACATCCTGCGCAACTCGTACGGCGTCGTGCTGGTCCAGGCCACGCTGACGGCGTCGAACGGCATCAGCGCCATCGCGGCACTCAACTTCCTCGGCATCGGCGTCCGCCCGCCGAGTCCCACCTGGGGCAGCATGATCGACCAGGGCTCGGCGATGCTCCTGCGCGGCGAGTGGTGGGCGGCCATGTTCCCGACCCTGGCCATCGTCGTGTTCATCGGCTGCCTCAATGCCGTCGGCAACGCGATCGAGCGGCACATGGAGACCGCGGGAGGCCGCGCATGAACACGCCCACGTCCACGTCCGGCAACGAGGTCCTCCTCGACGTCCGGGGACTGGTGACCGGGTTCGAGGTCCGCAGCGGCTGGTCGGAGACCCTCCACGAGATCTCCTTCACCGTCCGCAAGCGCGAGATCCTCGGCCTGGTCGGCGAGTCCGGCTCGGGCAAGTCGACGGCAGTGCGCTCGGTGCTGGGACTGCTCGCCTCGGGCGGCACGGTCACCGGCGGCAGCGCCTGCTTCGAGGGCGAGGACCTGCTCGCCTGCGGGCCGCGCCGGCTGCGCCAGCTCCGCGGCCCGCAGATCGGCTTCGTCGCGCAGAACCCGTTCAGCGCGCTCAACCCGGTCATCCGGCTGTCCAAGCAGTTCGCCGCGATCTTCAAGGCGCACGGCCTCAAGTTCGGCACGGCTGAGCGCGAGCGCTGCGTCGCGATGCTCGCCGCAACCGGGATCCGCGACCCCGAGCAGGTCATCAACGGCTACGCCTTCGAGCTCAGCGGCGGCATGGCGCAGCGCGTCGTGATCGCGTTGGCGATGGTGCTCGAGCCGTCGCTGGTGATTGCCGACGAGCCCACCACCGCGCTCGACCTCACGGTCCAGCGACAGGTGCTCGACGTGTTCGCCGAGCTCACCATGCTCGCCGGGCGCTCGGCACTCGTCGTCACCCACGACCTCGGCGTGGTCGCCAACTACTGCGACCGCGTCATCGTGATGCTGGACGGACGGATCGTCGAGGAGGGCGACGTGTCCTCGGTGCTCACCGCCCCGCAGCACACCTACACCCAACATCTCCTCGCGTCCGCGCACGGGCGCACCTCCAACGGAGAGGCGGTCGGCCATGGCGTTCGTTGAGGTCCACGACCTGGTGAAGCGGTACGTCCGCCCCGACGGGCAGGAGCTGCTCGCCGTCGACCACGTCGGTTTCTCGCTCGAGAAGGGCGACTGCCTGGGTGTGATCGGCGAGTCCGGATCGGGCAAGTCGACCCTGGCACGGCTCGTGCTGCGACTGATCGAGCCCGACGAGGGCCGGGTCGGCATCGACGGCGTCGACGTCCGCGGGCTGCGCAAGGGCGAGCTGCGCAGGCGCCGAGCCGACTGGCAGATCGTCTTCCAGGAGCCGTTCGCCTCCCTGAACCCGCGGATGCGGATCGAGGACATCGTCGCCGAGCCGCTGGTGGTGCACCGCCCCCAGCAGTCCGCGCGCGAGCGCCGCGACCTCGTCGTGGCCACCTTGGAGGAGGTCGGCCTGTCCGGTGACCTGCTCCAGCGGCGGCCCGCCCACCTCAGCGGCGGCCAGCAGCAGCGCGTCGGCATCGCCCGGGCGCTGGTGACCGACCCGTCGTTCGTCGTGCTCGACGAGCCCACGGCGTCGCTCGACATGACGATCCGGGCCAGTGTGCTGCGCACCCTCGACCGGCTGCGCCGCGACCGCGGGCTGACCTACCTGTTCATCTCCCACGACATCACCACCGTCGAGTCGATGTGCAGCCACGTCGCCGTCATGCGCCACGGCCGGATGGTCGAGACCGGCGAGGCGTGCGACGTGCTCACGCGTCCGCAGGCCGACTACACCCGCGAGCTGCTCTCGGCCCGGCTGCTGGTCGATCCCGGAGAGAACCGGGCGCGGCGCGCGCTCGAGGCGCTGGTGCCAGCCGGCGCGACGACCGACGACAAGGAGGCCGCGGCATGCGCGGAGTGATCGGCTACATCGTCCGGCGCATCGTGGTCGGCTGGTTCCTGTTCCTGGGGTTGCTCACCCTCAGCTTCTCGTTGGTCTCGATGCTGCCCGGCAGCCCGGCCAAGGCGATCCTGGGGGAGTACGCCACCGACGAGGACGTGGCGGCGCTCAACGCCAAGCTCGGCCTCGACCAGCCCTTCCTCGCTCGCTACCTCGACTACATCGGCGGTGCGATGAAGGGCGACTTCGGGGAGTCCTTCTTCACCGGCAGCCCGGTGTTGCACAGCCTGCTGGAACGGGTGCCCAACACGCTCGTCTACCTGGTGCCCGGCCTGCTGCTCGCCACCGTGCTGGGCATCGTGTTCGGCTCCACGGCGGCGTACCGCTTCGGCAAGCCCACCGACCGCGCGTTCACGGTCGGCTCGTCGGTGCTGCTCGCCGTACCCGAGTTCGTGCTGGCCCTCGTCCTGATCGCGCTGTTCTTCAGCCTGCTCGGCGTCTCGCCGGCACCCGTCGGCATGACGTCCTCGGTCGACGCGCAGCCGCCGGACCAGACCGGGTCGGTCGTGCTCGACGCCGTCCTCGGCCGCTACTGGGCGACGTTCTGGTCGATCCTGTCGCACTCCTTGCTGCCGATCGTGACCGTCGGCGTCTTCTTCGCCGCACCCGTGTCGAAGATCGTGCGGACCGGCATGGTCCAGGCACTCGCCTCGCCCCAGATCGAGTTCGCCCGGGCCTGCGGCCTACGCCCGCTCCAGGTCTTCCGCTACGCCATGGCCGACATCCGCGGCACGATCATGACCTACTTCGTGATCATGCTCGCCAGCGCCATCAGTGGCGCCGCGATCGTCGAGAGCGTCTTCTCCTGGCCGGGCGTGGGGGGCTGGTCCCTCAACGGCGTCCTGGCCAACGACATCCCGGTCATCCAGGGCTTCGTCGTGATCATGGGCACCGCCAGCCTGGCCGGCTACATCGTGCTCGACGTGACCACGACCCTGCTCGACCCGCGTACCCGGGGCCAGGTCTCCGGGAAGCGCCGTCCGAGCGCTCGGGCCCTCGCAAAAGGATTGACGAAATGAAGACACTTCAATATGATGAAGCCATGAAGACGCTGATCCCCAACCCCTCGGTGGTCGCCCTCGGCGGCATCTACCCGCTGGACGACCTGGTCAGCTGGGTGCCGGCCGGCTCCCGCGGCTACCAGCCCGCCAACTGCTACCTGCTGGGGGAGGGTGACCACCGGCTCCTGGTCGACTCGGGCCTGGCGATCCACGCGGACCTGGTCGTCGACGGACTGAAGGAGCTGCTCGGTGACGCTGAGCTGTCGATCTTCTTCACCCGCGGCGAGATGGACTGCGTGTCCAACCTCGAGTCGATCGCGACCACGTTCCCGCTGCGCCGCCTCTACACCGGCGGTGTCACCAACCCGTTCGATGCCTTCGACGACATCAACCGGATGGCGCTGCGCAGCCGCCGCGAGCAGATCGACCAGAAGGGCGAGGGCGGCGACTCGATGGCGCGCACCCCCGAGATCGAGATCTCGCCGGGCCGGCTGCTCGAGATCGAGTCCCCGCTGCTGCGGCTGCTGCCGACCTTCTGGGGCTGGGACGGCGCGAGCGGCACGATCTTCACCTCCGACACCTTCACCCACGGGGTGATGGCCACGCCCGAGGACTCCCGGGTCATCGACGACCTCGGTCGCGACGACACCACCGCCGAGCAGGTGAAGGCCCACCTGCTCGCGAAGTACGAGTGGATCGCCCGCGCCTCGACGCGCAACCTGCGCGACTGGATCGCCGACAAGTTCGAGACCCTCCAGCCCGACGTCATCGCACCCTCGCGCGGCTGCGTGATCCAGGGACGCGACGTGGTCAAGCGCCACGTCGACTTCATGCTGGCCGCGCTCGCCCCCACCGACGACTGACGACGACAGACCCGGAGACGACGACATGACCCACGCACACGACGACGAGCCGCTGTTCGAGAAGATGAGCAGCGACCTCCCGCGGCCGATCGCCCCGGGCGTGACCTGGATGAGCTCCTGCCTCGAGTTCCACCTCCCGACCCGGGTGATCCACGGGCACACCTCGACCTACCTGGTGCAGGGACCGGACGCCTCGGTGCTCATCGACACGGGCAACCCGTCCAGCTGGGCGGCGATCTCGGACACCCTCGACGAGCTGCTCGGCGACAAGCCGTTGACCTACGTCATGCCGACCCACCCCGAGCTGCCGCACACCGGCAACCTGCCGCGGCTGGTCGAGAAGTACCCGGACATCGTGGCCATCGGTGACATCCGCGACTACCACCTCTTCTATCCGCAGGTCGTGCCGAACCTGCGGGCCGGCAAGCCCGGCGACCGGATCGAGCTCGGCGGCGGCCAGGCCGTGGTCCTGGTCGAGGCGATGATCCGCGACCTGCCCAACACGCTGTGGGCCTTCGCCACCGAGGGCGGGGTGCTCTTCACCGCCGACGGGTTCTGCTACATGCACCGACCCGAGCTCGACGACGAGGACCCGTACCACCTGCCGGGGGAGTGCGGCCTGCTCACCTCCGAGCTGGACTCGCCCCCGACCGTCGAGAACGCCGCGATGTTCACCGGCAGCGCCCTGTACTGGGCCCGCTGGGTCGACGACGCGGACACGCTGTACGCCGGCGTCTCCGAGGCCATGGAGGCCCTCGGGACCAAGATCGTCGCCCCGACCCACGGCAACGTGATCGACGACGTGGCCGGCGTGCTGCCCATCATCCGTACCGGACACCAGTCCGCGTACCGGGGCTGAGGTCCCCCTCAGGCTCCTTCGCCACCTCCCACCCCACCTCGTCGCCTGGCGACGAATCCGCCAACGGCAAGGCCGTTGGTGCGGTGTTCGCTGCTCGGGCGCGGTCGTTTCGGCGACCGCCAAGGGCGAATCCCCGCTCCCCATCAGTGACAGAGAGGACACACCATGAGGAAGCGCCCCTACATCGCCGGCGCCGTCGTCGCAGCCGTCGTACTGGCTGGCTGCTCCAACCCCGAGTCGACCACCTCCGGGAGCAAGCAGGAGACGGTGACCATCGCGGTCAACGGCCTGCCCGATGGCCTGACCGCGTCCAAGTGGGGCGGTTCCGCCTCGCACGTGGTCCTGACCGGGCTGGGGTCGCAGCTGATGGCCTACGACCTGGGTGCGACGCCGGAGGACGCCTGCACGGACCCGTCGTACGACGTCAAGGGTCGACTCGCCGAGTCCGCGGAGCTCAACGCCGACGGCACCGCGGTCGTCGTCAAGCTGCGTGACCTCACCAGCCAGTGGGGCAACAAGCTGAGCAGCGAGGACGTCAAGTGGAGCTTCGAGACCGGCATGAAGCGCGACGGCATCATGGAGGGCTCGCTCAAGTCGGCCGGCTTCGACACCGCGAACCTGGTGACGGTGGTCGACGAGAAGACCGTCGAGCTCAACCTGCTGCACGTGTACTCCTTCTCGATCACCGGCCTGCAGCAGAACCTGTTCGACGTCTACGACAGCACCGAGGCGAAGAAGCACGTCACCGGTGACGACCCGATCGCCGACAACTGGCTGTCCAACAACCTGGCGGACTACAGCGGCTGGAAGCTCGAGAGCTACACGCCTGGATCGTCGCTGGTGCTGACCGCCGACCCCGACTGGGGTGGTGAGCGCGGTTCGGTGAAGAAGCTCGTCATCAACGCCGTGCCCAACACCGCGACCCGCGCCCAGCTGGTGAGCTCGGGCGAGGCCCAGGTCGCCAACGGCTTCGACTACGACCAGTACGAGCAGCTCGCCAAGTCCGACGTCCGGGTCAACCAGTGCGCCAGCCGCAGCCGCGACACCTTGATGTTCAACACCAAGTCGGGCCCGCTCAAGGACAAGCGCGTGCGCCAGGCGCTGTCGATGGCGATCGACAGGCAGGCCCTCGTCGACGGTGCGTATGCCGGCATCGGCGAGCCCGCGAAGGGCACCTTCCCGTTCAGCCCGGGTGACGCTCCGGCGTACCAGCACGACGTCGAGGGCGCGAAGGCGCTGCTCGCCGAGGCCGGGTTCCCCGACGGGTTCAAGCTCAAGCTGTCCTACGGCACCTCGCGTCCGGGACCGGTGGCCGAGAAGTCGTCGGTGCTGATCAAGTCGCAGCTCGCCGAGATCGGCGTCGACGTCGAGCTCGAGGTGATCGCCAGCGCGACGAACCTGACCACCGTGCTGCAGGAGGGCCGCTACCAGGCGCTCCTGTACGCCGAGCCGATCGTGATCGCCGACCCGGCGTTCTACACCTACGCCTTCTACGCCTCCGACGCCCCGAGCAACGCGACGGGCTGGGGCGACCCGGCGTACGACAAGCTCCGGATGGACCTGGCTGCCACCCCGTCGGACGACACGGCGGAGCGGGAGCGGATCGAGAAGGAGATGAGCGCGATCGTCGACGACGCCGCGGCCAACCTCGCGCTGGTCGACCTGCACAACGTCAACGTGATCAGCAACAGCCTCAGCGGCGGCACGCCGCAGACGAACGGCCAGGTCTACTTCAACGACCTCGGCCGCTGACCACCCCGACCGGACGGGAGCTCGGGCTCCCGTCCGCGTCGCCCCTCACCTCCTGGAAGGCAGCACCCATGATCGAACTCTGCGGCAAGCAGGTCCGTGACACGCTCGACGAGCTCCTCGACCCGCGGACGACCGGGCTGGTCGTCATCGACATGCAGATCGGTGGCCTGACCGCCGGCCACGCGCACGGCGACGCCGGCCTCGACCTCTCGATGATGCCGCGCGTGCGTGAGCGCTGCGGTGCCGCGATCAGGGCTGCCCGCGAGCACGGCGTCCGTGTGTTCCACATCCGGGTCGAGAACTACGTCGACGGTCTCAGCTCGACGCCCGCCTGGCTGCGGGCGCTGCACACGGCCAGCGGCGACAAGCCCGTCGACCTCGGCCGGCTCAGCATCAAGGGGGACCCCGCCGGTGACTTCGCCCCCGAGTGCCTGCCCGAGGAGGGCGAGACCGTCATCACCAAGCGCCGGCAGAGCGCCTTCGTGTCCACCGACCTCGCCCTGGTCCTGCGCGGCCACGGCATCGAGTCCGTCGCCCTCGTCGGCGTCTCCACGGGCGGATGCGTCGAGGCCACGATCCGCGACGCGGTCCACAACGACTTCTACGCCGTGCTCCTCGAGGACGCCGTGGGCGCCTACGACGTCGCGGTCCACGAGGCCGCGCTCACCGTGATGCGCTCGCGGCACGACGTGACCACCGTCGACCGGGCGATCGACGCCTGGACCCGCGCGTCGGTCGGAGCGGGATCGCGATGAGCACCCCTGCGACTGCCCAGCTGCTGGGGGACGGCCCCGACGCCGTCGCCCGGCTGGGCGGACCGGCTCCCGTCGGCCCCGACGTCAGCTGGTGCCCGCCCGGCATCGCCGGGTGGCAGCCCGTCAACGCCTACCTGGTCCGCCGCGGCGGCTCGGCCGTCCTGGTCGACACCGGCGTCGGCCTGCACGCCGACGAGATCCGGGCCCAGCTGCGGACCCTGCTCGAGCCCGGCACCCGGCTGTCCGTGGTGCTGACCCGCACCGAGATGGAGTGCTGCCTCAACCTGCCGGCGATCGAGAGTGAGTTCGCGGTCGACCAGGTCTGGTACACCGGCGGCATCACGGTCCCCGTGACGCACGCCGCCGCCCGGCGCGTCAACGTCGACGCGGGTGCCTGGCTCGACCTGGAGGTCGCGCCCGGCATCGAGCTCCGGCTCCACTCGCCGCTCCTGCGGCTGCTCCCGGTCCTGTGGGTGGGCGACCCGGTGTCGCGCACCCTGCTCACCTCCGACAGCTTCAGCCACCTGTTGACCGCGGCCGACGGCACCCCGGTGCCGTACGACGTCGCAACGCTGCGTGCCTTCCACGACCTCAAGTTCGGCTGGATCGCCGATGCCGTGGCCCCCGAGGACATCGTGGCGATCGCCACGCACGTCCGCGAGGTCGTGGCCGAGCAGGACTGGCAGGTCCTCGGGCCGACGTACGGCGCCCCGGTGCTCGGGCGCGACGCCGTGCGCACCCAGGCCGAACACCTGGCCGCACACCTGGAGGGGGTGGGTCGCCGTGCCGCATGAGCTGCAGCAGCACGAGGACGCCCGCGAGCTCGCTCCCGGCGTGTGGTGGCTCGGCGGGTGCCTGCGGGCCACCGCCGCCGACGGTCCCGTCCACTACCACGTGTCGACCTACCTCGTGGTCGGCGAGACGCACACGTTCCTGGTCGACTCCGGCGACCCCGCCCACGAGGCCGCGGTCCTGCGCGGCGTCGCCGAGGTGCTGGGGGACCGGCCGCTGGACTACGTGTTCCCGACGCACCCGGAGATCCCGCACGCGGGCAACATCCCGGCGCTCGTGGCGGCCCACCCGGGGCTGCGGATCGCCGGCGACGTCCGCGACTACCACCTGTACTGGCCGCACCTGGCCGATCGCCTGGTGCCCATGGCGGCCGGCGACGTGCTCGACATCGGCGGGCGCAGCATCGAGGTGCACGCGGCCCACATCCGCGACCTGCACAACACGCTGTGGGCCTACGACACCGGCTCGCGGATGCTGTTCGTGTCCGACGGGTTCGCGTTCATCCACGAGTTCTCGCCCGAGGACCTGGAGGACGACGAGCCGATCCACCGCGAGGGCCAGTGCCGGCTCACCTCCCGTGAGCTCGGCGACGCGGTGACGGTCGACGCGGCGGCGTACGGCGCCGGGCGGTCCCTCTACTGGACGCGGTTCGTGGACGTGTCCGCGGCGTTCGACGTGATCGAGCGGTTGCTGGACGAGAAGGACGTGCGGCTGATCGGACCGGCGCACGGAGCAGTGATCGATGACGTGGCCCAGGGCTTGCGGGTGGCGCTGGGCGCCCACCGCAAGGTCTTCGGCGAGAGCTCGGGGCTGATGGCCCCGGTGAAGGAAGGAGCCGGACGTGGCGCGTGACCTGGTGGGATATGGCGAGCATCCGCCGCGGATCGAGTGGCCCGGCGGTGCCCGGGTAGCGGTCTCGGTGGTCGTGAACTTCGAGGAGGGCGCGGAGCGCTCGATCGCGGCGGGCGACCCCCGCGACGAGGACGTCCACATCTTCGGCGGCTGGCAGGCGGACCCGACGAAGCGCAGCCTGATGAAGGAGTCCTACTTCGAGTACGGCAGCCGGGCCGGGATCTGGCGGATCCTGTCGATCCTGCGGCGCTTCGAGGTGCCGGCGACCTTCATGGCCTGCGGCATGGCGCTGGAGAAGTCGCCCGAGGTCGGGCCGGCGATCGTGCGCGAGGGCCACGAGATCTGCGCCCACGGCTACCGCTGGGCCGGCACGGTCGGCATGGAGCCGGACGAGGAACTGGCCGAGATCCGGCGTTGCGTGGCGGCGATCGAGAAGGCGGCGGGCATCCGCCCCAAGGGCTGGTACGTCCGCGACGGCATCACCGAGAACACCCGGGCGCTGCTGATGGGCGAGGGCTTCCTGTACGACTCCAACTCCTACGGCGACGACCTGCCCTACTTCGTGCCGACCGAGCGGGGCGAGCACCTCGTGGTGCCCTACTCCGGCGACGCCAACGACGGCAGGTTCTGGGGCAACGCCAGCCTGGCGACGGGCAACGAGCTCTTCGAGGTCTGCCGCGACACGCTCGACTTCCTCGCGACGGAGGCGGACGGCGTACCGCGGATGATGTCGCTGGGCATCCACTCGCGCATCGGTGGGCGGCCCAGCGTCGCCAGTGGCATCCAGGCGTTCCTGGAGTACGCCGCCGGTCGCGACGACGTGTGGTTCGCGACCCGCGCCGAGATCGCGGAGTGGTGGCTGGCCGCGGTGCGCTCCGGCGCCCTCGACGCCTCCGCGGCGGCGAGCGCGTGAGCGCGAACCCGCTGGTGCAGAGCATCGACGAGCGCGGCTTCGTCGAGCTCGACCACGTGACGCCGTCGGGGACCCGGGACGAGGGGCTGATCTGCCAGCTCGTCTCGGACCGGGTCAACGGGGCCCGGGAGTTCACGGTCAGCTGGGGCCGGATGCTCCCGGGACAGCACCACGTGCGCCACCACCACGCCGAGGTCGCGGAGTTCTACGTGGTCGTCGCAGGTCAGCCGGTCATCCACCTCGGCGCGGAGGCGATCCGGGCCCGGCCCGGCCAGGCGTTCTACATCCCGCCGGGCACGACCCACGGCATCACGAACGACACCGACGAGGTGGTGGACCTGGTGGCCGGCGTCAATGCCGTCGGCTCGTGGGACTTCATCGCCGACGAGTGATCGGCCACGCCGCATGAACGACCGACGACGGGTGGTCGAGTTGATAACCTCCTCCTCTTCAATAAATGCACGACTGCCGGAAGGTATTGAAGAGGCGATGGACGCA
This sequence comes from Nocardioides sp. F233, assembly GCF_057813895.1. Classification (NCBI taxonomy): domain Bacteria; kingdom Bacillati; phylum Actinomycetota; class Actinomycetes; order Propionibacteriales; family Nocardioidaceae; genus Nocardioides; species Nocardioides sp. F233. The sequence continues at coordinate 423,810 of NZ_JBVASH010000002.1, forward strand.
CAGCGCGAGACATGGGTCAGCCACATCGGTGCCACGATCAAGGCGAGCCGCGTGGGGCGGTTCACGGTGGAGGAGCTCGCCGACCGGGCGGGCGTGAGTGCCGGCCTGATCAGCCAGATCGAGCGGGGGATCGGCAACCCGTCGTTCGAGACGCTGCTGCGGCTCTCCAGCGCCCTCGACCTGCCGATGGCCGAGCTGTTCTCGGCCCAGCCCGGCGGTGACCCGGCCGGCCGCGTCGTGCGCCGCGCGGACCGCCGCCGGATCGAGGTGCCCCGCGAGGGCATCGGCATGGAGATGCTCGTCCCCGACGTCGACCGCCGCCTCGGCGTGCTCATCATGACCCTGCCGCCGAACCTCGAGGGCAGCTCGATCCGCAGCTCCCACGAGGGCGAGGAGTGCATCCTCGTCATCGAGGGCGCCCTGGTCGCCACGGTCGGCGACCAGCGCTACTCCCTCGCGGAGGGCGACACCATCACCTTCGACGCCGTGATCCCGCACTGGTGGTCGAACCTGACCGACCAGCCGGCCCGGATCCTGGCCATCTCCACCCCACCCTCGCAAGGAAGAGCGCATTGACCTCCTCGGCCTCCGGTCCCTTCGCGGGTCCACGTCGCATCGGCCTGCTGGTCCCGGCCAGCAACACGAACGCCGAGCCGCTCACCGCGGCCGTGCTCCACGACGTACCGGAGGTCGAGGTCTTCGCCAGTCGGTTCCGGCTGCCGGTGTCCCTGGCCGCGCGCATCGACAGTGCGGTGCTGGGTGACGCCGTACCGCTGCTCGCCGAGACCGTGCCCGATGTCGTCGCCTTCCACGGCACGGCGGGTTCCTGGACCGGCGTCGACGCCGACGCCGTGCTGGCCGCCGAGCTGGCCGCAGCGACCGGCGCATCGGCCGGGACGACGGCCACCCAGGCGATGTACGCCGCCCTGGCTGCGCTCGGCGCACGCTCGGTGACGGTCGTCTTCCCGGGCTCCGACGAGATCGTCTCCGGCATCGCCCGTGAGCTCGGCGCGCGGGGGATCGAGGTCGTCGGTCGCTCGACGCTGCCCTCCGACCTCACCAACGCCCAGATCGCCGCACTGGAGCGGGATTCCGTCGAAGCGCTCCTGGCCGGGGGTTCTCGTGCGCGCGCGGATGCGGTGCTCTGCGTGGGCACCAACCTGCGCGCGGGCTACCTGGTCGACGAGCTCGAGGAGCGGCTCGGGCTGCCGGTGGTCGACAGCGCCGTGGCCGTCGCGTGGCACGTGCTCCGGCTGGCGGGCGTCACGGTCGCCGTGCCCGGCTGGGGATCACTGCTCCGCGACCACTGACCGCCACCAGCGTGCGATCTCGCTGCGCTGGGCGAAGACGACCCCGGGGGTGTTGCTGGCATGGGCGACGAAGCGCTGCAGCGCGCCGGCGTACGACGGCCGGCCGATCCAGCGCGGGTGCAGCCCGACGCTCAGCACCTTCGGCCCGGGGCGGTCGTCGGTCGCCAGCATCGTCAGCGCGCTCTCGAGCTGGGTGAGGTACTGCCCGGCGGTCGCGATCGTGGTCAGCAGCAGCGAGTCGTTGGTGTCGGCGGAGTAGGGGATGGTCACCGCGCCGTCCGGGCCGTCGGGCAGGAACGGCAGGTCGTCGGAGAAGCAGTTGTCGTCGTGGCCGAACCCCCGCTCGGCGGCGAGGTCGAAGCTCGCGCGGGAGTGGCCGTCCTTGGAGTACCAGGAGGTGGGCGTGGTTCCCGTCGTGCGGTGCAGGATCGCCGCGGACTCGTCCATCCGGGCATGCAGCTCGTCGTGGGTCAGGTCGCAGTGCGGCTCCCACCACAGGCCGTGGTCGACGACCTCGATTCCGCGCGCGGCGAGCGCCGCGCCGAGGGCGGGGTGCTGCTCGAGCGCCCGGCCGCAGGCGAAGGCGGTGGCGGGTACGCCGGCAGCGTCGAGGATGCGCAGCACGCGCCAGATCCCGGCCCGGGCGCCGTAGTCGAAGCCGGACTCGAGCGACGGGTTGCCCCTGTCGTGGGGGACGTCGGTGATCCAGTGGGCGTTGACGTCGTCCACGTCGTCGCCGCGGCTGCGGTGCCGCTCGGCGCCGTCCTCGATGTTGATCACCAGGCTCACCGCGACTCGGGCGCCGGCGGGCCAGGCGCCGGCGGGCGGGTGCTCGCCGTAGCCGGCGAGGTCGCGCGGGCGGTCGTAGCGGTCTGACGGCTGCATGGCGGCTCCTCGAGGTTGGATGGATTCATCGTATAATGAAGATTGTTTCGCTATGATGAAGACCGTCGAACGAAACAGCACGGAGTCGGAGGTCGGCATGCGGCGCGTCATCACCCACACCCTGGTCGTCACGGGCGAGCCGGGGGAGGCCTTCGAGGACGTCGACATCGAGGTGGCCGACGGCCGCGTCGTGGCGATCGGCCCGGGCCTGGGTGCCGGTGCCGACCCCGCCGAGGTGGTCGATGGCCGCGGCATGATCGCGCTGCCCGGCCTGGTCAACGTGCACGTGCACGGCGTGACCCCGGGGCCGCTGATGCCCAGTGGCGGGCAGGCCCTGCCGCGCTGGCAGTGGTTGTCGAACCTCGACCGCCACCTCCTCCAGGGCACGACCGCGGTGCTCAACCTCTGCGGTCTGACCACCATGGACCAGGTTCGGGTGGCCGACGCCGCACACCCGGTCCGGGTCGGAGGGGCCACGACGCACGAGCCGCACGCGCTCGCTGCCGCACGGGCTGCCGACGGGGCCGGGCTCACCAGCGCCGCGCTGGCGACCTCGGTCGCCGAGCAGGTCGCCCAGGGCGCCGTCGCCGTCGGCGAGCTCGGCGGCGGTCAGACCCTTGCCGGTGGCGGACAGGACGTCGTCTACATCCCGGCCGCCTTCGCCGCGCGGCACGCGATCACCGTCGAGGCGGAGCAGGCGCGCGTCCTCAAGGAGGCGGTGCTCGGCCGGACCCTGGAGTGGGTCGAGACCGGCGACGTCGCCGCTGCTGCCGACCGGGTCGCCGCCACGCTCGCCGAGTGCGGGCTCGCCGGACGGGTCGAACCCACTGCCGTCGTCGCCCTCGTGAACGACGTCGTGCTGCCCTCGCTCGCGCCCGCGCTGGCCGGCATCCGCGAGGGGATCCGACTCGCCGCTGAGCACGACCTCCCGGCCTTCGTGCACAGCGCCGCCGTGACCGGGTCGCTGTTCACCGGGCTCGCCGCCGCGCCGGCCCCCCTCGGCGGAGCGCGGGTCGTGGCGTGCCACGTCAACCACCCGTCGTACACGCCCGCGGAGGCGGCCGCGATGGTCCGCCTCGGCCGGCGGGCCGGCTGGACCAACGAGGCCTGCGTGCTCGACCTGCTCGACCAGCGCGCGATGGTCACCACCCGCGAGCACTGGGACGCGGTGCTCGACACGGGCGAGGTCGACGTCATCGCCAGCGACTACGGGCCGGGCGGCCGGCACGACGGCCCGCTGCACGCCGTACGTGACCTGGTCGACAGCGGCCGGCTCCCTCTCGCCGACGCCGTCGCGCTGGTCAGCTCCGCACCGGCGGACCTGGTGCCCGGCCTGACGCCCTCCCACGGACGGCTGCGCCCCGGCGGGCCCGCGGACCTGGTGCTCGTGGCGCGCGGCGACCTGACCGCGGTCCGGGCCGTGCTCATCGACGGGCAGGTCGTGGCCCGCGACGGCCGCACCACCTACGACCCGCCGACCCCGTTCCTGTCCGAACCGGAGTTCGCCCGTCTCGAGGCGAGCGTCGGACGCGACCTCGCGCTCCAGGACGAGGCCGCCATCGCGTTCGCGCACGCCGGCTTCCGGGACCGTGCGGCCGCCCTGCGTGAGTGGACCCCGTGAGCAGCGCGACCGTCCTCGGCCTCCCCGTGCCCGGCGCCGCCGAGGTGGCCCGCCGGATCCGGCGGGGCACGACGGGAGCCGTCGAGCACGTCACCCAGGTGCTCGCCGCCATCGACGAGACCCAGGCCGAGATCGCCGCCTGGGCGTACGTCGACCACCACGGCGCGATCGAAGCCGCCCGGCACGCCGACGCCCTGCGCGCCGCAGGCGCCCGGCTCGGCCCGCTCCACGGGGTGGCGATCGGCGTCAAGGACGTGCTCCCCGTCGCCGGCATGCCGATGCTCGCCGGATCCCGTGCCCTGTCCGGCGTGCCCGACACCGAGGACGCGGCCGCGGTCGCGCGGTTGCGGGCGGCCGGCGCGATCGTCGTCGGCAAGACCACCACCCACGAGCTCGCCTCCGGGCAGGGCGATCCGGGAACCCGCGGTCCCCGGCACCCCGACCGGCACCCGGGCGGCTCCAGTGTCGGCTCCGCCGTCGCGGTCGCCGCCGGCACCATCGGCGCGACCCTCGGCACCGACACCACGGGCTCGATCCGCAACCCGTCCGCGGCCCAGGGCGTCGTCGGCTTCAAGCCGTCCCACGGCGCCGTCGCCACCCAGGGCCTGCTGCACTTCAGCCCCAGCCTCGACGTCATCGGCCCGATCGGCAGCACCGTCGCCGACTGCCGGCTCGTCTTCGAGGCGCTCGCCGGAGCCTCCGTCGCACCCGTGACCCCCGCACGTCCGGTGCGACGGCCGGTGCTGGTCGTGCCGACGCCGACGCCTGCCGGCACACCCGCCTTCCGGGCCGCGCTCGACCGGGCGCTCGGACAGCTCGCCGATGCGGGGCTCGTGCTCGTGGAGCACCCAGGGCCGTCGTACGCGATGGGGATGACGGCGGCGCTCGTGCTCAGCCTCGTCGAGGGCGCCGAGCAGCACGCGGAGCGGCTGCGCGAGCGAGGCGGCGACTACCTGCCGGAGACCCGGCGCCTGATCGCGGCCGGCCGCCTGCTCGGCCGCGCCGACGTGGAGGCCGCCCGCCGGGCCGCGGGGCGGATCCGCGAGGAGCTGGCTGCGCTGCGCGCGGAGAGCGGTGGCGACGCGATCGTCAGCCTGACCCTGCCCGGCCCGCAGCCCCTGCTCGTCGAGGCCGAGACGTCACTGACCGCGCCGGCCCAGCAGGGGGCGATGAGCGCCGGCATCCAGCACCTGTCGACCGCGAACCTCACGGGCGCACCCGCGATCACCCTGCCGATCGGCCTCGCCGAGGGGCACCCGGTCGGGCTGCACCTCCTCGGGCTCGGCACCGACCTCGAGCTGCTCGACGCGGCCGCCGCGGTCGAGCGGATGCTGGCGTGAAGGGCTGGCGCGAACGGCCGGAGCCGGTCCTGCTCGTGGCCGTCGCGGTCTTCATGGTCGCGATCTTCCACCGCTCGTCGCTCGCGGTGGCGGGCCTGGTCGCGATCGACCGGTTCGGGCTCTCGGCGGCCCAGCTGTCGCTGCTCATCGTGCTGCAGCTGGTGGTCTACGGGGTGATGCAGATCCCGGTGGGTCTGCTGGTCGACCGCTTCGGCGCCCGCAGCATCCTGCTGGCCGGCACCTTGCTGCTCGCCACCGGGCAGCTGCTGTTCGCCGGCGCGGACACCTATCCCGCCGCGCTGCTCGCACGCTGCCTGGTCGGAGTCGGCGACGCCTTCACGTTCCTGTGCGTCGTACGGCTGGTCAACACCTGGGTCGCGCCGCGGCGGGTCCCGCTGGTCCTGCAGTTCTCCGGGCTCGCGTCGCAGCTCGGCACCATCCTCGCCGCACTGCCGATGGCCTGGGCGCTCGCGCACGTCGGCTGGAACCTCGCCTATGGCATCCCGGCGGTGGCTGGCCTGGTGCTCCCGGCACTGATCCACGTCTTCGTGCAGGACGAGCCGGGGCGTCGTACGGCGCGCGGATCGGCGCTCACCCCGCGCACCGTGCGCGCGAACGTCGCCGCCTGCTGGGCCCACCCCGGCACCCGCCTCGGCTTCTGGATCCACTTCACCACGCCGTTCGCGCAGACGTCGCTCGGCCTGCTGTGGGGACTGCCCTTCTTCGTCGAGGGCCAGGGCACCAGCCGCGCCGCGGCCGCCTCGCTGCTGACCGTGATGGTGGTCTCGGCGATGTGTGCCGCGCCGGTCCTGGGCTGGTTCATCGCGAACTTCCCGGCCGGGCGTGCCACCCTCGGCACCGGCATCGTGCTGATGCTGATGACGGTGTGGAGCGTCGTCCTGCTCTGGCCCGGCGGCGCACCGCTGCCCGTGCTGGTCTGCCTCGTCGTCGCCAACGGCATCGGCGGCCCGGCGGCGATGATCGGCTTCGACTTCGCCCGCACCTCCAACCCCGACGCCCGGCTGTCGACAGCGATGGGGATGATCAACGTCGCCGGTTTCATCGCCACCTTCGTGGTGATGGCTGCGGTCGGCCTGGTGCTCGACCTGCGCTCCGGCGCGTCCGGCGAGCGCTCCCCGGCCGACTTCGCCTGGGCCATGGGGGTGCAGTACGTCGTGTGGTGCGGCGGGCTGCTGCAGATCGTGCGCTACCGGCGGCGGCTGGGCCGGTTCTCCGGCGAGGTCAGTGCTGTGGTGCCGGCGCGATCCGGGCCACGGCCACCCGGCCCGCACCTGCCAGCCGCACCTGCTCCTGGGTGACCGCGACGTCGCCGGTCGCGAGGTCGGTCGCGAGGTCGGTGTCGCTGTCGGTCAGCCGGGCCTCGCCCTCCAGCACGACGAGGACCACCGTCCCCGACGCCGGTACGACGACCGCCGGGTCGCCGTCCGTCAGCATCCGGACGTCCAGGGTCGCCCGGGCCGCGCCCCGGCGGGTCATCACGTTGAGGTCGCGGGTCGGCTGCTCGACCGTGCACTGCACCGGGACGCCGCCGTCGAAGGCGAACGGTTCGTCGGTGCGCAGCACCTGAGTGCGGCCCGGAAGCCGCAAGGTCATCGAGGGGCCCTCGATGAGCACGATGATCCGGTCGATGCCCGGGAACGCCGAGAAGTCGCCGCTCTGGGCCACCTCGGCCAGGCTCACCCGCCAGGTGAAGTCGTCGGGGGCGCCACCGAGCGCGATCTCGGTGGTCATGCCCTGGCCGTTGCGCCACGGCACCCGGTGCAGGTCGGCGGCGCGGGTGATCGTCGTACTGGTCTCGGTGCTCATCGCCTCCAGTCCACCCGATCGGGGCTCGTGGCGGAACCACCGAGGGCGCCGCGGTGTCTGGTATGCCAGACACCGCGGCGCCATGTCGCGCCCTGGGGAGGTCAGGGCGTGGGATCGGTGACCGTGGCGCCGTGGATGTCGCTGTTGCCGAACGCCGCCGGGCAGCTGCCCTGCACGTCCGGTGCCGGTTGCGGGGTGGCGGTGTAGAGCGATGCCCGGTAGGCGTCGATGGCAGGGCAGTCGGCCGCGTGGGAGGCGTCGTTCCAGACGCCGACCGCTCCGTCGCGGGTCGCGGCGGTGTAGACGTAGTCGCCGAGGAACTCCGCCGTCAGGCCGTTCTGCGACGTGCCGCGCGGGTCGCCGACAGCGCCCCGGACCAGCACGGTCCACGGGCCGAGGACGCCGGCCGGACCGACGTCCGCGTGCAGCACCTGGCCGAGCAGGCCGCGAGGCGTCGTGGTGTCGGTGCGGTACGGCGTCGTGAACGCGTTGACCGTCAGGTAGGCGTCCGTCCCGTCGGGGGACAGGGCCGGCGCCGTGTAGAACGGCCGGTCACCACCGGGCAGCGGTACGACGGCCGGTGCCGTCCAGCTGGCGCCACCGTCGCGCGAGGTCGTCGCGAGCACCTGCTCGTTGTTTGCGCCGCTCGAGGCGTCCGCCCAGGTCATCAGGATCTGGTCGGTCGCGTCCGCACCGGTCGGCGCCCCGTTGGCGATGTCGACGCTCGGGCCGGCCGCGAGGTCCACGCGCGCACCCGCGATGCCGTCCATGTTCGGCCTGCCGAGCACCGGGTCGAAGGTGCCGGGCTGCACCGCTGCGGCCACGGGCGTCGGGCCGGTGAAGTGGGCGCCGCCGTCGGTGGAGCGGTACATCAGCTGCAGGGTCTGGCCCTTGCGCTTGCCGATCCCGAAGACGTAGACGGTGCCGTGGCTGTCGGTCCGCACGGTGCAGCCGTCGGGCTGCGAGCTGATGCCGTTGTCCGTCGCCGGGCTCACCTGCCGGGTGGTCCAGGTCGCGCCACCGTCACCCGAGCGGGCGAGCGTCAGCGGCGTCGGCAGTGCCTGGCCGTGGCTGTTGCTGCGGAAGGACGCCCAGCACACGTAGACCGAGCCGAAGTGGGGGCTGCTCGCCGCGTTGTCGGCCCACACCTGCTCCTTGTCGGAGAAGGTCGTCGTCGACTGCCGCGAGACCAGCACCGGGTGACTCCACGCGTCCTTCGAGCCGGCGGCCGCGGCGGGCACGTCGTCGACGTACGACACCGCGATCGCCTCGAAGCCCCGGAAAGCGTCGTTGTGCGGCGCAGCCCCGACCGGGGAGGTCAGGTTGGCGTAGTAGAGGCGCGATCCGTTGTCCCACGAGAACCGGCCGTCGGCGCCCGGGCGCGGGCCGAACGACACGGCCGGGTCGCCGTCGGACACGATGCCCGCCTCGGCGTACCAGGGGATCGTGCCGATCGGGCCGGTCGTCGCCGTGCACTCCGCCGGGCCGGTGCAGGACCGCGCGGACAGGCCGGAGTAGGTCGGCTGGACCCAGGAGTCGCCGCCGTTCATGGAGAAGTAGATGCCGGAGACCCCGACGCCGCTGGTGAACGGGCAGGTGGTCGGGTCGCCCGCAGCGCAGGCCTCCATGTCGATCTCGTCGTTGGCGCCGGCTGCCATCACGTCGGGCTGGTGGGCGTCGATCGCGACGGCGGGCTCGTTCTGCTTGTTCTGCGAGAAGGGCCCGACCGGGCTGCCGGTGGACGGCACCTCGACCGGCGAGCCGACGGCGGTCGCGCCTGCGACCGCGGAGAAACAGAGGACCGCGGCGGCGAGCGTCGTGGTGGCGAAGCGTCTGACAGACATCGGTGGCCTCCATGAAGAGATTTCCCGGTCCGTCCGCCAGCATGCACCCGCCCGCAGGGCACGACAACCCCTCGACTGGAGGTTCGAGGGGCTGTCGGCCGATCGGGGGAGTCGGACTCAGAAACCGACGGTCAGGCAGGCGAGCCGCGCGCCCGCCGTGCCGGCGGTGCCGGGATCCTCACTGGTGCCGTGCTCGTGGAGGATCACCGAGCCCGCGCGGCGGTCGGGCGCGAACTGCCAGCGCACCAGGGTCTGCGCCGAGCCGTTGCCCTCGGCGTCGGTGGTGAGGTCCAGCCAGATCTCGTTGCGCGGGTTGGCGTAGGCGGGGTCGATGCTGGGCTGCACCGGGTCCACGACGTGCTGGAAGTGCGGACCGGCCGCTGCGCCGGTCGCACCGCAGGCGTTCCGGTGGGCGTGCGCGCCGTACTCCGTGTTCGGCTTCAGACCGCGCACCTGCAGGGTGATCACGGTGCTGCCGGAAGCGTTGGCGACTGCCTGCACCCGCGCGCTCGCACCGGTCGGGACGGCCGCCGAGTAGGCGATCAGCGGGCCCTCGGCGCGGACGCGGCTGGCGCTGGCGAGGGCGGGGGAGGCGGCCAGCAGGGAGAGGGCAGACGCGGTGGCGAGAAGGGCGAGGGGACGGGAGGCGTTCATGCCCCTCTGTGCCCCCGAAGGCTGCGATCGGTTCAGCGACCGGCGCGCGCGGCTCCCTCGGCGAGCAGCAGCTGGGCGCCGGTGTACGTCGCCATCACGACCGACTCGAGACGCTCGGGCGCGTTCGGCAGCAGGAAGGTCCGGGCGCCGAGGACCGCGTCGGAGGCGAGGAACATCGCCCCGCCGGCGGCGGTGAGCAGCCGGGCGTCCCGCGGCAGCGCCGGGTCGAGGTGGGAGGCGGTGGCCGCCATCGCGGCCAGCAGGCCGGAGTAGCCGAGCAGCGTGGCCCCGAGCCTGCGGTCCTTGCTCGCCGCCTTCGCCGCGACGACCGGGCCGCTGGTGGCCCACAGGCCGCCGATCACGCGGGCGGTGCGGCTCGCCGTGATCGGGGTACGACGGTCGCGGTGGCGCAGGAAGCCCGAGACGTAGGCGAGGTGGCCGACCCCGAAGGACGTCGCGCCGGCCGCGAACGCCCGCTCACCCTCGCCCAGCAGCAGCACGTCGCCGCCCCAGCCACCGACCTGGGCGGCCAGCGTCGTGGTCCGCAGCGGCGACTGCGCCGCCCGCGGATCGGTCGCGAGCGCCGAGCCCAGCGTCGGAAGCAGCAGCGGCTTGGTGACGTGACGGACCTTGTGCGCCCACGGGCGGCTCGACCCCGCCAGGGCGGTGTCGGCCGCCGCGAGGGCGACATAGGCGAGCTTGAGCTTGGTGGACGTGCGCACGCCCGAACTCTAGGGGGCAGAGCAGTCAGGCGACGGCCAGCTGCGCCCGCGTCGGCACGAACGGGGCGAGCCGCAGCCGCATGCCGGCCTCGGCCGGGGTGCGGTTGGCCTTGCGACCGTTGCACGGGCTGCACGCAGCAACCGTGTTCAGCCAGGTCCACCCGCCTCCGCGGCTCTGCGGGAGCACGTGGTCGATGGTCGTCGCGTACGAGCCGCAGTAGGCGCAGCAGTACCGGTCGCGCTTGAGCACGTTGCTGCGCGAGTACGCCGCCGGCCGGTACATCCACTTCGCGGCGACGTAGCGCACCAGCCGGATCACCCGCGGCCACGGGTGCGGCCCGATCATCCGGTCGTCGTGCGCCTCCTCGACGGTGGCGACCTCGCGGAACAGCATCCGCACGGCGTGCTGGAAGGTCACCGTGCCGAGCGGCTCGTAGGAGGCGTTGAGCAGCATCACGGTCGTCATGGCTGCCGTCACCCCCTTCCTTCGCTGGCCTGGTCGCTTGGTCGTACGGCACCTGTCGGATGGATCGTCCAGGGTCCGTATTTCCGTTCGGCCACGAAGGCATGAAGGGCAGGAGACCTCTGCGCGAGGTCCGACACCTCGAATGTACGTCGGTGCGGCCGCCGCGTTCCACCGAATTGGTGGGCCCCCGGCGCGTCCCACTGACCGGGAGAGCGGTCGGCTGGCGGTGTGACCGGGGCCACGCTCGGCGCCATGTTCGCAGTGATCATGAACGAGACAGGCGGCCCCGAGGTCCTGCAGTACGGCGAGATCGAGACCCCCGAGCCGGGTCCCGGAGAGGTGCGGGTGCGGGTGGCGTACGCCGGCGTGAACCCCGCCGACTGGAAGAACCGGCAGGGCATGCTGGCCGCCTTCCGGCCCTACGTCTTCCCGTACGTGCTGGGCTTCGACGCGGCCGGCGTCATCGACGCGCTCGGCGAGGGCGTCACCGGGTTCGCCGTCGGCGACCGCGTGGTCACTCCGACCAACCATGGCCAGGGGGCGCAGGGCAGCTACGCGGAGTACGCGGTGGCGAACGTCGACCGGGTGGCGCTGGTCCCGGAGGGGATGGGCTTCGCCGAGGCGGCGGCTTTGCCGGTGGCCGCGCTGACGGCGTGGCAGGCCCTGCGGCACAACGGCGGCGTGCGGCCCGGCCAGCGGGTGCTGGTGCACGGCGGCTCCGGCGGTCTCGGCAGCTTCGCGGTCCAGTTCGCCCGCGCTGCCGGCGCCCGGGTCGCCGCGACCTGCAGCACCGGCAACGTCGCCTACCTGCGCGAGCTCGGCGTCGAGCGGGTCATCGACTACGTCACCGAGGACGTCACCGCCGCGGTCAAGGAATGGGCCCCGGACGGCCTCGACCTGCTCGTCAACACCGCGGGCGCGAGCTCGCTGACCCACGGCCTCGACCTCGTCCGCGAGGGCGGCGCCTTCGTCAGCATCCCGACCCTCGTCGACGACGGGGACATCCCCGCCGACGTCGCGGCCGCCGCCGTGCGCGGGATCGAGCGCGTCTACTCGATGATGACCGACATCGACTGCGCCCCGGCGCTCGCCACGATCGCCGGCCTGGTCGTCTCCGGCGAGGTCACGCTCCCGGAGATCCGTGAGTTCGACCTGCGCGACGCAGCAGTCGCCCACGAGGCGATCCAGACCGGCCACACGCGCGGCAAGATCGTGCTCAAGGTCGCGGACCTCTGAGGGGCATCGGAGATGATCACACCGATCGTCGTCCAGGACCGTTTCGAGGTCTTCGCCGCCGACCTGCCGCGGCTGCGCGAGCTGCTCGACGGCTACGCCACCGGCGCGGCCGCACGCGGCCTCACGCTCGTCGACGAGCAGGTCTCCCCGCCTCTGGCCCTCGCCGACCAGACGGTCGTGCTCTGGGTGCGCTGGAACCTCCCCGACGCGGGCGGCTTCTGGACCGCCCGCGCGCAGACCCACGCCCCGGACATCGTGCAGCACTGGGCCGACGTCGACGCCCTCGTGGTGTCCCGGGCCCGGACGTACCTCCTCGCGCCGGACCAGGTCGGGCCGGCGCCCGCGGACACCCGGCCCGACGCGGTCACCCCGACCCGGTGGCGCGAGACCGCGCAGCTGTACCTGCCCTCCGGCGCCGGCGAGGCGGAGATGAGCGCACTGGCGGCAGTGCTGGCCCGGGCGGTCGAGCTGCCCGGTATCGAGGCCGCGATCCTGAGCCCGAACTACCTCGCCGACCTCGGCGCCGGGCACCTCACCTGGGACCTGGTGTTCCCCGACCGGGAGACCGCCGAGGTCGCGCGCAAGTCGGAGCTGTGGACCGACGTACTGCTGCCCGCGCTCGAGGCGCGCTGCGCGTCGTGGTCGGCACTCGGGCTCGACACGATCGGTGCCGGCGCCCGCGAGCCCGGCATCGCCGGCGGCGTCAAGCGCACCGCGCTCTTCCGCCTGCTGCCGGGCGTCGACCCGGAGGTCGAGGCGGAGTTCGCCCGCGACACCCTGGCCATGCCCGCGCACATCACGTCGATCCGGAACTGGCGCCTGAGCCGGGCGGTCCCGCTCGACTGGGACGCCACCGACGGCACGGCGTGGGACTTCGTGTGGGAGCAGGAGTACGCCGATCTGGACGGGCTCACCGTCGACTACATGATCCACCCGCACCACTGGGCGCACGTCGACCGCTGGTTCGACCTCGAGTCCGGCGCCCAGGTCGTGCAGCCCGCGCTGTGCCACGCGTTCGCGGGACTCGCGGAGGGCTTCATCGTTCGCTGATCCCGTGCTTCCATGGATCCGGCACCCGCGCGACCGACAGGACGGCACCCATGGACGACACGAGCTGGGACGGCGCCCGCAAGCTGCGGGTCAGGGAAGCACTGCGCGGCCGCGTCGAGGACGCCCTCGCCAGCGCCCGGCAGGCCGTGGCCGACCAGCGCGGCGCCGCCGAGCTCGACCAGGCCGACGTCCACGACGTCGACGACCTCTCGCAGTCCGACGAGGGCGGCGATCTGGCCGGCCTGTTCGGCGGCGTCGTGGCCCGGCGCCAGCAGGAGCTCGTGCGGATCGACGCCCTCGACCTCGCGCCGACCGACGTCGTCGCGGACGGCGCGATCGTGGCGTTCGGCGGTGACCACTACCTGGTCGGGATCGCGGCCGAGGCCTTCGAGGTCGACGGCACGACGCTGGAGGGGATCGCCGCAGACTCCCCGCTGCACGCGGTGATCGTGGGGTTGAAGGCGGGCGACGACTTCACGATCGGCGGCACCGAGCACCGGCTCGACCTGGTGGTCTGAGCTTCGTGATCAGCCCGTGAGGTACGGCGCCAGCTCCAGCGCGAGGTGCAGCCGCAGCCGGTCCGGGCCACGGCCGAGGTCGTAGCCCGTCGCCTGCTCGACCTGCCCGATCCGGTGGTAGACGGTCTGCCGGTGCACGGCGAGCCGGGTCGCCGTACGTCCTGCGCTGCCGGCCTCGTCGAGCCAGACCCGCACCGTGTCGAGGACGTCGGGGGCCGCGGCGGCGAGGAAGGTGCGCACCCGCGGGTCGATGACGGCGGCCTCGAGGTCGTCGTCGCGGGTGACGCCGAGCAGGGCGAGTGGGCCGAGGGACTCCCAGCGCACGACGGTGCCGGGCTCGGCGGTGCGGGCGACGCGGAGGCTGACCCGGGCGCCGCGGTGGGCGGCGGCAAGGGCGTCGATGCCCGCGACGGTGGGGCCGGTGGCGGCGCGGGTGATCCGGTCCAGGCTGTCGACGCGGCGGCCGAGGCCGAGGGCGGCGAGCAGGTCGGTGAGCCCGTCCGTCTCGTCGACGAGGGACGCGCGGACCACGGCACAGGCCACGCCCGGGCTGGACCGGACCCAGACCACGCCGGAGCGCGAGGGCCGGCTGGCCACCTGGTCGAGCAGCTCGGGACGCTCGAGCAGCACGCAGGTCACCGGCTCCTGGAGGTCCAGGCCGCCGGCCTGGGCCAGGTCGACCGCCGACGCGCGCGCGGCGAGCCGGCCGCCCTCGACCAGCTCGCGGAAGAGCGCGTCGCGGTGGGCCTGGCGGCGCTCGGCCACGTTGAGCAGCCGGGCCGCGGACTCCGCGATCCGGGTCGCCTCCGGCCAGGTGGACGCGGGGATGCGGCCGTCGGGGTCGATCAGCCAGAAGTACCCGTGCACCCGGTCCAGGTGCCGGGCCGGGACGCACAGCCGGGCCACGATCCCGAGGTCCGGGTCGGCCGGCGTACGCAACGGGCCGGGGGAGTCCTCGATGCCCTGGCCGCGGAACCACACCAGCACGTCCTCGGTCGAGCGGCGCTGCAGGATCGAGCGCTGCCGGATCGAGTCGACGACGTCGTCGCCGCGCTGGTCGGAGAAGCCGATCAGCCGGAAGTCGGGGTCCTCGAGGGTGCAGGGGGCGTCGGTCAGCCGGGCCATGTCCTCCACGAGGTCGTCGAGCGAGCTCACCGGACAAGTGTCACACGTTTGCGGCCGAAAGATGTGACAGGTGTCCGTTCCGTGTGACCAGGCACCCTCCTAGCGTGGAAGCATGCTCGACCAGGCCCTGAGCCACACCCTGAACCGCGCCTCGCGCAGCGCCCGCGCCCGCCGCGCGGTCGAGTCGTTCCCGGTGACCCGCAAGGTCGTGGACCGGTTCGTGCCGGGCGAGACCACCGCCGACGCGGTCGAGGCGACCCGCGGCCTGGTCGCCGCCGGCCGTTCGGTCACCATCGACGTGCTCGGCGAGGACGTCCTCGACCTCGCCGGCGCCCGCTCCATGCGCGACGCCTACCGCGACCTGCTCACCGCGCTCGCCGAGTCCGGCTGCGCCGCCGGCGCGGACGTCTCGCTCAAGCTGTCCGCGATGGGCCAGGCACTGCCCGGCGGTACGACGATCGCCACCGACCACGCGGCCGAGATCGCCGAGGCGGCCGCGTCCCTGGGCTGCACGGTCACCCTCGACATGGAGGACCACACGACCGTCGACTCGACGCTCGCGATCGGCAACACCCTGCGGGCGACGTACCCGTTCGTCGGGAACGTGCTGCAGACCAACCTGCGTCGTACCCCCGGCGACATCGCGGACCTCGACGGCACCGGCGCCCGGATCCGGCTGGTGAAGGGCGCCTACCGCGAGCCCGAGACGGTCGCGCTGCAGCGCAAGGCCGAGGTCGACCACGCCTACGAGCGTGCGATCGACGCGCTGATGACCTCCGACTGCTACCCGATGATCGCCACCCACGACCCGGCGATGCTCGACCGCGCGGTGGCCGCTGCTGTTTCCGCCGGTCGCGGCGCGGACCGCTGGGAGGCGCAGATGCTCTACGGCGTGCGCCCCGAGCTCGAGCAGCGGATGGTCGACGAGGGGCACCGGATGCGCGTCTACATCCCGTTCGGGACCGACTGGTACGGGTACTTCATGCGCCGGCTGGCCGAGCGCCCCGCCAACGTCGCCTTCTTCCTGCGCGCCCTCGCGCACCGCTGAGCCGTTCCGCCACCCCCGCTTCCTGAGAGAGGACCTGACATGGACGCCATCACCACCCCGCCGGCTCCCGTCAACGAGCCCAACCTGACCTACGCCCCGGGCAGCGCCGAGCGCGACGCCCTCGTGGCCCAGCTCGACGCGCTCGGCGGTACGACGCGCCAGCTCGACGCGCACATCGGCGGCGAGAAGGTCGTCGGTGGCGGCGAGGAGATCGCCGTCGTACAGCCGCACGCGCACCAGAAGGTCCTCGGCGTGCTGCGCAACAGCACCGCCGACGACGCGAAGTCCGCGATCGCCGCGGCCCGCGAGGCCGCCCCCGGCTGGCAGGCGCTGCCCTTCGACGAGCGCGCTGCCGTCATCCTGCGGGCCGCCGAGCTGCTCGCCGGCCCGTGGCGCCAGAAGCTCAACGCCGCCACCGTGCTCGGCCAGTCGAAGACGTCCTTCCAGGCCGAGATCGACGCCGCGTGCGAGCTGATCGACTTCTGGCGGTTCAACGTCCACTTCGCCCGGCAGGTCTTCGCCGAGCAGCCGATCGCCAATGCGCCGGGCATCTGGAACCGCACCGACCACCGCCCGCTCGAGGGTTTCGTCTACGCGATCACACCGTTCAACTTCACCGCCATCGCCGGCAACCTGCCCACGGCGCCCGCGCTGATGGGCAACACGGTGATCTGGAAGCCGTCGCCCACCCAGCAGCTCGCCGCGTCGCTGACGATGGAGCTGCTCGAGGAGGCCGGCATGCCGCCGGGCGTGATCAACATGCTGCCCGGCGACGGCCTGGCCGTCTCCGAGGTCGCTCTCGCGCACCCGGACCTCGCGGGCATCCACTTCACCGGCTCCACCGCGACCTTCCAGAGGCTGTGGGCGACCGTGGGGGCCAACCTGCCGTCGTACCGGACCTATCCGCGGCTGGTCGGCGAGACCGGCGGCAAGGACTTCGTCATCGCGCACCCGTCGGCCGATCCGGACGTGCTGCGCACGGCGCTGATCCGCGGCGCCTTCGAGTTCTCCGGCCAGAAGTGCTCGGCCGCCTCGCGCGCCTACGTCCCCGCCTCGCTGTGGGCGCGGATGGGTGCCGACCTGGCCTCCCAGACCGACGCGCTGCCCGTCGGTGACCCGACCGACTTCTCGAACTTCACCGGCGCCGTCATCGACGCCCGCGCCTTCGCCAAGCACAAGGCGGCCCTCGAGCGCGCGGCCGCCACCCCCGGGCTGCAGGTCGTCGCGGGCGGCACGGTCGACGACAGCGTCGGGTACTTCGTCCGCCCGACCGTCGTCGTCGCCGAGGACCCGGCCGACGAGATGTTCTCCACCGAGTACTTCGGCCCGATCCTCGTCGTCCACGTGTACGACGACAGCCGGCCCGGCGCCTTCGAGGAGGTCGTGAAGCAGGCCGAGTCCGCGGCGCCGTACGCGCTGACGGGGTCGATCCTGGCCACCGACCGCCGCGCGATCGACTGGGCCAGCAACCACCTGCGCTTCGCTGCCGGCAACTTCTACGTCAACGACAAGCCCACCGGCGCCGTCGTCGGCCAGCAGCCCTTCGGCGGTGGCCGCGCCTCCGGCACCAACGACAAGGCCGGCTCCGCGCTCAACCTGCTGCGCTGGACCTCGCCCCGCTCGATCAAGGAGACGCTGGTTCCCCCGACCGACCACCGCTACCCCCACATGGGCTGACCCGGCTCGAACTGGCTCCTAGATCACGCCGACCCGGCTCGAACTGGCTCCTAGATCACGCCGACCCGGCACAAAATGGCTCGAAAATGACGCCGACCCGGCAGAAGATGACCGCTCGCGGTGCCATTTTCTGCCGGGTCGGCGAGAAATTCGGGCCACTTTCTGCCGGGTCGGCGCTGATCCCGGGCCACTTTCTGCCGGGTCGGCGCTGATCCCGGGCCACTTTGTGCCGGGTCGGCGAGGACGGTCAGCCGCCGTAGGGGACGGTGATGATCTCCAGGTTGTGGCCGTCGGGGTCGGACCAGTAGAGCCCGCGGCCGTCGTCGGTGCGGTTGATGACGCCCTCCTGGCGGTGGAACGGGTCGGCCCAGAAGGTCAGGCCGCGCTCGACGATGCGGGCGTGGATCGCGTCGAACTCGTCGTCGCCGACGAGGAACGCGTAGTGCTGGACGGTGACCGGGCCGGGGTGGGCGACGACGTCGAGGCTGACGCCGTTGCCCAGCTCGACGACCCGGAAGGGGCCGTAGACCGGGGCGTCCGGGAGGCCGAGGACGTCGGTGAGGAAGGCCGCGGTGGCGTCGCGGTCGGTGGCGTGGACGATCGTGTGGTTGAGCTCGATGGTCATGGTCAGGCTCCCTTCGGTTCCAGTGTGCCTCGCTGCCGGCAGCAGGGCGGCCGGGACGACGGCGAGGACGGCGATGGCCAGCGGCCACCAGAAGGCGGCGCCGAACGCGTCGGCGGGGACGGCGGCGGCGGCGGTGAGCTGGTGCTGCAGGACCGTCGCGAAGACTGCGGTGGCGACGACGCCGCCGGTGCGCTGGGCGATGCTCATCGTCGTGGTCGCGCGGGGGATGGCGGCGTGGTCGAGGGCTGCGTACGCCGCCGCGCTGGTCGGCGCGAAGATGCAGCCGGCGCCGAGGCCGATCGCGAACAGCGCGACTCCGAGGTACACCTGACCCGGGTCACTGCCGACCGCGGTGTAGCCGAGGAAGCCGGCGGCCAGCAGTCCGACGCCGGCGAGCACGACGGCGCGACCGCGGCCGCGGTCGACCAGCCGGCCGGTCAGGGCCATCGCGAGCGCGGCGCCGACGCCCTGCGGGACCAGCAGGAGGCCGGTCTGCAGCTCGGTCTCGCCGCGCGCGAGGAGGTGGTAGAGCGGGAGCAGGAAGCCCGCGCCGGTCAGGACGCCGACCGCGAGGAACTGCACGGCGGTCGCGGTCGCGAAGCCACGCGTGGCGAAGTGGCGCAGCTCGACCAGCGGCCGCTCGGTGCGCAGGGCGTGAGCGACGAAGACGGCCAGGAGCACGGCGCCACCGGCGATCCCGGCGACTGCCTCGGCCGACGATCCGGTGGGGCTGGCGAGCGCGGTGACGCCGTACGCCAGGGCGACCAGGCCGGGGGAGAGCAGGGCGAGGCCGAGGACGTCGAGCCGCTCGCGACCCGCGCCGCGGGAGTCCGCGAGGGCGCGGACCGACCAGGCCAGGCAGGCGAGGCCGACCGGGATGTTGACCAGGAAGATCCAGCGCCAGTCGACGCTGTCGATGAGGACACCGCCCACGACCGGCCCGAGGATCGGGCCCAGCATCATCGGGATGCCGACGACGGCCATCGCGCGGCCCATCCGCTGCGGGCCGACCGCGCGCGCGACCATGGCGATGCCGACCGGGCTGACCAGGCCGGCACCGGCGCCCTGGAGGACCCGGAACCCGATGAGGGACGGTGCCGACCAGGCGGCGCCGCACAGCAGCGAGCCGAGGGTGAAGACGCCGACGGCGAGCAGCCAGACCCGGCGGGCGCCGTACCGGTCCATCGCCCACCCGGCGAGCGGGATGGTCGCGGTGAAGGCCAGCAGGTAGCCGGTCATCACCCACTGGATCGTGGTGAGGGAGACGGTGAACTCCGCCGCGAGCCGGTCGGTGGCGACGCTGACGATGGTCGCGTCGAGGACGGTGGTGATCATGCCGAGCACGACCACGGCGATGACGGTGCGGGCCGTCCGGTCGAGCGGTGCCGCGGCCGGGGCAGCGGCGGGGGTGGCGGTCTGGCTCATGACCGCTCTCCTTTCATGTGGTGGATCTAAAGTTATAGTGACTCTAAGTTTAGAGTGAAGCAAAGTCAAGGTAGGGTGCCGTCATGGCCGAGCCGGGACTGCGCGAGCGCAAGAAGCAGGAGACGCGACAGCGGATCACCGAGGCCGCGATCGAGCTGTTCGCCGAGCGCGGGTTCGAGCAGGTGCCGGTCGCCGACATCGCCGTCGCCGCCGACGTCTCCACCGCCACGGTGTTCAACTACTTCCCGGCCAAGGAGGACCTGATCTACGACGGGATGGCCGCGTTCAACGAGCACCTGCTCGCCGCCGTCCGCGACCGTCCCGCGGGCCAGCGCGTCGTCAGCGCCTTCCGTGAGTACGTCGTCCAGCCCCGCGGCGTCCTCGCCGACCCCACGTCCCCGGTGCTCGCCAGCCTGTCCCGGATCGCGCGGATCGTGCAGGACAGCCCGAGCCTCCAGGCCCGCGAGCGGCTCGAGGCCGACCGTGCCGTCGCCGCCCTGCGCGAGCTGCTGGCCGACGAGCTCGGCGACGACCTGCGCTCCTGGACCGTCGCCTCCGCGCTGGTCGGCACCACCCGTGGGATGACCCGCGAGGTGCAGCGCGCGGCCGCCGAGGGCACGATCGACGCCCGGCTGACGAAGCGGCTCCTCGCCTCCGCCGCTGCGGCGATCGACGTCATCCAGATCGGGTTGGTGGAGGCGACGAAACCGGTCCGGTGAGCCGGTCCTGATCGACGAAGGGCTGGTCGCCCGGCCCGCCTAGGCTGCGCCCATGCGCGGGATCGACGACTGGCTGCAGCGACGCCTTCCGGAGCTGCTCGAGGAGACCGGCGTGCCCGCCGCCGCGGTGGCGGTCGCCCACGGCGACGAGGTCGTCGAGGCCGCCGCCGGCACCCTGAGCGCCACCACCGGCGTGACCGCGACGACCGATGCGATCTTCCAGGTCGGCTCGATCACCAAGGTGCTCACCGCGACCCTCGTCCAGCAGCTCGCCGACGAGGGCCTGGTCGACCTCGACCGCCCCGTCCGCACGTGGCTCCCCGACCTCCGCCTCGGCGACGAGTCCGCCGCGTCGGTCATCACGGTCCGACAGCTGCTCACCCACACCGCCGGCTTCGAGGGTGACGTCTTCACCGACACCGGCAAGGGCGACGACTGCGTCGAGAGGTACGTCGACCTGCTCGCCGACGTGCCGCAGCTGTTCGCGCCCGGCGACATGTGGTCCTACAACAACGCCGGGTTCTGCGTCTTGGGCCGGCTGGTGGAGGTGGTCCGCGGGGCGCCGTACGACGCCTGCCTGCGCGCCCACCTGCTCGACCCGCTCGGCATGACGGGCGCGGCGACGGATCCCTACGAGGCGGTCCTGCACCGCACCGCGGTCGGCCACGTCGACGGCCGACCGACGGACGTGTGGGCGCTCGCCCGCTCCAACGCCCCGGCCGGCTCGATGCTCGCGATGCGCGCCCGCGACCTGGTCGCCTTCGCCCGCCACCACCTCACGACCCCGGCCCTGGCAGCGATGCGGGAGCCGCAGGTGAGCCTGCCGGACCTCGGCCAGGGCGACGCCTGGGGGCTGGGGTGGGAGCTCTTCCAGCTGGCCCCGACGCCGATCGTCGGCCACGACGGCAACACCATCGGCCAGTCCGCCTTCCTGCGGATGCTGCCCGAGCACGACCTCGCTGTCGCCGTGCTCACCAACGGCGGCCCCGCCAAGCTGCTGCACCGCGCGGTGACCGGGCACGTGCTCCGCGAGCTCGCCGGCGTCGACCTCCCGCCGCCGCCCGCACCGCCCGCGACCAGGACCACCCCCGACCCGATCCGGTACGCCGGCACCTACGCCTCCGACGTCGGCCAGACGGTGATCAGCCCGGACGGGCAGGGGCGCCTGTGGCTCGACCGCACGCCGCTCGGCGTGCTGGCCGAGATCGACGAGCCGCCGTACCGCACCGAGCTGGTCGCCTGGCGCGGCGACACCCTGTGGCCGCTCGAGCCCGAGGGCGGTGTCCACCAGCCGGTCGCCTTCCTCGGCGACGACGGGACCGGGCGGGCGGCGTACCTGCACACCGGACGAGCCGACCGGAGGACCCGATGACCGACCCCCGCAGGCTCCACGACGAGGCCGTCGTCGCAGACACCCACAACGACCTGCTGTGCGCGGTCGTCGCCCGCCCGGTCGAGCGGTGGGCGTCGTTCTTCCGCGAGCAGTGGCTGCCGCAGCTGCGCGCCGGCGGCGTCGACCTGCAGACCCTGCCGGTGTTCATCGAGGACCCGTACCGGCCGGAGGGCGCGCTGCGCCGCACCCTGCGGATGATCGAGGCCGCCCACCGGCTCGCCGAGGGCAACGCCGACGAGGTCGCGCTGTGCCGCGACGGCGCGGACATCGACGAAGCCCTGGCCAGAGGCAGGATCGCGCTCGTCCTCGCCCTCGAGAGCGCTCCTGGCATCGGCGACGACGTCGAGCTGCTGGAGACCCTGTTCCGGCTGGGTGTCCGGGTCGCGTCGCTGGCCCACTTCGGCCGCACCGCGCTCGCCGACGGCAGCGGCGAGGACGGCACCGGCGGCCGGCTGACGAAGGCAGGGGTCGCGGCCCTGCAGGAGATGGAGCGCCGGGGCCTGCTCTTCGACGTCAGCCACCTCGGCCGCGCCGGCGTCGAGCACGTCCTCGAGCTGGCGACCCGTCCCGTGATCGCCACCCACTCCTCGGCCCGCGCCCTGTTCGACCACCACCGCAACCTGACCGACGCGCAGATCCGGGGGATCGCCGCGGGTGGTGGCGTGGTGTGCGTGAACTTCTTCGCGCCCTACCTCCACGCCACCGACTTCTCGATCGACCGGCTGGTCGACCACCTCGAGCACGTCGTCTCCGTCGCCGGCATCGACCACGTCGGGCTCGGTCCGGACTTCGTCAAGGAGGTCCTGGCCGACACGACACCGCCGTGCTGCGAGGTCGCCTTCGTCGAGGGCGTGCCGGCAGACGCGTACCTGCCCGGGCTGGAGGGCCCGGCCGGGCTGCCGCTGGTCACCGAGGCGCTGCTGCGGCGCGGCTGGGCGGAGGCGGACGTGGTCGCCGTCCTGGGCGCGAACGTACGACGCCTGTACGCCGCCGAGCTCGGCCGCCCCGGCCGCCCGGGCCGACCCGCATGAGCCGGTTCGTCCCCGCCGACGAACGGCCCACCCCAGCTCGGGCGGCCCGTACCAACACCGGGCGTGACCCGCGTCGCACCATCGTTGCGTGGCAGAGCGCACCGCAGAGAGCACCGCAGTGATCACCGATCCCGCCCCGGCGACCGACCGGGTGCTGAGCGTCCGCGACCTGTCGGTGGAGATCCGCCGCGGCGACCGCGTCGTGCGCCCGGTGTCCGGCGTCAGCCTCGACCTGCACCGCGGCGAGACCCTCGGCATCGTCGGCGAGACCGGCTCCGGCAAGTCGATGACCGGCCTGGCGATCATGGGGATGCTGCCGTCCGGCGGCCGCGTCACGCAGGGCTCGATCGACTTCGGCGGCACCGAGCTGGTCGGCCTGGACACCCCCACTTATCGGGGGATCCGCGGCAACGACATCGCCATGGTCTTCCAGGACTCCCTCACCGCGCTCAACCCGACCCGGCGGATCGGCGACCAGGTCGCCGAGCCCGCACGCCTGCACCAGGGCCTGTCGAAGCGGGCCGCCCGCCAGCGGGCCGAGGAGATGCTCGCCCTGGTCGGGATCCCGCGTCCCGGCGAGCGGATGGACGACCACCCGCACCAGCTCTCGGGCGGCATGCGGCAGCGCGTGATGATCGCCATGGCGCTGGTCTGCGAGCCGAAGGTCGTCATCGCCGACGAGCCCACCACCGCCCTCGACGTCACCATCCAGGCCGAGATCCTCGACCTGCTCGACGACCTCCGCGCTCGGCTCGGGATGGCGATGATCCTGGTCACCCACGACATGGGCGTGATCGCGCGGCACGCCGACCGCGTCGGTGTCATGTACGCCGGCCGGCTGGCCGAGACCGGACCCGCCACCGACCTCTTCGAGCACACCCGGCACCGCTACACGCAGTCGTTGCTCGCCTCGATCCCGTCGCTCACGCACGACCGCGGCGAGGAGCTCTACAGCATCGGCGGTGCCCCGCCGGACCTCTCCACGACCCAGGTCGGGTGCGGCTTCGCGCCCCGTTGCGCTGCCGCGACCGACCGGTGCCGCACCGAGCAGCCGCCCGTCGCCACCGAGGGCGCACACGCCTTCGCCTGCTGGAACCCGGCCACCGGCCCGGTCCAGCACGCCGCAGTCCGCATCGCCGAGCCGGCACGCGCGACGGCGGACACCGAGAGCGGCCCGCGGCTCAGCGTCGTCGACCTGCACCGCGAGTACCCCGCGGGTCACGGCACCTGGTTCGGTTCGAAGCGCACCGTGAAGGCGGTCTCCGGTGTCAGCTTCGAGGTCGCGGCCGGCGAGACCTTCGGCCTGGTGGGGGAGTCGGGCTGCGGCAAGTCCTCGCTCGGTCGGATGCTGGTCGCGCTCGACCGGCCCACCTCGGGCGAGGTCGTCTTCGAGGGCCGCTCGGTCACGACCATGAAGCCCCGCGAGCTCGGCAGCCACCGCGCCCGCCTGCAGATGATGTTCCAGGACTCCAGCGCCGCCCTCGACCCGCGGATGCGGATCGGCGCCGTGCTGCGTGAGCCGCTCGCCATCCAGGGCATCGGCACCCGCGCCGAGCGCACCGCCACCGCCCGCGACCTGCTCGCCGACGTCGGCCTGCCCGCCACCGTGCTCGATCGGTTCCCCCACGAGCTGTCCGGCGGCCAGCGCCAGCGGGTCGCCCTCGCCCGGGCGCTCGCCCTCGACCCGACGGTGCTCGTCGCCGACGAGCCGGTCAGTGCGCTCGACGTCTCGATCCGCTCGCAGGTGCTCAACCTGATGCGCCGGATCCAGCGCGAGCGCGGCCTGAGCAGCGTCGTCATCTCCCACGACCTCGCCGTCGTGCGCTACCTCGCCGACCGGGTCGGCGTGATGTACCTCGGCAAGCTCGTCGAGAGCGGCACCGCCGAGGAGGTGTACGCCGTACCGGCCCACCCCTACACGGCGGGCCTGCTGGCCGCCGTACCCGAGGCGTCACCGACGGCCCAGCCACCACGCGCCGAGCGGGTGCGGGGCGAGCTGCCCAGCCCGCTCGACCCGCCCAGCGGCTGCCGGTTCCGCACCCGCTGCCCGCTCGCCACCGAGGTCTGCGCCGAGGTGGAGCCGGTCCTCGAGGACGTCACTGCCACCCACCAGGTGGCCTGCCACTTCCCGCTGCAGAACAAGTCCGGAGGTGCCTGACATGGCCTGGTACGTCGCCAAGCGGCTCGCCGTCTCCGCCGTGGTCCTCCTCGGCATCTCGGCCGTCGTCTTCTTCCTGCTGCACCTGGTCTCCGACAGCCCCGGCCGGGTGGTGCTCGGCCAGCGCGCGAGCCCGCAGGCCGTCGCCGACTTCAACCACGAGCACGGCTTCGACCGCCCGGTGCTGGTGCAGTACGTCAGCTACCTCGGCCAGCTGCTGCACGGCGACCTCGGCCGCTCCTACAAGCTCAACCAGGACGTCGGCACCCTGCTCCAGCAGAACGCCGGCCGCAGCGCGATGCTGTCCCTGGCCGGGCTGGTGCTGGCGCTGCTCATCGCCGTCCCGCTCGGCATCCTGCAGGCGGTCCGGCGCAACAGCGTCGTCGACCGGGTCGCCACCGGCCTGGCGTACGTCCTCTACGCGACGCCTGCGTTCCTGCTCGGCCTGGTCCTGATCGCGGTGTTCAGCCAGCAGCTGGACCTGTTGCCGGCGGAGGCCTCCCCGTCGCACTCGCCGTGGGTGGTGTTCACCGACCCGCGCTCGATGGCACTGCCGGTCGTCACCATCGCGGTCACGAGCATCGCGATCTTCAGCCAGTACCAGCGTTCGGCGGCGCTCGACCAGCTCGGCCAGGACTACATCCGGGTCGCGCGCGCCAAGGGCCTGCCCGAGCGGCTGGTGCTCACCCGGCACCTGCTGCGCAACGCGTGCCTGCCGTTGATCACCCTGGTCGGCACGATGATCCCGCTGCTGCTGGCCGGCAACCTGATCGTCGAGTCGCTGTTCAACTACTCCGGTCTCGGGCTGCTGTTCCTCAACAGCCTGCAGCGCGAGGACTACCCGGTGCTCCTCGCCTACACCCTCATCGGCGGCGTGCTGACCGTCGCGGGCAACTTCATCGCCGACATCGCGGTGGCCCTGGCCGACCGCAGGATCGAGCTGGCCTCATGACCGCTCTGGACGAGACCCCCGTGGCTGCGCAGGTTCCGGCCGGCTTCCGGGCTGCCGTACGACGGATGCGGCACCACCCGCTCGGCCTGGCCGGCGGGGCGCTGCTCCTGCTGATCGTCGCCTTCTGCTACCTCGGGCCGCTGGTGTGGAAGACCAACCAGACCGACGTCAACCTGCTCGACGCCGCGCTGCCGCCGGGCCCCGGGCACCCGCTCGGCACCGACACGAACGGCTTCGACGTCCTCGGCCGGCTGATGGCCGGCGGCCAGGTCTCGCTGCAGATCGGCCTGCTGGCGGCGATCTTCGCCACCACCTTCGGCACCGTGTACGGTGCCGTGGCCGGTCTCGCGGGCGGGGTCGTCGACGGCTTCCTGATGCGGATGGTCGACGTGCTCCTGTCGGTGCCGTTCCTGTTCTTCGTGCTGATCCTGTCCGCCCGCTTCCACGCGAACGCGTGGACCCTCGCGCTGGTGATCGGCGCCTTCTCGTGGTTGATCTCGGCGCGACTCGTGCGTGGAGAGGTGCTGACCCTGCGGGTGCGGGAGTACGTGCTCGCGGCCCGGGTGATGGGCGCCTCGCGACGTCGGATCATCTTCGCGCACCTGATCCCCAACGCGATGGGCGTCATCATCGTCAACGTCACCTTCCAGGTGGCCGACGCGGTGCTCGTGGTCGCGGCGCTCGGCTTCCTCGGCTTCGGGTTGAGCTATCCGACGACCGACTGGGGCAGCCAGCTGGCCAGCGGCGTCACCTACATCTCGGCCGACTACTGGTGGCTGATCTATCCCGTCGGCGGGTTCATCGTGCTCACCGTGCTCGCCCTCAACCTGCTCGCCGACGCGCTGCGCGACGCCGTCGGGCGCAAGGCTGACTGAGCCCGGTCCTGCCCGACCGCGCGGCCCTGTCGTGCTGGACCGACGGATCGGCGACGAATCGTCGACACCGACGAACCGGGCCTCTCGCGGCTGGTGCAACCTCGTCGCAACAGCCCACCCACACTGCGGAGAAGACATGACCCACCTGCGTGGACAGCGAACCGGCCGCCTCGGCGTGGCCCTGGTCGCGGTGGTCGCCCTCCTCGTCTCGGGATGCTCCAGCGAGGGAGCATCGACGAAGGACGTCGCGAAGAAGTACAAGGACATCCCGGCCGAGACCGGCAAGCCCCAGGACGGCGGCACGATCACCGTCGCCCTCACGCCGGGCCTGAGCCCCAACTACATCTACCCGTACCCGCCCGCCTCGGCGAACGGCACCGTGATCGCCCGCGGACTGATGTGGCGCGGGCTCTACCGGACCAGCGGCACCGGCGACCAGGTGGTCAACCCCGAGCAGAGCCTGGCCGAGATGCCGGAGGTCAGCGAGGACCGCACGACGGTCACGGTGAAGCTCAAGGACCACCGGTGGTCCAACGGCCGCCCGGTCACGGCCGACGACGTGGTGTTCTCCCTCGACCTGCTCAAGGCGGCGCTCGACAAGAGCCCCGGCAACTGGAGCTTCTACACGCCGGGCCAGTTCCCCGACGGCGTCACCGCGGAGGCGTCGGCCGACGACACGGTGACCTTCCACCTCGAGACGGCGTACAACGAGTCCTACCTGCTCTCGATGCTCGCGCTGCTCTACGTCATGCCGTCGCAGGAGTGGGCGATCGCCGAGGCCGGCGGCCCGCGGCTCGACTTCACCGACCCGAAGAACGCCAAGGCGATCTACACCTACCTGACCAAGCAGTCCGAGGACCAGGCCGGCTTCGCCACCAACCCGCTGTGGCAGGTGGTCAGCGGGCCCTACAAGCTGAAGTCCTTCGACTCGACGACCGGCTCGTTCTCGCTGGTGCCCAACGAGGAGTACGACGGCCCCGGCGACTCGCGGCTCGACCAGGTCGAC
This sequence comes from Nocardioides sp. F233, assembly GCF_057813895.1. Taxonomy (NCBI): domain Bacteria; kingdom Bacillati; phylum Actinomycetota; class Actinomycetes; order Propionibacteriales; family Nocardioidaceae; genus Nocardioides; species Nocardioides sp. F233. Next base: position 451,317 of record NZ_JBVASH010000002.1, read on the forward strand.
TTCAAGGCGTTCACCTCCGCCTCGGCCGTGCTCAACCAGTACAAGGCCGGCACGCTCACCGTCGGCACCCTCGACTCCAGCTACGTCACCGAGATCGACGCCCTCAAGAAGGACGGCTACCACGTGTACGGCGCCCCGGCGCCGGCCCGCTTCGACTCGCTGACCATCAACTTCGAGAACACCGTCGACGACTTCGACAAGATCATCGCCCAGCCCTACGTCCGCCAGGCGCTGCAGCACCTGATCGACCAGAAGGGGTACGTCGAGAGCCGCGGCATCTACAACGGCGCCGCGTCCGAGAACTACAGCACCGCGGGCGCGGACTCGCCGTACCCGCCGGAGTTCGGCGACAAGGCGCCGTACCCCTACGACCCGGAGACGGCCCAGAAGCTGCTGACCGACCACGGCTGGAAGGTCGCGCCCAACGGCACGACGACCTGCGAGAACCCCGGCAACGCCGACGACCAGTGCGGCGCGGACATCCCGCAGGGCGCGAAGATCAGCTTCACGCTGGCCTCGGCCAACACCCCGGCGTACGTCGGGGCTCGGGACGTCGCCTTCGTCTCCGAGGCCAAGAAGCTCGGCATCGAGGTCAAGGTCGTGACCAAGTCGCTGAACTACATGTACTCCAACTACGGCAACAGCTTCGCGCCCGCCACGAAGAACGAGTGGGCGATGCAGGACTACGGTCCGCTCTACCTCGCCGCCGGCTACCCGAGCAGCAACACCGTCTTCAACACCACGGGCAGCTTCAACCTCGGCAGCTACTCCGACAAGGACGTCGACCAGCTGATCGACGAGTCCACCTTCGGTGCGGATCCCACGGTGCTGTCGAAGGAGATCACCACCATCTCCGAGGACCTGCCGGTGCTCTTCTTCCCGACCCCGCACACGCTGGTGGTCTGGAAGGACACGCTGTCCGGACCGCCCGAGTCGTTCCAGGCGCTGCTGAGTTTCCTCTACAGCCCCGAGCAGTGGTATCTCACGAAGTGATGACGACGCCGAACCTGGGGAGACTGCGCGAGGTCGCGACCGGCGCTCGCGTGGTCGCCCTGGGCGAGGCTGCGCACAACGTCACCGAGCTGCACGAGCTGCGCGACCGGGCGCTGCGGATGCTCGTCGAGGAGCTCGGATTCACCGCGCTGGTGCTGGAGTCCGGCTTCGCGGAGGGCCTCGAGCTCGACGCGTGGGTGGCCGGCGGCCCCGGCTCGGTCGAGTCCGCCGCGGCCACGATCTCCTACGGGTTCGGGCAATCCGCGGTCGTGCACCGGCAGCTCGCGTGGCTGCGCGCGCACGGTGGCGTGCGGGTCCACGGCATGGACGTGGCCGGTGGGTCGACGTCGCCGGGGCCGGCCGTGCGGGCGCTGCTGTCCCGGATCCCCGCAGGTACGGGGGATGCGGACCTGCTGCGGCGCTGCGACCTCGGCGGCCGGGTGGAGGCGGCCATCCGCTGGGCCGGGCTGTCTACTTCCGAGCGCGACCGGCTGCTCGCCGACCTCCGCGCCCTGGCTGCCCGCGGGCTCGCGGTCGGGGACCCGGTCGCGGAGCGGCTGGCCGCGTCGGTCCTCGCGTTCGCCGACGGGCAGGACCGCGACGCCTTCATGGCCGAGACTGTGCGTTGGGTACTGGAGCGCGAGGAGCGCGTGCTGGTGAGTGCGCACGTCGGGCACGTCCAGCGCACGCCGTACGACGGAGTGCCGACCCTGGGCGGCCTGCTCGCCGACGCCCTGGGGGACGACCTCGTCGTCGTCGGAACGACGTTCACCTCCGGCCCGGCGGTCCGGATCACCGACCGCACAGCGCGGCCGTTCGACTGGGCGGTCGCCCTGGAGGAGGGCGTTCCCGGTCCCGCCCTGGACGACGCGGCGTACGACCTGGTGCTCGACCTCGGCGACGTGCACCGGGTGCCCGGCGCCTTCGAGCGACTGGAGCGTGAGCTCGCTGCGCCGTACCCGCCGACCCGGACCGTCGACGTCGTCGCCACCCAGGCCGGCGTCACCGTGCCCGACCCGTACCGCTGGCTGGAGGCCGAGGACGACGAGGTCCACGCCTGGCAACGCCGGCAGGCGGAGGTCGCGACCGGCTCGATCCTGGGCGGCCAGGACCGTGCCGCGCTGCGTGCCCTCGTCGAGACGTACGACGCCGGCGCACGACCCGTGCTGCCGCGGCACGCGGCGGGGCGGTGGTTCCGGCCGGACGCGGCTGCGGTCGTCGTGGCCGAGGAGCCCTACGGTGCAGGTGTTCCGGTCGTCGTGCTCGACGACGGAGCGGTGCTCTCGTGGCTGGCGCCCTCGCCCGACGGCCGGGTGCTCGCGATCGGCGTGTGCACCGACGGCAGTGAGCACAACACGATCAGGCTCGTCGACGTCGCCTCCGGCGTGCGGCTGCCCGCGCCTCCGCAGGTGCTGCACAGCGCATGGACCGGAGGCGTCTCGTGGGCGGCCGACAGCGCGGGCTTCTGGTTCTTCGCGCTGACCGGCACGCCGGAGGAGTTCGTGCAGGCGACCTTCCACCACTCGCTCGCCACCGGCGCGACGGTCGTCGAGCCGGTGCCGGTGCCCGAGGGATCACGCGAGTACACGCTCGTGCAGCCCTCGCCCGACGGGCGCTGGCTGGTCGCCGCGCACCGGGTCGGGAGCCCGATCCCCGTCGCCGTGCGGGACCTGGCCTCGCCGGGATCGAGCTGGCGGCCCTTCGTCACCACCTGCACCGGCACCGTCGCAGGTCACGTCGTCGGCGACCGGTACGTCGCCGTCACCGACGTCGGCGCCGCCCGCGGCCGGCTGGTCGCGATCCCGCTCGACGCGGCCCGTCCCGACGACCCGGACACCTGGGTGGAGCTCGTCCCCGAGGGGCCGACCGTGCTGCGCTCGATCACGCCCGTGGGGGAGCACCTCCACCTCAGCGAGCTGGACCGGACCTTCGCGTCGGTGCGGGTCCTCGACCTCGCCGGTCGCGTGGTGGGCGAGGTGCCGCTGCCCGGCCGCGGCGCCCTCGCCGCTCCCTTCTTCGCGCTCACCGGTCTCGCCGTCGGGGCGCCGACGTCCGACTTCCTGTTCGCCTTCTCCACGCCGACCACCTCGTGGAGCGTGCACCGCCACCGGCCCGGTGTCGCCGGCGTCGAGACCCTGCTCGCGCCCGTCGTCACGCTCGACGCGGTCGTCGAGGAGGGTGCCGCGCCCGCCGCCGACGGCACGCTCGTGCCCTTCCACGTCATCCGGTCGGTGGGAGCCGGGAACGGCCCGGTGCCCACGTTGATCACGGCGTACGGTGCCGCGAACGTGCCCACGCTGCCGTCGTACCAGCCCGACCTGGCAGCCTTCGTCGCCGCCGGCGGCACCGTCGTCCAGGCCTACCTGCGCGGCGGCGGTGAGCTCGGCCGGGACTGGTACCTCGCCGCGCACCGCGAGACCAAGCACGTCCGCGACGACGACCTGGTCGCCGTCGCCGAGCACCTGGTCGACACGGGGCGCACGACGCCTGACCTGCTCGCGCTGACCGGCGGCTCCGACGGCGGCCTGATGTGCGGCGTCGCGGTCACCACCCGGCCCGACCTGTGGCGGGCCGTCCTCCCGCGCGCGCCCCTGCTCGACCTGGTCGCCGGCATGCGGGACCCGTACCTCGACTTCGTGATCCGCAAGGCGTGGGGCGATCCCGACGACCCGGTGGACGTACGCCGGATGATCGGCCGCTCGCCGTACGAGCTGGTGCGCCCGAGCACCTTCCCGGCCGTCTACGTGCAGGCCGGTGCCACCGACCCGCGCTGCCGTCCGTGGCACGCCCGCAAGTTCGTCGCCCGCCTCCAGGCCGCCCAGCAGGGCGACGCCCCGATCCTGCTGCACGTCTTCGAGGACGCCGGCCACGGCGCCGCCACCAGCCCGGAGGTCGCGGTCGCGCAGGACGTCGAGTGGCTGGGCTTCCTCGTCCAGCAGCTCGGCCTCAGTCCGGGGCGGTGAGGTCCATCAGCCGCAGCTGCAGCATCGCGGCGAGCCGGGCGTTGGGGTCGGTGAGGTCGAGCCGTCCGACCTCGGCGGCGCGACGCAGGCGGTAGCGGAAGGTGTTGGCGTGGACGTACATCGCGGCCGAGGCGATGGCGACGTCGCCGAAGGCGTCCAGCCAGGCACGCAGGGTGTCGACCAGGCTGCTCTGGTGCTCCTGGTCGTAGGCGACGATCCGCGCGACCGCGCCGCTGGGGATGTCGCCGCGGGGGACCTGGTCGGCGAGCTCCAGCAGGAGCGCCTCGAGATGGACGTCGTCGAGCCGGGCGACCTGCTGGCCGGGACGTGAGCGGAGCACCCGCAGGGCGCGGTCGGCACCCGTGCGGGAGCGCTTGAGCGACGCACTGCCGGGCGCGAGCGGACCGACGCCGACGAGCGGACGCAACCGGGAGTCGACGCGCGAGAGGAAGTCGGCGGCGATCTCGGCCGCGCGCTCCTCGGCGTCCTTGCGACCGCGGGCGACGGGCAGGACGCCGTAGGCGACGTCGCCGACCAGGCCCGCGGCGCTGCGCGGGTGCACGGCGGTCAGGTGCAGCGCGAACGCGTCGGCGACCCGCTTGCGCTCGACGGCGAGCTGGGCGGGCAGCGGGCTCTCGGTCCCGGCGCCGACCACGGTCAGGGCGAGGACCACGGCCGGCTCGTCCTTGAGCCCCAGTCGGCGCAGCGTCTCCGCGGTGCGCGGGCCGCTCTCCAACGCGGTGCTGAGCAGGTCGGCCCGCAGCCGCCGCTCGACGTCGGCATCGGCCCGCGCCCACACCAGGTGCATCGCGACCAGCTTCGCGGCGTCGTACAGCGCCTGCCCGCGGGCCTCGTCCATCGGCTCGTTGACGACCGCCCAGATGGTGCCGAGGATCTCGTCGCCGGCGCGTACGGCGATCGCCGCGCGCCCGCTGCCGGACGGCTCGTCGTCGGACAGCGGCGGCACCCAGACCGGCCGCGTGGAGCGGTAGATCTCCTGGAAGACGCCCTGCTCCTCGAGCTGTCGCGTGTAGTCCTCGGGCACCTGCCGGCGCAGGATCGTCTGCACCCGCCAGGTGTCGGCCTCCTCCTGGCGGCTGGAGAACGCGAGCAGGCGCGAGCTGCGGTCCTCGATCGTGACGGGCGCATCGACCAGCGCTGCGATGGCGTTGGCGACGGCGAACAGGTCGTCGAGTCCGGACTGGTAGCCGACCACCTGGCGCAGGCCCGCGCCGGTGCGGCCGAGCGGCTCGGGGTCGAGCTGCGGGCCGTCGCTGGTGAGGCCGCGGATCATCCCGGCCAGGTGGGTCCAGGCGGCGCCGCGGGCGAGGGCGAGGATCGAGACGCCGGTACGGCGGGCGGCCGCCGCGAGCTCGTCGGTCACCTCCACGGGCGCCCGGACGACCAGCCCGAGCGCCCCCTGCGCGCCGAGCCGCTCGACCGCCTCGGCGATCGCCGACGGCTCGTGCAGCCCGACGCCGAGGACCAGCGCGTGCTCGGGCAGCTCCGGCTCGTCGAGCGGGTCGTCGATGACGACGCCGCCGATCTCCTCGGGGCGTTGCACCTCGCCGCACACCACCTCGAGCAGCGTGCTGCCGAGCTCCTCGACGACGCGAGCGAGTCCGGCGCGGGGGAGGTCGGCCACGGTCGTCACGCAGCCGACGCTAGTCGCGGCCAGCGGGGTCGTCGTTCGTCCGACACGACGAAATCGTGCCACATTCCGGTGGGATCAGACAGGCAGCCAGGTACGAGAGACGGTGACCTCGTCGAGCACGTCCGGCAGCGGACTGACCCCGAGGCCGGGTCCGGTCGGCACCGTGAGGTGACCGTCCTCCAGCACGAAGGGCGACGTGAGGTCGGTCGCGTAGTAGCGCTCGGATGCCGAGGTGTCGCCGGGCAGCGCGAACCCGGGCAGTGCGGCGAGCGCCAGGTTGGCGGCCCGGCCCAGCCCGGTCTCGAGCATGCCGCCGCACCAGACCGGCACGCCATGGGCCACGCACACGTCGTGGATCCGGCGCGCCTCCAGGTAGCCACCGACCCGGCCGGGCTTGATGTTGACGATCGAGCAGGCACCGAGCGTGATCGCGTCCGCCGCGGCGCGGGCGGAGACGATCGACTCGTCGAGGCAGATCGGCGTACGCACTGCGCGAGCGAGCTCGGCGTGGCCGAGCAGGTCGTCCTCCGGCAGCGGCTGCTCGAGCAGCAGCAGGTCGAAGGCGTCGAGCCGGGCGAGGTGTCGGGCGTCGTTGCGGCGGTACGCCGTGTTGGCGTCGACCTGCAGCAGGATGTCGCCGAACCGCTCACGCACGGCGCGGACCGGCTCGACGTCCCAGCCCGGCTCGATCTTGAGCTTGATCCGCAGGTACCCGTCGGCGAGGTAGCCCTCGACCACGTCCAGCAGCGCGGGGATCGACTCGGTGATGCCGACCGAGACGCCGCAGGGCACCGTGTCGCGGACCGCGCCCAGCGCGTGCGCGAACGAGACACCCCGGGCCCGCAGGTCGGCGTCCAGGATTGCCGTCTCCAGGGCCGCCTTGGCCATCCGGTGCCCGCGGACGGACTCCAGCGCCGGCGCGACCCGGTGCCCGTCGAGGTCCTCGACACCCGCAACCATCGGCACCAGGAACCGCTCCAGCACGTCCGCCGCGGCCTCGGTGTACTCCGAGGAGTAGAACGGACCGGTCCCGGCGCCGCACTCGCCCCAGCCCTCGGCGTCGTCGGTGACGGCACGCACGAGCAGTGCCCGGCGTACCGTCTCGGTCCCGAAGGACGTCCGGAACGGCGCCACCAAGGGCACCTCGACGGTCCGGAGCTCCACACCGGTCAGCTTCACTGCGCTTCCTGCCTCTCCACGACGTACCAACCCGATCGGTCGAATCCCTTGACCAGCGCGCCACCCGCGAGCAGCCCGCCGAGCACCTCCCGCAGCGCCTCGCGCCACGTGCCGGCCAGTGCGGGGTCCTGCTCGCGCAGACCCTCGACGTCCGCGGGTACGCCGACCAGCACCGTGCGCCCGTACGCCGGCCGCACGATCGGGCCGCCCGCCGCGGATGCCTCCAGGGCGACGACCGCACCGTCCGCGCGCAGCCGCTCGACGTCGGCACCGCGGGGCGTCCCTGCGCAGGCCGCGACGACGTCGGGCGCGGTCAGCGTCCAGCGCACCAGCACCCGGTCGGTCGCGTCGGTGCGGTTGATGTCGTCGTCCATCGGCCCGTAGAAGTCGGGGAGGTATTCGGTGACGTCGGCTGCGAGCTTGCCGAGGTTGAACCAGGAGTTGCGACGGATCAGCGGGTCGTAGGTCCAGGTGATCGCGCCGGCCCCCTGGTCGAGCGTCCACGCGCGCTGGTGGAGCTTGAGGGCGAGACCGACGTGCCGGCCGGCCATCCGCCCGGCCACACCGGCGATGTGGCTGTGCAGTGCGTCCCGCGCCGGGGCGGAGAAGAAGCCGAAGCAGGCGCCGACGAGCTCGTCGCCGTCGTACGCACCACTGACGTAGCTGCCCGCCTTCGCCATCGCGCGGAGCAGGTCCGCGGTCACCGGCGGGTTGGTGGCACCGGTGCGCCAGATCCGCTCGTAGAGGCGGCGCACCTGCTCGAGCTCGGCGATGTCGTCGAGGGTGCGGATCGTGATCCCCGCGCTCGCGGCGACCTTGTCGGCGTCGGTCCAGGCGGAGGTGGTCACGCGTCGTCCCCGCTCAGCAGGTCGGCGACCAGGGCGGCCAGCAGAACGGTCCGGCCGGGGAGCTCGGCGACCAGCACGTGCTCGTCGTCGGCGTGCGCCCCGCCGCCCACGGCGCCGAGGCCGTCCAGGGTCGGGGTGCCGACCCCTGCGGTGTAGTTGCCGTCGGACGCGCCGCCGACGGAGATCGAGGTGACCCTGCCCAGGCCGAGGTCGGCTGCCAGTCGGGCGGCGCGGGCGTAGAGGGCGTGGGTCGCGGTGGGTGTCAGCGGTGGCCGGTTCGGCCCACCGACGACCTCGACGTCCGCGCCCGGGAGCACCGGCCGCAGTGCGTGCATCGCGGCATGGACCCGGTCCTGCTCGACCTCGTCGCGCACCCGTACGTCGACCCCGAACCCGGCCGCTGCGGGCACCGTGTTGATCGTGGTGCCGGCGTCGAGGCGGGTCGGCGTGACCGTCGTACCCCGCTCGGGGTCGGCGATCGCGGCCACGGCGTGCACCTGGTGGGCGACCTCGATGGTGGCGTTGATGCCGCGCTCGGGCTCGAGGCCTGCGTGGGCGGCGCGGCCGGTGACGAGGACGTCGTAGCGGGAGACACCCTTGCGCTCGGTCTTCAGCGCCCCGCCGGGGCCGGCGGCCTCCAGGACCAGCGCACCAGCGCAACCACGGGCCTCGTGCTCGATCAGGGCGCGCGAGGAGGGGGAGCCGATCTCCTCGTCGCCGGTGACGAGGAGGGTGACGCCGTCGCGGTCGTCGAGCGCGGCGAGGGCGTGCAGCGCCATCACGAGGCCGGCCTTCATGTCGAAGCAGCCAGGCCCGCGCAGGACGCCGTCAGCGACGCCGAAGGGGTGGGTCCCGAGCGAGCCGAGAGGCCAGACGGTGTCGTGATGGCCGAGCACCAGCACCCTGCGCGCGGTCCCGAACCGCCAGCGCAGGTGGGTCCAGCCGTCGAGCACGATCCGCTCGGGCGCGACGCCCAGCAGGCGGGTGCCGAGCTCCGCGACCACCTCGGCGCTGCGCGCGACCGCCTCCAGGTCCTCCGACGGCGACTCGCAGGTCACCAGCGCCTCGAGGTCGGCGACCATCGCGTCGAGCGACGGGAGGGCGCGGTCCGGTGCCTGCTGGTGCATGCTGCCCAGCATCGGGAACGCGACGGTGCTGCGGGCTGTCGGCACGGCCAAGATTCCGGGTCCGCGTTCGTCGGGTAGCCCGAGCCCGGCGGGCGTACGCTTCGCTCGTGGCGAGTGCCGTGACCCAGGAGGTCCGCTTCTGCCGCACCGACGACGGTGTGCGGATCGCGTGGGCGCGCCACGGCTCGGGTCCGCCGCTGCTCATCGTGTCGTGCTGGCTCAGCCACCTGCAGCACGACTGGCAGAGCCCGGTGTGGCGGCACTTCCTCGACGACCTCGGCGACGTCGCCACCGTCATCAGGTACGACGAGCGCGGGTTCGGGCTCTCCGAGTGGGAGGTCTCCGACTTCTCCCTCGAGCGCCGCCTGGCCGACCTCGAGACCCTGGTCGCCGCCGCGGGGCTCGACCGGTTCGCCGTGCTCGGGATGTCGGGAGGGGCGCCGGTCGCTGTCGCCTACGCGAATGCGCACCCGGACCAGGTCAGCCGGCTGGTGCTGTACGGCGGCATGGCCGGCGGCGGCATCCAGCAGGAGGACGAGGCCGCCGAGGAGGCCTTCCGGGCGATGATCCGCGCCGGCTGGGCGCGACCGGACCCGCTGTTCCGGCGGGTGTTCACGAACGCCTTCATCCCCGACGCCACCGAGCAGCAGATGGCCTGGATGGACGAGTTGCAGCGCACCTCGACCAACACCGAGAACGCGGTGTGCAGCCGGATCGCCCGCCACGCGGTCGACGTACGCGACCTGCTGCCGGGGATCAGCGCACCCACGCTGGTCCTGCACGCCGAGGGCGACCGGGTCGCGCCCGGATGGGGGCCACGTCTCGCGGCCGCGATCCCCGACGCGCGGCTGGTGATGCTCGACTCCCGCAACCACGTGCTGCTCGCGGACGAGCCGGCCTGGCCGGTGTTCCGCGCCGAGGTGGCGGGCTTCCTCGCCGCCGACCGGGTCGTCGTACCGGTCGACCACCTGTCGGCCCGTGAGCGCGAGATCCTGCTGCTCGCCGCCGAGGGCCTCGACAACACCGCCATCGCCGAGCGCCTCACCTTGAGCGTGCGCACGGTCGAGCGGCACTTCCAGAACGTCTACCTCAAGCTCGGCCTGTCCGGGCGGACGGCGCGCGCCGCCGCGGTCTGCCGGGTCCTCGGGCTCGACCCGCGGTCCTGATCCTGCGCGTACGCGTCGCCTGCTGGTGAGCAGCCGCGACTGCGCGTCGGCACCGATGCCCGCTGGTGCCCCGGATTCCTAGCGTCGGATGCATCGGCGAACACCCGCCGCACCGACGAAGGAGACGACGATGTCGAACAAGGCAGTGGTCAGCCTGGCCACCGGGATGGAGGACCCCGAGCGGGTCACCGTGGCGTTCCTGGTCGCGCTCGGCGCGGCCGAGCACGGACGCCCGACGCTGATGTTCCTGACCAAGGAGGCCGTGCGCCTCGCCGTACCCGGCGTCGCGGTCGGCCGTTCCTGCGAGGGCTGCCCGTCGCTCCCCGAGCTGCTGGAGCGCTTCCTCGCGGCAGGCGGCACCTATCTCGTGTGCCCGCTGTGCTTCAACGCGAAGGCGCTCGACCCGGAGAACCTGATCAAGGGTGCCGAGATCGGCGGCACCGTCCCGATGTGGGAGTGGATCGGCGAGGAGGGCGCGACGTCGTTCAGCTACTGAGCCGACATCTCCGGGATCGGCGTACGCAGGGCGCCGTCGGCCAGCCAGGCGTCGAGGTTGGCGAGCGTCAGCTCCCGCATCGCGGCCCGCGTGACGTGCGTGCCCGAGGCGACGTGGGGGAGCAGGACGACGTTGTCGAGGGCGGTCAGCTCGGCCGGGACGTTCGGCTCGTCGGCGTAGACGTCGAAGCCTGCGCCACCGAGCCGGCCGTCCTGGAGTGCGGCGATGAGCGCGGGCTGGTCGACGACCGAGCCGCGGGCGACGTTGACCAGCACCCCGTCCGGTCCGAGGGCGTCGATCACCTCGCGGTCCACCAGCGCGTCGGTCGCGGATCCGCCGGGTACGACGACCACGAGGCTGTCGACGGATGCGGCCAGCTCGACCGGGGAGGCGGCGTACGCGTAGGAGACATCGGCGACCTGGCTGCGGTTGTGGTAGCCGACCGTGCAGCCGAGGGCCTCCAGCCGGGTGGCCACGGCCTGCCCGATCCGGCCCAGGCCGATGATGCCGACCCGGCTGCCGGCGACCTGCGCGGTCAGCGGGAACGCGCCCGCCGGCCAGCGGCCCTCGCGGACGAAACGGTCGGCGACGACCATCTCGCGGCGTACGGCGAGCAGCAGGGCAACCGCCGTCTCGGCGACCGCGTCGTCGAGCACCTCGGGGGTGTTGCTGACCGCGATCCCGTGGGCCAGGGCAGCGGGTACGTCGATGTTGTCGTAGCCGACGCCGTGGTTGGCGATCACGCCGAGGTTGGGCAGCGACGCGATCAGGTCGCTGCCGACCTGCCCGGCGTTGCTGCTGACGATCCCGACCACGTCGCCCGCGCGAGCCGGGAGGTCGGCGGGGTCGACGGCGTCGTACCGCTCACCGACGGCGTCGTGGAGCTGCGGGCTGAGTGGGGGCACGCGGAGGATCGTCGGTCGGCTCACCCGTCCAACATAGAGGCGAGCGCCTCCAGCGTCGGGCGCCGGCCGCGGGCCACGTGGGCGTACGCGAGCGCCGCGGCGATCTCCTCGTCCCCGTTGCGGATCGCGTCGAGCAGCGCCTCGTGCTCGGCGCCGTGGCCGTGGTCGCCGCGGAAGGTGGTCAGCCGGAACAGCCAGTGCACCCGCCCCGACACCACCCGCATCAGCGCCTTGAGCAGGCTGCTGCCCGTCAGGTCCAGCATCACCTCGTGGAACTGGGAGGTCGCGGCCGCGACGTGTCGTTCGTCGCCCGTCCGGTGGGCGTCCCCGGACCGCGCGAGAGCCTCCTCGAGCAGGGCGATGCCGTGCTCGTTGATGTGTCGCGCCGCCAGCCGGGCGACCAGCACCTCCAGCGCCTCGCGGACGTCGAAGAGCTCCTCGACGTCCGCGATCGTCAACTGCCGCACGGTCGCGCCGCGGCGTGGCCGGATCTCGACCAGGCCGTCGAACTCGAGGCGCCGCAGCGCCTCGCGGACGGGAACCCGCGAGACGTCGAGCATGTCGGCGACATGGGTCTCGCGCAGTCGTTCGCCCGGAGCGATGGAGCCGGAGACGATCCGCTCGACGAGGTCGGCGTAGATGCGGTCGACGAGGAGGTCCTCGGTGAGCTCGTCGTCCCCCTCGGGGTGATGGATGTCGAGCATCGCCTAGACCACGTTCACCCGGAGGCAGAGGGAGTTGAGCTCCTCGACGCCGTGCTCGGTGACGATCACCGTGCCGCCGATGCTCACCCGAGACCGGTCCAGGCAGGCGTTCGGCTCGAAGGCGAAGGCGACACCTGGCTCGATCACGAAGTCGCCGTCGCGCGGTGTCGTGTGGGGGAGGGGAACGCCGGCCAGCCCGGCTTGCAGGTCCATCCCCACGTGGGTCGCACCGTTGTAGATGACGGGCGAGACGGTCTGCACGACCGGTCCCATGTTCCACGCTCCTGCCTCGCGCAGCGGCTGCTCCATGATCGCGCACAGCTCGGCGAAGGTTCCGCCGACGTGAAGGTACTCGACGCCGCGGGTGTAGGCCTCGACCGCGACCTCCTCGAGCCGGCGATGGACGTCGTCCGGCTGGCCGACGGAGATCTCGACCTGCTGCTGCGACTCGAAGCCTCCGTAGAGCGTGAACAGCTCGGCGCCGTAGACGTCGCCCTTCTCCAGGACCCTCGACCCACCGCCCATCCAGGGCCAGTCCGGGCCGGCCCAGCCGAGCCGCTCCGCGCCGCTGCGCTGGGGTCCGTTGAGCCACAGGCCGCCGGCGGCGGTCACCGACTGCATGCCCGCGGCCGAGATCGCGGCTTCCCTGACTCCCGCGCCGGCGACCTCGATCATCGCCGCGCACGCGGCCTCGCCGATCGCCGCCGAGTGCCGGATCATCGTCAGCTCGGCCTCGCTGTGGACCAGCATCAGCTGCTCGAACTCGGCGTGCACGTCGACGAAGCTGGCCTCGGGCAGGCGGTCCAGGACGCGCTGCCAGGTCCCGAAGGGGATGGTGCCGGCGATGCTGGCCGGTGCTCGGCTGCGGAGGCCGACGACGCCGATGGTGGAGGTGGCGAGGCCGAGGTCGGCGAGCACGTCGCCGAGCTGGTGCCCCGGGCGGGTCAGTCGCTGGTCGGTGACCCAGCGCTCGTAGCGGCTGCCGGGCTCGTCGTACCGGCCCAGGGTGATGTTGCCGGTCGGTACGACGGACACCGGGTCGCCGTGGCGTGGGAGCACGCAGTAGCTGCGGGTGCCCTCGTTGGTCAGGTACCGGTCGAGCTGGTCGCGGCCCTGTCCCGAGACCAGGACGGCGTCGAGGCCCGCCCGGTCCATGAGGGCGCGGACGCCGGCGTAGCGCCGGTCGCGCTCGGCGGTCGTCAGGGTGGGGAACTCGGTCACGTTCGGACTCCTCGTATACCAAATGAACTGGTGGCGGTCGCGACCTCGGGATCCCGTTGCCGGTCTCTCGAGGCCAAAACCACCGTACCAAGGCGTGAATCATTATTTAAGGGCTTAAAAAGTTAGATGAAAGGCTTGTGGTGCTCCGGCTGTCTGTGCTGTTCTATGTATACACGCCGGGTGAGTTGGCTCACAGGCGGACACAGACAGAAGGAGCACGGAGTGAGAACCTTTCGGACGAAGAGGGTGGTCGGCCTCGGCCTGGCGGCCCTCGCGCTGGGGACTGCCACCGCCTGTGCTGCCGATCCCAGCGGCTCGGGTGCTGCCGGCGACACGACCCTCACCTTCGGCGTCGATGGCACGGTGCCCAACATCGATCCGGTGCTGGCCGACAACAGCACGGTCGACCAGTCGGTGGTGCCGATGTACGAGTCGCTCGTCGACTACGACCCCGACGGCACCCTGCAGGGGCGCCTGGCCACGGCGTGGACCGTCGCCGACGACGCCCGGTCGGTGACCTTCACACTGCGCGACGGCGCGAAGTTCCACGACGGTGCGCCCGTGACGGCGGAGGACGTCAAGTACACCTTCGACCGGGCGAAGGGCCTCGGCGTCGGTGTCGCCCAGTTCCTCTCCGACTACGCCTCTGCAGAGGTGGTCAGCCCGACCGAGGTCAAGATCAACCTGTCCGCTCCGTCCTCGCTCTTCCTGGGCGGACTCGCGAAGGTCTACGTCGTCAACTCCGCCCTCGTGGAGAAGAACGCCGGCTCCGACCAGGGCCAGTCCTGGCTCGCCTCCCACGAGGCCGGGAGCGGCCCCTACACGCTCGAGGACTTCAAGCCGAACCGTCAGATCATCTTCGAGAAGTACGCCGACTTCACGGGCGACGCCAACGCCGCCGCCCCCGACAAGATCGTCTACCGGCTGATCCCGGAGAGCTCCACCCAGCGCGAGGAGATGCTCGCCGGCAACATCGACGTCGCCGACGGCATCGAGCCGCAGGACCTGGCCACCGTCCTCGAGCAGGACCACTTCACCTCGGTCGAGCTCGCGAAGGCCCAGGGCCTCTACGTCTACTTCAACACCCAGCGCGCGCCGTTCGACGACCCGTCGGTGCGCCAGGGCATCCGCCTGGCCTACGACTACCAGGCCCACGTCGACACCATCCTGGGCGGCCACGGCGCCGTCGCGACGGGTGTCGCGCCGGCGGTGATGGACTGTCGCCCGGAGATCGCGCCCTTCGAGCAGGACCTCGACCAGGCGCGCACCCTGCTCAAGGGGCTCGCGTCGAGCGGCAAGGAACTGACCCTCGCCTACCAGTCGATCTTCGCCGAGCAGGCCGACGCGGCCACCGCGCTGCAGTCCACGCTGCGGGATCTCGGGGTGACGGTGAAGCTCAAGACCGTCGACTACCCGACCTACATCGAGTCCCTCGGCTCGGTCGCGACGACGCCGGACATGGCGGTCATCTGGGACAACCCGCCGACGCCCGACGTGGGCAGCCTGCTGACGACGCGCTACCACTCGAAGTTCCGCGAGACCTCGACGAACTTCGGGCAGTACGGCAACCCGGCCGTCGACAAGCTCCTCGACGAGGCGAACGCCACCGGCGACGCCGATGCGCGGTGCGACCTCTACAAGCAGGTCGAGCAGGCGCTGGTCGACGACTCGGCGTCGATGCCGGTCGCGGACGAGGTGACCACGGTCGTCGTACCGAAGACGGTCACGGGGGTCGAGCTGTACCCCGCCCACACCGGCTACATGCCGCAGACCTACCAGATCGAGGACTGACCGACTGATGGCACCTTCGCTTCTCGCCCGATACCTCGCGCGACGACTCGCGCTGCTGGTCACGACGCTGTGGGGGGTCGTCACCATCGTCTTCCTCCTGATCAAGGCGATCCCGGGCGACGAAGCGCAGGCAGCCGCTGGCGTCACGGCCACCCCTGAGCAGGTGGAGGTCGTGCGCCAGCGGCTGGGCCTCGACGAGTCCGTCCTCCAGCAGTACGTCAACTACCTCGGCCGCCTGCTGCACGGCGACCTGGGGACGTCGATCTTCACGTTCCAGCCGGTGCTCGGCGACCTGCAGCAGCTGATCCCCTACACCGTCGAGCTGGTCGGCCTCGCGATGGTCATCAACCTGACCTGCGGCGTGCCGCTCGGGGTGCTGGCCGCGGCCCGGCACCGCACACGGACCGACAACTCGGTGCGGCTGGCCGCGATCTTCTGCGGCGCCCTGCCGACCTTCTGGCTGGCCATGATCGCCCAGACCCTGATCGGCCGGAAGCTCGGCCTGGTGCCCATCTCGGGTGTCTCGACCCTCGGCGTCGAGGTGCCGCGACGCACCGGCTTCCTCACCGTCGACAGCCTGCTCGCCGGCGACCTCACCGCCTTCTCCGACGCACTGGCCCACCTGGTGCTGCCGGCCGCGGTGCTGGCGATCCCGTTCATGTCGTTCGTGATCCGGGTCGTCCGCGGCTCGATGATCACCGCGCTCGAGGCTGACCACGTCACCGCGGCGCGGGCGAAGGGCGCGCCGGAGCGCACCGTGCTGCTGCAGCACGGCCTGCGCAACGCCATCGCCCCCGTGAGCACCCTGGTCGGTCTGCAGGTCGGCTGGATGATGGGCGGCGCCGTCATGGTCGAGACCGTCTTCAGCCGGCCCGGCTTCGGCAGCTACCTGACCCAGGCCGTCGCCCAGAAGGACACCTTCGCGGTGATCGGCATGGTGCTCGTCGTCGGCGTGATCGTCACCTTCGTCGGCCTGGCCGTCGACCTCGTCCAGCTCGCCGCGGACCCGCGCGTCCGCCTCCTCGAGACCCGGAGGGCCTCCGCATGACCACCGCTGCCGCCGCCCACGCCGTGCCGCGCGTACGCCGTACCCGCCGCCGGGTGCCGTGGCTCGACCGGATCGCCTACGGCACCGTCGTCGCCCTGCTCGTCCTCGCGGTCGTGGGTCCGCTGCTGACGCCCCACGATCCCTACTCGGTCGACCTCGGCCAAGCCCTCCGCGCGCCCTCGGGCGACCACCTGCTCGGCACCGACGGCCTCGGTCGCGACGTGCTGAGCCGTGCCCTCGCCGGCGCGAGGGCTTCCATCCTCGGTGCCCTGATGGCCGTCGCCGGCGCAGCGCTGATCGGCATCCTGGTGGCCTCGATCGCCACGATCGGCGGCCGCTGGGTCGACGACATCGTGATGAGGTTCTGCGACATCACGCTGTCGCTGCCGGTCATGGTGATGGCGCTCGGCGTGGCCGTCGCACTCGGCCCGAGCCTCCGTTCAGCGGTCATCGCGATGGTCGTGGCCTGGTGGCCCGGCTTCGCCCGGATCGCCCGCGCCGAGATGCGCACCGTGATCACCTCGCCGTACGTCGAGGCAGCCCGGGTGCTCGGTGCCAGCCGTTGGCGGCTGATGCTGCGCCACGTCCTGCCCAACTCGCTCGACGGCGTCTACGTCCAGGCCACCCTGGAGATCGGCGGCGCCACCCTGATCATGGCCGGCCTCTCCTTCGTCGGCGCCGGCGCCCAGCCGCCGAGCGCCGAGTGGGGAGCGATGGTCGAGACCGGCTCGCGCTACCTCACCAACGCCTGGTGGATCTCCGTGGTCCCCGGCCTGCTCATCACCATCACGGCCCTCGCCTTCGCCCTCGCCGGTGACTCGCTGCGCAACCGCAACCACCCCGACGCGGGGCTGGCATGAAAGGTCTCGACATCGTGAGCCTCAACCAGGAGGTACCCGTCCCAGCCCCGGGGAAGGATCTCGCACCCCGGCCGCTCCTCGAGGTGAGCGACCTGAGGGTGAGCTACCCGAGTGCGGCCGGCTCCGTGGAGATCGTCTCCGGGTTCGACCTGACCGTGGCCCGCGGCGAGCGGGTCGCCCTCGTCGGCGAGTCCGGCTCGGGCAAGTCGGTCACCGCGCGGGCACTGCTCCGGCTCGACCATCGTGCCTCGGTCGCCGGCCAGGTGCGCCTCGACGGCACCGACCTGCTCGCCCTCAGCGACCGCGAGATGCGGGCCCATCGAGGCCGTCGGATCGGCCTGATGCTGCAGGACCCGATGACCACCCTCAACCCGGTGCGCACCATCGGAAGCCAGGTGATGGAGTCCCTGCGCGTGCACGGGGTCGGCAGGGCCGAGGCTCGCAAGCGAGCCGTCGAGACCCTCGACCGGCTCGGCATCCCGGACGCCGAGCGGCGGATGCGGGCCTACCCGCACGAGTTCTCCGGCGGCATGCGGCAGCGGGTCTGCCTGGCGATGGCCATCGTGGCCCACCCGGACCTGCTCATCGCCGATGAGCCGACGACCGCGCTCGACGTCCGCGTGCAGGAGCAGGTGCTCTCGCTGATCGACTCGCTCGTCGCGGAGCTGGGCATGGGCGTCGTGCTGATCACGCACGACCTCGGCCTGGTCGCCGGCTTCGCCGACCGGGTCGCGGTGATGTACGCCGGCCGCGGGGTCGAGACCGGACCGGTGCGCGAGCTCTACCGAACGCCCCGCCACCCCTACACGTCAGGTCTGCTGGCCTCTGTGCCCCGGGTCGACCGGGACGGCGCCCTCGCGCCGATCGCCGGCAGCCCGGCCCAGCCGACATCGCGGCCCGGCGGCTGCGCCTTCCACCCGCGCTGCGCCCGTGCCGACGCCGACTGCACCGAGATCCGTCCCGACGTACGACGCCTCGGCGCCGCCGACGTCGCCTGCCACCACCCGCTCGCACTCGCGGGGGAGGGGAACCGATGACCACCACCGCCACCGACGCGACACCGATCCTGGAGGCCCGCGGCCTGGTCCGGTCGTTCGGCTCGCGACGTGACGCGACGCGCGCCGTCGACGACGTCAGCTTCAGCGTCGGTCCCGGTGCCATCCTCGGCATCGTCGGCGAGTCCGGCAGCGGCAAGTCGACCACGCTGCGGTGCGTCGTCGGGCTGGAACGGGCCGATGCCGGAGAGGTGCTCTTCGACGGCACCCCGCTGGCGCGCGCCGACCGCGCGACCCGGCGCCGCTTCCGGCGCGACGTCCAGATGGTCTTCCAGGACCCCTACTCCAGCCTGAACCCGCGGATGACCGTCGAGACGATCGTCGGGGAGGGACTGGACATCCACCGGATGGCCGCGTCCCGTGAGGCGCGCCGGACCCGGGTCGTCGAGGTGCTGGAGCTGGTCGGCCTCGACGCGACCGTGCTGGACCGATTCCCGCGCTCCTTCTCCGGCGGCCAGCGGCAGCGGATCGCGATCGCCCGCGCGCTGGCCGTCGGTCCACGCGTGCTCGTCTGCGACGAGCCCGTCTCGGCGCTCGACGTCTCGGTCCAGGCGCAGGTCGTCAACCTGCTGCTCGACATGCAGCAGCAGCTCGGCCTGGCGGTGGTGTTCGTCGCCCACGACCTGGCGCTGGTGCGTCATCTGTGCCACGACGTGATGGTCATGCAGCGCGGCGTGGTGGTCGAGAACGGCGCATGTGCCGACGTGTTCGACCGCCCGCAGCACGACTACACGAGGAGCCTGCTGGCCGCGATCCCGATCCCCGACCCGGACCGGGACCGCGCGCGGCGCGCGGCCGCCGCGACCGAGCGGAGGACGGCGTGAACGCCCTGGTCGGTGCCGACGTCAAGCTCCCCTCGCCGCACCGCTCCCTCAAGGGCACCGTCGACGCGTCGTGGCCGCAGGTGCTCGCCGACTCCGTAGCGCTGGGGATGGACGGTGTCCTCGTGCGCACGTTGTACGAGCTCTCGCCGACGCTCGACGGTGGGTTGCTGCGCGAGGTCGCCGACGCTGCGGCGAGCCTGGGTCTCTACCTCGAGCTGGGGGTCGGCAAGGTCAACCCCTACATGACCGCGGAGCTGCCGGAGATC
The DNA here is from genome assembly GCF_057813895.1 of Nocardioides sp. F233. Classification (NCBI taxonomy): domain Bacteria; kingdom Bacillati; phylum Actinomycetota; class Actinomycetes; order Propionibacteriales; family Nocardioidaceae; genus Nocardioides; species Nocardioides sp. F233. Next base: position 470,417 of record NZ_JBVASH010000002.1, read on the forward strand.
CGGAGGCTCGGCGACGGCAGCTATGTCGCCGGCATGGAGCGGATGATCGAGGCCGCGGCGGCGATCGGCTGCCACGAGCTGTGGACCGCGACCGGCAACTTCCAGGCCGGGCTCCCGGGGCTGCACAAGAACGACCGCTACCGCCGTGACGCGCCCTGGGGCGACCAGATGGCCGCGACGGAGGGCTTGCTGCACCAGCTGGCACCGGTGCTTCGGGCATGCGGATCGCACCTCAACCTCGAGACCCACGAGGAGATCACCACGCACGACGTGGTGCGGCTCGTGGAGGCGGTCGGCCCCGACGTCCTCGGAGTCACCTTCGACACCGCGAACGTCTACGTGCACGGCGAGACAGCCGAGGCGGCGGCTCGCCGCGTGGCGCCGTACACCCGGATGTGCCACCTGCGCGATGTCGCGATCGTCGCGGGTCCGGATGCACTCGACCGCTACCTGCTGCCCTGCGGCGACGGCGTCATCGACTGGGCCGACGTCCTCGGCGTGCTGCTGGGGGCGAATCCCGGCCTCCACCTCTCCATCGAGCCGGCGGGTCCCCACCAGCCGGCGATGCAGGTCTGGCACGACGACCCGCGCTGGCGGGCCGCCCACCCCGACCTGGATCCCCTCGAGCTTGGCGCGGTCCTCGACTGCGTCGGTGCCTACGAGCACCACGTCCGCTCATTCGATCGTCCCGACGCAGCGCTGCTGCGGGCGGGCGGGCTGTTCACGCGGGAGGAATTCCTCCGCCGAAGTGCCGGGCACCTCCGCAGCGTCACCGCTGCCGGAGACCACACCCAACCGACGAAGGAGTACATCCCATGAGCACGACCGCGAACGCGACCCGGGCGGACATCGCCGGGCTGAAGAGCGCCGTGGACTGCCCCGTGATCCTGCCCGGGGAGCGGCACTACGACCTCGAGCGGCACGTCTGGAACGCCGACATCGACCGCAGCCCGGCGGCGATCGTGTCCTGCCGCACCGCCCAGGACGTCTCCCGCGCGCTGACCTGGTCGCTGCAGAACGGCTACGAGGTCACCGTCCGCGGCGGCGGCCACAACCTGGCGGGCACCGCCGTCATCGACGGTGCCGTGCTGCTCGACACCGGCCCGATGAAGGAGGTCACCTTCGACCACGCCGCCGGCACGGTCTCCGCGGGTGCGGGCTGCCGGCTGGGTGACCTCGACCGCGCGTGCGCCGAGCACGGTGTCGTCGTCCCCGCGGGCACGGTCTCGCACACGGGCGTCGCGGGGCTGACCCTCGGCGGCGGCACCGGCTACCTGTCGCGGATGTACGGCCTGACCACCGACCACGTGGTCGAGGTGGAGTTCGTCGTCGCCGACGGCCGGATCCTCACCGTCAACGAGAACGAGCACCCCGAGCTGTTCTGGGCGGTGCGCGGAGCCGGCCACAACTACGGCATCGCCACGAAGTTCACGTTCCGCTCCACGCCCTTCACCATGAAGGCCAACGTGCGTCAGGCGTTCTACGTGGGTGAGGACCGCAAGCGGGTCCTGCAGCACTTCCGTGACTGGAGCTACGACGCCGAGGACAACGTCGTCACCTACGCCCGCACTGTCGAGGTGCCGGACTTCTGGACCGTCGTGCCCGCGAAGTACCGCGGGAGCCAGGTCGTCTCGGTCGCGACCATCCACTGGGGCGACGCCGACGAGGGCCGCCGGCTGACCGACGGCATGATCGGTGCCGGCTCGCCGGTGTGGCAGACCGAGTACCAGGTGCCCCACGTCGAGCTGCAGCGCGCTTGCGACGACGACTTCCGCTACGGCGTGCGCCGGTACTGGAAGAACAGCATGCTCAACGAGTTCCCCGACGAGGCGATCGACACCGTCCTCAAGTGGTCTGATGCCTACCCCGGCCGGCCGCTGCAGGCTCGTTCGACGATCGCACCGCACTTCGCCTGCCCCTACCAGCTCTACCCCCGCGGTGGGCAGGCGGCGCGCGTCGACCCGATGGCGACCTCCACCAGCGACCGTACGTCAGCGAAGTTCATGGCCAGCGCCGGTGCGGAGTGGGAGTTCCCGTCCGAGGCGCCGGAGCTGATGGACTGGGTGTCGGGCTTCGACGCCGAGATGGACCCGTACAAGAACGGGACCTACATCAACTTCACCAGCGTGGCCGGTGACGAGAGCGCGGCGCGGTACGCCTACGGCGACAAGTACGACCGGTTGGTCGCCGTGAAGCGGGAGTACGACCCGCACAACGTGTTCCGCCGCGGGCTCGTCGACCTGTCCGGTGAGGGCGAGGACGTCCTCGATGACGAGTGACCTCGGGTTCCGGATCGGCACGGACAGCTCGAAGTTCCCGGCCCCCGCGGGCACCGATGCCGCGTGGTTGCTCGAGAAGGCGGCGAAGGCCGGCCTGGAAGGCGTGTTCTTCCGGTCGGCGCTCGAGCTCAGCCCGACGTTGGATGTCGGCGAGCTCCGCGCGCTGCGGGAGCAGGCCGACGACCTCGGCCTGTACCTCGAGGTCGGGGCCGCGAAGATCAACCCCTTCGCGGCCCCGGAGGCGCCCGAGATCCGGGCCCTCGGTGACGGGGACTACCTGGCAGGCATCGAGCGGATCGTGGCGGCCTGCGCCGACGCGGGGATCCACGAGATCTGGGCGGCCACGGCGAACTACAAGTTCGACCTGGCCGGCCGCCTGGCCTGCGACCGGTACCGGACCGATGTCACGTGGAACGACCAGCTGCGCGCGACCGGCAAGGTGATGGCCGAGATCGCACCGGTGCTGCGGGAGCACGGCTCGCACCTCAACATCGAGACGCACGAGGAGATCACGACCTTCGAGCTGGTGCGGCTGGTCGAGGAGGGTGGCGCCGACGCGTTCGGTATCACCTTCGACACGGCCAACGTGCTGATCCGCGGGGAGGACCCGGTGGCGGCGGCGCGACGCGTGGCGCCGTACACCCGGCAGACCCATGTCCGTGACGGTGCCCTGTTCTTCACCGAGCAGGGGCTGTGCCGGGTGCTCGCGCCCTGCGGGCAGGGTGTCATCGACTGGCCGGCGCTGATGACGGCACTGCTCGATGCGCCCCGGAAGGCGCTGTCGATCGAGGGCATCATGGGACGGCGCTTCCAGCTGCCGATCCCGATCCACGACCCGTTGTGGCACGCCGGGCAGCCGGACATGACGACGGTCGAGCTCGCGGAGCTGGTGCGGCTCGCCCGCGGCTACGAGGACGCAGTTGCCCGTGGCGAGCGGCGCTCGCTCAGCTCCCTCGCCGAACCGGCCGACGACGAGGAGCGCGAACGGTTCGTGCTCGACAGCGTCGCCCACCTGCGGGCCGTTGCCGCGCAGATCGGCGCGGACCGCGGCCGATGACTCCGGTGCCGCTACTCCTGCGCGGCGAGGATCGAGTCCTCGAGCCGCTGCAGGAGCGCGGCCAGCTGGTCGGCGTCGGCAGCACCGACGCCGGCCAGCAGGCGGTGCTCGTTGGCCAGGTGGATGGCGATGACCTGGTCGATGAGCGCCAGGCCCTCCGGCGTGAGCTGCGAGTGCACGACCCGGCGGTCGTGCGTGTCGCGGATCCGGGTGATCAGGCCGGCCTGTTCGAGCTTGTCGAGCCGGAAGGTGACGCCGGCCGAGGACAGCAGCGACTCGGCGGCCAGCTCGGTGCCGGACATCCGGTAGGGCTCGCCGGCCCGGCGCAGGGCCGCGAGCACGTCGAAGGAGGCCGGATTGAGGCCGAAGTCGTCGAAGGACTTCGCGATGACCGCCTGGTAGCGCAGGTAGACGCGGTGCACGCGCCCGAACAGGGCGATGGGGGACGGGTCGAGGTCGGGGCGCTGCTCGCGCCACTGCTGCACGAACCGATCGACGTCCGACAGTGCGTCGGCCGTCTCGATTGCCTCAGCGTCCTGGGGAGCCATGACGCGGATGCTAGCCACGATCGGCCGACTTCTTCCACCCAACATGCTTGACAGTAAGTAAGTAAACACTTAAAGATTAAGTCCTAAGGAAAAGAGGAGTCATGAACCAGCCCGTCGTGCGACTGCACTCCCTGCGGTCGGTGCAGCTCGGTGTCCCGGACGTGACCGCCTGCAGCGACTTCTACTCCGAGGTCTGGGGCCTCTCGGTCGTCGAGAAGGACACCGACGACACCTGGCTGCGCGGCTCCGGCCCTGACCACCACGTGCTTCAGCTCAGCCGCTCCGAGCGCAACGCGCTCGGCCGGATCAGCTTCGCCGTCCGTACGCCGGCCGAGGTCGACGCGGCGGCCCGCCGGCTCGTCGCGCAGGGCGTCCCGCTCCTGCGCGAGCCCGGGCCGCTCGACGACGCCGCTGCCGGCTACGGCCTGGTCCTGGTCGACCCGGAGGGACGCCGGATCGAGCTCAGCTGCGACGTCCACTCGGTGGCGCCGCGCAGCCGTGACCTCCCCGTCCCGATCGGGGTCACCCACGTCGTGCTCAACACGGTCGACATCGACCGAGCGGTCGCGTTCTACACCCAGGTCCTCGGCATGCGGGTCTCCGACTGGTCCGAGCACCAGATGGCCTTCCTGCGGTGCAACACCGATCACCACAGCATCGCCTTCAACCAGGCTGCCTGGACCTCGGTCAACCACGTCGCCTACGAGATGGCCTCGATGGACCACTTCATGCGGGGCATCGGCTCACTCAAGCACCACGGCATCACACCGCTGTGGGGCCCGGGCCGCCACGGACCGGGCAACAACACCTTCTCCTACTTCGCCGACCCGGCCGGCCTGGTGTGCGAGTACACCTCCGACGTCGCGCAGGTCGTCGAGGACCAGTGGCTGTGCCGGGTCTGGCGCCGGGTCCCGGAGCTGTCCGACCTGTGGGGGACCGCCGGCCCGCCGTCGACCGACGTGCGCACGCACATGGCCGGCGTCGAGGACCGTGGCGCGGTGGCCGATCCGGTGGTGGCGTCATGAGTGCCCCGGTGGACACCCCGATCCGTGCCGTCATCATCGGTGGCGGGGCGATCGGCGCCAGCGTGGTCGCCGCACTGCTGCGCGGTGACGTGCCGGACGTCGTCCCCGTCGCCGTCGTCGATCCGCAGCCGGTGGGTGATCTCGGAGTTCCCCAGCTGCGGCTGGAGGCCGCGCTCGACCAGGCCGACGTGGTCGTCGAGTGCGCGGGCCAGGCCGTCATCGCGCAGAGCGCGGTGGGCATCCTCGAGCGGGGGATCGACCTGCTGATCACGTCGGTGGGCGCCCTGGCCGATCCCGAGGTGGCCGCGGCGGTCCGCGCCGCCGGACCGGGCCGCTTCCTGCTCACCGCGGGCGCCATCGGCGGGCTCGACATCCTCTCGTCCGCCGCTGCCCAAGGCCCGCTGACCCGGGTCGAGGTCACCACCACGAAGCTGCCCACCTCGCTCGTGCAGCCCTGGATGGACGACCACGACGCCGACCTGCTGCGGGTCGCGACCGAGCCCGTCGAGGTGTTCCGCGGCAACGCCCGCGAGGCGACCCGGCTCTTCCCGCGCTCGCTCAACGTCGCGGCCACGCTGGGCTGGGTGGTCGGCGACTTCGACCTCGTCGACGTCCGGCTGATCGCCGACCCCGCCGCCGAGCTGACCTGCCACCGGGTCGTGGCCGAGGGCGCGGCGGGTCGGTACTCGTTCGAGATCGAGAACCTGCCCTCGCCGCAGAACCCCCGCACCAGCGGCGTCGTCCCGCACGCCGTCCTCCGGTCGTTGGCCGCCCTGGTGGGCCGACCCAGCGGGGTGGTCTAGGTGCTGGCGTTCCGCGAGGCCGGCACCGGCGCGCCGACGCTGATGCTGCACGGCATCGGGTCGTCGTCGCTGGCCTTCGGCCCCCAGCTGTCCGCGCTCGCCGACGAGCTGCGGATGGTCGCGTGGGACGCCCCCGGGTACGCCGCGTCCTCCGACCCCGACGTGGCCCTGGACCTCGACGGGTACGTCGACCAGGTGGCCGCCCTGGCGCGGGACCGGTTCGGCGACGAGCCGGTGCACCTGGTCGGGGTCTCCTGGGGAGGAGTGCTCGCCCTGCGCGCCGCCGCGGCCCACCGGGGCCTGGTCCGCAGCCTCACGGTCATCGGCGCCAGCCTCGGCTCGGGCGTCGACCCGGTGCGCGCGGCCCAGATGCGCGAGCGGTCGGGCGACCTGGTGCGACTCGGCGCCGGCGACTTCGCCCGCCAGCGCGGACCGCGGTTGCTGGCGCCGGATGCCGATCCCGCGCTCGTCGACCACGTCGTCGCCACGATGGCGGCCGCCGTACGGCCGGCGGGGTATGCCTGCGCGGCCGAGGTGATGGCCGCGACCGACCTCACCGACGACCTGGTCCGGATCACCGCACCCACGCTGGTGATGGCCGGCGCCGAGGACCGGGTGACCGGACCGGAGCGGGCCCGCGAGATCGCGGCGCTGGTCCCTGGCTCCGCGCTGGTGCTCGTCCCGGGTGCCGGCCACCTCGCCAACCAGGAGCGTCCTGCCCTGGTCAACGCCTGGCTGCGCGGCTTCGCCCGCGCCGCCGACCTCCTGGCCGCGGCAGCGCCCGCGACCGACCTCCACGAAAGGAAGATCCCATGACCCTGCAGTACGACACCGCCGACGACCTCGCCGAGTTCACCGACTCGCTCATCCTCACCCAGGCCACGCGCCACGAGGACTGGGACACCCTCGGCTTCCAGGCCAAGGCCGGCGACCAGTTCAAGCGCGCCCAGATCCGCTACGTCGGCTCCGGTGCCACCGGCAACCACGAGAACGACAACCGCACCATCAAGTCGCAGGGCTTCACGTTCTCCAACATGCTGCTGCCGCCCGGCGCGGAGGGCCCCGAGCACACCCACCACGACGCCGAGGAGGCCTTCTTCGTCCTCGAGGGAGAGGTCGAGGTCGGCATCCACCGCGGCGGCCAGGTCGTCACGCGCACCCTCGGCTACCGCGACATGATCGTCGTGCCGGCCGGCGTCCCGCGCAGCCTGAAGAACAACGGCGACAAGGACGCGCTGTTCTGCGTGATCATCGGCGCCCAGAAGCCCCAGGTGCCGACGTACCCCGAGACGTCGGCCATGCACGGCGTCACCCGGGACTGACCCGTGGACCTGGAGCTGCGCGACCGCACCTACCTCGTCACCGGCGGCAGCTCAGGGGTGGGTCTCGCCACCGTCGGGCTGCTGCTGGCCGAGGGGGCGCGCGTCGTCACGTGCGGGCGCCGGGCCGACGCGCTCGACGCGGCGGTCGCGTCGCTCGGGTCACCCGAGAACCTCGTGGCACAGGTCTGCGACGTGCGGGACGCCGACGCGGTGGCGGCGCTGGTCGCCGACGCGGGCGAGACCTTCGGCGGCATCGACGGCGTCGTCAACAACGCCGGTCAGTCCCGGATGGCGGGGCTCGCCGACGTCCGTGTCGCCGACTTCCTCGACGAGCTCGACCTCAAGTTCAGCAGCGTGCTCAACGTCCTCGGGGAGGCGCTGCCCTGGCTCGAGAAGTCACCGGCGGCCTCGGTCGTCAACGTCAACGCGGTGCTGGCCAAGCAGCCCGAGCCGCGGCTGGTGACGACGTCCGCGGCCCGTGCCGGCCTGCTCAACCTGACCAAGTCGATGTCCGTCGAGTACGCCGCGCGCGGCGTCCGGGTGAACTCGGTGTGCCTGGGCCTGGTCGACACCGGCCAGTGGCGCCGCCGCTACGACGGCTCCGGCGACACCCGCGACTACGCCACGTGGGAGCGCGAGATCGCCGCCGACCGGGGCATCGCACTCGGCCGCTTCGGCCGCGCCGAGGAGGTCGCGTCGGCGATCGCGTTCCTGCTGTCCCCGCGCTCGTCGTACGTCACCGGGGCGGCGCTCGACGTCTGCGGCGGCGTCTCGCGCGGCCTGTTCTGATCCCTTCCACCCCTCCCGAGGAGCACCCATGACCAGCCCGGCACCGGGCCGCACCGGCGGCGACCTGCTCGTCGACCTGCTGCGCCGCTACGACGTCGACACCGTCTTCGGCATCGTCAGCGTCCACAACCTCCCGCTGGTGGAGGCCGTGGACCGCGACCTCCGGTTCGTGCCGGTCCGGCACGAGGCGACCGCGGTCAACGCGGCTGACGGCTACGCCCGGGCCCGGGGCGGACTGGGCTGTGCGCTGACCAGCACCGGCACCGGCGCCGGCAACGCGGCCGGCTCGCTCGTCGAGTCGCTCAGCGCCGGCACCTCGGTGCTGCACGTGACCGGGCAGGTGGACACGCCGTACCTCGGCTCGGGGCGCGGCTTCATCCATGAGACCAAGGACCAGCTCGGCATGCTGACGGCGGTCTCGAAGCACGCCGTCACGGTGCCCGACGTCGCGTCGGCTGGCGTCCTGCTGCAGCAGGCGGTCGAGCAGGCGCTCACCGCGCCCGGCGGCCCGGCGAGCGTCGAGTGGCCGATCGACCTGCAGTACGCCGTCCCGGCGCCCCTCCCGGCCGAGGCGACCCGTGCGGCGGCCGCCACGGTGGACCCGGTTCGGGTGGCCGAGGTGGTGAGCCTGCTGCGGGCCAGCGAGCGACCGGCGATCTGGGCGGGCGGAGGGGTGTCTCGTTGTGGGGAGGTGTTGCGGCGACTCGTCGAGCTGACCGGTGCCGCGCTGTTCACGAGCAATTCCGGCCGGGGTGCGGTGTCTGAGGACCACGAGCTGTGCGTCGGCAACTACGCCACCACGCCCGCCGGCCGCAGCCTGCTCGCTGACGCCGATCTGCTGCTCAGCATCGGCACCCACTTCCGGTCCAACGAGACCGGCGACTACGGCCTCGTCGTCCCCACGACGCACGTCCAGGTCGACCTCGACCCCGACGCGATCGGCCGGGTCTACCCGGCGACCGTGGGGGTCGTCGCCGACGCCACGGCCTTCCTCGAGGCCGTGCTTGATGCACTGGTGGCCGCCGACGCCGCGCCGAGCCCGGTCTGGGGGCATCGGGTTCGGGTGACCCGCGCCGCGGTCCGCGAGACCCAGCGCGCCGGGCTGGGGGAGCACGCCGCCTTCGCCGACGCCCTGCGCAAGGTGCTGCCGCGCGACGCCGTCGTCGCCCGGGACGTCACCATCGCGTCCAGCTCGTGGGGCAACCGGCTGCTCGAGATTCACGACCCCCGCAGCAACGTCTTCCCCCGCGGCGGCGGAATCGGCCAGGGACTCGGCATGGCCATCGGCGCCGCGCTGGCCCGCCCGGACCAGCCGACCGTCGGCATCGTCGGTGACGGCGGCCTCGCCGTCCACCTCGGTGAGCTGACCACGCTCGCGCAGGAGGCGCCGTGGCTGGTGCTCGTCGTGTTCAACGACGGCGGCTATGGGGTGCTGCGCAACATGCAGGAGTCGCTGGGCAGCCCGCGCTCGGGCGTCGACCTGCTGACGCCCGACTACGCCAGGCTGTGCCGTTCGATGGGGCTGGCCCACCTGCGGATCGCCGAACCCGGTGACGTCGCGGCCACCTTCGAGCAGGCGGTCGCGCTGGGTGGCCCGGTCGTCGTCGAGGTCGACCTGGCGGCGTACCCGCCGATGCCGCGTCCCTTCACCCCGCCCGTGCACGTCCCGGGAGCACCGGCATGAGCGACCGTCTCGCCCCGGAAGGGCGGATCCTCGTCGGTGGAGAGTGGGTCGAGGGGGCCGGTGCCGAGATCGTGGCCACCGATCCGGCCGACGGCAGCACGATCGCCTCTCTGGCCGGCGCCGTGCCGGCCGACGTCGACGTCGCCGTCCGCCGGGGCGAGGCAGCCGGCTCGGCCGTCGCGTGGCGAACGATGCTCCCGCACCAGCGGGCCCGCCACCTGGCCCGGACCGCCGACCTGATCGAGGCCCGTAGCGAGGAGCTGGCGCTGCTGCAGAGCCGCGACAACGGCAAGCCGCTGCCCGAGACGCGTGCCCTGGTGGCCAGCGCCGCCGGGACGTTCCGCTACGTCGCGGCACTCCTCGAGACCCAGGAGGGCGCGATCCCGCCTTCGCGCGGTGACTACCTGAGCTTCTCGGTGCACGAGCCGATCGGTGTCGTCGGCGCGATCACCCCGTGGAACAGCCCGATCGCCTCCGATGCCCAGAAGGTCGCACCCGCGCTGGCTGCGGGCAACGCCGTCGTCCTCAAGCCAGCCGCGTGGACACCGCTGCTCGCCCTCGAGCTCGGCGCGCTGCTGCTCGAGGCGGGGTTCCCGGAGGGACTGGTCAGCGTGCTGCCCGGGCCCGGTCGGACCGTCGGCCAGGCGATCGTCGAGCACCCCGGCGTCGGGCACCTGTCCTTCACCGGTGGCACCGACACCGGCCGCGAGCTGGCCGCCACCGCCGCCCGACTGCTCAAGACGACCTCGCTCGAGCTCGGCGGGAAGTCGCCGACCATCGTGCTGCCCGACGCCGATCTCGACGTCGCCGTCAACGGCATCCTCTACGGCATCTTCAGCTCGCAGGGGCAGTCGTGCATCGCCGGCTCGCGCCTGTTCGTCCACGACAGCGTCTACGACGAGGTGGTGGCGCGGGTGGCCGAGCGCGCCGAGGCGCTGCGGGTCGGGCACCCCCGGGCCGAGGGCACCCAGCTCGGACCGCTCATCACGGCCTCCCACCGCGACTCCGTCGAGCGCTTCATCGCCGACGGCCTCGCCGCCGGCGGCACCCTCCGGGCCGGTGGGGTGAGGCCGTCCGACCCTGCGCTCGCGGCCGGCAGCTACCTGCGGCCCACCGTGATCGACGGACTCCCGGCCGACGCGGCTGTCGTGCGCGAGGAGATCTTCGGGCCGGTCCTGGTCGCGCTGCGCTGGCGGGACGAGGAGGAGCTGGTCGCGGCGGCCAACGACACGTCGTACGGGCTGGCGTGCGGCATCTGGACCCAGGACTTCGCTCGCGCCTGGCGCATCGCCCGGGCGATCGACGCGGGCACTGTCTGGGTCAACACCTACAAGCAGCTGTCGATCGCGACCCCGTTCGGCGGGACGAAGGACAGCGGATCCACCCGTGAGAAGGGCCTGGGCGCGATCCGCGCGTACCAGCGCCAGAAGAGCATCTATCTGGGCACGTCCGGGCCGATCGCCTGGGCTGACTGAAAGGCAGCAGGACATGAGCATGCACGTCGGCATCGTCGGAGGCGGGATCGGTGGCCTGGCCGCCGCCATCGGCCTCCGGGCGCAGGGGATCGCGGTCACCGTGTTCGAGCAGGCGCCCGAGTTCGGCCGGGTCGGCGCGGACATCAACCTGACGCCCAACGCGGTCCGCGCCCTCGACGGGCTCGGCGGCGGGGTGGGCGCGGCCATCCGGGACACGGCCGCGCGGCCGACGTACCGGATCAGTCGGACCTGGGACTCAGGGGAGGAGACCTCGCGCCTGGAGATGGGCGAGGTCGCCGAGCGGAAGTACGACGCCCCCCAGCTCACCATCCACCGCGCCGACCTGCTCTCGGCCCTCGAGCAGGAGCTGCCGTCCGAGGTGATCCGGCTCGGCCACCGGTTGACCACTCTCGAGCAGGACCCCGACGGTCCCGTGCGACTGGGCTTCGACGGCGGGGCGGAGGCCGAGGTGGACGTCGTGATCGGCGCCGACGGCATCCACTCGAGCGTCCGATCCGCGTTGTTCGGCAAGGAGAACCCCGACTTCACGGGGGTCGTGGCGTTCCGCGCGGTCGTCCCCTCGGACCGGCTCGACGTCCCCAACCTGGACGCCTTCACCAAGTGGTGGGGACCGGACCCGGAGACGCAGATCGTCACCTTCCCGCTCAACCGCGGGCGGGACACGTTCATCTTCGCGACGACCCCGCAGGAGTCCTGGACCGAGGAGTCCTGGACGACGCCGGGTGATGTCGTCGAGCTGCGCGCCATGTACGAGCACTTCCACCCCGAGGCCCGGGCCCTGCTCGACGCCTGCGACTCCGTGCTCAAGTCGGCGCTCTACGTCCGCGACCCGCTGCCGCAGTGGTCCGTCGGCCGGGCCACCCTGATCGGCGACGCGGCCCACCCGATGATGCCGTTCATGGCCCAGGGCGCCGCGATGTCCATCGAGGACGCGGTCGTGCTGACCCGGGCGATCGCCGACGGCGGCGCCGACGTGGGCCAGGGGCTGAAGGCGTACGAGGCCGCACGCCTGCCCCGCACGAGCCGGATCCAGATCGGCTCGCGGGGCAACACCTGGCTCAAGTCGTCGGCCGACGCCGACTGGGTCTACGCGTACGACGCGTGGCACGTGGACCTGGTCTGACGGCCGAGGTCCCGTGGTTCAGGCGACCGGCGCCTCGCCCAGGGCGACCGTCGCGGACCTCGTGGCCCCCGCCGCCGTGGTCCAGGTGACCGTGACCCAGTCGCCGGCCGTGTGGGCGGCGATGGCGGCACGCAGCTCGTCGGTCGTGCTCACGGCGGTGCCGTCGACGCGGGTGATCGTGTCCCCGACGGCGATGCCCGCGGCCGCGGCGGCGCTCGCACCGGTGACCTCGACGACCAGGGGAGTGGCCGCGGAGGGGTCGAGGGCGACGCCGAGGAAGCCGTCGTACCCGAGCTCGACGCCGTCGCTGGTGTCGCCGGCCTCGATCTGCGCGACCACCCGCTCCACGGTCGTGATCGGGATCGCGTAGCCGGTGACGTTGCCGGTGCCGCTCGACGCGGCCACGTTCATGCCGACGACCTCGCCGCCGGAGTCGAGGACCGCGCCGCCGGAGTCGCCGGGGACGACGTACGCGTCCATCCGGATCAGGTCGGTGAGGGCGGTGCCGCCGGCGGATCCGTCGGTGCTCTCGACGGTGATGTCGTCGTGCAGCGCGGCGACGGTGCCGGGGGACGCGGTCAGCGAGCCGCCGTCGCCGCCCGCGTCGCCGACGGACGTGATCTCGTCGCCGACCGCGGCCGCGGTGTCGGACAGGTCGACCGGCGTCAGGCCGCTCGCGTCCTCCAGCTGCAGGACGGCGACGTCGGTGGTGGCGTTCCCGCCGACGTACCGCGCGGTGTAGGCCTTCCCGGTCGTCACCACCGTCACCTCGATCGAGGTCGCGCCCTCGACGACGTGGTGGTTGGTGACGACCGTGCCGACGGAGTCGAGGACCAGCCCGGTGCCGGCGCTGGTGCCGTTGGTGAGCGTCGAGGAGATCTCGACGATGCCGGTCGACTGCTCGTCGGTCGCGTCCGCCGCCTCCTGGCCCGCGGTGCCGGGGGTGTACGACTGGCGCCGGACGTACGGCGTCGTGGGCACGGTCGGCGTCGTCGGGACCTCGGTGGTCGCCGCGCTCGGCATCGGGGCGGGGTCGGTCTCCAGCAGGCGGGAGGCGACGGCAGCACTGCCAGCGCCGGTGGCGACGAGCAGCAGGGCGACGGTGCCGAGGGCGAGGGGGTGACGGGTCATGCCCTCGATGCTGCGGAGCCTCCCTGTGTGGCCGCTGTGTCCCGCCCCAGCGGCGGGTGTCAGTCGATCAGGCGCGCCCGGCGGCCAGCATCTCCTCGCGGGTCGCCACCTTCACCCGGGCCCGGCCCTCGGCCTCGCCCAGGGCGACCTCGTGCGCGTCGAGCCGCTCCCACGAGGTGTGGGTGACGACGTCGACGTCGCGCTCGGCGAAGTACGCGTCGACGTCCTCGGTACGACGCGCGGTGGCCGTCTGCTGCGTCTCGGCGAGCAGGTGCCCGACGGTCTCGGCCGCGTCGGACTTGGTGTGGCCGATCAGGCCCACCGGACCGCGCTTGATCCAGCCGGTGACGTAGGTGCCGGGGATCGGGGTGCCGTCGATGTCGAGGACCCGGCCGCCGTCGTTCGGGATGACCGCGGCGCGGTCGTCGAAGGGCAGGCCGGGCAGCGGGCTGCTGCGGTAGCCGATGGCGCGGTAGACCTGCTGGACGTCCCAGTCGGTCACCTCGCCGGTGCCCTCGACCCGGCCGTCGGCGTCAGGGGAGTGGGTGCGCTCGGTGCGCAGCGTGGTGACCTTGCCGTCGGCGCCCGTGACGATCTCGGTGGGCGCCTCGGCGAAGTGCAGGTGGATCCGGTGCGGCTTGCCCACCGGGTCGGCCCCGACCCAGCTGGTGAGCGTGTTGAGCACCATCTTCTGCGACTTGTGCTCGGCGATGTGGGCCATGCCGTGCTCGTCCACGTCGAAGCCCTCGGGGTGCACGATCACCTCGACGTTGGGCGAGTGGTTGAGCTCGCGCAGCTCCAGCGGCGAGAACTTCGCGTACGCCGGGCCGCGGCGCGCGAAGACGTGCACGTCGGTGATGGTCTTGGCCGCCAGGCCCGCGTGGACGTGGGCCGGGATGTCGGTCACGAGCATCTCGTCGCCGGTCTTGGCCAGCACCCGCGCCACGTCGAGGGCCACGTTGCCGACACCGACGACGGCGACGCTGGTGGCCTCGAGCGGCCAGGTCTGCGGCACGTCCGGGTGGGCGTCGTACCAGGACACGAAGTCGGCGGCGCCGTACGAGTGCTCCTCGCCGGGGATGCCGAGGTCGCGATCGGCCATCGCGCCGGTCGAGACGACCACCGCGTCGTAGAACTCGCGCAGGTCCTCGAGCTTCACGTCGACGCCGTACTCCACGTTGCCGAGGAAGCGCACCTCCGGCTTGGCGATCACCCGCTGGAGCGCCTTGATGATCTCCTTGATCCGCGGGTGGTCCGGCGCGACGCCGTACCGGACCAGGCCGAAGGGCGCGGGGAGCCGCTCGAGGATGTCGACCGAGACGTCGGTCTCGGACTTGGTGAGGATGTCGGCGGCGTAGATGCCGGCCGGGCCGCCGCCCACGATCGCTACACGAAGAGTCATGTTGACGATCATGGACGTCGGCGCCGGCTCACAGAACGAGGTTGTGGTTGGGTGCTCACAAGGTCATCTTGTGAGCATCGTGACCCCGGTCACGGGAGGGTCGTGAGCAACGTGTCGATCGCCGACTCCTCGGCGGTGGCCTTCGGCTGGCTCGCCCGGACAGAGGTGAGGACGTCGTCGATCTGGTGGTCGAAGACGTCCCAGGTCGCGCAGTCGGCCGGCTGCAGGTCGGACTGGTCCTTGTCCCACGCGGTCTCCAGGTCGGTGATCCGCTTGGCCGCGCCGTTCTGGTCGCCGCTCGCCACCAGCTGGCGGGTGTCCTCGACGATGGTGCGGTAGCCGGCCGTCGTCGAGGCCGGGAACGCCGTACCTGCGCGGGTGTGGGCCTCGCCGGCGCTGATCGAGCCGGCCGCGCACGACGGTGCCTTGCCCTCCTCGGCGTCGAGCGCGCTGACGTGCGGCTGGCTGTTGGTGTAGGCGAGCAGCCCGACGGTGAGCGCCGCGAGGGCACCGAACCCGACGAGGGCGACGCGTTCGCGGGCCGGTGTGGCGTCGTACGACGGCTCGTCGGGGGCCGTGCGGCGCTCGGTGACGTCGCTGCGGGTGACCGTGAGGAGCACGACCGTGGCCAGGATGGTGCCGAGGAACACGGCGCTGGTGCCGAAGGTGCCCAGCCCCAGGCCCTGCTCGGACTTGGGCGAGGCGAGCCAGTCGCCGGTGTTGGCGCCCAGCGGGCGGGTGAGGATGTAGGCGACCCAGAACGACAGCACCGGGTTGGCGCCGAAGCGCCACAGGGCGGTGACCGCGGCGATCAGGCCGAGCGGCAGCAGGACCGAGCGGCCGGGACCCCAGCCGGTGAGCTCGAGGGTCCAGTCGCCGGTGGCGGTGCCGAGGGCGAAGGTGACCAGGACGGCCAGCCAGTAGAAGGCCTCGCGCGGCGTGCTGACGATGCTGTGGATCGACAGGGTGCGCTCGCGGGCCCACCAGATGCCGAACACCGCGGCGAGGGCGACCGAGAAGACGGTGGTGCTGATCCAGAGGGGTACGCCGAGCTGGTCGGTGAGGATGTCGGTGTAGAGGGTGCCGGTCACGCTGACGACCACGACGGTCAGCCAGTACAGGGCGGGGACGTAGCGCCGCGCGCGCATCTGGACGGCGAGGGTGACCGCGAAGACGGCGGTGAAGATGACGGCGGTGCGGACCAGGCCGACACCGAGGTTCACGTTGATCCAGTCGGCGAAGCTCTCACCCACCGTGGTGCACAGGATCTTGATGATCCAGAACCAGGCGGTGACCTCCGGGACCTTGTTCAGCAGCAGGGCCCGCGTGGAGCGGGACGGTGTTGTCGAGGTTGTCGTGGACATGGGCCGAGGGTGGCCGACCCAACCTGTCAGGAACCTGACTGCTCGAAGCGGTAACCGACGCCGCGGGCGGTGGTGATCTCCGCCGCCATGTCGACCTCGGAGATCTTGCGTCGGACCCTCCGCAGGTAGGAGTCGAGGGTGTTCTCGCTGACCATCGCGCCGTCGGGCCAGGCAGCGGCGACCAGCGTGGCGCGCCGGACGACCTCGCCCGGGCGGGCCATCAGCGTGGCCAGGATCCGGAACTCGGTCGGGCTGAGCGCGACCTCGCCCGACCCGTCGACCAGGGCGTGCCGGGTCGGGTCCAGCCGGACCTCGTGCGCCGGAGCGGCGGCCGGCGCGCTGCGGCGTACCAGCACGTCCACCCGGGCGAGCAGCTCCTTCACCGCGAACGGCTTGACCAGGTAGTCGTCCGCCCCGGCGCCGAAGCCGGCGAGCCGGTCGTGGAGCGCGTCGAGCGCGGTCAGGAAGAGCACCGGCGCCTCCTGGCCGCCGGCCCGCAGCGCCTGACACAGGTCGCGGCCGTCGCCGTCGGGCAGGCCGATGTCGAGGATCAGGGCGGCCAGCTGGGCCGGGGCGCCGAGCAGCCGCATCGCCTCGCCGGCGTCGTGCGCGACCACCGGCTCGTGTCCCGCCAGCCGGAGCGCGTCGGCCACGACGCGGCGGATCTCGGGGTCGTCCTCGCACACACCCACCCGCGCCATGCCGTCCAGCCTGCCATGCTGGCCGCGTGCGCAGGCGGATCGTGGTCTCGACGGTGCTGTTGATGCTGGCCGTCATGGTCGCCGTCGGCTGCGGGATCCAGATCGTGCTCGCGCTGACGGCCGAGCGCGACGTCGGTCGCGTCCTCGAGGCACGCACCGACACGGTGATCGCGGTCGCGCGCTCCGACGGATCGCCTGCTGCGGCACTGTCCGGGCGCGTTGAGCCGGGAGTGCGGGTGTACGACGCCGCCGGGTCGGTCGTGGTCGACACGCTCGCCGCGTCCGAGCGCGCCGGAGCCGACCGGCTGGCGCGCGTGACCTCGGTGCGGGACCTCGCACCGAACGAGCGGGTGCGGCTGCGGGCGACGCCGTTCCGCACGCCCGCCGGGTGGCACGGCGTCGTGGTGGTCGCGGAGCCGACCGAGCCCTACGAGCGGGCGGAGCGGTACGCCCTGCTGGCGACGGTGGTGGCCGGTGCCGTCGTCCTGCTGGCCAGCGGCCTGCTCGCGAGCCGGATCACCTCGCAGGCGCTGCGACCGGTCGCGACGATGGCGGACCGGGCCGCGGACTGGAGTGCCCACGACGTCGGCCGGCGGTTCGGGGAGGTCCCCGACGGCCCGGAGCTGGCGCACCTCGCGACGACGCTCGACGGGCTGCTCGACCGGGTCGCGCGGGCGCTGGAGTCCGAGCAGCGACTGACCTCCGAGCTCGCCCACGAGCTGCGGACCCCGCTCACCGGCATCATCGGGACCGTCGAGCTGCTGGAGCTGCGGGGCGGCGGGACGCCGGAGGAACGGGCCGACCTGGCCCGGGTGCTCGGCCTGGCCCGCTCGATGAGCGAGACGATCACGACCCTGCTGGCCGTGGCTCGCGAGCGCGCGTCGCACGGCGACGCGACGTACGTCGGGGACGTGCTCGACGAGCTGCGTGGCATCGTCGGCGGGTCGGCGGAGCTGGTCGCCGACGTCGAGCCGGGCGCAGCGGTCGTCGTACCGGCGGCGGTGCTGGTGCGGGTGCTGGGCCCGGTGGTCGACAACGCCGCGCGGTTCGCCGTGTCCAGGGTCGATGTCGAGGTGCGACGGGCGGGCGGCTCCGTCGTCATCGAGGTCGAGGACGACGGGCCGGGGCTGGCACCCGGGGTGCGGGACCGGGTGTTCGAGCCCGGGTTCTCCGGTCGCGGCGGCACCGGCCTCGGGCTGCCGCTGAGCAGGCGGATCGCCGCCACCGTGGCCGGTTCGGTCGAGGTGGTGGACTCGCGGGGGAGCGGCGCGCGGTTCCGGGTCGTACTTCCTGCAGTGCCGGACGGTTCTCACAACGTATCGTTGTGACGGTGATCGGCCCCCACGTCCCGGACCTGCGCGCGCTGGAGCTGCTCGTCGTCGTCGCGCGGACCGGTTCGCTGGGGGCCGCCGCGACCGAGCTCGGCATCAGCCAGCAGGCCGCGTCCTCGCGGGTGCGGACCATGGAGGCGCTGGTCGGGGAGCCACTCGTCGCCCGCAGCAAGCGCGGCTCGGAGCTGACGCCGACCGGCGAGCTGGTCGTCCAGTGGGCCGACCGCGTGCTCGACGCCGCCCAGGAGCTCGACGCCGGCATCGCCGCCCTGCGGGCCGATCGCCGCGGGCACCTCGACATCGCCGCCAGCCTCACCATCGCCGAGCACCTGCTGCCCGGCTGGCTGGTCGGCCTGCGCACCCACCAGGTGCAGCGCGGCCAGCAGCCGACCGAGGTCCGGATGACGGCGACCAACAGCGCCCGCGTGGCCGAGCTGGTCGAGGCCGGCGACGTGGCCCTCGGGTTCGTCGAGGGGCCCGAGGCCCCGCGTGGCCTGCGCCGGCGTCTGGTCGGCACCGACGAGCTGCTCGTCGTGGTCGGCCCCGACCACCCCTGGGCCGGGCGCTCCCGCCGGCGCGTCAGTGCCGAGACGCTCGCGGCCACGCCGCTCGTCGTACGGGAGGCGGGGTCGGGTACCCGCACCGTCCTGGAGCGGGCTCTCGCCGACCTGCCGGGCGCGACCCCGGCCCTCGAGCTCTCCAGCACCGCAGCCGTGCGGGCCGCCGTCGCCGCCGGAGCCGGTCCCGCCGCGGTCGGCGCGCACGCCGTACGCGACGACCTGGCCACCGGCCGGCTGGTGCGGATCACCGTCACCGGCCTCGACCTCACCCGCCGCCTGCACGCGGTCTGGAAGGGCGGGCCGCACCCGCCCGAGGGGCCGGCGCGCGAGCTGGTCGCCTGGGCGGGCTCGAGGTCGTCGAGTAGTCCGAGGCGCTAGCCGAGGACGTATCGAGACGCTAGGCGTGGGCCGGGGTGCGGGCCAGGATCTCCGCGATCGAGTCGTCGGTGCACTCGGCCCAGAAGCCGCCGACGACGTCCTCGAGCTGGGTGAACGAGTCCGCGACGTACAGCACGTCCTGGTAGTCGGTGATGTCGTAGAGCTGGGTGCCCATCGCGCCGATGTCGAGCGGGCGGATGGTCATGCCGCGGAACGCCTCGATCTCGCCGGGGGAGGAGAGGATGCCGGCGCCGTACGCCTTGAGCTCGCCGGACTCCCACAGCACGCCGAACTCGAGGGTGAACCAGAAGACCTTGCTGACGAACTCGAGCGCCTCGGTGGTGCGGACCCGGCGCGATGCCTGGCCGGCGAGCTCGTAGAGCGCGGTGAAGCGGGGGTTCGCGAGGGTGTTGCCGTGGCCGACGACCTCGTGCAGCACGTCGGGCTCGGGGGTGTAGAGCGGCACGGAGTGGTGGCGGACGTACTGGGTGGACCAGAACGCCTTGTCGGCCAGGGCGCCGTAGAAGTCGCGCAGCGGGACCAGACCTGCGGCGGGGCGGTAGCTGAAGCCGGTCAGCGGAGCGAGCCAGTCGCTGACCTCGGCGAGCTGGGGGATCCGGTCGATCGGGAGGCCGAGCGACTCCTTGCCGTCGAGGAACTCGCGGCAGCCGTACGCACGGTGCTTGGTCACCAGCGCTTCGCTGACCACGCGCCACACCTCGTGCTCGTCGGCGGTGTACTCCGCGGTCGGGCAGGGCTGGCCGGGACGCCAGTTGCTGGCAAGGGTGGCGAGGGCGTCGCGACGAGCGCGGTACGCCGGGTCGGCGAACCCCGGGTGGTCGGCACCGAGGTGGACCTTGAGCGATCCGTCCTCGTCGGCGGTCACGGGGGCGAAGTACTGGCCTTCCTCGAACATGACTGCAGTCTGTGACGCGGTCCACATAATTGCGAGCGGCTCCGGACGTTTGGCTGTCGCTGGGCGCCGATCGGTGGCAATCTGTCTCGCATGGATGGCGTCGACCGTGGAATCCTGGACATCCTGCGTGCCGACTCCCGGACCTCGATCCGGGAGGTCGCCGAGCGGCTGGGGATCAGCCGGGCCAGTGCGTACGCGCGGGTCAAGCGGTTGGTCGACACCGGCGTGATCCGTGGCTTCACCATCGACGTCGACCACGCGGCGCTGGGGCTCGGCCTGCCGGCGTACATCCACGTCCGGATCAAGCAGAACACCTGGAAGACCTTCCGGTCGAAGGTCTGGGCGATGGAGGAGGCCGCGCACGTCGCGCTCGTGGCCGGCGACTTCGACTGCGTGATCCTGGTCCGCGCCCGCGACGCCGAGCACCTGCGCGAGCTGGTCCTCGAGCGGATCCAGTCGCTGCCCGAGGTGGTCGCGACCCAGACGGTCCTCGTGTTCGAGGAGCACGTCGGGCACTGAGCGACCCCGGTCGTCGAGGAGGTTGCGCAGCAACCGTCTCGAGACGCCCGTAGCCGTCTGCCAGTCTTGCCCCCATGTCTGGGATCGCGTTCGTGTTCGGTGGTTCGGAGGGGATCGGCCTCGCTGTCGCGGAGCGGCTGGTCGCCGAGGGGCGACAGGTCGTCGTGCTGTCACGGTCGGCGGCCAAGCTCGACGCGGCGCTGGCCCGGCTGGGATCCGGGGCGCTCGCGCGCGCGGTGGACGTGACCGACGCCGCCGGGACGGGCGCCGTGGTCGACGCGCTGGTCGCCGAGGTCGGCGTACCGGACCTGGTGGTGACGACGGCGGGGTACGCGCGGCCGGGCTACCTCGAGGACCTGCCCGCCGAGGACGTGACCGGCATGGTCGCGACCAACCTCCTCGGCACGATCAACGTCTGCCGTGCGGTGCTCCCGCACCTGCGTGGTGCTGGCCGCGGCACCATCGTGACGACGTCGTCGATGGCCGGCCTGGCCGGGGTCTTCGGCTACACGGTCTACAGCGCGACGAAGTTCGGCGTGATCGGGTTCTCCGAGGCGCTGCGCCGCGAGGTCCGCCCCTACGGCCTGCGCGTGCTGGTGCTGTGCCCGCCCAACACGCTCACACCCGGCTTCGACGAGGAGAACCGCCACAAGCCGGCCGAGGTGCTCGCCGCGGAGGAGAGCGTCGCCACCCTCAGCCCCGAGGCAGTGGCTTCGACGTTGATCAGTGCGCTGCGGCGTCGGCGCGGGTTCCTCGTCGTACCGGGGCGCGACAGTCGGCTCGCGGCCGTCGCGATCCGGCACCTGCCGTTCGTGGTGGACCGGGCGCTGCGGCGCCCCGCCGAGGTCGTCGAGTAGCCCGAGGCGCTAGCCGAGGGCGTATCGAGACGCCGCTACTTCCGCTTGCGGTCGTGGGTCTCCAGGAACTCGTGGAGGTGGACCCACGTCGTCTCGGGTGCCTTGGTGCCGGTCAGCACGCCGAGGTGGCCGCCGGGCGCGAGCGGGAGCCGGACGTCGGGGGAGCTGGTGAGCAGCTCGCCGACGTGGTGCGCGGCGGCCGCCGGGACGAGGACGTCGGTCTTGCCGGCCACGTTCATCACCGGCACCGTCACCGTCGACAGGTCGATGAGGTGGTTCGGTCCCTGGATCCGCCCGGTGGCGAGCTCGTTGCGCAAGGCGAGGCGCTGGTAGACCTGCAGCGTCGCGCGGCCGGGGTAGGCCAGCATGTTGTTCATGATGTGGTCGACGGCCTGCACCTGACCGAGGAACTCGCGGTCCTCACGCTTGTTCCAGAGGGTGCGGGGCTTCTTGAGGTACGTCGGCAGCGCGGTCGCCTTGAACCCGATGCTCACCACCGGCGCCGGCACCGAGCCCGCCACCTTGAGCGCGGAGCCGACCACCTTGCCGCGGGTGACCTTCGAGGCCACCTGGACCGGCCGCAGCAGTGGTTGCTTGGACAGGTCGAACGGGCTGGCCACCATGGCGACCGAGCGGACCGGCAGGTCGCGGTGGACGGCCGTCGTACCGAGGGAGAGGAGGCCGCCCATGCACCACCCGACGAGGTGCACGTCCTTGCCGCCGGCGTCCTCGGACACCTTGCGGATCGCCGGCGGCAGCACCTCGTTGATGAAGTGCTCGATCCCGACCAGCCGGTCCTCGCCCTTGAGCGGTCCGTAGTCGACGAGGTACGTCGGCCGCCCGCGATCGACGAAGGCCTGGGCCAGCGAGAGCCCCTGGCGTAGGTCGAAGCACTTCGCCTGCGAGCCGAGCGGCGGCACCAGCAGGACCGGAATCCCCTTGCTGCGCACGCTTTTCGCCTTGTCGTAGCGGTGCAGCTCGCGCGTCCGGCCGGTGTCGATCACCTCCGACGGGGTCCGGGTCAGGTCGGCGATTCCGCCCTTGACGAGGAAGTCCCACAGGTTGAGGACGGACTGCTTCGAGGGAGCCTTCGGCGTAGCCACGGGCTCAGTGTGGCCCACGTCACCGCGGTGACGTAGCACGACCCGTCGTGAAATTCCGGCGTTTCCGGAGGTGTACCCAAACGGCGGTAAAGAAAATGGAAAAGCCATGACGACGCGTCGCGGTCAGCGTTTGCTAGTCATCAGCGCTCGGGGGCTGCTCCTTTCTCATCAACCCTCTCTCCTACCGGAGGCTTTGGCATGCGCCGACTCACTGACCGCGTATCCGCGGCCCGCCGCAACGACAGCGGCTTCACTCTCATCGAGCTCCTGATCGTCATCGTGATCCTGGGCGTCCTGGCCGCGATCGTGGTCTTCGGCGTTCGTGGCATCACCGACCGAGGCAAGACGGCGGCCTGCAAGGCCGACAAGCACACTGTCGAGGTCGCCGCTGAGGCTGGTTACGCCCAGGACACCGCCTACTACAGCGTCGCGGACCTCGTTCTCAAGAACTACCTGCGTGAGGCGCCGCCGGCTTCCGAGGGCATCGCGGTCGACACGACGACCGGCGTCGTGTCGGCGAGCGGCTGCTGATCGACGGAAGTCCCAGGGGGGCCGTCGTCTCGACGGCGGCCCTCCTCGTCCTCCAACCGGCTCGACCCGAGAGGCACGCCCGTGTTCCACCACCCCCACCGCATCGGCGCCCGCGTCGACCAGATGCTCGAGGCGCTGTGGAACGTCCGCGGCACCGACCTGATGCTCACCGTCGGCCTGCCGCCGATGATCCGCGTCGACGGGACGCTCGCCCCCATCCCGGGCGAGACGACCCTCACCCGCGAGGACACCGACGCCCTCCTGTCCGAGGTGCTCACCGCCGAGCAGCGCGACGTCTGGGAGTCGAGTCACGAGTACGACTTCTCCTTCTCCTGGCGTGAGCATGCCCGGATCCGCGGCAACGCCTTCACCCAGCGAGGACTGACCGCCGTCGCGCTGCGGATGATCCCGCGTTCCGTACCGACGCCGGCGGAGCTCGGCCTGCCCGCCGTACTCCGTGACCTGTCGATGAGGCACCAGGGCCTGATCCTGATGACCGGACCGACCGGCTCCGGAAAGTCGACCACCCTCGCGTCGCTGGTCGACCTGATCAACACCAATCGCGGCTGCCACATCATCACCGTCGAGGACCCGATCGAGTACGTCCACGACCACAAGATGGCGGCGGTCAACCAGCGCGAGGTCGGCACCGACACGGAGAGCTTCCGCAACGCACTGCGCTCGGTGCTCCGCGAGGACCCCGACGTCCTGCTCGTCGGCGAGATGCGCGACCTCGAGTCCATCCAGTTCGCCCTCACCGTTGCCGAGACCGGCCACCTCGTCTTCGCGACCCTGCACACCAATGACACCGCCCAGTCGCTGGGCCGCATGATCGACGTGTTCCCCGCCGAGCAGCAATCCCAGATCCGGGTCCAGCTCGCAGCCGCGCTCTCCTGCGTCGTCTACCAGCGGCTCATCCCGCGGATCGGCGGCGGCATGATCGCGGCGTACGAGGTCCTCGTCGCGACGCCCGCCGTGCGCAACCTGATCAAGGAGGGGAAGACGCACCAGCTGCGCAACTCCCTCGTGACAGGTACCCAGGACGGCATGGTGACGCTGGAGAAGTCGCTCTCGCAGCTGATCCAGCAGGGCGTCGTCAGCGAGGAGGAGGCGGTCGCCCGCAGCCTCTACCCCAAGGACATCGACGCCCGCCCGCGGTTCGCCGCGGGGGTCGGCGCTGGGCAGTGAGGCGGGGCCACGTCAGATGAGGCTGAAGGGCAAGCACAGCAAGGTCGAGGCGCCGGCCGCCGTTCCGCGCTCGGTCGAGGACGACGAGCGCCTCGGCAGCATCCTGGTCGCCGCCGGTCACGTCCGGCCGTACCAGCTCGACGCGGTCCGGGAGCAGGACGGTCCGCTGGGGCAGAAGCTCATCGCGAGCGGCATGATCACGGACGACGTTCTTGCCCGGACGTTGGCCGAGCACCACCGGGTCGCCCTTGCGGACTTCCGTGCGCTGGAGCCGGCAGCGGACGCGCTCGCGCTGCTCACCCGGGACCAGGCGGTCACCCTCGACGCGCTCCCGATCACCCTCGACGACACCGGTGTGGTCGTGGCGGTGCTCGACCCGGCCCCCGAACGCGTCGAGGCGATCGCGGCCGTGCTGGGCAAGCCGGTCCGTGCCCTCGTGGCGACCCGCCGGGACCTCGAGCGAGGCCTCGCGACGTCCTACCGGGCGACCCACGAGGTCGGCGGCCAGGTCCAGGCCTTCGAGGCCCGGGACGTGCTGCGCCGAGAGGCCGAGGGTCTCACCGACGTCAGCGTCAACGAGGAGGCCCCGGTCGTCCGGGTCGTCCAGTCGGTGATCACCCAGGCGCTGCGCGACCGCGCGTCCGACATCCACGTCGAGCCGACGGGGGACCGGGTCCGCGTGCGGTATCGCATCGACGGCGCGCTCACCGAGGTGCTCGACCTGCCCGCATCGATCGGACCGGCCATCGTCAGCCGCGTGAAGATCCTCGGCGGGATGAACATCGTCGAGCGACGACGTCCCCAGGACGGCCAGATCACCATGGACGTCGACGGGCGCGAGGTCGACATCCGGGTCTCGACCACGGCCGTCGTCGGTGGCGAGAAGGTCGTCATGCGGGTGCTCGACAAGAGCCGCCCACTCTTCAAGCTCGAGCAGCTGGGCATGCCCGCCGACACGGCCGAGCGCTACTCCCAGCTGATCCACTCGCCGTACGGCATGGTGATCTGCGCCGGTCCGACCGGTGGTGGCAAGACTACGACCCTCTATGCGTCGCTCGGGGAGCTGAACAGCCTCGACAAGAACCTCATGACGATCGAGGACCCGGTCGAGTACACCTTCGACTCGATCAACCAGATCCAGATCAACGAAGCGGCTGGCATCACCTTCGCCGGCGGGCTCAAGTCGATCCTGCGCCAGGATCCCGACGTCATCCTGGTCGGCGAGATCCGTGACGTCGACACCGCCAGGATCGCCGTGCAGTCCGCGCTCACCGGCCACTTCGTGCTCTCCTCGCTGCACGCGACCGAGGCGGTCTCCGCCCTGTACCGCCTGCTCGACATGGGCATCGAGGCCTTCCTGATCGCGTCCTCCGTGACCGCCGTCGTCGCCCAGCGCCTGGTGCGCCGCAGCTGCACGTCGTGCCTCGAGGCCTACGAGCCTTCGCCCGACGAGCTCGCCTTCGTCCATCAGTTCGGTGGCCAGGAGCCGATCGGCGGTTGGCACCACGGCACCGGGTGCCACTTCTGCGCCCACACCGGTTACCTGGAGCGGATCGGTGTCTACGAGATGCTCGTCGTCACCGACGAGGTCCGCGAGCTGATCGTCGACCGGGCGCCGCACGACCAGATGCGCAAGCTCGCCCGGAGCCAGGGGATGCGAACCCTCCAGGAGCAGGCGGTCCGCCTGGTCACCGACGGCACGACCACGGCCGCCGAAGTCATGCGCTCGATCTACGTCGCGGGGGTCTGAACATGCCGAAGTACGCATTCGCCGGAGTCGACCTGGAAGGCAAGCGGGTCAAGGGCACCGAGAAGGCAGCGAGCCGCGGCGACGCGGAGGTGGCCCTCTACCAGCGCGACCTGCGGGACCTGCGGGTCACCGAGAGGAAGAGCATCCTCCAGTACGAGATCTCGGGTCCGCGGATCAAGAAGGACGAGGTCATGCACCTCTCCCGGCAGATCGCAGCGTTCCTGCGCGCCGGCCTGCCAATCCTCGACGCCGTGCACTCGATCGGAGCCGAGAGCGAGAACTCGTCGGTGCGCCGGATGATGCACGACATCGAGGACGGGCTGCGCACGGGCGAGCGGTTCTCCGACACCCTCGAGCGCTATCCGAAGGTGTTCCCCGAGTTCTATCGCGGCATCGTCCGCTCGGCCGAGCTGACCGGTGAGCTCGACACCGTCCTGGCACGGTTGGCGATCTACCTGGAGCGCGACCTCGAGGCACGGCGGAAGATCAAGTCGGCCCTGATGTACCCGATGGCGGTGGCGGTGATGTCGGTCGTCACCGTGCTGGTCCTGGCGATCTACGTGTTGCCGAAGTTCAAGGTGTTCTTCGCCGAGCTGCACGCCGAGCTCCCGTTGCCCACACGCATGCTGCTGTGGACCACGGACTTCCTCGGCAACTGGTGGTGGGCGATCGTGGCTGGGATTGCCGCGTGGGCCGTCCTGTTCGTGGTCTCCCAGCGGTTCGAGCGAGGGAAGTACGTCTGGCACGCATTCCTGCTCAAGGTGCCCGTCCTCGGCGAGACGATCCAGTACGCATTGGTCGAGAGGTTCTGCCGGGTCATGGCGTCGATGGTCTCCGCCGGGGTCAACCTGCCGGAGGCGATCACCGTGGCGATCGACTCGCTGCGGAACCGGGTCTTCATCAAGCGCCTCAACGGTGTCACCGAGCAGCTCCTGGAAGGCCAGGGCCTCGCCGCGCCGCTGGCGCGGACGCGGCTCTTCCCGGGCACGGCGACCTCGATGCTCCGGGTCGGGGAGGAGACCGGGTCGATGGACACCCAGCTCGAGGTCACCGCCGAGTACTACGAGGACGAGCTCGACTACAAGATCAACAAGCTGACGGCGCTCTTCGAGCCTCTCGTGATCATCGTGATGGGCGCCATCGTCGGCTTCGTGGCCGTGGCTCTGGTGTCGGCGATGTACGGCATCTTCCAGCAGGTGGATGTCTGATGCTCTGCGACTCCGCCGATCCTGGAGGGCACGACCGGGGTGAGACCCTGGTCGAGCTCCTGGTCGCGGTCGTCATCCTCGGAATCGCCGGCGTCGCGGTGATGACGGGCCTTGCGATGACGGTCAAGGCGTCCGACATCCAGCGGAAGTCGACGACCAACGGTGCCTACGTGCGGAGCCTGGCCGAGGCCGTGCAGGACTGGGTCGCCGCGGGCCACTACGCCAGCTGCCCGGCGGCCGACGCCTACCTCAGCGCGACGGTGAAGGGCCGCCTCACGGGCCTTCCTGCCGGGTCGGGACTGTCCCACGACAAGCCGCGGAGCGTCGGGCCCACCGGGGCCAGCTCCGCCTGCACGACGGACACCGGTGTCCAGCTGGTCACGCTCCACGTCACCAGTCCTGACGCGAACGCGTCCAGGAAGGTGGACGAGGTCCTGACCATCGTGGTCCGGAAGCCCTGCGACCCGAGTGTGGCGCCATGCACCAGCTGAGCATCCGGGAACGTCGTGCCCATCGCGCCGAGGACGGGTTCACCCTCATCGAGCTGGTGTTCACCGTGGCGATCGTCGGCATCATCGTGGTTGCCCTGACCGGAGTCGTCGTCAGCTACCTCAGGACCACCGTCACGGTCGAGACCCGGCTGACCGAGTCCCACGACGTCCAGTTCGCCTCCGCGTACTGGCAGCGTGACGTCGCCAGCATCGGGCGTCGTTCGACGACCTACGACCGGCCCAGTCACTCCTTCCCGCTGCAGCAGTCGGTGGAGTCGCCCGACACGGGAAGCCTGGTGAGCTGCTCGCTGCCGTCTGCCGCGAACCTCGTGACGCTGGCCTGGACGGAGTACGCCCCGGCGTCGCCGGACACCCCGACCAAGGTCACCGTCACCTACCTCCGGCAGGGCGCCAGCGCGCCGTACAACCTGGTGCGGGTCCGCTGCTCGGGGTCGCACCTCGACTCGCGAGTGACGGTCGCCAAGAACCTCTCGGCCATCCCGACGGTGGTGTGCGTCCGCGCCGACGGCACCTCGGGGTCCGACAAGTGCAATGGCGCCGGCGCGAACGTGCCGGTGCTCGTCACCATGACGCTGACGTCCCACGACAAGGACAGCCGCGACGCCAGCAGCACCTACAGCGCAACCCTCTCGGGCGAGCGGAGGCAGACATGATCCGGTGGAGGCTCCGTCGTCGCGACGACGAGGGCGCGATGCTCATCTTCGCCCTGCTCATCACGACCACGATCGCCCTGGTCGTCGGGGCGGTCCTGATCCGAGGCGACGGCAGCCTCCGGGCGACCGTGACTCTGCGCGACGTGGCCGGCACGTCGTACGCGGCCGACGCCGCCGGCAACATCGCGATCAACGACCTGCGCACCGGCTACGGCTTCACCACGAGCCCGAGCGGGTTCGACAACGCTCTCGGCGGCAAGGGCTGCTTCGGGGGCACCCTGGGAGCAGACCTCACGGACAAGATCGCCCTCAACAACTTCTACCCGGCGACCGGGACGGTGAAGACGTCCTCGGCCTTCGTCGAGTGCACGGGCGAGGCCGGAACGGGTCAGCAGGGGTCGCCGGTCCCGATCAACGATTCCAACAAGCCGGGGTACGCCATCGTCACGTTGGGGGATGCGGGCACCCATGCCAACGGTCACCTGACCGCGTCCGACGCGCTGAAGGTCCATGGTGGCATCTACGCGGATGGCGACATCATCGGACCGGTGAGCGTCGACGCAGGGGACGTCCGGGCGACCGGGTCGTGTTCGGCGACCACGGTGACGGGAACAGCGACCAAGACCTGCGGTGGCGTGGCGCCGGTCGACGACCCCAACTACGGCCACGAGCTCGGCTCCACCGTGCCGGCGCTGCAGACGCCTCCCACGAGCTGCTCCGGGGGAGTGGCCACCTTCACCCCGGGCTACTACGACAGCGCCAAGGAGCTCAACGACGCGATGGGGCTGTGCCGCGTCATGTGGTTCAAGCCGGGCAACTACTACTTCGACTTCCACGACGAGACCTGCACCGACGTCTGCCCGGACGGCGTCTACCCCGCCAACACCAACATCTGGTCAGTCCCTCGCGGCACCGACGTCCTCGGCGGCACCCCGACGAACCCGACTACCGGAGCCGTCCTCGCCAAGCCGCCGTCCCCGCTGCCGACCGACGCCGACGGCCTGATCCCGGGGAATTGCCAGAGCCCGATCACCGACATCAACGCCCAGGGCGTGCAGTTCGTCTTCGGCGGCAACAGCCGGATGTTCCTCAACGGCAATGGCAGCACCGGCGCCCACATGGAGCTGTGTGCCAGCTACCACAGCGACCGCCCGCCCATCGAGCTCTACGGGCTCAAGACCGGGAGCACACCGACCGCCGTGACCGACACAGCGCGGGACATCAGCAACGGCGGCAGCGTCGTGTCGGCGGGGTCCTTCACGGGCGCCACCGTCGCCAACCTCAAGGCGGGCGGACCGGGCGCCACGTGGAAGACGACCACCGCCAGCCAGTCGTCGAGCATCCTCAAGATCGACGGCTTCCAGCCGAGCCGGACTGTCCCTACGGGCTCGATCCTGACCCAGGCGACGTTGCACGTCACGCACACGGAGCCGGCGACGGGCGCGAACTTCGCCGGCAATGCCAAGCTCACGATCGGCGCCTGGAGCCTGGCGACGCCGATCACGGCCACCACGAGCTCCACGACGACCGACATCCCGATCACGGGAACGAACCTCACCGACCTGCAGAAGGCGGTCCGACTGGCCGGCTACACCGGCGCGACCGTCGAGTACACGGCGAACGCGAAGCAGAACAACGCAACGACGACCGTCGGCCCGATCACGCTGGACCTGAAGTACTTCGTCCCAGTGCTGCGCGGTGAGTCCGGCACGTGCATCGCGACCGGCACCTCGTGCCCGCTGCTCTCGACGGACCCCTCCGGCAACAACAAGATCAACATGTACCTGCAGGGAACGACCTACGCGCCGTTGGCCGACCTCAGCATCGTGCTGAGCAACTTCAGTGCCGAGGTCGCCAAGTTCGGTGTGGTCGCCCGCCGGGTCGAGTTCGACGTCAACACCGGAAATCCCCGGTACACAGGTCCCGTCTTCGAGATCCCGGACAACTCGCCAGGCTATGGCTACAACAACACGACCGTTCACCTGAAGGTGCACGTCTGCCTCGGCAAGTCGACGTGCAGCGCGTCCGATCCGGTCAGCCTCACCGCTAGGGTCCAGGTGTGGGACCCGACCGGTGTCCCCGTTCCACCGAAGAGGCAGATCACCGTCCTGAGCTGGAGTCATCAGCGCTGACCGAGCAACAGTTCCTCACCATCGCAGTCCCGGCGATCGCCGGCCTCCTCGGGCTGGCCATCGGGTCCTTCCTCAACGTCGTGGCGCACCGCGTGCCGGCGGGGGAGTCGGTGGTGAGCCCGCCGTCGGCGTGCCCGAGGTGCGGGCATGCGATCCGGAACCGGCACAACGTGCCCGTGCTCGGGTGGCTGGTGCTGAGGGGGAAGTGCTTCGACTGCGTGGAGCCGATCAGTGCGCGGTACCCGCTGGTCGAGGCGGGCACGGGACTGATGTTCGCACTGGTGGCCCTGAGGCTCGGGACCGACGACGACGGGCTGCGGCTGCTGCCGGCGTACCTGACGTTCGCGGCCGTGTCGCTCGCGCTGGCGTTGATCGACCTCGACGTGCACCGGTTGCCGGACGCGATCGTGCTGCCGTCGTACCCGGTGCTGGCGGTGCTGCTGGCGATCGGTGGGGACGGGCACGCGTTGCTGCGGGCGGCCGAGGGGGGCGCGATCCTCGGGGTGTTCTTCTTCGTGGTCTGGTACGTCGCGCCCGGCGGCATGGGGTTCGGGGACGTGAAGCTGTCCGGGCTGGTGGGCGCGATGACGGCGTACCTGACGTGGGGAACCTTCCTGGTCGGCGCATTCCTCGGGTTCGTGCTCGGGGCCGTGGCCGGGGTGCTGCTCATGGTGGGCGGGAAGGCGGGTCGCAAGACGGCTGTGCCGTTCGGGCCGTTCATGGTGCTCGGGGCGTGGAGCGCGATCCTGGGCGCGGGGAACCTGGGCGACGCCTATCTTAGATCGATCGGACTCTGACTGGAACATATGTTCGAATCGAGGTAAGGTGGGCTGCAGGCCGTACGGCGGGATGCTCCGAGTGGTCCCGGGGACCTGAGGCCCAGCGTTGCAGGACAGGGCGCGCACCTGCCGGGTGCGTCACGACCGCTGAGCCGCAGAGGCTCCTCCTGGAGGGCGAGACCTGATCCGTCGCGCCTGCCCTCCGGAGTTCCGATGTCCATCGCCGTCCTCGCGCCGCCCCACCCGATGGTGGCCTGTGCTGCGCGCGTGCGCGAGGTGTTGGCGGACGTCACCGACGTCCAGCCGGTGTTCATGTCGGTTGCCGAGAAGGAGCAGGCGCTGGTCGATCTCGCGCGGGCCGAGGCCCAGCTCGCGGAGCTGAAGGCACGGGTGCTCGCCGCCTCCGACGACGTCGCGGACGAGCACGGAGCGCGCGACGTGGCGGCGTGGCTTGCCCAGGCCACGCAGGCCGATCCCCGCGCTTCGCGGGCGGATCTGCACCTCGCGAACGCATTGGAGCTGCGGCCGATGGTGGCGGCGGGGATGCGGGCTGGGGTGGTCTCGGCGGCGCAGGCGCGGGTCATCGTCGAGGCGGTCGAGGAGCTGCCGGCCGACCTCGGGCCCGAGTTGGCGGTCGAGGCGGAGCAGACGTTGGTGGGGTACGCCGCCGCGCATCCGCCGCGGGAGCTGAAGCGGTTGGGGCGACGGATCCTGGAGGTCGTGGCGCCCGAGGTCGCCGAGGCCGAGGAGGGGCGTCGGCTGGAGGACGAGGAGCGGCGGGCGTACGAGAAGGCGTCCTTGCGGTTCCGTGACCTCGGGGACGGGCGGACCCGGATCGCGGGGGTGTTGCCGACGTCGGTCGCGGAGCGGCTCAAGCGCTACCTGCAGGCGTTCACCTCGCCCCGGCAGCGGGAGAACAACACCGCTCCGAGCGAGTGGGCGCCGCAACACCGCGCCTACGCCCACGCGTTCGCGGCGCTGCTGGAGCTGCTCGACCCGAACAGCCTGCCGGAGCACGGCGGCGACGCCACGACCGTGATCGTGACGATCGGAGTCGCCCAGCTCTGCAGCGATCTCGCGGCCGCAGGGCTGATCGCGGGCGACGGCGAGGAGGTCATCTCGGCTGAGGAGGCGCGGCGACTCGCCTGCCAGGCGCAGATCATCCCGGCGGTGTTGGGCGGGAAGGGCGAAGTGCTGGACCTCGGACGACGGATGCGGCTGTTCTCTAAGGCGCAGCGCCGGGCGCTGCGGCTGCGTGACCAGCGGTGCCGCGCCGAGGGATGCACGATCCCGGCTGCGTGGACCGAGGCGCACCACCTCGAGCCGTGGTCCGCGGGCGGGCCCACCGACCTGGCGAACGCCATCAGCCTGTGCAGTCATCACCATCACCGCATCCACGACCGTGCCTACCGCACCGAGCGGCTGGCGAACGGCGACGTCCGTTTCGCACGGCGGACGTGAGCCGACGCCCCGGCGAGCCTCAGACCCGGTCGTCGTAGTGGTGGACCGTCCGGTCGCGGCGCCATGGCGGCGCGACGACCAGGGAGAGGACGATCGCGAGCACACCCGCGATGATCAGGATCGTGCCGAGTGCGTCGTCGTTGACGTACGTGATGTCGACGGTGATGACGTCGAGCGCCAGCACGAGGCCGGCGACGAGCAGGACGATGCCGAGTCCGATGTACATGGACAGACGGTGCCCGGAGATGGCCGGGCCAGACGCGTCAGCGCTCGGAGAAACAGACCAGGCAGGCGCGCGGGTCGTGCTGCAGGTGGCTCTCGTGCAGCCGCGAGGCCCGCAGCAGCAGGTCGTCCAGGGCCCGCTCGGACGCGGCGATCTCGAGGATGGTCTCCTCGAGCTCGGGAGACAGGCGTGGACCGGGCTCCGCGGTCCGGACGTCCGGCTCGACGTAGGTCGCCTCGAGTGCGCTCATGGTCCCTCCCCAAAATTGATGACCGAGACCCTCATGTCGAGGATCGGCCGTCGGGCGGGGAAGGGCAACGGTTCCGAGGAAGGTCAGGTCGGTCGCGTTCGGCGGGTGGCCCGATCGGGTCAGGACTCCGGGACCAACGGTCCCCTACTGCAAGGCGGCGGTCAGCCGGGCCACGTTGTCGACGTACTTCGCGCCGGGCGAGCGCTCCTCCCACGCATCGAGCGTGAGCTCCTTCGACAGCGCGCGGTAGGTGTCCTCGACGCGGCGCATCTTCGCCACCACGGCGGGGTCCGGCATCATCAGCGACACCTCGTAGTTGAGCGCGAACGAGCGCATGTCCATGTTGCTCGAGCCGACCACGGCGACCTGGTCGTCGATGGTGAAGTGCTTCGAGTGGAGGATGTACGGCGCCGGGTACTGGTAGATCCGCACGCCCGCCTCGAGCAGCGCCTTGTAGTACGACGCCTGCGCGTGCCCCACGAGGAACTGGTCGGAGACCTCGCTGACGAACAGCTCGACGTCGATGCCGCGCTCGGCGGCGGTCGTGACGGCGTACAGCAGCGACTCGTCGGGCACGAAGTACGGCGAGGTCAGCGAGATCCGCTCCGTGGCGGCGTACAGCAGCGTCGTGAACATGCGCAGGTTGTTCTCCGCGACGATGCCCGGTCCGCTCGGCACGACCTGGCACGGGACGTCGAAGACCTCTTCGGGACGGCGGTCCTGCTCGCCGTGGACGGCGACCAGGTCGACGACCTGGCCGGTCTCGACGTACCAGTCCGAGGCGAAGACCGCGTTGAGCGCGCCGACGACCGGTCCCTCGAGCCGCACCATCAGCTCGACCCACTCGCGTCCGAGCTCGTGATTGGCGGGCTTGTTGTAGCCGGGCTCGGTGAGGTTGAGCGATCCGGTGAAGCCGACGCTGCCGTCGACGACGAGGATCTTGCGGTGGTTGCGCAGGTCGGGGCGGCGGAACCGGCCCTGCAGCGGCTTGATCGGCAGCATCGGGTGCCACGCGATCTTCGTGCCGCGCAGCCGCTTGACCATCGTCTTGTAGCCCGGGATCCGGCGTGAGCCGATGTGGTCGAAGAGCAGGCGTACGTCGACGCCGCGGTCGGTCGCGCGGATCATCGCCTGGAAGACCGGGTCGGTCACGTCGTCCCACGCGGTGATGTAGAACTGCACGTGCACGTGGCTGCGCGCCCGGTCGATCTCACGGGCCATCTCGGTCAT
The DNA here is from genome assembly GCF_057813895.1 of Nocardioides sp. F233. NCBI lineage: Bacteria > Bacillati > Actinomycetota > Actinomycetes > Propionibacteriales > Nocardioidaceae > Nocardioides > Nocardioides sp. F233. The sequence goes on from NZ_JBVASH010000002.1 coordinate 504,722, forward strand.
CAGGCCCCGGTAGTCCGGCCACAGCTCGACCTCGTTGCCGCCGGTGAGCGGCAGCGCGCCGAGGTTCTGGTTGAGCATCGCCACGCCGGCCATCGCGGGCGGCAGCCGGGTCGCGTCGAACGACAGCGGCAGCTGAGCGCTGCGCTCCCGGATGGTCGCGATCGCCGTGCGCTGGCGGGTGATCCGGCGGTTGCCGAGCCGGATCCGGCCGAAGAGCAGGAAGATCGAGAACCCGATGATCGGCTCGATGAGGATGAGCAGCAGCCAGGCCATGCCGGTCGACGGCTTGCGGTTGCCGGGGATGACGCCGAGCGCGACGAGGCGCAGCACCATGTCGAGACCGAACACGATCCACCCGAGCGTCGACGTCGGAACCAGCAGATTCATGGGCGCAGCCTATGGAATCCTCGGTCCATGACAGCGCCAGACCAGAGCTTGTTCAGCCGTGTCGCCGGCGCGGTGACCGGCAAGGTCGTCGACGCGGTGCCGGTCGAGGAGATCCTCGAGCACGTCGACATCGACGCGGTGCTCGACCAGATCGACGTCAACCACCTGCTCGAGCGGGTCGACGTCAACCGGCTGCTGGACCGGGTCGACGTCGACCGGCTGCTCGCCCGCGCGGACGTCGAGGCGCTCGTGCAGCGCGCCGGGATCCCCGACATCGTGGCCGAGACGACGGGCAACCTGGCCGGGCGCACCCTCGACGTCGCGCGCAGCCAGGTCGCCGGCCTCGACACCGTGGTCTCCGGCATCGTCGACCGGATCCTGCGCCGCCGTGGGCCCGCGCCGCTCGGCCCGTCCCTGCTGGTCGGAGGCGCGGTGGGGGACCGATGAGCCGCGCGAGCGTCACCGGGCAGTACGCCGGCCCGGTCAGTCGCGCCGCGGCGGTCGCCATCGACACCGGCGTCGTGCTGGCGTCGTACTCGATCGGGGTGGGCATCACGGGCTTCCTGCTGAACGCGATCTTCGACGCCTCGCTCGAGGACGGCACTGGCGCGGTCGCGTCGGTGGTGCTGCTCGCCTGGGCGGCGCTCTACGTCGCCGTCAGCACCGCGGTCGCCGGCCGCACCGTCGGCAAGGCGATCGTCGGGCTCAAGGTCGTCTCGCGCGACGGTCGCCCCGTGCGCCCCGCAGCCGCGGTGGTCCGGGTGGTCGCGTTCCCGCTGAGCACGTCCCTCTTCGGTCTCGGGGCGCTGCTGATCGTGCTGCGGCGCGACCACCGCGCGCTGCACGACCTGGTCGCGCGGACCGCGGTGGTCTACGACTGGGGCGACCGGCAGGCGCAGCTGCCGGGGCCGCTGACGGCGTACCTGCAGGCGCACGACGCGGCCTGAGCCCGCTTCCGGCCACCGGAAGCCACACCTTGCCGCCACCCGGAGACAGCAGGTTGGCTGCGGAGGTGCTGCCGCAACTCACGCCCACCCGCAACGACCTCGGCCGCGACGTCACCGCCCACCTGCCGGCGGCCGACGGGCTGCGCGGCGTCTACGCACTGCCGGCGGCACACGGCGTCATCTGGCAGCGCGCCGTGCCGTACCTGCAGGTGCGCGACAACGACGGCCACACGATCTACGCCTACGGCCTGGGCCGCGCGCTTCTCGACCTCACCCCTGAGGCGGATCCCGACGTGGTGCTGCCGGCGATCCTGCTCCACGACACCGGCTGGTCGCAGGTGCCCGAGCCCGAGATCCTCGAGGCGATCGCGCCCGGCGGGGGACGACCCGACCTGGTGCTGCGGCACGAGAAGGAGGGCGCCCGGATCGCGCGGGAGGTGCTCGGCGAGGTCGGCTGGGACCCGGAGCGGACCGAGCGGATCATCGAGATCGTCGATGGTCACGACAGCCGTCGCGAGGCGATCTCCCTCGACGACGCGCTGATGAAGGACGCCGACAAGCTCTGGCGGCTCACGCCCCACGGCGTCGACACGGTGATGAACTGGTTCGGCCTGACCCGCGACGAGGCGCACCGGCTGATCGCGAGCCGCGTGCACGACCACCTGCTCACCGACGCGGGCCGGACCCTCGCCCTCGGACTCGCCGCTGTCGCCTCGATCGACTCCACTCCGCAGCGGATCGCGCTGGCGTAGCCTCGGCCCGTGGCGACGGACGAGAGCGGTGGGGGACGAACCGTCACCTCGAAGGTGCTGGCCCTGCTCGCCGCGTTCGAGCACGGCCCGAGCGCACAGTCGCTCAGCGAGCTCGCGGCCGCCGCCGACGTACCGCTGCCGACGGCACACCGGCTCGCTGCCGAGCTGGTCGCGTGGGGCGCGCTGGAGCGCACCCCCGAGGGCCGGTACGTGGTCGGGCTGCGGCTGTGGGAGGTCGCCCAGCACGCCGGCCGCCAGCTCCGCGACGCCGCGCGCCCCTACCTGCAAGACCTCTTCTCGCTGACCCAGGAGACCGCCCACCTCGCCATCCGCGAGGGCCACGAGGCGCTCTACATCGACCGGATCTACGGCTCCAAGCGGGTCCCGCGCGCGAGCCGCGTCGGCGGTCGGCTCCCGCTGCACGCGACGGCGGTCGGCAAGGTGCTGCTGGCCTACGAGGACCGCTGGCTGCAGGAGGCGTACGTCGGCGAGCGGCTCGATCCCGTCACCGCCCGCACCCACGTCCACCCCCAGCGCCTGCTCGAGGAGCTGGCGGCGATCCGTGAGCGCGGGTTCGCCACGACCTACGAGGAGGTCCGCGTCGGGAGCTGCTCGGTCGCCGTCCCCGTGCTCACCCCGGACGGCCGCGCGCCCGCGTCGATCGGCCTGGTCATGCACTCGGCCCAGGCCGACCAGATGCCCCGCCACCTGCCGACGCTGCGGGGGATCGCGGCCCGGATCGCGCCCTCGGCGGCTCGCTGGGCCCCGACCGACCGTACGGCGCGGTGACCCGGCTCACATCCCTGCAGGCGTGATACTGCCTCCAGGTTCCATTCTTGAGGAGCCCTCTTCCCCAGGAGGCACGATGTCCACTCAACCTGATGTACGCAAGGTCGTCGCCGCGGAGTTCCTCGGCACGTTCGTCCTCGTCTTCGGCGGCTGCGGAACGGCAGTCCTCGCGGGCAAGCAGGTCGGCTTCGCGGGAGTCGCCGCCGCCTTCGGTCTCACCGTCGTGGTGATGGCCTACGCGGTCGGCCACATCTCGGGCGGCCACTTCAACCCCGCGGTCACGCTGGGCGCAGCGGCAGGGGGCCGCATCGCCTGGAAGGACACCCCGGTCTACATCGGCACCCAGGTCGTGGCGGGCATCGTCGCGGGCGCGGTGCTCCTCGTCGTCGCCAGCGGCACCGACGGCTTCGACGCGGTCAAGAGCGGCTTCGCCTCCAACGGGTACGACGACCGGTCACCCCTGGGCTACAGCCTGGTCGCCTGCCTGGTGATCGAGGTGCTGCTGACCGCGATCTTCCTGTGGGTCATCCTCGGCGCCACCGACTCCCGGGCGCCCAAGGGCTTCGCGCCGCTGGCCATCGGCCTGTCGCTGACGCTCATCCACCTGATCAGCATCCCGGTCACCAACACCTCGGTGAACCCGGCGCGCTCCATCGGCGTCGGCCTGTTCGCCGGCGGTGACGCGATCGGCCAGCTGTGGCTGTTCATCCTGGCGCCGGCCAGCGGTGGCCTGATCGCCGGCTTCTCCTATGCCTTCCTGCTCGGCAGCGACGACGCCGTCGCGCTCGCCGACACCATGGAGGCCTGAGCACCGCACCGCTCCATCCGCACTGCCAACGACTCCCGGCCGGACCACGGCCGGGAGTCGTTGTGTTCGCGCCCACACCGACTTCCGTCCAACGGAAGGCTGCCATTGTGAGCCGCCGACCCGGGGGCCAAGGTTGACCCAGTGACCGGCGCCACTCGGCAGCCCGGACCAGCAGTCCCAGAAGGGTGCGAGATGACCACCACGCACGACCCCGGCACCGGTTGCCCGGTGGCCCACCACGGCTACCAGCCGTTCGCGATGGACGACCCGTTCCCGTCGTACGCCGCGCTGCGGGCCGAGGAGCCGGTGATGTACGACGAGCGGGTCGGCTACTGGGTCGTGAGCCGCTACGAGGACGTCAAGGCGGTCTTCGAGGACTGGGAGACGTTCAGCAGCGAGAACGCCCAGGCGCCGGTCCGCGAGCGCGGCCCCGAGGCCCGCCGGATCATGGAGGAGGGCGGCTTCACGGCGTACTCCGGCCTTTCGGCGCGGGTTCCCCCCGAGCACACCCGGATCCGCAAGGTCACCGCGAAGGCGTTCACCCCGCGGCGCTACAAGGCCCTCGAGCCGGCGATCCGCGCCCACGTCGTCGCCCTGCTGACGGCGATGCGCGAGCACCCCGACCGCGTCGGTGACATCGTCCGCGACCTCGCGTACGACGTCCCGACGGTCACCATCCTCACCCTGATCGGCGCCGACACCAGCCAGGTCGACCTGTTCAAGAAGTGGTCGGACTCGCGGGCCGCGATGACCTGGGGCGACCTGTCCGACGAGGAGCAGGTGCCGCACGCGCACAACCTCGTCGACTACTGGACCGAGTGCCAGCGGCTGGTCGCCGAGGCGCACGCCGAGGAGCGGGACTCGCTGGTCGGCGACCTGGTCCGCGCCCAGGCCGAGGGCGACCCGATCACCGACCACGAGATCGCCTCGATCTGCTACAGCCTGCTGTTCGCCGGCCACGAGACCACGACGACGCTGATCTCCAACGCCGTGCGGATGCTGCTGGCCCACCCCGACCAGTGGCAGCGGGTCGTCGACGACCCGAGCCTGATCGCGGGCGCCGTCGACGAGGTGCTGCGGATCAGCCCCTCGATCGTCGGCTGGCGGCGCAAGGCGCTCAAGGACACCACCGTCGGCGGCGTCGCCATCCCTGCCGGCAGCGAGCTGCTCCTGCTGATGGGCTCGGCGAACCGCGACGAGACCCGCTTCGAGGACGCCGACGCCTTCGACGTCACCCGCGCCAACGCCCGCGAGCACCTCGCCTTCGGGTTCGGCATCCACTACTGCCTGGGCAACATGCTGGCCAAGCTGCAGACCAAGGTCTGCCTCGAGGAGATCGCCCGGGTGGCCCCGGACCTGCGCCTCGTGGACGCCGACGCCATCCGCTTCGGCGACAACCTGTCGTTCCGGGCGCCGGTCGCCGTGCCCGTCACCTGGGAGGCTTCGCGATGAGCGAGCGCTACGTCCAGTTCTTCGACGCCGGGGAGCCGGCCGAGCACGACCTGCTCGGCGGCAAGTGCGCCTCGCTCGTCACCATGACCGCCGCCGGGATGCCGGTCCCGCCGGGCTTCGCGGTCACCACCGCTGCGTACGACGCCTTCGTCCACGAGTCCGGGATCGCCGAGCGGATCCATGAGCAGCTCGCGGGCCTCGACCCCGACGACGTCGTCCGGGTGGACGAGGTGTCCGCGCAGATCCGCGAGCTGCTCCTCGCCAGCCCCGTGCCCGACGCGGTCCGGGCGGCGACCCACGGCGCGTACGACGAGCTGGTCGCTCGGATCGGCGTGGACGTGCCGGTCGCGGTCCGCTCGTCGGCGACCGCCGAGGACCTGCCCGACGCGAGCTTCGCCGGCCAGCAGGACACCTACCTGTGGCTGCGCGGCTGGGACGACGTGCGCGACCACATCCGCCGCTGCTGGGCCTCGATCTACACCAGCCGCGCCGTCCTGTACCGGCTGAAGAACGACATCCCCGACGAGGGCCTGTCGATGGCGGTGGCCGTGCAGAAGATGGTCAACGCCCGGGTCGCCGGCGTCGCGATCACCCTCAACCCGACGACGGGTGACCGCTCCAAGATCGCCATCGACGCGTCGTACGGCGTGGGAGAGATGGTCGTCTCCGGCCAGGTCACCCCTGACAACCTGCTCCTCGACAAGGTGATGCTCAGCGTGGTCGCGGAGCACTGCGGCGACAAGCACGCCGAGCTCGTGCCCGACGCCGCCACCGGCCGGCTCGTCGAGCGCGAGGTCGAGGCCGAGCGGCGCGACCGGCTCTGCCTCGAGCACGACGAGTTCGTCGCCGTCGCGCAGCTCGCGAAGCGCGCCGAGAAGCACTACGGATGCCCGCAGGACATCGAGTGGGCCTTCGACAGCGACCTGCCGGCGGGGGAGAACCTCCTGCTGCTCCAGGCGCGCCCCGAGACCGTCCACTCGGTCGCGGCGAAGCCTGCCTCGACCCCCACCAGCACCACCCCTGCCTCGGGCGGGATGACCGGCTTCATGTCCGGACTGACCAGCTCTCTCACCCCAAGGAACAACTGATGACCGTCACCGAGCCCACCACGTCGGGCGGCACCGCCCCCGCGATGAAGTCCTTCCCGAAGCCCTCACAGCTGCCCGTCCCCGAGGGCGCCGAGGGCTGGGAGAAGCTCTACCCGTACAACCTGGTCTTCCAGAACCTCAGCGGTGCCGAGGACGAGAAGTTCTGGTTCTGCGACAGCCAGCACTGGCCGACGGTCTTCAAGCCGTTCGAGACGATCGGTGGCGAGTTCGCGGTCAAGTGCCTCGGGCAGTACAACACCCGCCACCTGCTGATCCCTCCGGCCAACGGCATCGAGTTCAAGATCCACCTCGGCTACCTCTACATGTCGCCGGTGCCGGTCCCCGAGGACCAGATCCCCGCGCGGGTGCCCGAGTTCGAGCGCCGCGCCGGCCACTACTTCCAGAACTGGAACGAGCTCCTCGACGGTTGGCGGGTCAAGGTCCGCGGCACCATCGACGAGATGGAGGCGCTGCGCTTCGAGCCGCTGCCCGACATGGTGCCGTTCGACGACATCGTCGCCGGTGTGGCCAAGGACGGCTCCGAGGTCCTGATGGAGAACTACGACCGGCTGATCCAGCTCTGCTACCAGAACTGGCAGTACCACTTCGAGTTCCTCAACCTCGGCTACCTCGCGTACCTCGACTTCTTCGGCTTCTGCAAGGAGGCCTTCCCCGGCATCCCGGACCAGGCGATCGCCAAGATGGTCCAGGGCGTCGACATGGAGCTGTTCCGGCCCGACGACGAGCTGAAGAAGCTGGCCACCCTCGCGGTCGCGAGCGGCCTGCAGGCAGCCTTCGCCGACACAGACGACGTGGCCGGCACGCTCGCCAGGATCGGGGAGCACGACGGCGGCGCGGCCTGGCTGGCGGCGTACGAGACGGCCCAGGACCCGTGGTTCAACTTCACCGTCGGCAACGGCTTCTACGGCCACGACAAGTACTGGCTCGAGCACCAGGAGATCCCGCTCGGCTACATCAAGGACTACGTCCGCCGCCTCGACGAGGGCCAGCACATCATGCGCCCGGTCGAGGAGCTGACCACGGAGAAGGACCGGATCGTCGCGGAGTACCGTGACCTGCTCGACGGCGAGGCGCTCGCGACCTTCGACGCCAAGCGCGGGCTCGCCGCCACGGCGTACCCGTACGTCGAGAACCACAACTTCTACATCGAGCACTGGACCATGGGTGTCTTCTGGCGCAAGGTCCGCGAGCTCGGCCGGGTCTTCGCCCAAGCCGGGTTCTGGGCCGATGAGTCCGACATGCTCTACCTCAACCGCGGCGAGGTCCGCGACGCGATCTTCGACCTGGTCACCGGTTGGGCGGTGGGCTCCGAGGCGACCGGTCCGCACTACTGGCCGGCCGAGATCGAGCGGCGCCGCAGGATCTTCGAGGCGCTCGCCACCCAGCGGCCGCAGCCCGCGCTGAACACGCCGCCGGCCGAGATCACCGAGCCGTTCACGATGATGCTCTACGGCATCACCACCGAGCAGGTGCAGCAGTGGCTGGCCGGCGACGAGAACGGCGACGACGGTGTGATCACCGGCATGGCGGCCTCTCCCGGGGTGGTCGAGGGCATCGCCCGGGTGATCCACAGCGCCGACCAGTTGGGCGAGGTGCAGCAGGACGAGATCCTGGTCGCCACCATCACCGCCCCGTCGTGGGGTCCGATCTTCGGCAAGATCAAGGCGACCGTCACCGACATCGGCGGCATGATGAGCCACGCCGCGATCGTGTGCCGCGAGTACGGGCTGCCGGCGGTCACCGGCACCGGCAGCGCGTCGACGACGATCCGGACCGGCCAGCGGATCCGGGTCGACGGCGGCACTGGTCGCGTCGAGATCCTGGACTGACGCCGTGCCCGACTCCACGAACGCCGAGGGTGCCGGCCGCACCGTCCTCGTGACGGGCGCGGCGGGCGGGCTGGGCCGGGCGTTCGCGCTCGGCTTCGCCGCCCGCGGCTACCGGGTCGCCGTCGCCGACATCGACGAGGCCGGCGCCGCGGAGACCGCGAAGCTCGTGGTCGACGCGGGCGCCGAGGCCTGGCACGGCCCGGTCGACGTCACGTCCGCCGAGTCGACCGCCGCTCTCGCGGTTGCCGTCGCGGAGTTCGGCGGTGGCCGGATCGACGTCCTGGTCAACAACGCCGCGATCTACGGCACCGTCACCCGATCCCCGCTCGAGGACATCGACCCCGCCGAGTGGGACCTCGTGATGGGGGTCAACCTCAAGGGTCCGTGGCTGATGGTGCGGGCGTGCAGCCCGCACCTGCCCGAGGGCGCGCGCGTGGTCAACCTGTCCTCGGCCACGGTCTACAGCGGGTCGGAGAACTGGCTCCACTACGTCGCCTCCAAGGGCGGCGTCATCGCCCTGACCCGGGTGATGGCCAAGGAGCTGGGCCGCCGCTCGATCAACGTCAACGCGATCGCACCGGGCTTCACCCTCACCGACGCCAGCCTCGGGCTGATGGACGACGCGGCGTCGTACGGCGTCGACCGCGGGGCCCTGCGTCGCGCCAGCCAGCCCGACGACATCGTCGGCGTCGCCCTCTTCCTCGCCGGCCCCGACGCCGGCTTCGTCACCGGCCAGACCGTCGTCGTCGACGGCGGCCGCCAGTTCATCTGAGTCCTTTCCGAAGGGGAGCAGTCATGCCCACGATCACCTACACCGACGCCACCGGTTCGGCTCGCGCCGTCGAGGCCAATGTCGGCGACTCCGTGATGGAGACCGCCGTGCGCAACGGCGTCGCCGGGATCGTCGCCGAGTGCGGCGGCTCGCTGTCCTGCGCGACCTGCCACGTCTTCGTCGACCAGGCCGACTTCGCTGCACTGCCGCCCATGGAGGAGATGGAGGACGAGATGCTGTGGGGTGCCGCCGTCGACAGGCAGGACACCTCGCGACTGTGCTGCCAGATCAAGGTCACCGAAGGCATGGACCTGCACGTGACCACACCGGAGACGCAGGTCTGAGCCATGTCCGATCCGGCCGGCCTGCTCATCATCGGCTCCTCCCAGGCGGGGGTGCAGCTCGCGGTGTCCCTGCGCGCACTCGGGTACGAGCCGCCCATCACCCTCCTCGGCGACGAGAACCACCGTCCCTACCAGCGTCCCGCGCTCTCGAAGGAGTTCCTGCAGGGCGCGATCACCAAGGAGTCGCTGATCTACCGCACCCAGGAGTACTGGGACGAGCACCGGATCCGCGTCGTCCGCAACGAGCGGATCATCCGGATCGACAAGCGGGACGACGGCAGCGGCGTCGCGCACTCCATGTCCGGTGCCGAGATCTCCTTCGACCGGCTCGCGCTCACCGTCGGCGCCCGCGCCCGCCGGCTGCTGCTGGAGGGCGTCGACCTGCCCGGCGTGCTCTACCTGCGCAACGCCGACGACGCGCTCGAGCTCAAGGCCCGGGTGCCGATGGTCAAGGACGTCGTCGTCATCGGCGGCGGCTTCATCGGTATCGAGGCCGCGGCCAGCCTCAACAAGATGGGCCGTACCGTGACCCTGCTGGAGGCCGGGCCGCGCCTGGTCGGCCGCGCGGTCGGGGCCGAGACGTCGTCGTACCTGCTCGACCACCACCGGCAGCACGGCATCGACGTGGTCCTCGACGCCGACGTACGACGCATCGTCGGCTCCGGCGACCGGGTCGCCGGCGTCGAGCTCGCCGACGGCCGGGTGATCCCCGCCGACCTGGTGCTGATCGGCGTCGGCGTCATCCCGAACACCGAGCTGGCCGAGTCGATCGGCCTGGCCTGCGACAACGGGATCCGGGTCGACGCGCACGCGCTCGCCTCCGACGGCGTCACCGTCGCGGTCGGCGACGTCGCCAACCTGCCGAACCCGGTGCCGGGCGCGCCCGAGGGCGACCGGATCCGGTTCGAGAGCGTCAACAACGCGGTGGAACAGGCCAAGGTGGCGGCGTACGCGATCGTCGGGCGACCCGAGGAGTACGCCGGTGTCCCGTGGTTCTGGTCGAACCAGGCCGACCTCAAGCTGCAGATCGCCGGCCTGTCCGCCGGGCACGACCTGACCGTCGTACGGCGGGACGAGGCGAAGGGCAAGCACTCCGTCCTCTACTACCGCGGCGGGGCGATCATCGCCGCCGACTGCGTCAACGCACCCCTGGACTTCATGGCCGTCAAGGCCGCCATCGCCAGCGGGGCGGCGATCCCGCCCGGCGAGGCCGCCGACCCGGCGGTCCAGCTCAAGTCGATCTCGAGGAACCCGTCATGACCCACGCACTGCCGCCGACCCCCGTCCCGCCGTCCGGCCCGGTCGACACCTCGCCGATCGCGCTCACGCCCGCAGCCGGGATCGACCTCGACCCGGTGTGGCGGTCCGTCGTACCGGAGACCCGGACGCGCAGCAACGACATCCACCTGCCGATCTCGCTGGCGTACGCCGAGCGGCTGTGCCGCGCATACCCCGAGGCCGACGCGGAGCTGGTGCGGGTCGCGATCCTGCTGCACGACACCGGCTGGGGCCGCGTCGACGAGAGCCGGATCATCTCCGAGGGCTTCTCGGGCGACTGGCGCAAGGCGGAGATCCGCTACGAGCACGAGCGGCAGGGCTGCCTGATCGCCCGCGAGGTGCTGCCGCCGCTGGGCTACTCCGAGGAGTTCGTCGCCGCGGTCTGCGCGATCGTCGACGGACACGACACCCGCAAGGAGGCGTACTCGCTGGAGGACGCGCTGGTCCGCGACGCCGACCGGCTGTGGCGCTTCGACCATGCCGGGATCGCCCTCGCGTCGGGGTGGTTCGGACTGGACCCGGCGACGTACTGCGACCGCCTCGCCCGCGAGATCGTCCCCGAGCTGCTGACCGAGGCCGCCATCGCGATGGCCAACGCCGACCTCACCCGCTCGAACCGGCTGTTGAAGACCGACGTCATCCGTGAGGTGGCCCCGTGACCCGGCCCTCGCTCGACCTGCCGTGGACCCACGTCTCTGATCTGTACGTCGACGGGGAGTGGCGTCCGGCGCTCGGCTCCGGCCGGCTGCCGGTGGTCGATCCCGCCACCGGTGAGTCGTGGGGCTCGGTGCCCGACGCTTCGGCTGAGGACGTCGGGGCTGCGATGGCCGCTGCTGTCAAGGCGTTCCGGTCGGGACCGTGGCCCCGGCTGTCGCCGAGCGAGCGGGCCGAGGTCCTGCTCCGGATGGCCGACGAGCTGGAGAAGCGGTCCGAGCCGCTGGCCCGGACCAACACCCGCGAGAACGGCTCGCCGATCGCCGAGACCTCCGGCGCCGCGGCCAACGCGGCCGGGATCCTGCGCCACGTCGCCTCCCTCGCCTCCTGGCTGGAGGCCGAGGACGTGCGGCCCTTCCCGGCGGGTGGCGCGGAGACCGTCGTACGCCGGGAGCCGGTCGGGCCGTGCGTGCTGATCGCGCCCTGGAACTTCCCGATCAACCTGATGGTGATCAAGCTGGCGCCCGCGCTGCTCGCGGGCTGCACCGTCGTGATGAAGCCGGCCGAGTCGACGCCGCTGTCGATCCGGTTCGTCGTCGAGGCTGCTGCGGCGGCCGGCGTACCGGCGGGCGTGGTCAACCTGGTCACCGGCGGGGGAGCGGTCGGCGAAGCGCTGGTCCGCCACCCCGACACCGCCAAGGTCGCCTTCACCGGCTCCACGCCGGTCGGCCGTCGGATCGGCGCCGCCTGCGGCGAGCTGCTCAAGCCCGTGACGCTCGAGCTCGGCGGCAAGTCGTCCGCGATCGTGCTGGAGGACGCCGACCTCGACGCCATGGCTGCCGTGCTGGTGCGGTCGTCGATGCGGAACACCGGCCAGACCTGCTACATCGCCACCCGCGTCCTCGCCCCGGCTTCGCGCTACGACGAGGTCGTCGAGATGGTCACCGCGACCATCGCCGCGGGCAAGCAGGGCGACCCGTTCGAGCCGGACACCGTCTTCGGCCCGCTCGCCACGCGCTCCCAGCGGGACGTGGTGGTGGGCTTCCTGGAGGGTGCGGCCGCGGAGGGTGCGCGGGTCACCACCGGCGGTCGTGCTGTCGACGGGCCCGGCTTCTTCGTGCAGCCCACGGTCCTCGCCGACGTCACGCCGTCGATGACGGTTGCCCGCGAGGAGGTCTTCGGACCCGTCATCTCGGTGCTGCGCTACGAGACCCTCGACGAGGCGATCGCCCTGGCCAACGACACGTCCTTCGGCCTCGGCGGCCTGGTCTTCTCCTCGTCCCCGGAACGTGCGCTGGAGGTCGCCGAGCGGATGGACACCGGCTCGGTCGGCCTCAACTTCTTCGCCTCCAACCACGCCGCTCCGTTCGGTGGCCGGCACGACTCCGGGCTCGGGGTCGAGTACGGCGTGGAGGGGCTCTCGGCGTACCTGACGTTCAAGTCGATCCACCGCAAGGTCTGACCTCCGGTGGTCGAGGAGCTCGCGCAGCGACGCCGGAGGTCGAGGAGCTCGCGCAGCGACGCCGGAGGTCGAGGAGCTCGCGCAGCGACGCCGGAGGTCGAGGAGCTCGCGCAGCGACGCCGGAGGTCGAGGAGCTCGCGCAGCGAGCGTCACGAGACCGCCCCGGGGACGATGCCGGGACCTGGTGGGCGAGGTTGTTTCAGTGGTCTCGTGACGGTTGCTGCGCAACCTCCTCGACCTCCGGGGTTCTCGCAACCTCCTCGACCTCCGGGGTTCTCGCAACCTCCTCGACCTCCGGGGTTCTCGCAACCTCCTCGACCTCCGACGCGCCCGAGGTCCAGTGCCCTGCGCGCCCCTCGACCTGTGCCCGCTCGCGCACAGCGGTGCCGGCGTACCCGCGGCTGCCGAGGTCGGACAGGTCGCCCAGCCGCCCTTCGATCAGCGCGATGCGCTTCGCCCGCCCCCAGCGCTGGACCTGCTTCTCGAACAGGAATGCCTCCTCGATCCGGGTGAACTCACCGGCCCATGCGAGCCGGACGGGTCGTCTCCCGCGCCGGCGCGTGTAGGCCGCACCGAGCCCGAGATCGTGCTCGGCGACGCGGCGTTCGAGGTCGTAGGTGCTGCCGACGTAGAACGATCCGTCGGCGCACTCGAGGATGTAGGTCCAAGGCATGCCGAGACTCTCGGTCGTGATGTCGCGGTCGGCAACCGGCATTGCTGAATCTGTGGATGGGAGCGGGAACCGGTGTGCTCGGGAGGTCGAGGAGCTCGCGCAGCGAGCGTCACGAGACCACCGGGCACGATGCCGGGACCTGGTGGGCGAGGTTGTTTCAGTGGTCTCGTGACGGTTGCTGCGCAACCTCCTCGACCTCCGGTTCAGCCGACCGACCGCCCGATCCCTTGTGCCGCGACCTGGAGCGCCGCGACCAGCCGGGCCCGGTCGCGCTTGAGTGACGGGACCACGACGCCGAGCGCGGCGACGACCTGCCCGCCCGCGAGCACGGGTACGGCGACCGAGCAGGCGCCGAGCGTCATCTCCTCCACCGTGGTGGCGTAGCCGTCGCGGCGGACCTGGTCGAGCTGCTCGCGCATCCGGGCCGGCTGGGTGATCGTGTACGGCGTGACGCGGGCCAGTCGGGCGAGGGCAGCGGCCACGACGTCCTCGGGCGCGTGGGCGAGGAGCACCTTGCCGACACCGGTCGCGTGCAGGGGCAGACGGGAGCCGACGGTGCTGACGACCGGCACGGAGGCGCGGCCGGAGAGGCGCTCGAGGTAGAGCACCTCGGTGCCCTCGCGCACGGCGAGGTGCACGGTGGCGCGGGTGGTCGCGTGGAGGTCGTTCATGAACGGCCGGGCGACCTCGCGGAGCCCGGTCTCGACGGGCGCGAGCAGGCCGACCTGCCACAGCCGGCGCGCGACGACGTACTCGCCGTTGGCGCGGCGCACGAGTGCGCCGCCCGCGACCAGTTCGCCGACCAGCCGGTGGGCCGTGGGCAGGGGGAGGTCGGCGCGGCGGGCCAGCTCGGACAGGGTCATCCGGCGGTGCGTCTCGTCGAAGGCGAAGAGCAGCGCGAGGCTGCGCGACACGACGGTCGCGCCCGGGACGGAGGTGTTCCCAGCCATCAACTACCTTTCACTCAGTGGAAGAAGCCTATCGCGCAGCACGACCCAGGGCGCCTAGCGTGTGACCGTGACCACGACCACCGCCACGCCGGCCGCCGCGCCGGCCATGGACTCGCAAGCGCGGATCACCGACGAGATCACCGAGGCGCACGCCGCGACCCCGCCGGGTGCCGTGCAGCCGCGGATCGACTTCCCGCCGTACCGCAGCTCCGCCCTGCGCCACCCCACCAAGGACCTGCGCCACGCCGACCCCGAGGGGATCGAGCTGGTGGCACCGGTGTTCGGGCACTCCGACATCGACCCGGTCGAGGCAGACCTGACCATCCAGCACGGTGGGGAGCCGATCGGTGAGCGGATGCTGCTCACCGGCCGCGTCCTCGACGGCGACGGCCGGCCGGTGCGTCACCAGCTGGTCGAGATCTGGCAGGCCAACGCGGGTGGGCGCTACATCCACAAGCGCGACCAGCACCCGGCGCCGATCGACCCCAACTTCACCGGCGTCGGGCGTTGCCTCACCGACGGCGACGGCACCTACCGGTTCACCACGATCAAGCCGGGCCCGTACCCCTGGCGCAACCACCTCAACGCCTGGCGTCCCGCGCACATCCACTTCTCGCTGTTCGGCACCGAGTTCACCCAGCGGCTGATCACCCAGATGTACTTCCCGGGCGACCCGCTGTTCGCGCTCGACCCGATCTACCAGTCGATCACCGACCAGGCCGCGCGCGACCGCCTCGTCGCGACCTACGACCACGACCTGACCACCCACGAGTGGGCGACCGGTTACCGCTGGGACATCGTGCTGACCGGCACCCACGCGACGCCCCTGGAGCGTGACGACCATGAGTGAGACCCTCGCGCCCACGCCCGGGCAGACCATCGGCCCGTTCTTCCACGACGCCCTCCCGTACGGCGGCGGCGGGATGCTCGTCCCGCCGGCATCGGTGGGCGCGGTCCGCCTCCACGGCACGGTGTACGACGGCAGCGGGGCCCCCGTCCCCGACGCGCTCGTCGAGATCCGGCAGGCCGACGAGGCCGGCCGGACCCCGCAGGTCGAGGGCTCGCTGCGCCGCGACGGCCGGTTCACCGGCTGGGGCCGGTCGGCCACCGACGCGTCCGGGCGCTATGCGTTCACGACGGTCGAGCCCGCCGGCGTCGACGGCGGAGCGGCGTTCTTCTCGGTCGTCGTCTTCGCCCGCGGCCTGCTCGACCGGCTGTTCACCCGCGCGTACCTGCCGGGGGAGTCCGACGCCTTCCTCACCGGTCTCCCCGCGGTGGATGCGCAGACGCTCCAGGTCGTGCGCGAGGCCGACGGCAGCCTCCGGTTCGACATCCACCTGCAGGGGGACCGGGAGACGGTCTTCCTCAGCTACCCGCGGCACCGCTCGTGAGCCTGCTGCGCCCCGGCGCGCACCGGGCGGCCGGGATCGCCGACGACACGGCAGTGCTGGCGGCCCTGCTGCGCGTCGAGGTGGCCTGGGCCCGGGCGCTCGTCGCCGCCGGGATCGCCACCGACGCCGAGGCAACGAAGGTCGCCGAGGCGGCGGGCGGCCTCGACGTCGACCTCCCTGCCCTGGCGGTGGCCGCGGAGGCCGCCGGCAACCCCGTCGTACCGCTGGTCGAGCTGCTCCGCGCCGCCGCCGGCGACGGGTCGGCGGCCGTGCACCGCGGCCTCACCAGTCAGGACGTCGTCGACACCGCGCTGATGCTGCTCGCCCGCGACGCCCTGGCCCGCGTGCGCGCGGACCTGGTGACCGCGGGCGACGCGCTCGCGACGCTTGCCCGCACGCACCGTGACGACGTCGCGGTCGCCAGGACCCTCACCCAGTGGGCGGTCCCGACCACCTTCGGCCTGCGGGCGGCACAGTGGCTGGCGGGAGTCGGTGACGCGGTCGGCAGGCTCGACGGGCTGACCTTCCCGATCCAGTACGGCGGTGCGGCCGGCACCCGCGCGCTGCTGGGCCACCTCGCCGGCCCCGGCGCCGATGCAGCCTCCTCGGTGTTGGCGGAGGCGCTCGGTCTCACCGACCCCGACCTGCCCTGGCACACCCGCCGCAGTGCCGTCACCAGCATCGGCGACGCACTCACCACCGCCACCGATGCTCTCGGTGTCGTGGCGGCCGATGTCCTGCTGCTCGGGCGTCCCGAGGTGGCCGAGGTCCGCGAGGGCGCCGTCGCCGGGCGCGGCGGCTCGTCCACGATGCCGCACAAGCAGAACCCCGTGCTGTCCGTCCTCGTGCACGCCGCCGCGCAGCAGGCCCCGGGCCTGGCCGCTCAGCTCCACCTGTCCGCGGCCGGCGCCGTTGACGAGCGGCCGGACGGCGCCTGGCACGCCGAATGGCCTGTCCTGGCGCGGCTCCTGGAGCTCGCCGTCACCGCGGCGAGCCAGGCCGCCGAGCTCGTCGCCGGCCTGCAGGTCGACACCTCCGCGATGGCGGCCCGCGTCGACGCGGCCACCGCGACCGGCGCCCTGGACGCTCGGGGCGGGACTGGTGAGGCCGGCCGCCTCGTCGACATCGCGATCACCCGCTGGGAGGAGACCCGTGGCTGACCTGACCTTCGCACAGCTCTCCGGTGATGCGGACGCCGAGCGCGTCCTCGTCGTCGGGCCGTCCCTCGGCACCGGTGTCGCCGACCTCTGGTCCCGGTGTGCCGCGCTGCTCCCGGCGACCTGGCAGGTCGTCGGCTGGGACCTCCCCGGGCACGGCGCCGGTGCGCCCGCGACGACGGCGTTCACCGTGGAGGAGCTGGCGGCCGCCGTACGCGACCGCGCGACCGGCATCGCCGCGGGCCGACCCGTGTCCTACGCCGGTGTCTCCTTCGGCGGTGCCGTCGGCTTCGCCATCGCCGTCGAGCCCGGGCCGTTCGACGCTGTCGTGACGCTGGCTGCCGCACCGAGGATCGGTACGGCGGAGGGCTGGCACGAGCGGGCGGCGTACGTGCGCAAGGCCGGCACCGCCGCCATGGTCGAGGGCTCCGCGGCCCGCTGGTTCGCGCCCGGCTTCCTCGACCGCGACCCTGCGACCGGCAGTGCGCTGCTGCTCGCCCTGCAGTCCGTCGACGACGAGTCCTACGCCCTGGCGTGCGAGGCGCTGGCGGCCTTCGACGTCCGCGATCGCCTGTCGTTCGCGCCGGTGCGGTTGCGCGTGGCCGGCGGCGAGCACGACGTCGTCGTCACGCCCGACCAGGTCGAGGTCGTCATCCCGGGCGTCGCCCACCAGCCCACCGTCGAGGACCCCGCCGCCACGGCGGCCCTGATCACCGACTTCCTGGAGGAGACGCCGTGAACGATCCGTTCGACGAGGGCATGAAGGTCCGGCGCGAGGTGCTCGGCGACGCACACGTCGACCGGGCCGAGGCGGCGAAGACCCCGTTCACGCAGGACTTCCAGGAGCTGATCACCCGCTACGCGTGGGGCAGTGTCTGGACCCGCCCCGGCCTCGACCGCCGCAGCCGCTCGGTCGCCGTACTGACGGCGATGATCGCTCTCGGGCACTGGGAGGAGTTCGCGATGCACGTGCGCGCCGCCCGCACCAACGGCCTCAGCGACGACGAGATCGCCGAGGTGATCCTGCAGTCCGGCATCTACTGCGGCGTCCCCGCCGCCAACCACGCCTTCGCCGTCGCGAAGGGCGTCCTCGAGGAGCTGGACCGATGACCGCCACCACCCGCACCACCACCGACGTCGCCATCGTCGGCGCCGGCCCCGCCGGCCTGATGCTCGCCCACCTGCTCCAGAAGGCCGGGATCGAGTCCGTCGCGATCGACATCCGCAGCCGCGAGGAGATCGAGAACACCCACCGGGCCGGGATCCTGGAGCAGGACAGCGTCCGGCTGCTGGTGGAGTCCGGCGTCTCCGAGCGGGTGCTGCGCGACGGCTACCGGCACGCCGGCATCGACCTCGCCTTCGGCGGGGGCGGGCACCGGATCGACTTCGAGTCGTTGGTGGGGGCGAGCGTCCAGCTGTACCCGCAGACCGACGTCTTCATCGACCTCGCCGACGCGCGGGAACGCGACGGTGGCGACGTCCGGTTCGGCGTGAGCGAGGTGTCGGTCGCCGAGATCACCGGGGACCGGCCGCTGATGAGGTTCACCGACGCGGACGGCGTACGCCACGAGGTCGCCGCCCGGATTCTCGTCGGCTCCGACGGGTCGCGCAGCATCTGCCGCCACGAGTTCCCGGAGTCGCTGCGGCGGCAGTTCTTCCGCGAGTACCCCTTCGCCTGGTTCGGCATCCTCTGCGAGGCGCCGCCCAGCAGCGAGGAGCTGATCTACAGCCACTCCGAGCGCGGCTTCGCGCTGATCAGCCAGCGCACCGAGACGCTGCAGCGGATGTACTTCCAGTGCGACCCCGCCGAGGACGTCGCCGCCTGGTCCGACGAGCGGATCTGGGAGGAGCTGCAGGCCCGGGTCGGTGCCAACGGCTACGTCCTCAAGGAGGGCCCGATCACCTCCAAGGTGGTGCTGCCGTTCCGCAGCTTCGTGCAGGAGCCGATGCGCCACGGCAACCTCGTCCTCGCCGGCGACGCCGCCCACACCGTGCCGCCGACCGGCGCCAAGGGCCTCAACCTGGCGCTGGCCGACGTCCGCGTGCTCGCCGAGGAGCTCGAGCTCCACCTCCGTGGGGACGAGGTGGCACTCGACCGGTACGCCGAGCGGGCGCTGCAGCGGGTCTGGAAGGCCCAGCACTTCTCGTACTGGATGACCACGATGCTGCACCGCCTGCCCGGGGCGAGCGACTTCGACGTACGTCGCCAGGTCGGCGAGCTGACCTCGCTGGTCACCTCGACCGCCGGGTCGACGTACCTCGCGGAGGGCTACACCGGCTGGCCGTCCTGACCCAGCGCACGGAACGCGCAGCCGGTCGGCACGCCCAGCCGGCGCAGCACGACCGCGGCCGGGCAGAACCCGGTGACGCTGGACTGGAGCAGGTTGGCGCCGACGAACGCGGTGAGCAGCAGCCACCACGGCGAGACCAGGGCGGCGAGGGCCGAGCCCACCAGCACCAGGGTGCCGGCGAGGGCGAGGACGAGCCGGTCGACGTTCACTGCCACCACCGCTTCGGCTTCTCGGGACGCTCGTGGCCCCCGCACCACTGGTCGGCGGGCACGCCTGCCCTGACGGACGCGACGTGCTGGCCGCAGCCGGCCCAGGTCGTCCTGCCGCAGGTCTTGCAGCGCACGGGACGGCACACGGCTCAGGCCTCCGCTGCGGCGGGCTCGAGCGCGTCGGCGAACGAGCAGAACGCGTCGTACGCCCGAGCGCCGTGGATCGTGGCCGGTCCGCCGTGCATCAGGAACGTGACGCCGATGGCCTCGGCGGCCTCCTGCTTGGTGGCGCCGGCACGGGCGGCGGCCTGGGCGTGGGAGGCGATGCAGCCGTCGCAGCCCTCGACCACGCCGATCGCCAGCGCGATCAGCTCCTTGGTGCGTGCCTCGAGCGCGCCGTCGGCGAAGGCGGCCCTGGAGAGCGCGCCGAAGCCCTGGTAGACGTCGGGGATCGCGCGGCGCAGCTGGCGGTGCAGCGGGGACAGCTCGTCGAGGACGGGCTTGCCGTGGAGTGAGTCGGTCATGGTGGTTCCTCTCGGTTCGATCGGTTCGGGTCAGTCGTGGGCGAACGTGATGGTGGGCAGGATGCGGCGCAGCCAGGCCGGTGTGGCCCACGCGGCGCGGCCGGAGAGCCGGAGCAGCACGGGGAGCAGGACCAGGCGGACCAGGAAGGCGTCGAGCAGGACGGCGACACCGAGGATCACGCCCATCTCCTTGGGCGGCAGCGGGCCGGACAGGGCGAAGGTGAAGAACACCGCGACCATCACGCCGCCGGCGGCGAAGATCACCCGCCCGGAGTGGGCGACCGCGCCGACCATGGCCTCGCGCGGGTCGCCGGACTTCTCCCAGTGCTCCTTCGCCGAGGCCAGCAGGAACACCGTGTAGTCCATGGCGATCGCGAAGATCATCGCGAAGAAGAACACCGGCGCCCAGGCGTCGAGGAAGCCCTGGTGCTCGAAGCCGAGCAGGCCCGAGCCGTGGCCGTCCTGGAACAACAGCCGCGCGACACCGAACGCCGCGGCCGTCGACAGCAGGCTGGCCAGGGTGCCGAGCAGTGAGATCAGCGGCGCCTGCAGGGCGACGAGCAGGAGCAGGAAGCCGAGCAGCAGCACGACACCGATCACGATCGGCGTGGAGCGCTGGAGCTGGTCGGTCAGGTCGATGTTCTCGACCGCGGCGCCGCCCACGAGGGCGGACGACGGCAGGTCGGCGCGGAGCCGGTCGATCGTCGCCGGCAGGGCCGGGTCGGACGGGTCGACGCTCGGCATCGCCTGGATCATCGTGAGGTCGCTGCTGTCGACGGCGGGCATCGGCGGCAGGACGGCCTGGATGCCGGCGTCGTCGGTGAGCACGGCGGCCGCCGTAGCGGCGTCGGCGCTGTCGACGACGACCTGCAGCATCCCCGGCGCGCCCGGACCGAACGCGTCCTTGACCTGCGCGTAGCCCACGCGCGCGCTGGCGTCCTCGGGCAGCACCTTGATCGACGGCATCCCGGTCTTCAGGCCGACGATCGGCGCGGCGAGGGCCAGCAGGACGACCGTCGCGCCGACGCCCCAGGCGACGGGACGGCGCCACAGGTGAGCGCCCCAGCGGGCGAAGACGGGGGAGCGGTGCTCGCCGACCTTGGCCCAGGGAAGCGCGAACCGGTTGATCCGGTCGTCGAGCTTGAACAGCACGAGCGGCAGCAGGGTGAGCGTCGCGGCGAGCACGAACACGACCGAGATCATGATCCCGCCGGCCATCGAGCGGAACGACGGTGACGGCACCAGGAGGACCGCCGACAGGGAGACGAGGACGGTCGCGCCCGAGAGCAGGACGGCCTTGCCGGCCGTGTCCATGGTTTCGGCGATCGCCTGCTGCACGGAGCCGTGCTGGCCCATCCGCGCCGCGCGATAGCGGACGACGAGGAAGAGCGCGTAGTCGATGCCGAGCGCGAGGGCGAACATCATCGCGAAGTTCATCGCCCAGATGGAGACCGGCACCAGCTCGTTGATCAGCACCAGTGAGCCGGCCGAGGCCACCAGTCCGGCCAGCGTCAGCAGCAGCGGGAGTCCGGCGGCCACGAGGGCGCCGAACGCCAGCACCAGGATCGCCAGCGTCACCGGCCAGGAGACCATCTCCGAGGTCAGCATCGCCTCGAGGTTGGCCTCGTTGAAGTCCGACCAGAGCAGCGACGACCCGGTCGGGTTGACCTGGACCGTGTCGGTCGACAGGTGCTGGAGCTCCTCCTTGAGGTCGGTCGCGACCCGCACCATCTCGTTGGTGTCGGCACCGGCGCCGCCCAGGACGACCGCCGTACGGCCGTCGGGGGAGAGGCTGGCCCCGGCCATCGGGGCGACCACCTCCGCGATCCGCGGCTCGTCCTCGAGCGCCTGCGTGACCTCGGCGAGGACCCGTGCACCCTCGCCCTTGTCCAGCGGGCCGTCGGTGCTGTGCACGACGACCTGGATGGCGTGGCTGGCGTTGCCGCCGAAGTGCTCCTGCGCGAGGTCGCGCACGGCCACGGACTCCGAGCCGTCGGCCTGCCAGCCCGCGCCGGACAGGTTCTTCTCGACCGCCGGTGCGAAGACCCCGAGCCCGATCACGAGCGCGATCCACGCGATGCCGACGGTACGACGGTGCTCGGTCACCCAGACCCCGAGCCGGCCGAGCGGCCCCGGCCGCCAGGTGTGCTGCGCCACGGTGGCGCCTCCTTTCGTGTTTATCCCCCCAGGGGGATACGATGATGACCGTAGCAGATCCCCCCGGGGGGATAACGAATCGACGAAGGAGACCCCATGGACCTGACCGACTTCACGCTGAGCGCCATCCTCGATTCGTCGTACGACGACACGGTGGCGCGGGTGCGGAAATTGCTCGGCGACGCCGGGTTCGGCGTCCTGACCGAGATCGACATCCGCGCCACGCTGGAGGCGAAGCTCGACGTGGACGTCCCGGCACAGCTGATCCTCGGCGCCTGCCGGCCCCACCTCGCGCACCGTGCGCTCCAGGTCGAGCCGCGCGTCGCGGCGCTGATGCCGTGCAACGTCGTGGTCGCCGACGCAGGGGAGGGACGCACCCGCGTCGACGTGATGGACCCCGCCCTGCTCGCCTCGCTCGCGCCTGATCCCGAGCTCGCCGAGGTGGCCGCCGACGGCCGCGCCCGGCTGACCGGGATGATGGAGGCCCTGACCGCGACGGCCGGAACCGACGGGAGCACTCGATGAAGCTGGAGCCTGAGGAGATCAAGGCGATCATCACCCGCCTCAAGCGGGCGAACGGACACCTCGCCTCGGTGATCCGGATGCTCGAGGAGGGCACCGAGTGCGAGGACGCGCTGATGCAGCTCGCCGCGGTCAACAAGGCCGTCGGGCGCGGCGGCTACGCGCTGGTCGCCACCGGACTGCAGAAGTGCCTGGTCGAGGGCGGCCCTGACAGCGTGGACGCGAAGAAGATGGAGAAGCTGTTCCTGGCGCTGGCCTGAGGTCTCGGGTTCACCTACCGAATTCGTCGCGGATCGGGCCGTGCCACGACAAATTCGGTAGTTGAACCGAACACGCTCAGGCCAGCACCTCGCGGACGCTGACCGCGGCGTACGCGTTCCACAACGGCATCCGCCGCAGCAGGTAGTGGCCGACCGCACCCATGTCGGTGTACTCGGCGTCGGCGACCTCGGCGGCACGGGCGACGTAGGCCCGGGTGGCGCGGGGTGAGGTGATCCGGTCGAGGCGGCCGTGGGCGGCGCGCAGCACCTTGCCGCTCAGCGGCGCGACCGGGTCGTCGGGCGGCAGCCAAGGGGCGAGGGCGACGACGCCACGGACCGACGGGTGGTCGGCGACGGCCACGCCGGTGCGGGCGCCCATCGAGTGGCCGAGGACGGCGACCGGGAGGCCGTGGGTACGGGCGATCTCGTCCAGCGCCCAGCGCGCGTCGGCCACGGGCGGCGGCTCCGCTCCGGGGCCGGCGTTCCAGCCCTTGACCCGGTAGCGCAGCAGCAGGACGCCGATGTCGTCGGCGGTGACCGCCGCGGCCAGGTGTCGTGCGAGCGCGCGGCCGCGCCGCCAGGGCAGGCTGCGGGCGTCGAGCGGGGCGGTGCCGTGCTCGGCGCCGCCGTGCAGCACCAGCGTGATCGCCCGCGGCTGAGCGGGAATCCAGCTGTCGGTCAACGACGGCATCGTCATCGTCCGTGCCTCCTGAGCAGCTGGTAGGCCTCCAGCGTCGCCGCGCGCTGCTCCGCGTGGTCGACGATCGGCTCGGGATACGCGGCCCGGGACGGGTCGGTGAGCTCGGGCAGCCAGCGCCGCACGTACGCTCCGTCGGGGTCGAACTTCTTGCCCTGTGTCGTCGGGTTGAAGATCCGGAAGTACGGCGCCGCGTCGGTGCCGCAGCCCGCGACCCACTGCCAGTTGTGCTGGTTGCTCGCGAGGTCGCCGTCGACGAGGTGGCGCATGAAGTGCCGGGCGCCGTGCTGCCACTCGACGTGCAGGTCCTTGACGAGGAAGGACGCCACGATCATCCGCACCCGGTTGTGCATCCAGCCCTCGGCGAGCAGCTGCCGCATCCCGGCGTCGACGATCGGGTAGCCCGTCCGGCCGGTGGCCCAGGCGTCCAGCCGGCGCTCCAGCTCGGCGCCGGTGACGTACGGCAGGTCGCGCAGCTCGGGGCGGAAGTAGTCGCGCGCCGACGCCGGCCAGTGGTGCAGCACGTGGGCGTGGAACTCGCGCCAGGCCAGCTCCTTGCGGAAGGTGGCGGCGTGGGGGTCGTGGGCATCGAGGCCGGCGAGGACCGTGCGCGGGTGGATGGTGCCCCAACGCAGGTCGGGGGAGAGTCGCGAGGTGGCGTCGAGGTCGGGGCGGTCCCGCACGTCGTCGTACGGCGTCCCGCGCCACGCCTCCCAGCGCGCCAGCGCCGCCGCCTCGCCCGGCTCCGGGAGGTCGACGCCCGACACGTCCGGCTCCGCCGGCAGCTCCTCCGACGGCGCGCCCACCCAGTCGACCGACGCGGGATCGGACTCGGCAGGCGCCCGCCAGCCGTGGCTGACCCAGGCCCGGTGGAAGGGCGTGAACACCTTGTAGGGCCCGCCGTCGCCGGTCAGCACCCGCCCCGGCGCGACGGCGTACGGCGACCCGGTGCGGACCAACGGGACCTCGCCGAGGGCCTGCTCCACCCGCGCGTCGCGGGCGGCGCCGTACGGACCGAAGTCGGTGCTGACGTGGACGGTCCGGGCGCCCACCTCGGCGACCAGCGCGGGGACGACCTGCTCCGGGCGGCCTGTGCGGACCACGAGGCCCGAGCCGAACCGTCGCAGGTCGGCGTCGAGGGCACGCAGCGTTCGCAGCAGGTAGGCGCGTCGAACCGCACCGGACGGCCCCCACAGCGCGGGGTCGAGCACGAACAGCGGCAGCACCGGGCCGTCCGCCGCCGCGGCCAGCAGGGCCGGGTGGTCACCGAGCCGCAGGTCCCGGCGGAACCACAGGATGCTCCCCCTCGCCCGACCACCAGTCACCCGGCCATGCTGGCAGACGCCGCCTGAACCCGAGCTCGTCGAGTAGGAGCGAGCGCCAGCGAGCGACGTATCGAGACGTCTCGCTGCGTCTCGATACATCTTCGCTCGTCCCTCGCGACAGATCGCCCAGGGGCTCGGGCTACTCGACGAGCTCAGGCGTCAGCCGCGCAGGGCGGAGGCGAACACCGCAGGCAGCTTGCGCCACCGCGGCTCGACCGAGAAGCGCACCAACCGCTCGCCGGTCGTCGCCGCCGTCCTGTTGTGCACGAACCACGGCGGCACCGGCGTCAGTGCCGCGCTGCCGGTCGCCCACGAGCGCGGGAACGGGCGGAACGGTCCGCGTACGACGGTCCGCTCCGGCCGGGCGAGCAGCAGGCCGTTGTGGACCACGCCGTGGCCGGACTGGATGTCGTCGGGCGTGTGGCCGGGGAAGGCGCCCCAGGTCGCGAACGGCGAGAGGTACCCGACGGCGGTCCAGCAGTTGACCGCGATCGTGCCGTAGTGCAGGCCGGCGAGCATCTGGTCGAGCCGGTCGCGGCCGATCGCCTTCAGGTCCCGCGGGTGGGCGAGGATGTTGGCGCCGAGGGTGCCGCGCAGCCGCTGGTTGGCGAAGTCGATCGCGGCGGCCAGGAACTCGGTGCCGGTGCCGGACAGCTCGGTGACGCCCAGGACCGGGCCGAAGAACTCGGCCGAGAACGCCGACTCCTCCTCGCGTGCGTCGAGCGCGGGGAGCAGGGTGCGCTCCGGCGTACCGCCGACCTCCTCGTACGGCGTCGCGCCGCCCCGTGCGGCCGCGACCCGGTCGCCGCTGCCCGGGTACCACGCCGGGCGGGCGGGTGCCTCGGCCAGCGCACGCCGGATCGCCGCGAGGAAGGCGTCCTTCTGCGCCCAGTCCTTGCTGAGCACGACGACCTGGCCGGCGACGCAGTTGGAGCCGGAGTTGTGCAGCCGCATGGTCACGACGTGGCGGGCCTGGAACTCCAGGTCGCGCCGCGACCACCGGCCCGGTACCACGATGACGGGGGAGACGCCGCCGAGCTCGCTGGTGATCGGCTTGTGCAGCCGGGGCGTGCCGGCCGCCCTGTTGGCCGCGCCCTCGGCCCCCGGCCCCCAGACGATCGCGTCGTGGGTCGCCTCCGACCCGGTCATGTGCACTGCGTCGATGCCGTCGTGGGCGATCACCGCCGCGCCGAGCTCGAGGTCGCTGCTGAACACCTGGACGACGCCGAGCTCGATGAACGGCGCGAAGATCGCCTCGAACACCGGCAGCAGCCGGTCGGTCACCGGGTTGAGCTTGAGCGCGACCGAGCGGTTGTCGGCGTACAGCACGTAGAGCGCGTCGAGCGGCGCGATCGAGAAGATGTTGCCGGCGCCGAGCACGACACAGCTGCCGCGCACCGCCCCCGGCTCGCGCAGCCCGAGGCCGGCGCTCGCCCGTACCTCGGCCTCGCCGACGCCCGGCTCGCACCACACCTCGGCCGAGAAGCCCGAGAGGAGCAGCCGGTCCCACACGGAGTGCGGGAGCACGTCGACCGCGACCCGGTCGCCGGGAACGGCACGGATCGTGAAGCCCTCGGTCGGCGAGACCCCCTGCTCGAGCTTCGCGACGCTCTGGACCAGGTGGTCGGCGTAGTACAGCGTGGCCCACGGCCCGGACATCCACTCCTCGCCGAGCGCGGGCGAGGCGGGGTCGATGCCCTTGATCTCGCCGGCGATCCGCACCCACTCGGTCGCGTGCTCCTCGACCAGGGCGGCGAACTGCTCGAGCAGCTCGCGGCGCTGACGCAGGCCGACACCGGACCATGCCTTCGCGCCCGCCTGGGCTGCGGCCGCGATCTGGTCGGCGCGCTGGGGGATCGTCTCGGTCGTCATGTCTCAGGCTCCGCTCGTCAGGAGGTCGGCGGCCTTCTCGCCGATCAGCATGGTGGGGGCGTGGGTGTTGCCGTGGGTGACCCTCGGCATCGCCGACGCGTCGGCGACGCGGAGCCCGGCGACGCCGTGCACGCGCAGGCTCGCGTCGAGGACGCCGCCGGCAGCACCGCTGTCCGTGCCCATCCGGGCGGTGCAGCTGGGGTGGTAGGTGTGCTCGACGCCCTGGCGTACGGCTTCCTCGAGGTCCTTGCGGGTGGTGCCGAACTGCGGGCCGGGGTGGATCTCGTGGTTGGCGAAGCCCTTGAGCGCCTTTGCCGCCATCACCTCGCGCGCCCGCTCGATTCCCTCCACCATCGAGGTCATGTCGTCGGGGTGCTCGAAGTAGTTGTTGCAGATCCGCACCTTGCGCTCCGGGTCGGCCGACGCGAGCCGCACCGAGCCCTCGGACCGCGCGCCGACCATGGACAGGCCGATCGCGATCGCCTGGCCGTCGTACTCCGCCGCGCCGTGCTCCCAGAAGTACACCGGGGCGCCGATCATCTGCATCGACGGCGCATCGTCGGCCACGCTGGTGTGGAAGAAGGCGCCGGCCTCACCGATGTTGGAGGTGAGCATGCCCTTGTGCTGGACGAGGTACTTGAACAGCTGGGCCGGCTTCTCCGCGAACGCCAGGTTGTCGGGGTGGCTGCTGTCCCAGTTCACGAGGTACATCGGGTGGTCCATCAGGTGCGCGCCGACGTGCGGGTTGTCGACGAGCGTCGCGATGCCGTGCTCGGCGAGGTGGTCGGCCGGGCCGATGCCGGAGAGCATCAGCAGCTGCGGGGTGTTGTAGGCGCCGGCGGACAGGACGACCTCGCGGCGGGCCCGGATGGTCTGCAGCGTGCCGCCGACCTTGACGAGCACGCCGGTCGCCCGGCCGCCCTCGATCACGACCTTGTGCACGAGAGCCCCGCTGGTGATGGTGAGGTTCGGCCGCTTGCGGTGCGGCGCCAGGTAGCCGTCGTACGTCGTCCACCGGCGGCCGCGGTGCGTGAACCGCTGGTAGAGCGAGGCGCCCTCCTGCCGGGCGCCGTTGAAGTCGTCGGTGCGGCCCAGGCCGACCTCGACCATCGCCTCGACCAGCCTGCGCGATCCCTCGCGCGGGTCGGGGGCGTCCTCGACGTACTGCGGGCCGGAGGCGCCGTGGAACTCGCTGGTGCCGCGGCTGTTGGTCTCCATCCGGCGGAACAGGGGGAGCACCTCGTCGTACGACCAGCCGGTGGCGCCGGCCTTGGCCCAGCCGTCGTAGTCGGCGCGGTTGCCGCGGATGTAGATCATCGCGTTCATGCCGCTGGTGCCACCGAGCATCTTGCCGCGCGGCTGGTAGATCCGGCGGCCACCGAGGAACGGCTCGGGCTCGGACTCGTAGTCCCAGTCGAGCGCGGTGTGGAACTGCTTGGCGAAGGCCGCCGGGATCTGCACGTTCATGTTCGGCCGGCTCCTGCCGCCCGCCTCGAGGACGAGGACGGAGACGTCCGGGTCCTCGCTCAGCCGGCTGGCCAGGACGGCGCCGGCCGACCCGCTGCCCACCACCACGTAGTCGTACTCGCTCATCGGATTCCTCTCGGTCGTGCCCGTGCTCCCAGCGTCGCGGTACGGGCGGGTACGGCGCTTGTGACCGCCACCACACGTCCCCGGCTGTTTTGTGGCAGGCTCCAAGAGCGGGGTGCTGGATCGGGCCTCTACTGGATCCCGATGTACCTGACACCAAAGACCGGGCACCGAGGAGGCGGCATGGGGGCCGACGTCGCAGCGGCGATCGAGACCTGGTTGGCGCAGTTCGCCGAGGCAGCGCTGAAGCCGGCCGAGGTCGACGACTTCGTGCGCAGCGTCGACGACGAGATCATCGCCGCGATCCCCGAGATCGCCGGTGACCCGGCGCTGGTCGAGGACCTGCACGCCTCGACCCGGGCGCACTGGCGCAACTTCCTGGTCGGCGTCTCCGACGAGTTCCGGCTGGCCCTGCCGCCGTCCGCGATCGCGCTGAGCCTGTCGATCGCGCGCCGGCACCTCGACATCAACGTGTTGCTCAAGGTCTACCGGGTCGCCAACAAGAGCGTCTTCCGCTACCTCACCGAGCACACCCGCGCCGACGCCCTGCCCGCCGGTCTGCCGCGCGACGAGACCCTGATCACCCTGTGGCTCCGGGCCGAGCGCTGGATCGACGAGTCCATCGAGCAGCTGATCGACCACTACACCGGCGAGCGGGCCCTGCTCGCCGAGGGCGCCCACGCCCGCCGTGCCGAGACGATCGAGGCGCTGGTCTCCGGGGCCGAGCCGACCACGGCCGCCGAGCAGGTCCTGGGCCACAAGCTGATGCTGTGGCAGACCGCGTTCGTGCTCTCGGCGCCGCCCGACCGCGACGTCGACGTGCCCTTCTTCGACGTCGCCGTCCAGCTGTGCCAGCAGCTCGGCCTCCCGCGCCCGCTCACGCACCTCACCGGCAGCCGTGAGCTCTGGGGGTGGGTGGCCACACCCGACGAGCCGTCGTACGACCTCGACGAGGTCGCCGAGTCCGTGGCCGCGCTCGGCCTCCACCTCGCCGTCGGCCGCCCCAGCCACGGCCCGACCGCCTTCCGCGCCAGCCACCTGCAGGCGCTGGCCACCCAGCGGATCGGCCTGCGCGCCACCGCGCCCTGCCACGACTACCGCGAGGTCGAGCTGGTCAGCCTCCTCGGCCACGGCGAGCTGACCCGGGCCATGGTCCGCCGGGTCGCCGGCCCGCTGCTCGGCCGCAGCAGGGGCGACGACGCGCTGCGCGCCACCGCCCTGGCCTACCTGCGCGCCGGCCAGAACGTCGACGCCGCCGCCGAGGTGCTCTTCGTCCACCCCAACACGGTCCGCTACCGGGTCGGCCGGCTCGAGGACCTGCTCGGCCACCGGATCACGCAGGACGCCGCGATGCTCGAGGCGTGCCTGGCCTGGCTGGAGGTGTACGGCGCGGAGGGTCTGGGTCAGGCCGTCTGACCCAGACCCAGGTCCTTGATCGCCAGCTGCGCGGCGCGGTAGCCCGCCATCCCGTGGGCGCCCGGCCCGGGAGGAGCGGCGGCCGAGCACAGGTAGACCCCGCGGACGCCGGTCCGGTACGGGTTGCGGCCGGGGCGCGGCCCGAGGAGCAGCGCACCCGGCGACTTCGCGCCGGTCAGGATGTCGCCGCCGACGTAGTTGGCGTTGCCGGCGGTGAAGTCGCCCGGCCGGGTCACGTGGACGCCCACGATCCGCTCGCGGAAGCCGGGGGCGAAACGCTCGATCTGGGCCGTGACCGCCTCGGTGGCGTCGCCGTCGTAGCCCGCGGGCACGTGGGCGTAGCTGTAGACCGGGTGCACGTCGCCGCGGGAGCGGGACGGGTCGGCGACGTACTGCTGGCCGAGGAGGACGAACGGACGCTCGGGCATCCGGCCGGAGGCGACCGCCCTCTCGTTGGCGATGATCTCGGCCGGACCGCCGCCGAGGTGGACGGTGCCGGCGCGGGCGAGGTCGGCATCGCGCCACGGGACGCCCTGCTCGACGGCGAAGTCGACCTTGAAGGCGGCCGGTCCGTAGCGGTAGCGGCGGTACGAGCGGCGGGTGCCGGCGGGCAGCCGGTCGCCGTACAGGTCGAGGACGGCGGTCGGGGACAGGTTGAGAAGGACGGCGTCCGCGGGCGGCAGCTGGTCGAGCGAGGTGACCCGTACGCCGGTCTCGATCCGGCCGCCGTGGTCGAGCAGCGCCTTCGCGAGCGCCTCGGTGAGCGCCTGGGTGCCGCCGACGACGACCGGCCAGCCGTCGTGGTGGCCCGCGGTGAGGATGCCGGTGCCGATGGCCGAGGAGACGACCTCGGTCAGGGGGCGCATCGCGTGGGCCGTCGTACCGAGGAAGAGCGCGCGGGCCTGCTCGGTGCGGAAGAACCGGGCGAGCAGCGCGGCCGGGAGGACGGTCGGGGCGCCGAACCGGCCGAGCAGCAGCGGGTGGCGGGGGAGGTGGACGACCGGGCCGAGGATGTCGGCGGCCAGCTTGCCGTAGGCGCGCGACGGGCCGCCGAACAGCAGCTTCCAGCGCCGCGCGTCGGCGCCGAGCCCGGCGGCGGTCTGCTCGACCGAGCGGTGCAGCAGCGCGGGCGCGGCGTCGTCGAGCGGGTGCGCCGCGTCGATCTCGGGCCACGCCCACTGCAGGCCGTAGCGCTCGAGCCCTGCCAGCGCGGGGGAGCCCACGGCCATCGGGTGGAAGCCGGCGCAGTGGTCGACGAGGACGCCCTCGCCGAACGGTTGCGTGGTGCGGGTGCCGCCGCCGATCTCGTCCTCGGCCTCGAGGACGGTCACCTGCGCACCGGCGCGGGCCAGGGTGAGCGCGGCGGCCAGGCCGTTGGGCCCGCTGCCGATCACGAGGGTGTCCGTCATGGTTCGACCGTACGGCGCCCGCGGGGTCGGGGCCCATGTCCCGGGAGGCCGGACTTGCGGGGCCGGTGTTGGTCCCCGCGCACAAGGTCCACAGGATCAGCCTGCCTCGACCAGCACCGCGTGGCCCAGCCAGTGGCAGGCGGTCAGCGCGAGCTCGATCGCCTGCCGGTCCGAGCCGATCGGACGGCCGAGCGCCTTGGCGGCGGACGCGATCCGGTACTTCACCGAGTTCTTGTGCATCAGCATCGCGTCGGCTGTGGCGGTGTAGCTGCTGTCGTGCTGGAAGAACAACAGCAGCGTGTGTCGCAGCCGCTCGTGCTGCTCGTCGTCGCGGGCCAGGTCGCCGAGCGTCTCGCGCACCCAGGCGCGGGTCGTGTCGAGGTCGTGGGTGAGCAGCGAGGCGACCTTGAGCCCGGGCTCGTCGAAGCAGGTGACCGAGCGGCGCGGGTCGTCGCCGACGGTCGCGACCTGCTGGGCCTGCAGCGCCTCGAGGTGGGTACGCCGGAAGCCGTCGACGCCCGACGCCGGACGGCCCAGCGCCAGGCGAGGTACCGGCGGCTCGCCCACGGCGGCGAGTCGGGACGCGAGCGCGCCGAGATCCGGGACGGTCTCCTCGGGGACGGCGAACCAGGCCCACGCGGTGGCCCTGTCGTGCGGGACGAGGAGCGGCGTACCGCGGGCACCGAGCTCCTCGGCGATCGTCGCGGCGGCCCGGGTGAACCGGGTCAGCTGGTCCTGCTGCGCGCCGGTCTCGTGCACCCACAGCACGGCGCCGAGGTGGGGGACGCGCAGTCGGTAGCCGAGCACCTTCTCGGCGGCGTCGACGTCGGTCACGGTGCCCGCGACCAGCTCGTCGACCCGCCCGGAGCGGGCGCTGTTGCGCTCGGCCAGCCACCGTTCGCGCTCGTCCTCGTAGACGGTGATCACCCGCTGCGAGATCCAGTCGATGTAGTCGAAGGTGACCTCGACGACCTTCTCGTACGCCGCCGCCCGCGCCGGCGCGGGCGCGTCCATCCGCTCGCACTCGGCGAACACCAGCTCCAGCAGGTTCTGCTGCCCGAGCCGGTAGGCGCGGACCAGCGCGCTGACGGGCACGCCGCGCTGCGCGAGCCGCCGGGCGTACTCGTAGGCCGCCGACGGCGGCTCGATGTTGTCGAGCGCGATGCCGTGGCGCAGCGCGTTGAGGATGTTCTCGATGTTGCCCTCGATGCTCGCGTAGAGCAGGTCGATGATGACGGCGTCGCCGTCGAGCTCCTCGATCCGGGTCGCGAGCCGGTCGCGCAGCGCGCCGGTGAGGTCCGCGAGCCGCGGCTGCAGTGCAGCCGCGACCGCCTCGACCAGATCGGCGCCGGTTCGCTCAGCCACGTCGGCATCCTCGCAGAACGGATCAGGCCGGGCTCGGCTCACGCAGCAGTCCCTTCACCAGCTTGCCGACCGAGTTCTTGGGCAGCTCGGTGCGGACCTCGAACTCCTCGGGCACCTTGTAGCGCGCGAGGCGCTCCACGCAGTGGGCCCGCAGCTCCTCGGGCGTCACCACGTGACCGGGCCGCGGGGCGACGTACGCGACCGGGACCTCGCCGAGCACCACATCGGGCCGGCCGACGACGGCCGCCTCGAGCACCGCGGGGTGCGCGTAGAGGCACTCCTCGATCTCCTTGGGGTAGATGTTCTCGCCGCCGCGGATGATCAGGTCCTTGATCCGGTCGACGATGCTCAGGTACCCGTCCTCGTCGATGATCCCGACGTCGCCGGTGTGCAGCCAGCCGTCGCGGACGACCTTCGCGGTCTCCTCGGGCCTGCCGAGGTACCCGCGCATCACGTTCGCGCCGCGGATCACCACCTCGCCCCGGGAGCCGGGCGGCAGCTGCTCGCCGGACGGCGAGACCACCGCGACCTCCTGGCCCGGCAGCGCGATGCCGACCGTGCCGGGCTTGCGCGGCCCGTCGAGCGGGTTGATGTTCGAGGCGACGCTGCTCTCGGAGAGGCCGTAGCCCTCGACCACGGGTACGCCGAACCGCTGCTCGAAGCGCACGATCAGCTCGGCCGGCATCGGCGCCGCCCCGCACACCAGGAACCGCAGTGACGAGGTGTCCACCGCCCGCTCGGTGCGGGCGTCGAGGACGGCGTAGATCGTCGGCACCGCGGAGAAGTACGTCGGCCGGTGGGTCTCGACCAGGTCCCAGAAGGTGTCGGGGGAGAACCGCGGCGCGACGACCACGTCCCCACCGGCACGCAGCGGCGCGAGGGTGCCGGCGATCAGCCCGTTGGCGTGGAACAGCGGCAGGACGAGCAGGCTGGTGTCGGCGGCGGTCAGCGAGAAGTGCTCGACCAGCGAGCCGCTCATCGCGGCCAGGTTGGCGTGGTCGAGCAGCACGCCCTTGGGGCGGCCGGTCGTGCCGCTGGTGTAGATGATCAGCGCGAAGTCGTCGTCGGCCGCGACCGGGCCGTCGTCGGGCTCCGGGACCGAGCTGTCGGCGTGGATCGACGCCGCGTCCAGCCACGCGATCCCGACCGATGCCGCCAGCTCACGGGCCCGCTCGTCGCCCACCAGCACGGCGGCCGCCGAGTCCTGCAGCTGGTAGCGGGCCTCGTCGTCGGTGAGCACCGCGTTGACCGGGGTCAGCGCGGACCCGCGGTACCAGGCGGCGAACATCGTGGTGATGATCTCCGCGCAGTTCGGCAGCATCACCGCGACCGTGTCGCCCGGTGCGATGCCGAGGGAGTCGAGCCGCTGCGCGAGCCGTCGTACGTCGGCCGCGAACCTCGTGTTGTCGAAGGCCCGCTCGCCGTCGCGGACGCAGGACCCGGTGGGGTCCTGCTCCGCGCGGGCGAACGGGATCGCTGCCAGCGGGCTCATGCGGTGGCCCCGACCGGCCGGTGCTGCGGGTGCCGCCAGGTGACGGTGGTCGGGACCGGGCCGTTGGGCAGCCACGGCTGCTCCTTGACGCAGTCGGAGACGAGCCAGGTGCCGCGCTCGACGATGCCGAGGGCCGCGTCCATCACGAAGTACGCCTGGGTCTTCTTGTGGATCGGCTGCGACTCCACCCAGACCACCACGAACTCGCCGGGTGCGAAGCCGATCCGCTTCTGGATCGCCTCGATGAGCTGGTCGTCGTGCAGGTGGCCGTCGCCGAAGTTCCAGCCGATGACCGAGTTGCAGCAGAACTCCGCCTCGCGCAGCGAGTAGGTCTCGTACTCCTCGCCCAGGTAGTGCTGCATCACCGAGAACAGGCCGCGGCCCTGGCTGTGCATGGAGCGCCAGCTCAGCGTCATCTGCATGGTCATCTCGGCGACCTCGGGCGGGTAGCCCATGCCCTCGACCAGCTGGTCGATCTGGTTCTTGGCCGGCTTCTTGAGCTGGTTGAGCTTCGCCTCCGCGCCGGGGGCGAACGCCCAGGTGGCCGACGCCCAGTTGCCGGCGTACTGCCGCATGGAGGGCAGGAAGGAGACCAGGTCGGGGCGCAGGTTGCCGAGCACGGGGAAGAACACGAGAGCCGCCACGAACACCGGCAGCATCCACGCCTGGCTGAAGTCGGTCACGCCGTAGCCGTCGCCCGCGAAGTGGCCGGCGAACAGGAACACCGTGATGTAGGCGAACAGGATGTTCCACTCCAGCGGTACGGCGAGCGGGAAGGTCTGGGTGATGAACAGGTGGAAGAGCACCATCGAGCCGACCGCGAGCAGGGTGATCGTCCAGCTGGTGCTGAGCAGCAGGACCAGCGGGACGACCAGCTCGGCCGTCGTACCGAGGACGTGGGCCATGAACCAGGCGAGTTTCGAGGGCGTGAGGTCGTCGGGCAGTGAGCGGTAGTGCGCGCGCTTGACGAACCTCGGGGCGAAGGGTGCGTTGGACACCATCGGCGGGACGACGTTCTCGAAGTGCGCGTTCATCTTGGAGATCGCCGCACCGACCCAGACGATGACGATGACGAGCTTGGCTGCGACGACGAAGTCGACGAAGGTCAGCACGCTGCCGGCGAGGCTCGAGATCAGCAGGATCGGCAGGTACTGCTCGCCGCGGGCGGCGAGGAACAGGATCTTGTCGCGCAGGCCGCAGAGGACCAGCAGCGCGGCGCAGAGGGCCATGAACCGCGGGTCGACCATCTCGGTGCCGCCGAGGCCGTCGATCGTGGTGCTGCTGCCGGCGACCGCAGCGACCAGGAAGCTGGCGAGGGTCGCGAGGTAGAGCAGGACGTCGAACACGCTGCGGTTGTCGCCGGCGGTGAAGGGCACCTTGCCCGGCCACGGGGGGAGCCGGATGGTGTCCGGCCGCGCCCAGTAGGCGATGCCGCCGGTCATCGGCTTGAAGTGCGCCGCCAGCGGCCCCCAGGTGCCGCCGATGCCGAACAGCTCGAGGAAGAGCGTCCAGAGCACCAGCTTCTGGTAGATCACCGGCTGGTCCCACCACTGCGAGACGTCGAACGGGCCGCCGACGCCGGAGGTGAGCGTCGCGAGCGCGATGCCGCCGCCGATGTGGAGGACGAGCAGCTTCACGATGTAGATCGTGTGCACCATCTTCGGGGTGCCGAAGCCGTACTCGGTCCAGAAGGTGGCGAGGAAGCGGATCCGCTCCTGACGGGGGCGGGCGAGCAGCTCCGCCGGGTCGACGGGCGGGGCATCAGGGGTGAGGAAAGGCATCGGACTGGCTCCTTCGGGACGGGCCGCCGTGGCGGATGCCTCGAAGGTAGGTTCGCGGCTGTGTCGACGGTCACGGCCACGACGACCGAAGATCCGCGACGCCTTCGTCCCCGACGGACAAGGGCATGTCTGGCGATGCAGCGCCGTCGCGAGCGTCGCGCAGCAGGCGGGGCATCGCCAGACATGCCCTTGTCGTCGCGAGGTGGCTACGGTGGGCCTCATGCGGGTCCCCGAGTTCTCCGACGAGCAGATCGCCGCCGACCTCGCCGCCGCGGCCGCCGAGCTGGGCGAGCCGCTGACCGCGGCGGCGTACGACGGCTGGCAGCGTCAGCGCGTCGCCGCCTCGCCCGCGTTGCTGATCCGCCGTTTCGGATCCTGGAACGGCGCCTGCGCACACGCCGGCGTCGCGACCAACAAGACCCGGTCGACCAGCCGGAGGTGGAGCGACGACGACGTCGTGGCGATCGTGGCGCGCTACCTCGCGGAGCCCGAGAGCACCGGCTCGTTCGCCGACTACGCCGCCTGGGCCAAGGCGCAGGACGGGGTGCCGAGCGGCGCGACGCTGCGGCAGCGGTTCCCGTGGGCCGAGGTCAAGAAGCGGGCGTCCGGTGGATAGGTCGTCGAGTAGCCGCGAGGTCCGGAGGACGTCGAGTGCCGACGGTGAGGAACGAACCGTCGGTGTATCGAGACGACGAGCGGCGTATCGAGACGCTCGCCCCGTGCTCGACGCCGGTACGGCGGCCGCGCTGCGCGACCACGCCGCCCGGCTGCGCGAGCGACTCGGCCTGGCGCAGGCGCCGATCCTGTCGGCCACCGGGCTGTGGCTGCTGCTCGCTGCCGTTGCGCAGTCGGTGGCCGAACCGGCCGACCGGCGTGCCCTCGAGGAGGCGCTGGGTGTGCCGGTCGGGGACGCCACGGCGGCCGTGAGCGCACTGCTCGCCGCCCCGCACCCTGCGGTGGGTGCGGCCCTGGGCGGTTGGGTGCGACCCGACCTGACGTTGCGCTCTCCTGTGCCGGGGCCGGTCCCGGTGGAGCCGCTGCCCGGTCAGGCCGCCCTCGACGCCTGGGCCCGTGAGCACACCCGCGGCCTGATCGGCACCTTCCCGGTCCAGGTCGACGCACGCACCCTGCTGCTGCTGGCCTCCGCACTGGTCACCGAGCCGCGCTGGCGCGAGCGGCTGCAGACCGACCGCGACGGCCGGTTGCTGCTCGACGACGGGCTCCAGGCTCTCGTCGCGACCGAGGCGGCCGGCGTCGTGGCCGTGGCCTGCCCACCCACCGACGACGACATCGACGTGCTCAGCGTGATCGCGGCGCCCGGCGTCCCCGCGGCCGACGTGTGGCGCGCCGTCGACGAGGTCGTCGCCCGCCGGCTCGGCGGCACCCTCGCCCACGCCGACCGGCCCTCCGGCCCGGTGTCCGACGGCCACGCCTGGCGGGTGCGCGAGGCCCTCGAGTCCTTCGTCGCCTGGCAGGCGCCCGAGGACGGCGCCGAGCTGTGGAGCAGCCTGCTGCCCGCCTGGAAGGCCGATGCCCGGCACGACCTCACCGCCGCCCCGGGCGTCGCCGAGGTCGGCCGTGGCGTCGCCGGCCTGCTGCCGCCCGGGGCACTGCGCGACGGGATCGACCTCGAGTGCGTGCAGGCTGCCACGGCGAGCTACGACGCAGACGGCTTCCGGGCCGCCGCGGTCACGGCGCTCTCGGTGCGGGCGGCCGGCATGCCGTCGTACGTCGAGCGACGGGTCCGTCGCGTCGAACTCACCTTCGACCGGCCGCACGCGGTGGTCGCGGTGGCCCGCGGGGGCGCCTGGGAGGGCGTCCCGCTGTTCCACGCGTGGGTCACAGGGCGATAGCCAGCAGCACGACGGCGACGGCCGGGAACGCGAGCTGGGTGATCGCGGCCCGCGCCTTGTCGGGCGACGACAGCAGCAGCACCAGACCGGCGGCGACCATCGAGCCGGCACCGCAGAACACCAGCGTTTCGCCCACCCGGTCGTCGTCGGCGCCGAACGCCGCGATGCCGCCGGCGGTGATGAGCGCGAGGAAGAGGTTGTAGAAGCCCTGGTTGAAGGCCAGCTCCTTCGTCGCCTCCGCCTCGGCCTGGCTGGTGCCGAAGGTCGCGCGGGTGCGGGGACTGGTCCAGGTCAGCGACTCCATCACCCAGATGTAGACGTGGAGCAGGGCGGCGAGGCCCGCGAACACCAGCGCAGCAGCGGTCATGTCAGGGATTCTGGCGGTCGGTCGCGGTGGTGTCGAGGTACGCCGCCAGCCCGGTCGGCGCGCGCCCGGTGAGCCGCTCGACGTGGTCGGTGACGCCGGCCATCTCGCCGGCGGCGATCGCGGTGTAGGTGGAGACCCAGGCGTCGTACTGCCACGGCGGGGCCTCCCAGCGCAGTCGCGACGCGTAGGCCTCCTCCACGGTCTCGTCGTGGTAGCGGACCGGGCGGCCGGTGCGGGCGGTCAGGATCGCGGCGACCTCGGTGAAGGTGGGCGCGTCCGGGCCGGTGAGGTCGAAGGTGGCGCCGGCGTGGTCCGCGGGCGCGAGCAGCACCGCGACCGCGCTGGCCGCGACGTCGTCGCGGGTCACGGCCGCCACCCGGCCGTCGCCGGCCGGTCCGCGGATCACGCCGTCCTCGCCGACCAGGTCGGGCAGGAAGTCGAGGTAGAAGTTGTCGCGCAGGAAGGTGAACCCCATCCCGGAGGCGCGCAGGTGCTGCTCGGTCGCCCAGTGGTCGCGGGCCAGGGTGAAGGTCGCGTCGGGTGCCGCGCCGTAGAACGAGGTGTAGACGACGTGCTCCACACCCGCCGACGCCGCAGCGTCGACGAAGGCGAGGTGCTGCTCCAGGCGGTCGGCCGACTCGGCGGCCGAGACCATGAGCAGTGTCCGGACGCCCTCCAGCGTGGCGAGGGCCAGCTCGCGGTCGCCGTACGTCGAGCGCACGACGCTCGCGCCCGGCAGCTCGGGCGCGCGGGCGGGATCGCGCACCAGGAGTCGTTGGGCGACGCCCTGCGCCGCGAGGGCCCGGGCGACACGTCCCCCGAGCCCTCCCGTCGCGCCGGTGACGGCGAGGTCGCTCAGAGCAACCCCTCCTTAGTGAGCCAGTCCTTGGCGATGGTCGCGGCGGGCAGCTCCTCGTCGACGCTGCGGGCGTCGAGGTCGACCAGGTCCGCGGGCGACATCGCGGCGCTGACCTTGTTGACGATGTCCTCGGCCTTGTCGCTGAGGTCGTCGCTGGCGACCGGGACGACGTGGGAGGCGAGGAAGAGACCCTTGGTGTCCTCGAGGGTCACCAGGTCGTTCTTCTTGATCGACGGGTCGCCGGTGTAGATGATCGCGAGCTGGATCGAGCCGTCCTTGAGCGCCTTGACGGTGAGCGGGCCGCCGCTGTCCTCGATCGGCGTGAAGGAGACGTCGACGCCGTAGGCCTTCTTGAGGCCCTTCGGGCCGTTGGGCCGGTCCTCCGCCTCGGAGTTGGCGCCGAAGGTCATCTTCTCGGTGACCTTCGCGAGGTCATCGATCGTCGTCAGGCCGTACTTCTCGGCGAACGCGCGAGTCACGACGTAGGAGTCCTGGTCGGTGGCGGGGGACTGGTCCAGCACCTCCAGGCCCTTGGCGTCGGCGGCGTCCTCGAGCTCGGCGTACACGTCGTCGGCCAGGCGGGCCTTCGTGTCGGGCTTCCAGACCTGCAGCAGCGGGCCGGTGTACTCCGGGAACAGATCGATCTTGCCGCTCTCGATCTCGGGGAGGTACGCCTCGCGCTGGCCGATCCGGAACTGGCGCTCGACCTTGATGTCGGCGGCCTCGAGCGCCTGGGCATAGGCCTCGGCGATGATCTCGTTCGAGTAGTAGTCCTGCGAGCCGATCACGATCGTGTCGCCGCCCTTGTCGCCGCCGCCCGCGCTGAGCGGGTCGTCGCTGCCGCACGCGGTGAGGGAGAGCGCGGCAGCCGCGACCAGGGCGAGACCGAACCGGGGGGTGCGGGTCATGAGGGAACCTTTCGGGTGGTGGGGCGGCTGGCCCGCTGGAGGGCAGCCATGGTGAGGTCGAGCAGGAGGGCCAGGGCGGCGACGAGCAGTGCGCCGGCGAGCATCTCGTCGTAGTGGCGGGACTTGAGGCCCGAGAACAGGTAGCGGCCGAGCCCGGTGTCGGAGATGTACGCCGCCAGCGTCGCCGAGGCGACGACCTGCAGCGTCGCGGCGCGGAGCCCGCCGAGGATGACGTCGGCGCCGAGCGGGATCTCGACCCGGGTGACCAGCTGCCACTCGCTCATCCCGACCGCCCGCGCGGCGTCGACCGCGCCGCGGTCGGCGGCCTCGACACCGGCGTAGGCACCGGCGAGCAGGGACGGGAAGGCGAGTGCGACCAGGGCGATCAAGGGCGCCTGGATACCGATGCCGAGGGCCAGTCCGAGCAGGGTGAGCAGGCCCAGGGTCGGTACGGCGCGCACCGCACCGGCCAGCGCGACCACGACCAACCGGCCTCGGCCGGTGTGGCCGATCAGGATGCCCAGCGGGACCGCGAGCACGGCCGCGACGGCGACCGCCACGAAGGTGACCAGCAGGTGCTGCGCGATCCGGTGCTCGATGCCGCTCGGACCGCCCCAGTGGGCGCCGTCGGTGAGCCAGGACAGGGCGTCGGCGAAGAGGTTCACGGCGCGGCCCCCGTCGGGGTCGCCGCCCGCCAGGGGGTGGCGATGCGTCCGAGGCCGACCAGCAGCACGTCGAGGACGACGGCGAGCAGCATGGTGGCGA
Organism: Nocardioides sp. F233; assembly: GCF_057813895.1. Taxonomy (NCBI): domain Bacteria; kingdom Bacillati; phylum Actinomycetota; class Actinomycetes; order Propionibacteriales; family Nocardioidaceae; genus Nocardioides; species Nocardioides sp. F233. The sequence continues at coordinate 545,138 of NZ_JBVASH010000002.1, forward strand.
GGACGCCGGTCACGATCTCGGCGCGGATGTCGCGCTGGAAGCCGTCGGTCAGCAGGTTGCCGAGGCTCGGGATCCCGACCAGCGCGCCGATGGTCGCCAGACTGACCGTGCTGACGGTGATCACCCGGATCCCCGACAGGAGCACGGGCACGGCGAGCGGCAGGTCGACCCTCCAGAACAGCCCGCGTCGCGAGAAGCCCATCGCCTCGGCCGCCTCCCGCACGCGGGGGTCGACGGAGCGGAACGCGTCGGCCGCCGTACCGGCGAGCAGGGCGGTGCCGTAGACAGTGAGCGCCACGACGAGCGTCAGGCCCGAGCGCAACGGGGTGCCGAGCAGCACCGGGATCACGATGAGCAGTGGCAGCGCGGGCACGGAGTAGAGCAGGCTGGCAGCACCGAGGACGACGGTGCCGGCCCGCGGCCACCGTCCCGCGATGCGCCCGAGCAGCACGGCCAGCAGCACGCTGATCACCACGGCGGACACCGACAGCCGGACGTGCTGGACGAGCATGTCCAGCACGTAGGCGCGGTTGGCGTCGAGCCACGTCATTCGAGGACACCCACCGGGCGGCCATCGCCGTCGACGACCACGTTGCGGCCCTCGACCTCGACGGTGCGCAGCGCCCGCTCCGCGCGGTCGGCGCCGATGAAGTCGCGCACGAAGTCGTCGGCGGGCGCGGCGACGATCTCCTTGGGAGTGCCGGTCTGGGCGACGATCCCGCCGGTGCGCAGGATGACGACCTGGTCGCCGAGTCGGAACGCCTCGTCGATGTCGTGGGTGACCAGCACGATGGTCTTGCCGAGCTCGGCCTGCAGCTGCAGCAGCTGGTCCTGCAGGCCGCGGCGCACGATCGGGTCGACTGCGCCGAACGGCTCGTCCATCAGCAGGATGTTGGGGTCCGCAGCGAGCGCCCGGGCCACCGCGACGCGCTGCTGCTGGCCGCCGGAGAGCTGCGCGGGGTAGCGCTTCCCGAGCGCGGGGTCGATCCCGACCCGCTCCAGCAGGGCGAGGGCGGCATCGCGGGCCGCGCGCTTCGGCGTACCCGTGAGGACCGGGACGGTCGCGACGTTGTCGACCACCCGCCGGTGGGGGAGCAGGCCGCCGGCCTGGGGGACATAGCCGATCGAGCGGCGCAGCTCGACCTTGTCGAGGTCGTGGACGTCGCGCTCGTCGATGAGGACCGAGCCCGTGGTGGGCTCGACCATCCGGTTGACCATCCGCATCAGCGTGGTCTTGCCGGACCCGGAGGTGCCGACGAGGGCGAGCGTGCGGTGGGAGGGGACGGTGCACGAGAAGCCCGTCACGGCGACGGTGCCGTCGGGGTAGGTCTTGCCGACGTCGCGGAACTCGATCCCCATGCGGGGCACCCTACGGTGCCGTGGGGACAACGGGGCGGACCTGCGCGCCAGCAAGGTGCACGCACGGTGCGAGGCGCCGCACCCGTGCGCGTGGGTCAGTCGAGGGGTACGTCGCCCTCCGGCGCGAGCGCGGCGGCGTACGGACTGCGCGAGATGCTCGTCACGAGGGTCAGCGACGCGTCGTTGTCGGCGAGCCAGGTGCGGACGGCCTCGACGACGGCGTCGACGTGAGCCCCGTCGAGCGCCAGCCGTCGGCGCAGCTCGGTGACGGTGTGCACCGGTGCCGGCGTGGACAGCGTGCGGAGCTTGAGGTCCTCGGTGAATCGGATGCTCATGGCGGCGACGCTAGGTCGGGCTTCATGAAGGGAACATGAAGCCCGACGCACCGGTCTCGCGAGCGGGGTTCAGCCCTCGGTGCTCGCCAGCTCTCCCGCCAGCACGACGATCCGGTCGAACCGCGCACCCATCTCCTCGGCCAGCGCCTGCGCAGCCTTCAGCGGTCGCACCATCACCATGAAGTCGGTGACCAGGCCGTCGTCGTCGAGGACGAGGAAGTCGCAGCCGGTGAGCTCGAGGCCGCCGACCGTTGCCCCGAAGACCAGCGCGTGCCCCGTGGCGTCCTCGAGCTCGCGCACGTAGCGGAAGTCCTGGAAGACCTCGATCACGTGGGCGAGGATCGCACCGGTGATCGCCTTGCCCGCGTAGGGCTTGTGGGCGACCGGGCTGCGGAACACGACGTCCTGCGCCAGGCAGGCCTGCATCGCCGCGACGTCGCGGGCCTCGACGGCCGCGCGGAAGGCGGACCCGGCGCTCACAGCGCTGCCGCCAGCTCGGTGCCCTGCTTGATCGCACGCTTGGCGTCCAGCTCGGCGGCGACGTCCGCACCGCCGATCAGGTGGACCCGGCCGGGGAAGGCCGAGGCGAGCAGGTCGTCGTACAGGCCGCGGACGGATTCCTGACCCGCGCACACGACGACGTGGTCGACGTCCAGCACCTGCGGGGTGCCGTCGACGGTGACGTGCAGCCCGGCGTCGTCGATCCGGTCGTAGCTGACGCCGCTGAGCTGGCGCACGCCGAGGTCCTTGACCGCGGCGCGGTGCACCCAACCGGACGTCTTGCCGAGGCCCTTGCCCTGGGCGGACTCCTTGCGCTGCAGCAGCCAGACCTCGCGGGCCGGGGTGCGCGGCGCCTTGTCGGTCACACCACCGCGTACGACGGCCGGGTCAGCCACGCCCCAGTGCGCCTTCCACTCCTCGAGGGTCTCGGGCGCGTGCGCCAGCAGCTCGGTCACGTCGAAGCCGATGCCGCCCGCGCCCATCACCGCGACGCGACTGCCGATCGCAACGCGACCGGTGATCGCGTCGGGGTAGGAGACGACCTTCGCGTGGTCGATGCCGGGGATGCCCGGCGTGCGCGGCTCGACGCCGGTGGCGACCACGACCTCGTCGTACCCGGCGAGCAGGTCGGGGGTGGCCCGGGTGCCGAGCTTCACGTTGACGCCGAGGACCTCCATGCGCCGGCGGAAGTAGCGCAGCGTCTCGGCGAACTCCTCCTTGCCGGGGATCTGCATGGCCAGCCGGAACTGGCCGCCCAGCTCGTCGGAGGCCTCGAAGAGACTGACGTCGTGGCCGCGCTCGGCGGCACTGACGGCGGTCGCGAGGCCGGCCGGACCACCGCCGACGACCGCGACCCGCTTGGCGCGGCGGGTCGGGCTGAGCACCAGCGAGGTCTCGTGGCAGGCGCGCGGGTTGACCAGGCAGGAGGCCCGCTTGGCCTGGAAGGTGTGGTCGAGGCAGGCCTGGTTGCAGCCGATGCAGGTGTTGATCTCGTCGGCGCGACCGTCGCGGGCCTTGGCGACGAGGTCGGCGTCGGCGAGGAACGGGCGGGCCATCGAGACCAGGTCGACGCCCTGCTCCAGCACGGACTCCGCGACGTCGGGGGTGTTGATCCGGTTGCTCGCGCACACCGGGATGGAGACCTCGGCCTTGAGCCGCAGCGTGCTGTCGACCCACGCGCCGCGCGGGACGCTGGTCACGATCGTGGGGACCCGCGCCTCGTGCCAGCCGATGCCGGTGTTGAAGACGCTGGCGCCGGCCTCCTCGAGCTGGTGCGCCAGGTCGACGGTCTCGGCCCAGGTCTGGCCGTCGGGGACGAGGTCGAGCAGCGACATCCGGTACATCACGAAGAAGTCCGGCAGCTCCTGGCGGATCCGGCGCACCACCTCGACGGGGAAGCGCATCCGGTTCTCGGCCGAGCCGCCCCACTTGTCGGTACGACGGTTCGTGCGCGACGCGAGGAACTGGTTGATCAGGTAGCCCTCGGAGCCCATCACCTCGATGCCGTCGTAGCCGGCCTTCTGCGCCAGCTTCGCGGAGGCGACGAAGTCGTCGATGGTGCGCTCGACCGCCCGGCCGGACAGGGCGGACGCCTTGAACGGAGTGATCGGCGACTTGGTCGCGCTCGCCGAGACGCTGAACGGCGTGTAACCGTAGCGGCCGGCGTGCAGCAGCTGCAGCGCGATCTTGCCGCCGTTGGCGTGGACCGCCTCGGTCACCCGCTGGTGCCGGTGCGCGTTGAGGCGGGTGGTCATCTGCGAGCCGAACGGCAGCAGCCAGCCGCGCACGTTGGGGGAGTAGCCGCCGGTGACGATCAGGCCGACGCCGCCGGCCGCGCGCTCGGCGAAGTACGCCGCCAGCTCCTCGATGTGCCACGGCCGGTCCTCGAGGCCGGTGTGCATCGAGCCCATCACCGCGCGGGACTGGAGCTCCAGCCCGCCGACGGTGGCCGGGGTCGTGAGCAGGGGGTAGGCGGTCATCAGGACTCCTTGCGGGTGTGGGCGTCGAGGTACTCGGTCAGCCAGCGGATCCAGAACTCCTCCATCAGGAGGCCGCCGCGCAGCACGAGGTAGATGTCGAGGTCGGCGTCGTCGAGGGCGCTCGGGTCGGGGAAGTCGCGCGCGGCCAGGAACTCGTAGAGCGAGTGCCGCTTGGTGTGCTCGTCGAGCTGGCGGCGAAGGTCGTCGAGGAGGGCCGCGCGGTCGCCGTACGACGCCCCGCGCATCTTGACGCTGATGCTGCTGCGCATCGCGTCGGGTGTGGTCGGCTCGCCGATCCACCGGGCCAGCTCGGCGCGGCCGGCGTCGGTGACGTCGTAGACCTTCTTCGTGGGCCGGTCGGCCTGCGCGACGGCCTCGGAGGAGATCCAGCCGTCGCCCTCCATCCGGCCCAGCACGCGGTAGATCTGCTGGTGCGTCGCGGACCAGAAGAACCCGATGGACGCGTCGAAGCGCCGCACCAGGTCGGAGCCGGATGCGGCGCGTTCGCTCAGCGACACGAGGATCGCGTGCTCGAGGGCCATGGCCCCAGCGTGCCCGAGGTCGGGACGCTATGCAACTAGTTGCGCAACTCGTTTCACGTGGTCCCCGTCACGGCCTGATGCCGTGGTGCAGGAATCGCCGCTGAGGAGGCGATTCCTGCGCTTACCGCCCGTTGCAACGGTCAAGAAGCGCAGGAATCGCCGCTGAAGAGGTGATTCCCGCGCACCGTTCGCAGAGCCAGCGCGACAGCTGGTCGGGGAGGTCAGCGCAGCGCTCGGAACTCCTTCATGCGCCGGAGGTAGCCGTGCAGCCGCACTGCCGGCACCGCGCGCGGCCAGTCGCCGGCGCGGAACCAGGCGTCCGAGCCACCGTCGACGAAGACCACGCTGCCGCACAGGAAGTCCGCGGCGTCGGAGAGCATGAAGACCACCCACGCGGCCAGCTGCCCGGGGTCGCCGAAGCCGCCGATCGGCACCGGGAACGCCTTGATCCGCTTCGCCTCGGCGGGCGTCGCGAGCTGCTGCTCGAGCAGTGGCGTGAGGATCGCGCCGGGCGCGATCGCGTTCAGTCGGACGCCGGCACCGGCCCACTCGGGGGTGACCGCCTCGCGGCGCACCCACTGGCTGACGGCGATCTTGCTGGCGCCGTACGCGAAGGACGGCGCCATCTTGCCGAACCGCCTCAGCGAGCCGAGCGCCTTCGGCACGTCGCGCTCCAGCAGTGCGCGCACCGCGCGGCGCGGCACCATCGGCATGGTCGTCGTGGAGTTGCTGGAGAACACCACCACCTTCGCCCGCTCCGTGGCGGCCAGCGCCGGGCGCCAGGCGTCGAGCAGCTCGACGACCCCGAGGTAGTTGACCTCGGCGATCAGCCGGGCGCGGTCCCGGCCGGGCGCCGGGCCGAGGCCCGCGGCCAGGACCGCGCCGTCGAGGACGCCGCCCGCTCGCTCGAGGACGGTGGCGGCCGCCGTACGTCGACCGTCCGGGGCGGAGAGGTCCGCGACGACGTCGGCGTCCTTGATGTCGACGCCGATGACGGTGTGGCCGTCGGCGACCAGCCGGTCGACGACGGCTGCGCCCATGCCGGAGGCGGATCCGGTGACTGCGTAGGTACCCACGCCCCCGACTCTAGAACAGGTTCTAGTCCGCCGGGTGCGATGGGACTAGCGCGGTCCGCCGAGCACCCCTGCGTCGTACGCCTTGAGCACGGACGCCTTGTCGCCGGCCGTCAGCGTGCCGTCGCCCACCGCCTGGTCCAGCCGGTCGGACAGGTCCTGGCGACGCTCGGCCTCGTGTGCGGCGCGGACGTCGTCGAGTGCGGCGCTCACCTTCGCCTCGTCGAGCCCGAGCTCCTTGGCGAGCGCCTTCGCCAGCGCGGCCTCGCGCTCGGCCCGCTCGGCGTCGGTCGGAGGAGCGGGCCTCTCGCCGTCGGCGGGCCTGTTGGCGTCGTCGGGCTTCAGCTGGTCGCGCACGGCGTCGAAGGCGTCCTTCAGCTTGTCCTCGCTGACGCCGAGGGCCTTCGCCAGGGCGGCGGCGTCGAGGCCGGGGCCGTGTCCGTCCTGACTGCCGGGGCCTCCGGGGCCGGGACGGCCCGGGTCGGCACTCTGCGTGCTGGACGAGTCGGTCGAGCCGGTCGTGTCGTCGGCGTTCGCGGCCAGGGCAGTGGCGCTCGCGCCACCGGCGACGGCGCCGGCGGCCAGCAGGGCGGCGGCGCGCATGCGGTACTTGCTCATCGGTGCTCCTCTCGGGTCGCCCGCATCGGTGCGGGCGTGACTCGACCTTCCGGGGCGAGGCTGGGCCCGGGCTGCGGTCGCGCTGGCAGGACCCTGTGAGTCCGGCAATGTGTGAGTCTTGACTAACGCATTAGTCGTGACTAACGTGTTTGACGTGACCGACCCGTTCAGCGCCGCAGCGGAGCCCACCCGGCGCCGCCTGCTCCAGCTGCTCGCGGCCGGTCCGAGGGGCGTCACCGAGCTGGCCGAGCAGTTCCCGGTCACCCGGTCCGCGATCAGCCAGCACCTGCTGGTGCTGGTCGACGCCGGCCTGGTCGAGGCGGAGAAGTCCGGTCGGCAGCGGATCTACCGCGTCGTACCCGACGGCCTCCGCCGCCTGCAGGCCGAGATCGACCGGTTCTGGACCGCCGAGCTCGACCTGCTCGTCGCCGATGCCCACGACCTCGCCGACCGCCGTACCCAGGAGAAGCCATGACCTACCGCAAGACCGTCACCCTGCCCGTCCCGCCCGAGGACGCCTTCGCGCTCGTCACCCGGCCGGAGCGGCTGCGCCGTTGGCTGACCGTGAGCGCGCGACTCGACCTGCGCGCCGGCGGTGACTGGCGTTGGACCGTCACCCCGGGCAACGTCGCGGCCGGTGTCGTCCGTGAGGTCGAGCCCGGTCGCCGCCTCGTCCTCGACTGGGGCTGGGACCAGATGCCCGGCGACGACGGCGCGCTCGGCACGGTGACCATCACCGTCGAGCCCGCGGACGGCGGCTCGACCGTCACCCTCGTCCACGAGGGTCTCACCCCCGACCAGGAGGCGAGCCACGCCGAGGGCTGGAACCACTTCCTCGATCGCCTCGCCGTCGCCGGGCGCGACGGGGACGCCGGCCCCGACGACTGGGCCGCCGCTCCCGACCCGATCGACGAGATCATCGCGGGGGAGGCCGCGCTCGCCGTACTCCAGCACGTCCTGCGCCAGGTCGGGCCCGACGACGGCACCCGCCCCACGCCGTGCAGCGAGTTCACGGTCGACGAGCTCACCGAGCACCTGCTCGACTCGCTCGTCTCCTTCGGCACCATGGCCGAGGCTGAGCTGGTCCGTCGCGACGGCGTCGACCTCGAGGACACCGTCGCCCTCCTCGCCGCCGACGTGATCGAGGCCTGGCGCCGCCGGGGCCTCGCGGGGACGGCGCAGAGCCCGTTCGGCGAGGCGCCCGCACCGTTCCTGGCCGGCATCGTCCCGGTCGAGCTGCTGCTGCACGCCTGGGACTACGCCCAGGCCACCGGTGCCGTCATCACGGTCAGTGACGCGCTCGTCGAGTACGTCACCGGCCTCGCCGAGAAGCTCGTCCCCGGCGCCCGCGGCCGGGCCTTCGGTGACGAGGTCCTCGCGCCCGTCGACTCCGACGCGCTGACCCGGCTCGCGGCGTACTCCGGGCGGACGCCGCTGGCGCTGGTGTGACTCGCCCTGGGTGACACTGCCCACAGGTTGAACGGTGGTGGGGTACTGTGGCCCCACCACCGGACGCCGTCCTCCCGACGGGAACCCGGTGACGTACGCCCGATCGGCGCCCTCCCGCAGCAGCGCGAGCCGCCGGCGGAACCTGCTGAAGAACCTGGGTCGTCGTGTGTCGGCGGCCGCTGGGAAGGACACCTGTGGCTCGAGGAGGCCAGCGGGGAGCGACGCAGCAGCGTCGCAACTCGCAGTCGGCGCGGACGCGTCGCAACGAAGAGGGCATCATCCCGCAGCTGGCGCGCGCGGTGCGCGAGGTCGAGGCTGCGGTCGCGCGGCGCTCGGCGATGCCGGAGGTGCGCGCGAAGTTCCAGGTCGTGGCACTGCTGGCGCGCGAGGAGCGGGCCCGCGTCAAGACCGACACCGGGCTGTCCGACAGCCGGCGGGGCGAGGAGCTCAAGCGGCTCGACGGGATCGCGACGATCCTGGCCCAGACCGCGGCGCGGGACAGCACGCTGTTCACCCTGCTCGACGAGAACGCCGAGATCTCGGAGTCGGCCAAGGCGATGCGCCGCGAGCTGCTGCGCAAGGCCGGCGTCGACGAGCCGGAGCCGGAGCCCGCGCCCGTGGTCGTCGACCCCGAGCTGGCGGCACTCGCCGACAAGCGGGTCACGCCGCTGTCCGTGCAGGCCTACCAGCTCTCGCACCCCTTCCTCGCGCCCGACTTCGCGCACGCCCGGGTCAAGGTCCCGCCGCGCCGGCTGGCCGGCTGGGAGCTGCTCGAGCCGCTGTTCCGCTCCTTCGAGCGGGCCGCGCCCGACGCGCCGGCGTGCATGCCGCTGCCGGACGCCGACCAGCTCACTGCGCTGACCGGCCGGCACGCGCCGGTCGGGAAGGAGCTGATGGAGCACCAGGCCCAGCTCATCGCCTCGGCCGCCGAGGGGCACCGTACCTACCTGCTCGCCGACGAGCCCGGCCTCGGCAAGACCGCCCAGGCGCTGCTCGCCGCCGAGGCCGCGGGCGCCTTCCCGCTGCTGGCCGTGGTCCCCAACGTCGTCAAGACCAACTGGGCGCGCGAGGTCGAGATCTGGACCCCCAACCGCCGCGCCACCGTGCTCCACGGCGACGGTGACGACGCCGACGGCTTCGCCGACGTGTTCGTGGTCAACTACGAGATCCTCGACCGCCACGTCGCCTGGCTCGGCACCCACGGGTTCCGCGGGATGATCGTCGACGAGGCGCACTACATCAAGAACAAGACCTCGCAGCGCTCGCAGAACGTGCTCGAGATCGCCTCCCGGATCCGCTCCCGGATCGCCCGGCCCCTGATGATGGCGCTGACCGGCACGCCGCTGATCAACGACATCGAGGACTTCCGGGCCATCTGGCAGTTCCTCGGCTGGATCGACAACATCGTGCCGCAGGGCCACCTGATGGAGGCGCTGGAGGAGACCGGGCTGACCCCGGCCGACCCCGGCTTCTACCCGGCCGCCCGCCGCGCGGTCATCGAGCAGGGCATCGCCCGGCGCCGCAAGATCGACGTCGCCGCCGACATCCCGGCCCGCCGCATCGCCGACATCCCGGTCGAGCTCGAGGGCGAGGCCGGACGCTCCATCCGCAAGGCCGAGCAGGAACTGGCCCGCCGCATGGTGGAGCGGTACGACGCCGCGATCGCCACCCGCCGTACCGGCGCCGAGGTCGAGGGCATCGACCACCGCCTGGTCCGCCAGGTCGCCGGCTGGGAGCGCGAGGACAACTCGGCCAAGACGGGCGAGAACGTCTTCACGATGATGCGCCGGATCGGCCAGGCCAAGGCCGGGCTCGCGGCCGACTACACCGCCCAGCTGGCCCGCAACGTCGGCAAGGTCGTGTTCTTCGCCAAGCACATCGACGTCATGGACACCGCGGAGAAGACCTTCGCCGAGCGCGGGATCCGCTACAGCTCGGTGCGCGGCGACCAGTCCTCGACCACGCGGCAGAAGGAGATCGACGCCTTCGTCAACGACCCGGACGTCCAGGTCGCGGTCTGCTCGCTCACCGCGGCCGGTGTCGGCCTCAACCTGCAGGTCGCGTCCAACCTGGTGCTCGCCGAGCTCTCCTGGACCGATGCCGAGCAGACCCAGGCCATCGACCGGGTGCACCGCATCGGCCAGGCCGAGCCGGTCACCGCGTGGCGCGTGATCGCGACCCAGACCCTCGACACCCGCATCGCCGAGCTGATCGACAAGAAGGCCGGGCTCGCCGCCCGCGCCCTCGACGGTGCGGGCGAGGAGGTCGAGGGCGGCGCCATCGACCTGCAGACCGAGGCGCTGGTCGCGCTGCTCACCGCCGCGCTGGAGGCCCGCGGGGACTGATGTCACACTCCGCCGACCCGTCTCGTCCTCCTGACATGGAGAAGATCGCCGTGGCAGGCGGAACGGGACTGGTCGGCGCGATGGTGGTCGAGGAGGTACGACGCACCGGCGCCACGCCGGTCGTCATCGCCCGCTCGCGGGGGATCGACCTCACCACCGGTGACGGACTGGCGAGCGCGCTCGACGGCGTCGACGCCGTCATCGACGCCAGCAACGTCGACACCCTCAGCGCGAAGCGGTCGATCGCCTTCTTCGAGGCGGCCACCGGCCACCTGCTCGCGGCGGGTGCAGCGGCCGGCGTCCGCCACCACGTGGCGCTGTCCATCGTCGGCTGCGACCGCGTCGACCTGCCCTACTACCTCGGCAAGCGCCGCCAGGAGGAGCTGGTCGCGGCCGGTCCGGTGCCGTGGTCGGTGCTGCGTGCGACCCAGTTCCACGAATTCGCGGGGCAGCTGGTCGAGCGCAGCCCGCGCCCGTTCGCGATGGCGCTGCGGATGCGCACCCAGCCGGTCGCGGCCCGCGAGGTCGCCGCCGCGCTGGTCGCCGCGGCGCTCGGCGAGCCTGCCGGCCTGTTGCCCGACCTGGGCGGTCCCCGCCCCGAGGACATGGGCCGGATGGTGCGCGACGTCGTGCGTGCGCGCGGGCCGCGGCGGCTCGTCGTACCCGTGCCGATGGCCGGTCGCACCGGCCGGCAGGTGCAGGACGGTGGCCTGCTGCCCGGCGTCGGTGCCACGCTGGGCACCATGACCTTCGACGACTGGCTCGCGCGTGTGTGACCCGGTCGCGCGGGTCCAGGCGCTGGCGGGGGAGTACGACGCCCTCCGCCCGCGGATGGTCCGCGTCGCCTACGCCATCCTCGGCAGCCGCGCGGAGGCCGAGGACGTCGTCGCCGACTGCTGGACCCGCCTCGTCGAGGCCGATGCCCGCGAGCCGGTCCGCGACCTCACCGGCTGGCTGACCGTCACCGTCGCCCGCGCCGCCACCGACGTGCTGCGCTCGGCGCGCGTGCGCCGTGAGGAGTACGTCGGCCCGTGGCTCCCCGAGCCCTTCGTCGCCGCTGTGGGGGCCGATCCCGCCGACCGGGTGACCCTCGACGAGACCGTGAGCTACGCGCTCGCGGTCGTCCTCGAGTCGCTCTCGCCCGCCGAGCGGACCGCCTGGGCGCTGCACGACGTGTTCGGGATGGGCTTCCCGGAGGTCGCCGACGTCGTCGGGCGCACCCCGGCCGCCGTCCGCCAGCTCGCCTCCCGCGCCCGCACGCACCTCGCCGCCCAGCCCGCCCGCTTCGAGGTCGACCGCACTGCCCACGAGGAGGTGCTCGACCGCTTCCTCACGGCGGCCGCCGGCGGCGACCTCGCCGCACTCCTCGAGGTCCTCGACCCCGATGTTGTGTGCACGTCCGACGGAGGCGGCGTCGTCAACGCCGCCCGCCGGCCGGTCCACGGCGCCGACCGGGTGGCCCGGTTCCTGGTCGGGCTGGTCGCCAAGTACGTCGGCGACGTCGAGGTCGAGCTGGTCGAGGCCAACGGCGCCCCGGCCGTCGCGCTGCGCGAGGACGGCGTGCTCACCTCGCTGCTGGTCCTGACCGTCGTCGAGGGCCGCGCCACCCGGGTCGACCTGCTGCGCGCGCCGGCCAAGCTGGCGGCCGTCGACCTCTGACCCGGCTCAGGCGTGGTTGAACCGCAACCCGTTCGGCACCTGGTCCGGGCTGTCGGCGTACGCGCCCATCGCCTGCGTCGCCCGCCGGAAGTACGCCGAGACCTGGCGTCCGGTGTGCCCATCGATGCCGACGTCGGCGAGCGCCTGGTCGAACAGCTCGAGGCACGCCTCGTCCAGCTCGGCGTGCTCGCCGTTGCCGGCGTGCAGCCGCTGCATGGAGCTCTCGTCGCCGTAGCCCGCGGTGTACAGCGCGGGACCGCCGAGCGCCTCGCTGAGGTACGCCGCCAGCCGCTCGTCGTGCCGGGGGTGCAGGTCGTGCTCGAAGGGATGGGCCGCGACCGGGTCGGCCAGGCACAGGTCGTGCCACCGGATGCACAGGTCGAGGAGGGCGTCGAAGCCGCCTGCCTGCTCGTAGAGCGTGGTCACGCGATCAGGGTGCCGCGACCGGCTCGGCCTGTCGAGAGGCCGACAGGCGCCGGTCGGCCCAGCGGAAGCCGGCGATGAGGGCGGCGAACAGGGCGGTGATCCCGATGCAGACGACGACCACCGAGCCCCAGCCCTCCTCGCGGAAGTCGAGGAACGGGTAGGGGACCCAGCGGGTCGCGCCCGCGACGGACAGGGTCACTGCAAGCCAGGCGATCGGCCAGGCGAAGGAGACCGCGACCGCGCGCCCGTCGACCCGGGGCCGTGGTCCGAACGCGAACCAGCCGACGACCGCCAGGACCGGCACCAGCATGTGCAGCATCTTGTCGGCGGCCCAGTCCGCTCCGTCCAGGTCGAGCAGCGGGCGGAGCAGGAAGAAGTGGACCAGCCCGGTGACCGTGATCCCGACGGTGCCGGCGAGGCGCAGCGCCCGGAACGCCGCGCCGTCGCGCAGCGGGTCGCGGGCGAGCAGCGTGGTCGCGACGGCGACGAGCAGGTTGCTCTGGATCGTGAAGTACGCGATGAACCGGCCCAGCCGCAGGCCCAGGCCGGGCGGCTCGACCTCGTCGAGCACCCGGCCGCCCTGGACCACCAGGACCAGCTGCAGGACGAGCGCGGCGATGGTGACCGCCGCGGTCAGCGTGTGCCACGCACGGGCGTTGCGCATCAGGCGTCCTCTCCGTCCGTGCGCGGCGGGGTGAGCAGCCGCTGGATCGCGTCGCCGTACGTCGTGATGACCACCTCGGGGTCCGCGGCGGTGACGATCGGGTCGCGCTGGAGGAAGAGCAGGTTGAGCAGGCCGCCGAGCTGGGCGACGGCGAGCGCGACCCGGAGCTCGGGGTTCGGGCCGGTGAGGCGCGGGGCCAGCGGGCCGACGTACGTCTCCGCGGTGTGGCGGATCATCTCCTCGCGCACCTGGTCGTGGTGGGCGGCCTGGGCCAGGGCGACGTACCGCTGTCGGATGATCGGTCGGCGCGGGTCGAGGAAGTACGCGACGAGGCGCCGTCCGACGGTCTCCAACGGCCCGTCGAGGACCGTGCCGATGCCGAGCGAGGTGTCGACGGTGCGGAGGAAGAGTGCCTCCTTGGACCCGAAGTGCCGGATCACGAGCGCGGGGTCGACGCCGGCGTCGGCGGCGATCGCGCGCACGGAGGCACCGTCGAAGCCGCGCTCGGCGAACAGGCTCCGGGCGGCGTCCTCGATCGCGCTGCGGGTGGCGAGGCCGGCGGGGCGGAGCTCACGGGGGCGCCGCGCGTCGGTGGAGGTCTTCGTCACACCGCAACCGTAGGGCATGGCCGAGTTCGGTCAACGCTGTTGACACAGTGCAGGTCAACGCCGTTGACTCAGCCCTCGTGACTGCGACCTCTCCTGCGCCGGTGACCGGCGCGCCCGGCACAGGTACGACGGAGGGCGCCTCCCGCTCGGCCCTGCTGATCGTGGCCGTTCTCTGCTTCGGCGGCCTGACCGCCTCGCTCACCCAGACCATGGTGATCCCGATCCAGGGCGAGCTCGGCCGGCTGCTGCACACCAGCGAGGCCAACGCCTCGTGGGTGGTCACCGCGACCCTGGTCGCCGCGGCCGTCGCGATGCCGATCGCAGGACGGCTCGCCGACCTCTACGGCAAGCAGCGGGTGCTCGTCATCAGCGCACTGGTGCTCGTGGTCGGCTCGCTGGTCTGCGCCCTCAGCGCAAGCCTGGCGCCGATGCTCGCCGGCCGACTGCTGCAGGGCTGCGCGATGGGCTTCGTGCCGGTCGGCATCGCGCTGCTGCGCGAGGTCACCCCGCCGCGGCTCACCGCGACCTCGATGGCCGCGATGAGCGCCACCCTCGGCGTCGGCGGTGCGGTCGGCCTGCCGCTGTCCGCGTGGATCGTCCAGGACTTCAGCTGGCACGCCCTGTTCTGGGTGTCCACCGGCCTGGCTGCCGTCGTCGCGCTGGCCGTGGTGCTGCTCGTGCCGCACGTGCGCGACGCCGCGCCGGGCGGGTTCGACGTGGTCGGCGCGGTCGGGCTGGCCGTCGGCCTGGTCGCGCTGCTCGTCGCCGTCTCGAAGGGCAACGAGTGGGGCTGGAGCGACGGCCGCACCCTCGGCCTGCTCGCCGCCGCCGTCCTCGTGCTGCTCGCCTGGGGCGGCTACGAGCTGCGCACCACCGACCCGCTGTGCGACCTGCGCACCACCGCCCGCCGGCCCGTGCTGCTCACCAACCTCGCCGCCATCGCGATCGGCTTCGGCATGATGGCCCAGGCGATCGTGATCCCGCGCCTGCTCCAGTCGCCGGCCGCGACCGGCTACGGACTCGGCCAGAGCCTGCTCGAGACCGGCCTGTGGATGGCACCCGGCGGCCTCGTGATGATGGTGTTCTCGCCGGTCTCCGGTCGCCTGATCCGGGCCATCGGCGCCCGGGCGACGCTGATGATCGGCGGCACCGTGCTCGGCCTGGGCTACCTCTTCGCCTTCTTCCTCATGGACGCCGCCTGGCAGATGATGATCGCCACCTGCATCACCTCGGCCGGCGTCGGCATCGGCTACGCCGCCATGCCGACCCTGATCCTCGAGTCCGTCCCGCTCGCCGAGGCCGGCTCCGCGGTCGGCATCAACGGGCTCGTGCGCTCCATCGGCACCAGCGTCTCGTCGGCCGCGATGGCGGCGATCCTGACCGCCTCGACCCTCGACCTGGGCGGCTACGCGCTGCCCACCGAGAGGGCCTTCGCGATCTGCTTCGGGGTGGGTGCCGCGGCCGCCTTCGTCGGCGTGCTCCTGGCGGCCGCCGTCCCGCGCGGACGGGACTCCGTCGCTCTTTGACAACCGTTCAATAGACGTGACAACCGATCACGGGTAAATCCGGAACCTCTCCGTTCACCGCTCGTTGATACCGACGAAACGACAGGTGCGGTGACTGGGGGGTTCCGCACCGTCGCAGCGGCCCCGGGGCATCGCCCCGGGGCCGCACTTCGTTCGAACCCGCGGTGGTCTAGGCAAGGATGGTCCCGTGTCCGGCCCGCTGATCCCGTCCGACCCGACGACCGACGCCGTGCGCCGCAGCGCGCTGCGCAAGATGCGCACGGTCGCGGTGTCGCTGCTCCTGCTCGCCGCCGCGGTCTACGTCGCCACCCTGCGCAAGGACGGCGCCTGGGGCTACGTCAACGCCGGCGCGGAGGCGTCGATGGTCGGCGCCATCGCCGACTGGTTCGCGGTCACGGCGCTGTTCAAGTACCCGCTCGGCCTGCCGATCCCGCACACCGCGCTGATTCCCAAGCGCAAGGACGACCTCGGCAAGGGGCTCGAGCAGTTCGTGGGGGAGAACTTCCTCCAGGAGGACATCATCCGTGAGCGCGTCCTCGGCGTGCAGATCGCGCAGCGCGTGGGCGACTGGCTCGCCGTACCCGCCAACGCCGAGCGGGTCGTCACCGAGGGCTCCGAGATCGCCGCGCTCGCGCTCGGCAAGGTCCGCGACGACCACATCGAGGCGCTGGTGACCGAGGCGCTGGTGCCCCGGTTCCGCGAGGAGTCGATCGCGCCGCTGCTCGGCGGGCTGCTCGCCGAGGCGATCCGCGACGACCTCCACCACGGCCTGGTCGACCTGATGCTCGAGGAGATGCACGGCTGGCTGCTCGCCAACCCCGACACCGTCCACGACGTGCTGGGGGAGCGGGCGCCGTGGTGGGCGCCCGACTCGGTCAACACCTACGTCATCAACCGGCTGCACCTGGAGATGGTCCGCTGGCTCGCCGAGATCCGCGACAAGCCCGAGCACCGGGCCCGCCGCGCGCTCGACTCGATGCTCGGCCAGCTCGCCGACGACCTCCTGTCCAACCCCGCCACCCAGGAGCGGGCCGAGCGGCTCAAGGACCGGGTCCTCGACCACCCGGCCGTCATCGCCAGCGCGATCTCGCTGTGGCAGGCCCTGCGCAAGGCGCTGCTCACCTCCCTCGGCGACCCCCACGGCGCCGTACGCCGCCGGCTGCTCGTCGAGGTCGACGGCGCCTCCGACCGCCTGCGCTCCGACGCAGCGCTGCGTGACCGGATCGACAAGATGGCGGCCGACGCCGCGGTCTTCGCCGTCGACCGGTACGGCGCCGAGCTGACCGCCGTCATCACCCACACCATCGAGCGCTGGGACGGCAAGGAGGCGGCCCGGCGCATCGAGCTGCACGTCGGGCGCGACCTGCAGTTCATCCGGATCAACGGCACCATCGTCGGTGGTCTGGTGGGGGTCCTGATCCACACGATCTCGGTGGTGCTTCACTGATGGCCATGTTCGGCCGCAAGCGCAAGGAGTCGGAGCCCGAGGGCCCGGTGCCCGTCGACGTCCCCATCCGGGACGAGTCGATCCGGCTCGGCCAGTTCCTCAAGCTCGCCAACCTCGTCGACTCGGGGGCCGAGGCCAAGCCAGTGATCGCCGACGGGCTGGTCAAGGTCAACGGCGAGGTCGACACCCGCCGGGGGCGCCAGCTCCGCGTCGGGGACGTCGTGGAGCTGCAAGGGCAGGCTGCCCGGGTCACTGATGAGGATGTCCCCGACAACCTGCCCTGGTGAGCGTGGTGGGATTCATCACGGTATGTAGGCGAGTGATCGCTTCTGTAGCGGAACTCCGCTCTAGAAGCGCTGGTTGACCTACATACCGTGATGAACCCGCGCCAGCAGAAGCGGTCAGCTGACGCCCAGCAGGTCGACGACGAAGATCAGCGTCTCGCCGGGCTTGATGACGCCGCCGGCGCCGCGGTCGCCGTACCCGAGGTGCGGCGGGATGACCAGCTGGCGGCGGCCGCCGACCTTCATGCCCTGCACGCCGGTGTCCCAGCCCTGGATGACCTGGCCGATGCCGAGGCGGAACTGCAGCGGGGTGCCGCGGTTGTACGACGCGTCGAACTCCTCGCCGCTGGACAGCGCGACGCCGACGTAGTGGACCGACACGGTGCTGCCGGAGGTGGCCTCGTCGCCGTCGCCGACGGCGAGGTCGGTGATGACGAGGTCGGTGGGCGGGGTGGGGTCGACGAAGTCGATCTCGGGCTTCTGGCTCATCCGGCCAGCCTAGATGAGGGATCGGTGGCCTCATCCATCAATGCCTCACCACTCGGGGGAGCGGGTTAGGCTGCGCCCAGCGTCCCAACCGTCGGGTGGCTGGGGCATGGGGGCAGGGACGTCTCGGGGGTGGGACAAGTGCGGGTCAACGCGACGGGAGCCGAGTCCTGGTCGTCGCCGGGGCACACCACGCGTCTCGTGCACGCCGCCGGCACCCACCCGGGCCGGGTCCGGCAGGTCAACGAGGACTCCTCCCTGGTCGCGCCGCCCGTCTTCCTCGTCGCCGACGGCATGGGCGGCTACGCGCGGGGTGACGTCGCGAGCCGCCTGGTCGTCCAGTCCTTCGAGTCGCTCGCCAGCCTCCACCACGTGCAGCCGGCCGACGTCGAGGCGGCGATCGCCACCGCGCAGACCCGGGTCGCCTCGCTGGCCGCCGAGTTCAGCTCCGCACCGGGCTCCACGCTGGTCACGGCGGCGTACGTCCTCGAGGACGGGCGCGGCTACTGGCTGCTGGCCAACATCGGCGACTCCCGGGCCTACACGTACTCCGGCGGCGTGCTCGAGCAGATCTCCAAGGACCACTCGGTGGTCCAGGAGCTGATCGACGCGGGCCAGCTCACCCGCGACCAGGCCCTCGGTCATCCCGAGCGGCACGTCGTGACCCGCGCGATCGGCGCGTTGACCACCTCCGAGGCCGACTTCGCGCTGATCCCGGCCGAGCCGGGGTCCCGGCTGCTGCTGTGCTCCGACGGTCTCACCTCCGAGTTGTCGGACACCGCGATCCTGCACATCCTGTCCGAGGACATGGCGCCCGACCGGACCGTGCTGACGCTCGTCGACGCCGCGGTCGCGGCCGGCGGCCACGACAACGTCACGGTGGTCGTCGTCGACGTCGAGGGCGTCGGTGCCACCGCGCCCGCGGCCGAGCGCACGGCCCCCGGTCCGCAGGAGCGCCGATGACCAGCTACCTGCCGGGCGAGCTCGCCACCCTCGTCACCGACGAGGGCGTCGTCGTCAGCACGCCCGACCGGCTCGCCGAGGTGGCCGCCCTGCGCGAGCGCGACCTCGCCGCCCCCACGGTCGTCGAGGTGCTCTCACGCGGCGACCTGAGCGCCCTGCCCGAGTTCGCCGCGGTGCGACTCGACGGGGCCGAGGCCCGGATCCTGGTCCGCGGCGGCCTCGTCGTCCGCGTCGACGGATTCGCGGTCGACGGGCGCGACGCGACCATGTGGACCGAGGCGACGGCCACGCTGAGCCCCGGTGCGGCCGTCGAGATCGCACCCCTCGGTACGCCGGCCGCCGGCCCCGCGCTGCCCCTCACCGGTGGCGTGGTCCGCAGCGCCGGCGTGACCTGGCACCCGGCGGTCTCGGCGTCCGCCGCGCCCGCCCCGGCCCCCGCGTCTCCCGCCTCGGCACCCGGGGTTCCCGCGCCGCTCGAGACCAGCTACGCCCCCGCGGACGAGTACACCGTCGTCCGCGGCAGCCAGCGGCCCGCCGTACCCCCGCCGGCCGGTCCGGACGCCCCGACCACCCCACCGCCGTCAGTTCCGCCGTCAGGTCCGCCGTCAGCCCCGCCCCTGGCCCCGCCCCTGGCCCCGCCGTCAGCCCCGCCGGCCGGGTGGCAGCCGCTCCCCGCGGGCGACCCGTCGCCCGAGCACGACGGCCGCACGATCACCCCGGCCCAGCTGCAGGCGCTGCGGGCAGCGGCGGCCCAGCCGGGCAGCGTCCCCGGCACGCCGCCGCCGAGCTCGCCTCCGCCCACGATGCGCCCGCCCGCCGTCGCGGTGCGCCCCGCGGTGGCCCTCGCGCTGTCGACCGGCCGCGTGGTCCCGGTCCGGCGCCGGGTGCTCATCGGGCGCAGCCCCCGCATCCAGCAGGTCGGCGGCAGCCAGAACCTGCCGGCGCTGGTCACCGTCGACGACCCCTACGTGTCGAGCACCCATCTCGAGGTTTCCGCCGACGGCGCTCGGGTGACGGTGACCGACATGTCCACCAACGGCACGCTGCTCGCCCGCCAGGGCCGGGTGCCCGTCCCGCTCGACCGCGGGGTGGTGACCGAGGTCGCCCTCGGTGACGTGCTGACCCTGTCCAAGGGCCTGACCGCGACCGTCGTCCCCGCGCCCGACGAGGTCTGATCGAGGCACCGATGCAGCAGCCACCGCAGATCCCGGGCTTCACCTTCGTCGACCTCGTCGGCGAGGGTGGGTTCGCCGACGTGTTCCGCTACCAGCAGGAGCTGCCGACCCGGCAGGTCGCGATCAAGGTGCTGCGCAGCGGCAGCGACGCCGGCTCGATCGAGCTGTTCCGGGCCGAGGCCAACGTGATGGCCCAGCTGTCCAGCCACCCCTCGATCGTGCCGATCTACCAGGCCGGGGTGAGCTCCGACGGCCGGGCATTCCTGGTCATGGAGTACTGCCCGCCGCCCCACGTCGCGCAGCGCTACCGCAACCAGCCGCTCGCCGTCGCCGAGGTCCTCGACATCGGTGTGAAGATCGCCAGTGCCGTCGAGACCGCCCATCGGGCGGGGATCCTGCACCGCGACATCAAGCCCCACAACATCCTCACCAGCACCTTCGGCGTGCCGCTGCTCACCGACTTCGGCATCGCCTCGGTCGTGGGGGAGAGCGGTGCCGGCGCCCAGGGCCTGTCGATCCCGTGGTCGCCGCCCGAGTCGCTGGCCGCCGACAGCCACGACGTCCGCAGCGACGTCTACTCCCTGGCCGCGACCCTCTACTCACTGCTCATCGGCCACCCGCCGTTCGAGCGCCGCGACGCGTCCAACGACAACGCCTCGTTGATGACCCGGATCGAGCGCGGCCAGCTCACGCCGCTGCGCCGCCCCGACGTGCCGGCGTCCCTGGTCGACGTGCTGCGTCGGGCGATGTCCGTCGAGGTCGAGCGCCGTCCGGTCTCGGCGATGGTGCTGGGCCGCCAGCTCCAGGACGTGCAGATCGAGCTGCGTCAGTCGCCGACCCGGCTCGAGGTCATGGACGCCTCGCCGTCGGCGCTCGGCGAGGAGCACCCCAACGACGCGCGAACCCTGGTCCGCCCGGTGTCGGTGATCATCCCGGCCGCGGTGCACGAGCGCCCCGGCCCGCTGCAGCCCGGCCTCGACGAGGACACCCGCAACCCCGGCCATTCCGGGCATTCCGGGCATTCCGGGCATTCCGGGCATTCGGGGTCCGACCACGCCAGCCACTCCGGTCGCCGCGGCACGACCGGCGGACGGTCGGCCCGGCGCGCGGGTCCGCAGCGCTCCGAGGAGCGGCAGCTCGGCGTACCCGCCCGGATCGGGATCGGCGTGGTCGTCGCAGCCCTCGTCGGCGCGGTCGGCTTCGCCCTCCTGTCCGGCAGCTCCGGCGACCAGGACGACGGCAAGGACGGCACCCTGCGCGGCGAGGACCCGCCCAACCCGGTCGAGCTGCTCGACCGGCCGCCCGCGCCGGTCGTGACGAAGTCCGGCAAGGGCGCCCGGTGGACGTTCACCTGGGCCCAGGAGTCCCCCCAGCCGGGCGACAGCTTCAAGGTGGTGCTGTCCGGCGACGGCGTGCAGCAGAAGGCGCCGGACTACATCGACGCCACCAGCAAGACGCTCACCGTCGAGCGCGACGCGACGGTGTGCATCGAGGTGGCGGTCATCCGTGAGGGCGGCGGGACGTCGGCCCTCTCCGAGCAGACGTGCGTGACGGGCAGGTGACGACGATGACCAGGGTCCGCCGGTGGCGCCGTACGGCGTCCGCGACCGTCCTCGCGCTGGTGGTGGGCACCCTCGTCGTGCTCGCCTTCGAGCACGACGGCAAGCCGTTCACCGAGGTGGACCTCAACGACGGCGGAGTGTGGGTCACCAACAACCACCTCGGCCTGGTCGCGCGCCTCAACCCCCAGATCAAGGAGCTCGACCTCGGCGTCGACGCCGGTAGCGCCGACTTCGACATCTTCCAGCGGGCCACCAGCGTCTACGTCGACGACGCCTCGTCCGAGCGTGCGGTCAAGCCGGTCGACGTCGTCCGGGCGCGCGCCCTCGACCCGACCTCGCTGCCGTCCGGCGCGATCGTCGCCAACGGCGGCGCCACGTTCGCGGTCGTCGACCCGGTCAGCGGCAAGGCCTGGGTGCGCTCGGCCGAGCGGTTCCGCGGTTTCGTGCCCAAGAGCACGCCGGCCGACCTCGAGCACGCACTCACCGCGGCGGTCGGCACCGACGGTCGGGCCTGGGTGCTCGGGCGCGACGGCAAGGTCACGCCGTTCACCCTCGACGAGAGCGGCGGCGCCGTCGAGGGCGAGTCGTTCCAGCTCGGCAAGGGCGTCGGCAACGACGCGACGAAGGTCGCGCTCACCGTCGTCGGTGACACGCCGGTGCTGTTCAACCGCAACTCCTACGAGCTCTCCCGGCCCGGCACGAAGCCGGTCGTCATCGAGACCCCCGACTCCACGGAGGTCGAGCTCCAGCAGGCCTCCGACGAGAGCGACGAGGTCTACCTGGCCACGCGCGAGGGTCTCCTGGTCACCGGGCGCGACGGCGGGCCGGTCAAGCAGGTCAGCCGGGGCGAGGTCTCCGGCCGGCCGGCTGCACCCGTGCAGATGACCGACACCGGATGCGTCTACGCCGCCTGGTCCGACCCGCAGTCGACCCACAACTACCTGCGCGACTGCGACGGCGACGAGCGCGACGACGCCACGCCGATCCCCGGGATGCAGCCCGGCGCGTACCTCCAGTTCCGGGTCAACCGCGACGTGGTCGTCCTCAACGACACCGTCACCGGTGACGCCTGGCTGGTCGAGGACCCGGGCAAGGCCAAGATCGACAACTGGCCGGCCGTCGACCCCCAGAACGAGAACAAGTCGAAGCTCAAGGAGATCAGCGACGAGGTTCCCGACCAGGAGAACCGCCCGCCCGACCCGCAGGACGACCATCTCGGCGCGCGTCCCGGTCGCTCCACGGTGCTGCCGGTGGTGGCGCTCAACGACCACGACCCCGACGGCGACATCATCAGCATCTCCAAGACGTCCTACCTCGGCGGTCAGGAGCTCGAGGTGAAGATCGTCGGCGGCGGCACCCAGCTGCAGGTCGCCGTACCTCCCGACGCCACGGGCACCTCGACCTTCCGCTACTACGTGACCGACGGCCGCGGCACCGACGAGGTCTACGCGACCGTCACCCTGGACATCCGCAAGGACGACCAGAACGCCAAGCCCGAGAGGATGGACAAGCGCGAGCCCAAGCTCCGGGTCGCGAGCGGCGCCAGCTCGAGCTACTACCTGCTGGCCGACTACTACGACAGGGACGGCGACGACCTCACCGTCACCGGTGCCGAGGCACGCGGCGGCGAGGTCGAGTACCGCCCCGACGGCACGATCACCTTCACCGACACCGGCGCCGGCGAGAAGGTCAGCGAGATCGACGTCACCATCGACGACGGGGCCAGCGAGACGCACGTGCCGCTGCCGGTCGAGATCGTCGGCGACACCGCGCCGCCCGAGCTCGTGCCCGACCTGGCCTCGGGCGTCGCCGACACCGCCGTCGTGGTCCAGCCGCTGTCCAACGACCGCAACCCCGAGGGCACCGACCTGACGCTCAAGAACGTCAAGGTGGTCGGCAACGAGGAGGGCACCGAGATCTCCCAGGACCTGGAGTCCGGCACCTTCACGTTCCGGGCCGCCAAGGCGCGCAGCTACTACTTGTCGTACTCGGCCTACAACTCCTCCGCGACCGAGTCCTCCGTCGTCCGTCTCGACATCGAGTCGCCGCCGAAGGACAACCGCCCGCCGATCGCCGTCCGCGACAAGGCCGTCATCACCTCCGGCGGCACGGCCCAGGTCGACCTGCTGCTCAACGACCTCGACCCCGACGGCGACGTCCTGGTCGTCAAGCGGATCGGGCGCACGTCGGTGCCCGGCGTCAAGGTCTCGGTCGTCGACAAGCGCCTCGCCGTGGTCAGCTCGTCGAGCGACATCGTCGGGCAGCAGGCAACAGTCGACTACTGGGTCTCCGACGGGCGCAGCACCGTGCCAGGACAGCTGGTGGTCACGCAACGGGCCTCCACGCAGGAGAACCGCCGACCGATCGCCAACAAGGACCAGGTGACGGTCCGGGCGGGCGCGGTGACGACGATCCCCGTCCTGGGCAACGACTCCGATCCCGACGGCGGCAAGCCCCGGCTGTTCCAGGAGGACCTGCGCAACGACCAGGACCTCGACATCTGGGTCGCCGGCGACGTGCTGCGGATGCAGGCGCCCGAGAAGCCCGGCACCTACTCGGCCATCTACGGCGTGCGCGACGCCGACGGCCTCAAGGCCTCGGCCGTCGTCGACATCTTCGTGATCCCCGACTCCCCGAAGAACAACCAGGCGCCGATGCCGCAGCCGATCACGGACCGGGTCATCGCGGGGCGGCCCAAGGTGATCGGGGTCGACCTCGGCGGGGCCGACCCCGACGGCGACGCGGTGGCCTTCCGCAGCATCCTCACCGCCCCGTCCCTGGGCCGCATCGTCGAGACCGGCGTCGACTGGATCCGCTACGAGGCCTTCGAGGGCAAGGCGGGCACCGACTTCTTCCAGCTCCTCGTCCAGGACAAGTACGGCGCGACCGGCGTCGCGGAGGTCCGCGTCGGCGTCGTACCGGAGGAGACCGAGAACCAGCCGCCCGTCGCGCTCGACGACGCGGTGCTGGTCCAGCCCAACCGGACCATCTCCTACAACGTCCTCGCCAACGACGTCGATCCCGACGACGACCCGCTGCGGATCACCGACGACCTGATCAGCGGCGAGGCCGCGAAGGCCACGCGCAAGGGCGGCTTCATCGAGCTCGAGGTCGGCGACGCGCCGACCCACGGCGGAGTGCCCACCAGCATCGGCTACACGGTCGAGGACGCCGCCGGAGCCTCGGACTCGGCGCTGCTGAAGGTGACCGCGAGCCGTGACGCGCCGTTCTACGCGCCGATCGCGCGCGACGACGTCGCGGACCTGGGCGACGTCATCGGCCGCGACCCGGGGGAGACGGTCGAGATCCCCGTGCTCGACAACGACGTCGACTTCGACGGCGCCAAGGCCGACCTACGGGTCACCAGCTGCGACGCCGGCAGCAAGGGCGAGTGCGAGGTCCGCGACGAGAGCAGCGTGCGGGTGCGGCTCGCGGCCGAGGACCAGGTCGTGCTCTACCAGCTCGACGACGCCGACGACGAGTCCGGCGGCACCTACGGCGTCATCTACGTCACCGGCACCGACAACGTCCCGCCCCAGCTCACCACGGACAAGGACCTGGTCCCCGTCAAGGCCACGGCGGGAGCGCCGACCGACTTCGACCTCGAGGACCTCGTCGTCACCCGCGCAGGCCGACACCCCCGGATCGTCCCCGACACCGAGCCGTCGGCGATCAACGGTGTCGTCGGTCCGGTCGAGGGCGAGCCCACGTCGCTGCGGTTCGTGCCGGCCCGCAATCAGATCGGCCCCGCGTCGGTGACCGTCAAGGTCACCGACGGGCGCACCCTGGCCGAGGACGGAGCCCTCACCGCCCTGCTCACGATCCCGATCGACGTCGTGCCGTCCGGCAACGTCGCGCCGGAGATGCGCAACGCATCGGTCGACGTCGCCGTCGACGGGGATCCGGCACAGGTCGACCTGTCCGGTCTGACCCGCGACGCCAACGAGGGCGACGAGAAGCAGATGAGCTGGACGGTCACGTCCGTCGACGACGGGATCAGCGCCAGCATCGCCTCCGACAGCACCCTGCTGAAGGTCGAGGCCGGTGGCGGCGCGAAGGTCGACGCGGCGACGCCCCCGCAGATCCACCTCCTTGCCGACGACGGTCACGGCGGTCAGGACGAGGGCATCGTGACGGTGCGCGTCGTCGGCAACGACCGTCCGGAGTTGCGCGTCTCGCCGATCACGGTGACGGCGACGAAGGACGAGGAGGTGGGCGTGGACGTCGCGGCCTCCGCCGTCAACCCCTACCCGGACAAGCCGTTGAAGGTCAGTGACGCCCGGGTCGCGTCCGGGCCGGCGCTGACCGACCTCCGGGCCGACGGCTCGTTCGTCCGGTTCACCCCGACGAAGACCGGGACGTCGGTCGTCACGGCCACGGTCGCCGACGCGTCCGGCGACAGCAGCCGCAACCGCACCGCGCGGATCACCGTCACCGTGGTGGCCGTGCCCGACGCACCCGACCGGCCGATCCCGTCGTCGGTCGAGGCGTCCTCGGCCGTGCTGTCCTGGCGTGAGCCGGCGGCCAACGGCGCGCCGATCGAGGAGTACGAGGTCACCGACGGCAAGGGCTACCGACAGAGCTGTGTCGACCCGACCTGCCGACTGGTCAACCTGACTCCGGGGCAGGCCTACAGCTTCGTCGTGCGTGCCCGCAACAGCGAGGGGTGGAGCAAGACGAGCCCCGCCTCGGAGGAGATCATCCCCAACAAGGCGCCCGAGCTGATGGCCCCGCCGACGATCGTCAGCGAGCCCCGCCCGACCGGGGGCCGGATGGACCGCCAGCTCACCGTGCGCTGGTCGCCCCCCGCCAACGAGGGCTCGCCGATCACCTCCTACGAGATCAAGGAGGCGGGCAGCACCAACACGTGGACGGCGGGGGGCACCGCCCGGTCGCTGGTCATCCCCGGGCTGGTCAACGGGACGCCGTACGCCTTCGAGATCCGGGCGGTCAACGACGTCGAGCCGCGCCGGCAGTTCTCCGGACCGTCGAAGGCCGGGACCCCGTTCGGCGTCCCGCTGAAGTCGGGCTCCCCGCCGCAGCTGAAGGCCAGCCAGGCCGACAGCTACACGGAGCGGCCGTGGGTGCAGGTCGACTGGAGCAAGTGGACCTCGAACCAGAGCAACGGCAACGCGGTCTCCCGCTACGAGATCAGCTGCAACGGGTGCCGCCAGTCGACGTACTCCGTCGACGGATCGGCCACCTCCAAGCTGTTCGACAGCAACGACGGCATCGAGAAGGGCAAGGTCGTGACCTTCACGGTGGCCGCCGTGAACGACGCCGGCACGAGCGACCCGAGCCCCAGTGCCTCCGGCCGGCCGTGGACCAAGGCCAGCCCGGTGCGCAACCTGCGACAGACGCGCGAGTCCCCGGCAGACCGGACCGCCACCCTCGCCTGGGATGCGCCGCAGGACGACGGCGGGCTCGAGATCAAGCGCTACATGGTCCAGACCGACTCGAACGCGCCGACGTCCGTGAGCGCCGCACCCTCCGGCGGTGTCGACATCACCTTCCCCAACAACGGCACGCACTCGGTCAAGGTGTGGGCGGTGACCTACAACGGCGGGGACCCGGTCGACGGCGCCGTGGACTCGATCCCCAACGTCGAGACCTGGGGCAAGCCGTTGGACCCGACCCTCACCTCGGCCACCTCAGGGTCCCACTACAGCGCCCTGTTCCAGCTGGCGGGCAAGGACGAGTCGTGGAACGGCAAGCCGATCCAGTACCTCGAGTACAGCGTCGACGGCGGCGAGTTCAAGCGCTACTACGGTCCGGTCGACGTGGCCGTGGCCGAGGGAGGGGCGACGGCGACGATCAAGGCCCGCGCGGTCTCCACGGCCACGGGCGACCGGCAGTACAGCAACGAGGTCCCGCTCCAGGCGCGCTCGAAGGAGAAGAGCCTCAGTGCGAGCTTCACCAACGGCAACAACTTCGCCCTGCTGGTGACCGGGTACGGATTCGAGAGGGTCTCCCAACCGATCGGGGTCACCCTCAAGGGCGTCGTTCCCAACGCCGCCTGCGGCGCCATGGGCGGCAGCGTCAGCGGCTCCGGGGCCTACGACGGCAAGTTCGTCTATCGCGTGGGCGGCGCCGACTGCACCTTCAGCGGGACGGGGTCGGCCGACGTCCTCGTCGACGGGGTGCCCGCCTCGGCGGTCAAGGGCAACTAGCGCCGGACGCCGCCTCCATCTCACCAGCAGCCTGAAAGGACACCATGTCGCTCACCACCGAAGAGACCGAGTGGTTCTCGCAGACCTTCGCCCAGCTCGTCGCCAACGTCGAGCAGGCGATCGTCGGCAAGACCGAGGTCGTCCGGCTGGCGTTCGTCTCGCTGCTCGCCGAGGGGCACCTGCTCCTCGAGGACTATCCCGGCACGGGCAAGACCTCGCTCGCGCGAGCCATCGCCCAGACCATCCAGGGTGACCACCACCGGATCCAGTTCACGCCGGACCTGCTGCCCAGCGACGTCACCGGGGTCACGATCTTCGACCAGCGCTCCCAGCAGTTCGAGTTCCACCAGGGGCCGATCTTCTCGAACGTGGTGCTGGCCGACGAGATCAACCGGGCCTCGCCCAAGACCCAGTCGGCGCTGCTGGAGGTGATGGAGGAGAACCAGGTCACCGTCGACGGCGTGACCCACCAGGTCGGCCAGCCGTTCATGGTCATCGCCACCCAGAACCCGATCGAGCAGGCCGGCACCTATCGGCTGCCCGAGGCCCAGCTCGACCGGTTCCTGATCAAGACGTCCCTCGGCTACCCCGACCATGCGAGCACCGTCCAGATCCTCGCCACTGCCCCGAAGGGCAAGGCGGCCACCGTGCTCCGCCCGATCATCAGCGGCGACAACGTGCTCCACCTGATCCGGCTCGCCCAGCAGGTCCACGTCGAGTCGACCATCTACGAGTACGTCTCGAGCCTCACCGAGGGCACCCGCGAGGCCTCCGAGGTCGTGCTCGGCACCAGTGTTCGCGCCGGCCTCGCGCTGGTCCGCGCCGCCCGCGCCCAGGCGCTGTCCTACGGCCGCAGCTACGTCGTGCCCGACGACGTGAAGTCCCTCGCCGTGCCGGTCCTGGCGCACCGGATGGTCCTCGACCCCGAGGAGGACTTCCGCGGTACGACGACCGAGGACGTCGTGCGCCGGGTGCTCGAGCGCGTGTCGGTCCCGCTGGAGCCCGCCCGTTCATGACCGGTCCCCGTTCCTGGGCGGCCGGCGTCCGCCATACGCTCACCGACCTGTCCCGGCGCCGCCAGGCGCTGGGCGGCCGGTTGCGCGACGGCATCGCCGAGCGCACGCAGCGGGTCCGTGGCGTGGTCGCGCCGGTCACGCAGGCGGTCACGCCCGCCGGCTGGGTGGTCGCCGTGCTGGCGATCGCGCTGCTGGTCGCCGGTCCGATGCTGCACTGGCGCGAGCTGGTCGTCGCCGGGGCCTTCCTGGCCCTGGTGCTGCTGCTCGCCGTGGCGTTCGTGGTCGGTCGGCTGCCGCTGCTGGCCCGGCTCGACCTCGCCCGGGACCGGGTGATCGTGGGGGAGCGGGCCAACGGGTACCTCACCGTGGCCAACCCGAGCGGACGTCGTTCGCGCTCGCTGGTCGTGGAGTTCCCCGTCGGCGCCGGCCGGGCCGCCTTCGAGCTCCCGGGCCTCGCGCCCGGTGCCGAGCACGAGGAGCTGTTCGCCGTGCCCACCGCGCACCGCGCGGTGCTCGACGTCGGCCCGGTGACGGCCGTGCGCTCCGATCCGCTCGGGCTGCTGCGCCGTGAGCGGCACCTCAGCGAGATGGACACCCTCTACGTCCACCCCAAGACGCTGCGCGTCGACGGCTCCGCGGCCGGCCTGGTCCGCGACCTCGAGGGCCGCACGGTGCCGAAGGTGTCCGACAACGACGTGTCCTTCCACGCCCTGCGCGGCTACGTGTCCGGCGACGACCGTCGCCACATCCACTGGAAGTCCAGTGCCAAGACCGGCACCCTCATGGTCCGCCAGTTCGAGGAGACCCGGCGCTCCCACCTGCTGACGATGGTGAGCTCCCGGCTCGAGGACTACGCCAGCGACGACCAGTTCGAGCTGGCCATCTCGGTCGCCGGCTCGCTCGGCACCCAGGCACTCGCCGACGGCCAGCAGCTCAGCGCCGCCTCGTCCCACGGCTCGCTGCCCGCCGCCAGCGCCCAGCGGTTCCTCGACGGCCTCTCCGGGTTGAGCTACGACTGGCAGGCGAGCCGGCTCGTCGACGTCGCCCGCCACCTCAGCGGTGACGAGCTCGCCGCCAGCGTGATGGTGCTGTGCATCGGGTCCGGGGTGTCGATCACCGACCTGCGCCGCGCCCGGCAGTACCTCCCCGTCGACACCCGGGTGATCGCCGTGCGCTGCCTGGTCGGTGAGGAGCCGTCGGTGCGCTGGCTCGGTGACCTGGGCGTCGCCACGGTGGGCCGCCTCGAGGAGCTCGGCGTCGCCGTACGACGGGTGTCGGCATGAGCCACCCGACCGGCGCCCCCGTTCCGCCGCCCGTCCGCGGCAGCAGTCGTTCCGCCAGCCGGAGCGGGCCCGTGATGATCGTCCCGCAGCGGCGCCGCGGCCGAGGCGCGCTGCCGGCGTGGTGGCTGACGGTGATCGACGCCGTCCTCGTCGTCGGGCTCGGCGTCCTGTGCGCCTGGCCGCTGGGCCAGGCCTGGACCGGCAACCGCTGGCTGGTCGCCGTCGTCGTCGGCCTGGCCCTCGGCGTCGCCATCGCCTGGGCCAGCGCCCGGTGGCGGCTGGGTCCCTGGCTGACCGCGCTCGGGGCGGCCGTCGCCTACCTGCTGGTCGGGTCCGCGGTGGCGGTGCCCAACCGCACCAGCAACGGATTCGTGCCGACGGCCGACTCGCTGCACGACCTCGTCATCGGGCTGGTGCAGTCGTGGCGTGAGTCGCTGACCCTGCCCGTGCCGCTCACCGAGACCGGCGTCGTGCTCATCGTCCCGCTCGTCACCGGACTGGTCGGGGGACTCGCTGCCGGCGTGCTGCTGTGGCGCTCCCGGTGGCCCGGCCTGGCGGGCGTCGTCCTGGCCCTGGTCCTGGTGCTGTCCGCCGCGTTCGGCGACGTGGCTGCGCCGGCGGCGCTGACCCGCGGCCTGGTCGGTGCCGTCGTCGGCCTCGTGTGGCTGCGGTGGCGCTCGATGCGTCATGTCCGGGCGCGGTGGGGTCGCCGGGTGCTCGCCACCCTCGTCGTCGTCGGTGTGGCCGGGGGAGCGGCGAGTGGACTGGGTGCCCTCGCCGACCCCGATGCCAACCGGGTCGTGCTCCGCGACCACGTCGACCCGCCGTTCGACCCCCACGACTACCCGAGCCCGCTGTCGAAGTTCCGCGCGTACAAGAAGGAACCGCTGCGCACGGAGACCTCGCTGTTCTCCGTCAACGACCTGGACAGCGGCACCCGCGTCCGGCTGGCCGTGATGGACACCTACGACGGCATCGTGTGGAACGTCTCCGGCGGCCCCGACAGCGCCCACGACTCCGGCACCTTCCGGCGGATGCGCAACGACCCCGACGCCGAGGCCAAGGCCACGACCCGTGGCTCCATCACGGTCACCGGCTACACCGGCGTGTGGGTGCCCAGCGTCGGCGACACCCTGTCCATGACCCCGGTCAAGGACGGCCGCACCGATGACGCGGCCGCCGCCGAGCTGGTCATCAACCGCGAGACCGGCACCGTCGCACAGATCGGCGGCGTCGAGGCCGGCACCACGTTCGAGGTCGAGGCGGTGACCCCGCCGCCGCTGGTCGACGAGGAGATCGCGGTCCTCGCCGCCGACGCGTCGGTCTCCCTGCCGGCGCCCAGGATCGTGCCGGAGGAGCTGAGCGACCGGGTGCAGCGCTGGCAGGTCGACGACAAGTTCGGTGGCGGCTCGGGCGGCGAGCTGGCCCTGTTCCTGCGCGACGCCTTCCGCGAGCACGGCTTCTACTCCGACGGCATCGACGACGACGTACCGGCCGGGCACGGCGCGAGTCGCCTGGCTGAGCTCACCAAGACCGCGACGCCCGTCGGCGACGCCGAGCAGTACGCCGCGGCCATGGCCGTCATCGGTCAGCAGATGGGGCTCCCGATCCGGGTGGTCCTGGGGTTCAAGGTGCCGCCGGGCGGCGACGACGTGCGCGGACAGGACATCAGTGCCTGGACCGAGGTCAAGCTCGCCGGCGCCGGCTGGGTGCCGTTCGACCCGACCCCGCCGGAGGACCACAAGCTCCGCAAGCCCAATGACGACCCCAACGAGGACCCGCAGCCCCAGGTCCTGCAGCCGCCGCGCGTGCCGGGCGAGCCGAAGGAGGCCAGCGACAACCTCCAGCAGGGCGACGGCCACCGCAAGGAGCTCGACGTGCTCGCGGTGCTCGGCACCATCCTCGGCATCGTCCTCGACGTCGCGAAGATCGCGCTGCTGCTCTCGCCGCTGTGGGGGGTGCTGCTGTTCAAGTTCCTGCGCCGGCGTCGCCGCCGCCGTGCCGACGACCCGACGCTGCGCCTGACCGGGGCCTGGCACGAGCTCGCCGACCGCGTGCGCGACCTCGGGGTGCGGCCCACGCCGGGCGCCACCCGCCGCGAGAGCGCCTACGCCGTCGCGGAGCGGTACGACGCCGTGCCGGTCGTCACGCTCGCCCACACCGCCGACCGCCACGTGTACGGCGACGGCGAGCCCACCCCCGAGGAGGCACACGCCTACTGGGCCGACGTCGACACCGCGCTTCGCCGGATCCGCAAGGCGACGCCGTGGTGGCGTCGGCTGCTGGCCCGGTTCTCGCTGGCCTCGGTGCCGTGGCGGGCCGGTCTCGAGCGGATCCGCTCGGGGATCGGGAGCCGGGCGCGCCGTACCGGGCGCTGGGTCGTCGGGCTCGGCCCGGTGGTCCGGGTTCGCGCCGCCGGTCGCCGCGTCGTGCGGGGAGCGAACGGCATCTTCCGCCGCTGACTCGGGGATCCACCTGGCTTGGGCGTGTCCGGAGGTGGTGGCGCGGCCGGGGGCCGGCTGCCCGAGCGCCGCGAGCAGCACGCGGACCTTCTCTGCGGTCAACATCCGTAATCAGACCGTGGCAAGCGCGCAGGGGGTCCCTATTCACCTATGCGATCGCCAATGCCCGGAGTGGCCAATCAGCGCGAACATTCTCTAGGGGGTGGTGGCGCGGGCGCTGCCGCGACCGATTGGATTGCGGCAGATCCGCGCAGGTCGCCGCCATACTCAGGGACGGCCCAGCACCTGATCCTCGGCGCGTCCCGGTCCGATATCGAGGCCAGCGGAATGGCCGATTCATGGACTCCGGCATCCTGCGAGCGGTCAAACGAGCGGGTGGTACGTGTGGTCGGGCGACATCTCGGAAGCCGATGACTTTTCGAGTCGTGGCACTACGCGCACCTCCATCTGCCTGACCGTGCGGCTCGGGGCAGAGCCGGGCCGGTAAACAAGAAGACCAGTGGGCCGTCGCTGGCTACCCTCCGAGCATGGTGCAGCTTTCTCGCGCGGTGGCCACCCTTCGGATCACTGACGGTGAGGGTGAGCTGAACCCACACGACATCAGCTCCTCACTGGGCTGTGAGCCGACTCGAAGCTGGTTCCAGGGCGAGACGATCAGGTCTCACGGCGTCACGAGGACCGCGCGCCTTGGACTGTGGAGCCTGCAAGCGCCCGAGACCGCGCCAGCCGACCTCGACGCCCAGGTCGCGACGATCCTTGGCCGTCTGACAGCGGACGAGTCGGTCTGGGCAGCGATCTGCGCCAAATACACCGTCAACCTGTTCTGCGGCTGGTTCATGGAGTACGGAAACGAAGGTGTATCCATCGAGCCGGGGACGCTCTCGGCGCTCGGGACGCGTGGCATCCAACTTGCCATCGACCTCTATGGCGGTGACAGCGACCATGCGCCTGAGTAGTCCCGCAGACGTGGACCTGACCAGCGTCTGCTCATCGGCATGGCTGACCCCGGCGCGGCATGTCCGGACGGATCGCTCACCGACCCGATGTGTCGATTTCGCACTCCCGAAGACTGAGAGTCAGGCGACCGCCCTCAAATGCGAGGGTTGCACCGACCATGTCGTCTGCCTCGTTGAAGACCGGTGCGGCTGAACAGAGCTGCGTTCCCACAAGCCCAACGAACGGCACTTCGTCAGACGCCTCTCGTATGACCCAGTGGCCGTGACAGGCGCAGCGATATTGCTCCATCCATCGGTCATCACCGGGCTCGGAAACTGACCACTTGAGAGTCCAATTGCTCGCCCCATCGAAGTGCACGCCTCGCCCATTCTCGAGCCACAGATGTACCGAGCCGATGTCAGGGTTCACGGGCGAGCCGTCGTCCGGACGCCAAGCAAATCGCTCGACGATCCGCAGGCGCCGGCCGATCACTTCATCCAGCACGCATCCAGCGTGCCACAGCGTCTCCGGCGACAACGGGGCCAAACTCACGGGCCGGACGATGGGCGCCTTTCATGAGTTCCTGTGGTCTGAGGACTTTGCGGCCAAACCCGCGCCGTCCAGCGCATGACCCTCGGCAAGGACAGATCGAGGCACGAGCTGACGCTCGCTCTGCCGGGTCCGCCGTAAGGTCTGAGCGTGCACGAGCTGTTGGTAGTGGACCTGAGCGACGACGAACGGTCCATGTTGCGCTGGGGCCTACTGGATTGGGGCGGTCCTGCCTCGCCAACCGACGACCTCGCAAGGGTCATGGGATTCGGGTCCGTTTCGGACCTGTCTGTGCAGGCCCGGCGTATTGCTGAGGCACTGCGGACGGGCCAGGGGCTGTCGCGCATGGACTGGACGCGTGCCCTTGTCGCCACCGAGTTCGTGTGGGCCAGTGACGTCTTCGGCTCCGGCCTCGACAGCATCCACACCTGGGGGTACACCGACGCGGAGGGCATTGCCATCCTGCGGTCAATTCAACGCAAGTTGTTGAACGCGGGCGCCCGCGCGTCTTGTCGCTCGCTGACCTAGTACGGACCGCATCATCGGCATGACCGTGCGGTTCGCGGCGCGACAGGAAGGCCGCAGCTCTAGGCGTGGTCCGCCTCGGCGTGGCGCTGGAGTAGTTGCGCTGCAGCCACGTAGTCCTCGGCCGCGTCGGACCAGTCGTCGTCGATACAAAGGACTCGGGCCGAGGAGCCGTCTTCAGCGGGAACCAAGTGCGCTCGCGCACCTCGAGGAATCAGTGCCCCGTAGTCCACCGACGTCTTGGCGCCGTTCGGCAGCCGTACGAGCGCCCGACCGTTCCTGTCTTCGATGAATGTGACGATGACGTGGCAGAGCTCTGACGACCGCATTCGGCAGAGTCTGCCCGAGGGGCGCACGCCGATGGTCGGCTTGACCGCGCGGCTCGCGGCGTGAGCGCGACCGAGATCCCCGGCGAGCTCGATTCGGTCACTTGGTCCATTGACAAGTGACAGAACTGTCAACAACCATCCCGACATGGGGATCTCCAGAGGGCGGGTGCGCCTCGGTGCTGCGCTGGTGGCAGTGATGGCAACGGTGGCGACGCTCGCCCCCGCGGGTTCGTCGGTGGCGCGACCGGTCGCCGTACCGGCGGCTCAGGTGGCGGCGGCGACACCGGACCCCTTCTTCACCTACGCCGGCAGCACTCCGCTCGCGAACCTTGCGCCGGGGACGGTCCTGGCGACGCGCACGCTGCCGTACCGGATCGCGAAGCTGCCGCTGCCGCTCCAGCTGGTGCAGGTCCTGTTCCGCACGACCAACCAGCGCGGTGAGGCGGTCGCCGGCGTCACGACGGTGGTCCGGCCGCTCGTCGGCCGCACCGCCAAGGTGATCGGCTACCAGTCGTTCTACGACTCGCTCAACCCCGAGGACGGCCCGTCCCGCGCCTACTCCGGCGTGTTCAGCCCGGGTGTCATGGCTGCGCACGTCGAGACGACGCTGTTCGCCGGCTTCCTGCTCCAGGGCTACGCGATCGTCGTCGCCGACACCCAGGGCCCGACCGCCGACTTCGCCGCCGGGCCGGAGTACGGCCAGGTCACCCTCGACTCGCTCCGGGCCGCGCTGAAGGCGCCCGGCACCGGCATCGCACCGACCGCGCGGATCGGCCTGATCGGCTACTCCGGCGGCGCGATCGCGACCAACTGGGCCTCGGTCCTCGCGCCGAGCTACGCCCCCGACATCGACCGGCGCCTGGTCGGTGCCGCCGAGGGCGGCGTCCTGGTGCGTCCCTCGGCCAACATCGGCTACGTCGACGGCTCGATGGTGTGGGCCGGCGTGATCCCGATGGCCGTGGTGGGCGTCGCCCGCGCGTTCGGCGTCGACCTGACGCCGTACCTCAACGACTACGGCAAGCAGGTCTACGCCAAGCTCCAGAAGGCGTCCATCACCCAGGTTCTCGGCGCCTACCCGGGCCTGACCTGGAAGAAGATGACCAAGCCGGAGTACGCCGACCCCGCTCGGATCCCCGTCTTCGTCGACACGGTCAACCAGCTCAACCTCGGCACCCGGCCCACGCCCACCGTCCCGATGTTCATCGGCCAGGGCACGGCCGGCGAGATCGAGGGCACCCTGCGCAGCAGGAGCGTCGGCCCCGGTGACGGCGTGATGATCGCCGGCGACGTCCGCTCGCTCGCGAAGCAGTACTGCGCCGACGGGCTCCCGGTCGTGCACCGCGAGTACCCGCTCAGCCACTTCACCTCGGTCCCGTTCTGGCTGCCCGAGGCGATGGCCTGGCTCAACGCCCGCTTCGCCGGCGTCCCGGCGCCGAGCACCTGCGCGTCCATCCCGTCCGGCAACCCGCTCACGCCGCTGGCGTCCGCGCCGTAGCCCGCGGTCCGGCCAGCTGGTCTGGACCGGCCCTGTGATCTCCGTCCCGGCCGGGGGCGGAGCCTTGCTCTGGGCATCACCTGTGGGGATACTTCTCGAAAATAGAACGTGTTCTACATGGGGTGAGCAACGTGTACGACTTCAACGACCACGACGTCGCGGCGCCGGACGGCGGCAGCGGACCGCACCGCGGGCTGCTGCTGCTCGAGCTGCCCCGCTGGACGGTGGAGTACGGCGCGTCCCGCCTCGTCGACCTCGCCCGCACCGCGACCGGCCCCGTGCTGCCCGGCGAGCGGGACCTCGGCCGGGGCCGCCCGGTGCTGGTGCTGCCCGGCTTCTCGGCCAACGACAAGCTCACCGGCCGGCTCCGCGGCCACCTCGCCCAGCGCGGGTGGGACGTCCACGGCTGGAACCTCGGCAGCAACCACGGCCTCACCGAGAAGATCGTCACCGGTCTGCCGCAGCGCTTCGCCGAGATCGCGGACCAGTACGACGAGCCGGTCAGCGTCGTGGGCTGGAGCTTCGGCGGCCTGCTGGCGCGCTGGCTCGCCCACGAGCACCCCGACCGGGTCCGCCAGGTGGTCTGCCTCGGCTCGCCGTGGCGGGCCGAGGGGGAGCGCACCCGCGCCACCGGGATGTTCGAGAAGTCCAAGGTCAGGCACGGCATCGTCGCCAACGCCCGCGAGATCGTCGACCAGCTCCGCCGCCCGGTGCCCGTGCCGCTGACTGCGGTCTGGTCGAGGACCGACGGCATCGTCCCGTGGCGCGGCTGCACCGTGGACGAGCACGACGGCGCCGACGGCCGGCCGCCCGCCGAGAACGTCGAGGTGGTCAGCAGCCACGTCGGCATGGTCGCCAACCCGCTGGTCCTCTCGGTCGTGGTCGACCGGCTCCGTCAGGACCCGGCCGACTGGCAGCCGTTCGCCTGGTCGCGCGTCGCGACGGGGCTCGCGGGGCTCACGGGAGCGGCGTCGTGAGCGCGCTCGCGGGCCGCGACCCGGCGTACGTCGCCAAGGTGCTGCCGCTGCTCAAGCTGGCCATGAAGGGCTACTTCCGCTCCAGCGTGAGCGGCATGGACAAGGTTCCCGACGGTGGCGCTCTCATCGTCGGCAACCACTCCGGCGGCCTGACGCCGATGGACGTGCCGATCATCGCGGTCGCCTTCGCCGACGCGTTCGGAGCCGACCGGCCGCTGTACTGCCTGGCCCACGACATGCTCTTCACCGGCGCCGCCGGTCCGGTCATGCGGAAGTTCGGGTTCGTCAACGCGACCCGGGAGGCAGCCCACGAGATCCTCACCAACGGCGGCGTCACGATCGTCTTCCCGGGTGGCGACCACGACACCTTCCGCCCGACGCTGAAGTCGAGGGTCGTCGACTTCAACGGCCGCACCGGCTACCTGCGCACCGCGCTGCGCGCCGGCGTCCCGATCGTCCCGGTCGTCTCGATCGGCGGCCAGGAGTCGCAGCTGTTCCTCACGCGCGGCGAGTGGATCGGCAAGCGCTCGCCGCTGCGCAAGGTGATGCGCACCGACCTGTTCCCGATCGGCGTCGGCTTCCCGTTCGGCCTGGCGGCGGCGCCGCTCAACCTGCCGCTGCCGACCAAGATCACCACCAGGGTGCTCGACCCGATCGACATCGAGGCGGAGTTCGGGCCGGAGCCCGACCTCGTCGAGGTCGACCAGGTCGTCCGCGGCCGGATGGAGGACGCGCTGGCCGAGATGGCCCGCGAGCGGCGCTTCCCGGTGCTGGGATGAGCGCCGTGCTCGCCGGGCTGCGTACCCAGCTGTGGGCGTTCAGGATGCTCGTCACCAGCCGGATGCTGGTCCTGATGAGCCCGGCGAAGTACCTCCGGCTGGTCCGGATCCTGCGCCAGCAGGGCACCAACGCCACGACCAGCTTCGCGCTGGCCGCCGTACGACGCCCGCACGGCCCGGCCCTCGTCGACGACCGCGGCACGCTGACCTGGCAGGACCTTCAGGACCGCTCCGCTGCTCTCGCCGCCGGACTGCTCGACGTCACCGGCGGGCCGGTCGAGACCGTCGCGATCCTGTGCCGCAACCACCGCGGCTTCGTGGACGCCCTGATCGGCAGCTCGCGGCTGGGTGCCAGCGCGCTGCTGCTCAACACCGGATTCTCCGGGCCGCAGCTGGCCGACGTGATGGAGCGGGAGGGCGCCCGGGTCATCCTGTACGACGAGGAGTTCGCCGGTGTCGTCGCCGACGCCCGGGCCCGGGTCGACGGGCTGGTCGAGGTGCTCGGCTGGACCGATTCCCCTGTCCCCGCGGGGGTCCTGAGCATCGACGGCCTCATCGAGGCGCACGCCGGCCAGGTCCCGCCCAGGCCGGCCCAGCGTGGCCGCGTCGTGCTGCTGACCTCGGGCACGACCGGCACCCCGAAGGGTGCGCGCCGCTCTGGGGGCGGCGCGGACGAGCTCGCCGGGATGCTGGAGAAGATCCCGTGGCGCGGTGAGGAGACCGTCGTCGTCGCGGCGCCGATGTTCCACGCGTGGGGCTTCGGACAGTTGGTCATCGCGGCGACGATGACCTGCACGGTCGTCACCCGCCGCAAGTTCGACCCCGAGGCGACCCTCGCGCTCGTCGACGACAACAGGGCGAGCGGCCTCAGCGTCGTACCCGTCATGCTCGAACGGATCATGGACCTGCCGGCCGCCACCCTGGACCGCTACTCGCTGCGCTCGCTGCGCTTCGTGTCGGCCAGCGGCTCGCGGATGAAGGCGCAGTCGGTGATCGCGTTCATGGACCGCTTCGGCGACCTGGTCCACAACAGCTACAACGCCACGGAGGCCGGCCAGATCAGCGTCGCCCAGCCCGCCGACCTGCGCCACGCCCCCGACACCGCGGGCAAGGCGGTGCGCGGCACCCAGCTCCGGGTCGTCGACGACGCCGGCCGCGACGTCGACCTGGACGTGGTCGGCCGGATCCTGGTCCGCGGCGCCTCGCCGTTCGACGGCTACACCGCGGGCGCGTCGAAGGAGTTCGTCGACGGCTACATGGTCAGCGGCGACGTCGGCCGGCTCGACGCCGCCGGACGGCTCTACGTCGTGGGCCGCGACGACGACATGATCGTGTCCGGCGGCGAGAACGTGTACCCGATCGAGGTCGAGAAGGTCCTCGGCGCCCACCCGGCCGTGCGCGAGGTCGTGGTGATCGGCGTCGACGACGAGGCGTTCGGCCAGCGGCTCGCGGCGTACGTCGCGCTCTCGGGCGAGGCCACGCCCGACGAGCTCAAGGGACACGTCAAGGCACAGCTCGCGGGCTACAAGGTGCCGCGCGAGGTCGTCGTCCTCGACGCGCTGCCGCGCAACGCGTCGGGCAAGATCATGGTCCGCGACCTGCCGGGGGTGGCGTCATGACCCGCCCGGCGATCGAGCGGATGACAGGTATCGACGCGGGATTCCTCTACATGGAGACCCCGTCGGTCCACATGCACACGCTCAAGATCGCCGTGCTCGAGGCCGACGAGGCGCTGACGTACGACGCCTTCGTGGCCGGCATGCTGTCCCGGCTCAAGCGGCTGCCGCCCCTGCGCCGCCGCGTGGTCGAGGTGCCCTTCGGCCTCAACCACCCGGTCTGGGTGACCCAGCCGCGGATCGACGTCCCGCACCACATCCGGCGGCACCGGGTCGGCGGCGACGGCAGCATGCGCGACCTGGAGCAGCTGATCGGCATGATCGCGAGCACCCCGCTGCACCGGGACCGCCCGCTGTGGGAGCTGCACTACTGCGAGGGCCTCGAGGGCGGCCGGGTCGCCGTCGTCGGCAAGATGCACCACGCGCTCGCCGACGGCGCCGCCGCCAACGCGCTGCTCGCCAACGTCACCGACGTGCGCTCCGCGGCCACGCCCGAGGCGGTCCAGGAGGAGTACGCCTCGACCGACAGGCTGCCCAGCAGGCTCAACCTGATCCGGCACGCCTGGGCCGACGCGGCCGCGCAGATCACCACGATCCCTGCGCTGCTGCTGCGCACCCTCCTCGGCATCCTCGGCGTGGTCCGCGAGCGGCGGGCCGGCGCGAAGTCGCCGGTGCCGGTGCTGCACGCGCCCCGGGTGTCCTTCAACGGCGCCCTCACGCCGCTGCGCTCCTTCGCCACGGTCACCCTGCCGCTGGCCGAGCTGAAGCGGGTCCGCGCCCAGCACCAGGCCGCCGGCCTCGACGTCACCCTCAACGACATCGTCCTCGCCATCACCTCCGGCGCCCTGCGCCGCTGGATGGCCGACCACGACGAGCGGCCGGCGTCCTCGCTGCTGGCCGGTGTCCCGGTCAGCGCCGACGAGCGGGACGCCGTACCCCGGCTCGGGGGCAACCGGGTCTCCAACCTGTTCACGACCCTGGCCACCGACGTCGACGACCCGCTCGAGCGGCTGCGGACCATCGCCGCGACCACCGCCGACGCCAAGCGGATCAACGCCCAGCTCGGTTCGTCGATCCTCGCCGACTGGTCGCAGTTCACCCCGCCGCGCCCGTTCGCGGCGGCCGTGCGCGCCTACTCGCGGCTGAACGCGGCGTCGTGGCACCCGGCGGCGTTCTCCGCGATCGTCTCCAACGTCCCCGGCCCGCGCGAGCCGGCCACCGTCGGCGGCGCCCGCCTCGCCGACCTGTTCAGCGTGGGGCCGCTCGTCGACGGCATCGGCCTCAACGTCACCGTCTGGTCGTACGTCGACCGGATGAACTTCTCGCTCCTCGCCTGCCCCGACCTGCTGCCCGACGTCCACGTGCTGGCGTCGTACCTCCCCGCCGCGCTGGCCGAGCTCGACCTCGAGCCGCCGGCCGCGCCCGCCGAGACTCCCCGAAGGAACCTTGCGTGACCACCCGTGTGATGAAGTCCGCGACCCGCCATGCCCTGAAGGGCTCGTTCACCGCCGCGCGCTACGGCGGCAAGGCGGCCGTGCTCGGCGTGAGGACCGGCATCCGCCGTACCCAGCGGTTCCCGGCGCTGCCCGAGCTCCCGGCCGGCCGCCTCCTCGACCTGCCCGGGCGCGGCGAGGCCTTCGTCGTGGACACCGGCACCCCTTCGGGGAACCCCGGTGCACCCACCCTGCTGCTCTTCCACGGGCTGGCCACGACGTCGTACCTCACCTGGTTCAGCACCCTCGACGAGCTCGCCGCGACCCACCGGGTCGTGATGCTCGACCAGCGCTGGCACGGTCGCGGCATCGTCTCCGAGCGGTTCTCCCTCGAGGACTGCGTCGACGACGCCGCCGCCGTCCTCGACCAGCTCGGCATCGCCTCGGTGGTGGCCGTCGGCTACTCGATGGGAGGCGCCCTGGCCCAGCTGTTCTGGCGCCGGCACCCCGAGCGGACCGCGGGCCTGGTGCTCGCCTCGACCGCCGCCTGCTGGAACGAGACCCGCGGCGACGCGATGTTCTACCCGACGCTCGACAAGGCCAACGACCGGTTCCGCGACCACTACCGCGAGCGGGTGCTGGAGGTGCGAGCGAGCCTCGGCGACGACCGGCACGTCGGCGAGGAGATGTCGACCTGGGCCTGGGGTGAGTTCCGCAGCACCAGCGCGTGGGCGATGCCCGAGGTGCTCGGCGCCCTCGGCGGCTTCGACGCCCGGCCCTGGCTGGGGGAGATCGACGTACCCACCGCGGTCGTCGTCACCGGCCGCGACCACGCCATCCCGACCTCACGGCAGCGGGCGATGGCCGCCGCGATCCCCGGCGCGACCGTCCACGAGACCCCGGGCGGGCACGCGTCGGTCGTCTTCGACGTCCAGCGCTGGCGACCGGTGTTCCTCGCCGCCGTCGACGAGGTCGTCCGGCAGGCGCGACCCGTCAGGAACTAGCTCCGAAATTGCGCTGACCCGGCGCAAAGTAGCGTCGGAATCGCGCTGACCCGGCAGAAAGTGGCTCGTCCACGAGCCACTTTCTGCCGGGTCAGCGGATTCTGCGAGCCAGTTTGTGCCGGGTCAGCGGATTCTGCGAGCCAGTTTGTGCCGGGTCGGCGGATTCTGTGGGCCAGTTTGTGCCGGGTCGGCGATCAGGACTGGTGCACGTAGTTGTCGAGCTGGTCGCGCTCGAACTGCAGCTGGTCGATCTTGTGCTTCACCAGGTCGCCGATGCTGACGATGCCCACCACCCGCTCGCCGTCGGTGGCGGGGATGTGGCGGAACCGGCGCTCGGTCATGACCGCGAGGACCGCGTCGAGGTCGTCGTCGGGGGAGCAGGTGCTCACCTCGGTGGTCATGATCGCGGAGACCACGTTGTTGATGACCGTGCCGTCGCTGTGCAGGTGGCGTACGACGTCCCGCTCGGACACGATCCCGTCGAGCGAGGTGCCGTCCGTGCTCACCACCACGGCACCGATGTTGTGCTCCGAGAGCAGCGCGAGCAGCTCGCGGACCCCGGCCTCGGGACTGATGGTGATCACGTCGCGAAGCGACTTCGACTGGAGCACGTCAGCGATGCGCATGTGACGCAGGTTACTCGGCGTGATCCCCGTCGTCACTGCTCTCGTCCGACACGCGGTGCCGGTGGGAGCGCAGGTCGGACACGCTGCCCGGTCCGGTGCGTGGCCAGTCGGGGTCGTCCTCGAGGTCGCTGACGCTGCCGAGGAAGGACAGCGCGGCCTCGTGGAGGTGCCCGTTGCTGGCCAGCGCGTTGCCGCCCCACGGGCCGTCGCGGCCCTCCAGCGAGGTGAACCGGCCGCCGGCCTCGCGCACGATGATGTCGAGCGCGGCCATGTCGTAGACCTCGAGCTCGGGCTCGGCTGCGATGTCGACGGCGCCCTCCGCGAGGAGCATGTAGGACCAGAAGTCGCCGTAGGCCCGGGTCCGCCAGACCCGGCGCATCAGCGCGAGCATGTCCTCGCCGAGCCCGCGGTCCTCCCAGCCGCTGATCGAGGAGTACGAGAAGGAGGCGTCCTCGAGGCGTCGTACGTCGGAGACGCGGCACTCGGTCGCCTTCATCAGCGACTTGCCGGTCCAGGCGCCCTGGCCGGCCGATGCCCACCAGCGGCGCTGCAGGGCGGGGGCGGACACGACACCGAGGACCACCTCGTCGTCGACGACCAGCGAGATCAGCGTGGCCCACACGGGCACGCCGCGCACGTAGTTCTTGGTGCCGTCGATCGGGTCGACGATCCAGCGCCGCTGGGAATGCCCGGAAGTGCCCTGCTCCTCGCCGGTGACGGCGTCGCGGCTGCGCGCCTTCGAGAGGGTACGACGGATCGACTCCTCGACCGCCTGGTCGGCATCGGTCACCGGCGTCAGGTCCGGCTTGCTCATCACGTGCAGGTCGAGTGCGCGGAACCGGGCCTGGGTGAGCGAGTCCGCGTCGTCGGCGAGCAGGTGCGCCAGACGCAGGTCGTCGGTGTAGTCGGGGGCAGCCACAGGGGCACCCTAGTGCGCCGCGCCGTGCGGCGTGCCCTCCGGGCGACCAGCGGTCGTGCAGGATTCAACCATGGAGATCAACGGCCTTCCGCTGCACCCGCTCGCCGTTCACGCCGCCGTGGTGCTCGCGCCGCTCGTCGCCCTCCTCGCCCTCGCCTCGCTCGTGCCGTCCTGGCGCGACCGCCTGCGCTGGCCGCTGGTGGCCGGTGCCCTGGTCGCGATCGGTGCCGTCGCGCTGGCGTTCGTCTCGGGCAACAGCTTCCGCAACGCCAACGAGTTCTTCTCGACGCCGCCCTCGGAGATCACCCGCAAGATCGACCACCACCACGCCCTCGCGCTCACGCTGCTGTGGACCTCGATCGGGTTCGGTGCCGTCGCGCTCGTCTCCGGCCTGCTCCACCCCAAGGACGGCCCGCTGCGCTGGCTCCTCGGCCTGCCCCTGGCCGTGGGGGCGGTCGCGGTCCTCGTGCTGGTCGTCCTCACCGGCGACGCCGGCGCCAAGGCCGTCTGGGGCGGCTTCAACGGTTGATCAGTAGTCGGTGACCGACCGTGCGGCGAGCAGCCGCCGGAAGGACGCCACCCGCTCCGCGTCGGCCTCGCCGGCCGCGATCGCCTCGTCGAGACCGCACTCCGGCTCGTCCTCGCCGTGGGTGCAGCCGCGTGGGCAGTCCTCGGTCATCTCGTCGAGGTCGGGGAACGCCTCGATCAGGTGCTCGGGCTGGACGTGCGCGAGCCCGAAGGACCGGATGCCGGGGGTGTCGATGATCCAGCCGTCGCCGTCCGCGAGGGGCAGCATCAGCGCGGACGTCGAGGTGTGCCGACCCT
Organism: Nocardioides sp. F233; assembly: GCF_057813895.1. Classification (NCBI taxonomy): domain Bacteria; kingdom Bacillati; phylum Actinomycetota; class Actinomycetes; order Propionibacteriales; family Nocardioidaceae; genus Nocardioides; species Nocardioides sp. F233. The sequence continues at coordinate 589,083 of NZ_JBVASH010000002.1, forward strand.
GACCGGTGACCGCGTTGACGTGCCCGGTCTCGCGGCGGGCGTCCGGGACCAGCGCGTTGACGAGTGTCGACTTCCCGACGCCGCTGTGCCCGATCAGCACGCTGGTCTCGCCGCGCAGCCGGTCGTGCAGCGCGTCCAGGCCGATGATCGTGCGGTCGGCGTCGCGGCGGGTCACCTCCCACGGCACCCCGAGCGACCGGTACGTCGCCAGCAGGGTCTCAGGGTCCTCCAGGTCCGCCTTGGTGAGGCAGAGCAGCGGCGCCATCCCGCCGTCGTACGCCGCCACCAGGGCGCGGTCGATCCACCGCGGCCGCGGCTCGGGGTCGGCGAGGGCGGTGACGACGACGAGCTGGGTGACGTTGGCGACGATGACGCGCTCGATCGGGTCGTCGTCGTCCGCCGTCCGACGCAGCGTGCTGCTGCGCTCGAGCACCTCGACGATCCGCGCGAGCGACCCGTCGGCGCCGGACACGTCGCCGACCACCCGCACCCGGTCGCCCACGACGACACCCTTGCGGCCCAGCGGGCGGGCCTTCATGGCCATCACGGTGCGGCCGTCGATGAGCAGCGTGAACCGGCCGCGGTCGACGGTGACGACGAGGCCCTCGACGGCGTCCTCGTGGGCGGGGCGCTCCTTGGTCCGGGGGCGGGTACGACGACGCGGTCGCTCGTAGTGCTCGACGTCGTGCTCGTCGTACCGCGGCATCAGAACAGCCCGGACCAGAAGCCGGCGAAGTCGGGGAACGTCTTGCTGGTGGTCGCGACGTTCTCGACCAGGACGCCGGGCACCGCGGCGCCGACGATGGCGCCGGCGTGGGCCATCCGGTGGTCGGCGTAGGTGTGGAACACCCCGCCCGACAGCGTCGCCGGACGCAATGACAGCCCGTCCGGGTGCTCGTCGACATCGGCGCCGAGCGCGCCCAGCTCGCGGGCCAGCGCCGCCAGCCGGTCGGTCTCGTGGCCACGGATGTGGGCGATGCCGGTGAGGTGCGACGGGGTCTGGGCGAGCGCGCAGAGCGCGGCGATCGCGGGCGCGAGCTCGCCGACGTCGTGCAGGTCGGCCTCGAGACCCTGCAGCCCGCGCCAGCCGTCGGCCGGCCCGGTGACCTGCAGCCCCTCGGCCACCCGTGAGACCGTGCAGCCCATCCGCGCCAGCAGGTCGCGCAGCGCGTCGCCCGCCTGCGTGGTGGACGTCGGCCAGTCGCGCACGACCACCGAGCCACCGGAGACCGCTGCCAGGGCTAGGAACGGCGCCGCGTTGGACAGGTCGGGCTCGATCGCCTCGTCGTGCGCCGCGATCGGGCCGGGCGCCACGGCCCACCGGTTCGCGTCGCTGTCGTCGACGACGACGCCTCGGTCGCGCAGCATCGCGATGGTCATCTCGATGTGGGGGAGCGAGGGGATCGGCTTGCCGTCGTGGCGGACGTCGACGCCGGCGTCGAACCGCGCACCCGCGAGCAGCAGCGCCGACACGAACTGCGACGACGCCGACGCGTCGATCACGACCGTCCCACCGGGCACCGAACCGGTGCCGTGCACCGTGAACGGCAGTGCGCCGTCGCTGTCGTCGATGGCCATCCCGAGACCCCGCAGCGCCGTGAGGATCTCGCCGACCGGCCGCTTGCGCATGTGCTCGTCGCCGTCGAACGCGACCTCGCCGCGCACCAGCCCGGCGGCCGGCGGCACGAACCTCATCACGGTCCCGGCCAGGCCGCAGTCCACGGCCGCCCGGTCGCCGGGCACCGACCCGTCGAGCGGCGTCACGGTCCAGTCCTCGCCCGACGTGTCGACCGCGGCGCCGAGTGCGGTCAGCGACTGCGTCATCAGCAGGGTGTCGCGCGAGCGCAGCGCCCGGCGTACGACGGACGGCCCGTCCGCGAGCGCGGCGAGCACCAGCGCCCGGTTGGTCAGCGACTTGCTGCCCGGCAGCGTCACCGTCGCGTCGAGGCGCCCGGTGGTGGTGGGCGCGGGCCAGGGGTCGGCGTACGTGGCGGGAGTCGTCATCTCCCGCGCAAGTCTAGTGAACCCGAGCCCTCACCCGGGCGCCCACCAGCGCTGCCTCCCGGCGGGCGTCGTGCGTGGCGTGCCTGGCCCGCCACGCCACGCCCGGCCTACCGGCCGTGTCGAGGGCCGCGATCAGCAGCCCGCCGGCGAGGGCGGTGTTCTTCAGGAAGTGGGTGAGCTGCTCGAGCCGTTGCTCCTTGTCGGTGGCCTCCCAGAACCGGTACCGCGCCGCCGTCGACGGCACCAGGGTCCCACCGAGCACGGCGGCGGATAGCCGCGGGAGGTGGCCGGTCGCGAGCGCCAGCCCGGCGACGACCTGCACCGCGCCGCTGGCCCGCACCCACAGCACGGGGTCGCGCGGCACCGCCACGCTTTCGGGCGTCGCGTTGTCCAGCGCCGGTGCGAGGGCCTCGGTCACCGGCGCCGCCTGAGCGGCCAGGGCGGGCGCCTCGCGCAGGTCCTGGACGCCGTTCGCGAGGAAGTACGACGCCAGCAGCGGTCGGGCGATCAGTCTGCTCAGAGCCATGGCCTCTCGGTACCCCGGGGCTGTCCGACCAGACCGATAGATTGACGGCCATGTGCGGCCGCTATGCCTCCAGCCGGAGCCCGGAGGACCTCGCGGAGGAGTTCGAGGTGCTCGACCCGCGCCTCGAACGGGCGATCCCGCCGTCCTGGAACGTCGCGCCCACCGACGAGGTGTACGTCGTCCTGGAGCGGGCCTCGCGCGACGCCGACGGTCACCAGGCCGACGAGCCGACCCGCCAGCTCCGTGCCCTGCGCTGGGGCCTGGTTCCGTCGTGGGCCAAGGACGCGAGCATCGGGAGCCGGATGATCAACGCGCGGATGGAGACGGTGGCCGAGAAGCCCGCCTTCCGCAGGGCGTTCGCCGCGCGCCGCTGCATCGTGCCGGCCGACGGCTACTTCGAGTGGTACGAGACCCAGCAGAAGACCGCGAAGGGGAAGCCCAAGAAGCAGCCCTTCTTCATCACCCCCGGCGACGGAGCGAGCCTGGCGATGGCCGGGCTCTACGAGATCTGGCGCGACCCCTCGAAGCCGGAGGACGCCGAGGACCGGTTCCGCTGGACCTGCACGATCCTCACCACGGAGGCCACCGACGACCTCGGCCGGATCCACGACCGGATGCCGCTGCTCGTCGAGCCGGAGCGCCGCCACGAGTGGCTCGACCCGCGCACGCCGACGGGCGACCTGCCCGGCCTGCTGCAGCTGCTGCGGCCCGCGCAGCAGACCGGCCTGACGGCGTACCCCGTGTCGATGGCGGTCGGCAACGTCGCCAACAACAGCCCCGAGCTCGTCGAGCCGATCCCGTTCGCGGACGAGCAGGGCGAGCCCGACGACGCACAGGGGACCCTGCTGTGAGCGACGAGCGCCTCGTCGAGACGACGTACGGCGAGGGCCGGCTCGTCGTGCGCCGCGCCCGCAAGCCGCTGGCCACCCTGCTCGTCAGCCACGGCGCCGGCGGCGGCATCGACGCCCGCGACCTCGAGGCGCTGGCCGCCCAGCTGCCGGGACAGGGGATCACCGTCGCCCGCTTCGAGCAGCCCTGGCGCCGGGCCGGCCGCAAGGTCGCCAGCCCGCCCGCCACCCTCGACGTCGGCCTCCGCGCGGCCGTCAAGGCGCTCCGCGTCCGCACCCCGCTCGTCGTCGGCGGCCGCTCGGCCGGCGCGCGCTCGGCGTGCCGGACCGCCGAGGAGCTCGGTGCCGCCGGCTGCCTGGCGCTGTCGTTCCCGCTGCACCCGCCGGGCAAGCCGGAGCGCTCCCGCCTCGACGAGCTCGCCGGTGCCGGCGTGCCGACCCTGGTCGTGCAGGGGGAGCGGGACCCGTTCGGCCGCCCCGAGGAGTTCCCCGACCCGCTGCCGGGACGCACCGACCTGGCCGTGGTGCCGGGAGCCGACCACGGCCTCGCCGTGCCCAAGCGGGGTGCGCTCACCGAGGACGAGGCGATGGGCATCGTCGTCGAGTCGACGCTGGAGTGGATCGTGCGCGAGGTCGTCGGGAATGCCGCTCGTCCCTGAGGCGTTCTGGCTTCCATGATCGCGACGCTGGAGCGCTCCCGGACCGGGAGCACCGTAGTCTGGGACGCGATGACCGAGATTTCCGATCTTTCGTCCCTGGACGCCGACGCCTCCCACCCCGAGGACATCGTCGACGTCGCGTCGGAGACCCCTGAGGAGCGGGCCGCGCGCTTCGAGCGTGACGCCCTGCCCTTCCTCGACCAGCTCTACGGTGCCGCGATGCGGATGACCCGCAACCCGGCCGATGCCGAGGACCTGGTCCAGGAGACCTTCGCCAAGGCGTTCTCCGCGTTCCACCAGTTCAAGCCCGGTACCAACCTGAAGGCCTGGCTGTACCGGATCCTGACCAACACCTTCATCAACTCCTACCGCAAGAAGCAGCGCCAGCCGCAGCAGGCGCTCGCCGGCGACACGGGGGACGTCGAGGACTGGCAGCTGGCGCGTGCGGAGTCGCACACGTCGAGCGGGCTGAAGTCGGCGGAGATGGAGGCGCTGGAGCACCTCCCCGACAGCCAGGTGAAGGACGCCCTGCAGCGGCTTCCCGAGGAGTTCCGGCTCGCGGTCTACCTCGCCGATGTCGAGGGCTTCGCCTACAAGGAGATCGCCGAGATCATGGACACCCCCATCGGGACCGTGATGTCCCGCCTCCACCGCGGACGGCGCCAGCTGCGCGACATGCTCTCCGACTACGTCCGCTCCGGCGGCGACGCACCCCTCGAGGGAGGCAAGTGATGTCCGAGCCCACCCACGGTGCCGGCCACGAGCACGTGCACGTGTCGGACGACCCCAGCAACGCCGAGTGTGCCGACTTCCTCGAGCGCATCGTGCGGCTGATCGACAACGAGCTCGAGGCCGGCGACTGTGCCGTGGTCCGGGCCCACATCGACTCGTGCAGCCCCTGTCTGGAGCGCTACGACCTCCAGCGCACGGTCAAGGCCGTCGTCGCCCGCTCCTGCGGCGAGACCGCGCCGGCCGAGCTGCGTGAGCGGGTCCGGATCCAGATCCAGCAGATCCAGGTCCGGATCACCGAGGGCTGAGCCCGCAGCCTGCGATGATCCGGTCATGAAGACCGTGCTCATCACCGGCTGCTCCTCCGGGATCGGCGCCGCGACGGCCAGCCGCCTCGCGGCCGCCGGCTGGGACGTCTGGGCCACCGCCCGCCGTCCCGAGACGCTCGCTGACCTCGCCGCCGCGGGCTGCCACACCCTTGCCCTCGACGTCACCGACGAGGCCTCCATGACCGCCGCCGTCGTGGCCGTCACCGAGGCCACCGGCCGGATCGACGCCCTCGTCAACAACGCCGGCTACTCCCAGTCCGGCGCCCTCGAGTCCCTCGACGTCGACGACGTCCGCCGCCAGTTCGAGACCAACGTCTTCGGTCTCCTGCGGCTCACCCAGCTGGTCCTGCCGACGATGCGTGCCCAGCGCTCAGGCCGGATCGTCAACATCGGCTCGATGGGCGGCAAGCTCACCTTCCCGGGTGGTGGCGCCTACCACGCCAGCAAGTACGCCGTGGAGGCGCTCTCCGACGCCCTGCGCTACGAGGTCTCCGGCTTCGGGATCAAGGTCGTGCTCGTCGAGCCGGGCCTGATCACCACCAACTTCGAGGCCGCCGTCGCTGCCGGCATGCCGACCGGCGAGGGCCCGTACGCCGCCTTCAACGCCCAGGTCCAGGCCTCCACCTCACAGGCGTACGCCGGCCCGATGGCCCGCTTCGGCGGCCCGCCCGAGGCGGTGGCGAAGGTGATCGAGAAGGCGCTCACCAAGGACCGGCCGAAGCCGCGCTACACGGTGACGGTCTCGGCGCCCGCTGCGATGGCTGCCCGCAAGGTGCTCGGCGACCGCGGCTGGGACCTCGCGATGCGCTCGCAGTTCCCGCGCCCGGAATAGGGAGATCGTCGAGTAGCTGCGAGCGCCAGCGAGCGGCGTATCGAGACGCCTCGCCCCTGCGTTCGTCGAGTAGCTGCGAGCGCCAGCGAGCGGCGTATCGAGACGCCTCGCCCCTGCGTTCGTCGAGTAGCTGCGAGCGCCAGCGAGCGGCGTATCGAGACGCCTCGCCTGGTGTCGATACGCGCGTCGCGACCTCGTTCCTCGGTCGCGGCGCTACTCGACCTCCCCGCCTGGTCCGCGCCGGTGCTCGCAAGCTCGCACCGCCGCGGGGCGGTGAAAAAGCGTCGAACCCCCGTACCTTGCGGTCGGGGGTTCGGCGAATGCGTGCGCTCAGCTGTTGGGGCGCTTGCCGTGGTTCGCGCCCTTCTTGCGGCGCGCGCGGCGCTTGCGGCCGGTCTTGCCCATGGTTCCTCCTCGGATAGATCGGTCCAGTGTCGCAGGTGGGCGGCCGGTCCCGAAAATCGGCCCCGGACGTGGGCAGGAACGGGTTCTCGACTTCCGGCGTGAGGCGGGTCACCCCGGTGCTACGCTCCGCCGCACTGCTCCCCATCTCGGCCGCACCCCGCGAGGCTCACCCATGTCGGTTCCTGCTCCGCGCCACCGTGCGCCCCGTGCCGCCCGACCGGGCCGTCGTCGTACGTCGCTGCTGGTGACGCTCGCCCTCGGCACCGGGCTCGCGAGCGTGCTCACCGCGTCGCCCGCCCGCGCCGCCGGGCCGTGGTTCGTCGCGCCCGGCGGCAACAACAGTGGCAGCTGCCTGAGCGCCGCGACGCCCTGCGCCACGCTGACCGGCGTACTCGCCAAGCCCGGCGTCGCCGCCGGTGACACGGTCAACGTGGCGCCCGGCACCTACACCGACCGCCCGGCCGTGACCAAGCAGGTCAAGGTCGTCGGCACCGGACCGAACGTCGTGTTCCAGGGCGGTGGCACCGGTTCGGCGACGTGGGCGCTCGCCGTCAACACCAGCGGCAACGTCGAGCTGCGCAACCTGACCCTGACCGGCGGCACCTACGCCGCGGGCGGCGCGTTGCCGGTGGTCACCGCGAACGTGAAGGCCTACGACGTCGCGATCACCAACAGCACCGCCATCGCGGGTGCGGGCGCCTACGTCTACTCCGGCTCCCTCGAGATGTACGGCGGCCGGATCGCCGGGAACAAGGCGACCGCGACCTCCGGCAACGCGACCGGCTGGGGCGGAGCGGTGTACGTCGCCGGTCCGGGCTCGCTGCTCCTCGACGGCGTGACGGTCGAGAACAACAAGGCCGACGGTGCGGGCTTCTCCTCGATCACGGTCGGCGGTGGCGTCACCAGCGCCGGCCCGCTGACGGTGCGCAACGCGACCTTCCGCAACAACGCCGTCCTCACCGCGGCGCCGACCGCGAACACCGGCTACGGCGGCGCGATCTACAGCGCCGCCACGGCCACCATCACCGGCAGCACCTTCACCGGCAACACCGCGACCTTCGGCGGCGCGATCGCCAACGCGGCCCCGGCGACGATCACCGGGACCGAGCTCCGCGGCAACACGGCGATGGTCGGCGGCGGGATCTACGCGGGCAACCAGCTCGCTGTCACCGGCAGCACCGTCGCCGCCAACACGGCAACGGTCAACTACGGGGGCGGCATCTACGCTGCGGGCGCGCTCACCGTCGACGACACCGACCTGACCGGCAACACGGCACCCACCGGCGGTGGCGGCATCTACTCCGCAGCCGCCACGACCACGATCCGCAACGGCAGCACGGTCGCGGCCAACACCGCCCAGAGCGGCGCCGGCATCTGGTCGGCCGGCACCCTGACGGTGCGCGACTCCGCGATCACCGACAACGACGCCTCCTTCCAGGCCGGCGGCCTGGCCGTCGGTACGACGGGCACGGCCGACACCCCGGTCGCCACCGTCACCGACAGCGTGATCTCGGGCAACACCGCCCCGGTCGCCGGTGGTGGCGTCGTCGCCGTCGCCCGCAGCACCGTGAACCTGACCGGCACCCGCCTCGCCGACAACACTGCTGCCGGCGGCGGAGGCCTCGTGGTCGCCAACGGTGCCCGGGCCACCCTCGACCACGTCGTCGCGACCGGCAACGTCGCGACCAGCCTCGGCGGCGGCGCCGTCTTCAGCTCCGGCCGGACCACCGTCGTCGACTCGACCCTCGCCGACAACCAGGCGCTGTGGACGTCCGGCAACACCACCGGCCTCGGTGGCGCCATCTACACCGGCGGCGGTACGACGACCGCGGTCACCGCCGAGCTGACGGTGCGCCGCAGCACGCTGAGCGGCAACCACGCCTACGGCGGCTCGGCCGTCGTGTCCTACGCCCCGGCGTCCGGCGCGACGAGCACGACGCTGATCGACACCTCGACGATCGCCGACAACATCTCCTCCTCGACCTCGGGCGCGCTGCTCAACGGCGGCCACAAGCTGACCGTCACCGGCTCCACCCTGACCGGGAACTCCGCGGCGGCCGGTGGCTCAGGTGCGGTCGCGACCTTCGCGGGCACCGACGTCGGCATCGCCGGCTCGGTGCTGGCCGGCAACACCCCGAAGGCCTGCAACCTCGCGCTCACCTCGGGGGGCAACAACCTCGCCGGAGCCGGCGACACCGGCTGCGGTGTTCTCTCGGGTACGACGGACCTCGGCCCGCTCGGCGACCACGGCGGCCCGACCGCCACCCGCGTCCCCGGACCGGGCAGCGCGCTGCTCGACACGATCAGCCCGTCGGCCACCACCGGCCTGACCAACGCCGTCACCGGCGACCCGGTCCTGCTCTGCACCCCGGGTGCCGTCGACCAGCGCGGCGAGCCGCGCCGGGCCGGTGCCCGCTGCGACATCGGCGCGGTCGAGGCCGCGCAGGTGGCCCCGCAGATCGACGTACCCGCCACCCTCGACCTCACCGTCGGCAGCTCCGTCGACCAGGTCCTGGTGACCTCGACCGCGGGCAGCCCGCGCCCGGTCATCACCTCCGGCGCCCTGCCCGCCGGGCTGAGCCTGGTCGACCACCACGACGGCACGGCGAGCCTCACCGGCACTCCGACCGGGCCCGGCGGCTCCTTCCCGGTCACGCTCACCGCGACCAACGAGGCCGGCGCGGACCAGGCGACCGTGACCATCGAGGTCCACCAGGCGCCCGTCCTCACCGGCCCGACCAGCCTGACCTACCGGGTCGGCCGGGCCGACGGCCCCGACGAGTTCCACCAGTCCGGCGGCCACCCCGCCGCGACCCTCGCGATCGCCGACGACCTGCCGGACGGGATCACCTTCACGCCCGGCTCCGGAGGCACCGGCATCCTCGCCGGCACGCCGGCGGCCGGCACCGGCGGTGTCCACCACCTCACCGTCACGGGCAGCAACGGCACCGGTCCCGACGCCACGTGGCCGTTCACGCTGACCGTCGAGGAGGCCGCCACGGTCTCCGCCGACGACGCCACCGTGCGGGTCGGCAGCGCGGTCGAGCTGCCCGTCACCTCGGGCGGCTTCCCGGCGCCCGTCGTCACGGCCACCGGCCTCCCGGCCGGCCTCGCGCTCGACGGCGACGCGATCACCGGTACGCCGGCCGCCGGCTCGGGCGGCAGCTACGACGTCACCCTCACCGCGGTCAACGGCATCGGCGACGACGCCGTCGACCACCTGACCCTCGTGGTCCAGGAGGCCCCCTCCGTCGACGGCCCCGCCGCCGTGCGGTTCGTGGCGGACGCCTCCGGGAGCTTCGACTTCACCGGTGGCGGCCACCCGGCCCCGACGCTGAGCATCGACGGCGACCTGCCCCCGGGCGTCAGCTTCGACGTCGACAGCGACGGCACCGCCACCCTGCACGGCACCGCGCCGGAGAGCGCGGTCGGCAGCTACCCGGTCACGATCACGGCGACCAACGGGATCGGCGACGACGCCACCCTCGAGGTCGTGGTCGAGGTCGCCCCGAAGGTCGGCATCGCGACCACGGCCCTCCCGCAGGCCGCGGTGGGCAGCGCCTACGAGGCGTTCGTGGTGGCCGAGGGCGGCGCGGCGCCGTACACCTTCACGGTGACGGGCGGATCGCTGCCTGCCGGCCTGAGCCTCGGCACGGACGGCCGGATCAGCGGTACGCCGACCGGCGCCCCCGGGACCGCGACGGTCGAGATCCAGGTCGCCGACGGCGGCGACCCGGTCAGCAAGGCGCGGCGCACCTTCCAGCTCACCGTCACCAAGGGTGTCACGACGCTCGTCGCCGAGCCGGTCATCACCACGAACGCCCTGCTCGCGACCGGCACGCTGCGCGCCCGCCTGACCGGTGGCCTGCCGGCGCAGCCGCTCGCGGGGCAGACGATCGTGTTCAAGGGCGCGGCCAACGTGACGGTGTGCAGCGCCGTCACCAACGCCGACGGCGTGGCGACCTGCAACCTGACCCTGGTGAGCACGGTGCTCACCGCACTGCGACTCGGCTACCGCGCCGAGTACGCCGGGTCCGCCAGCTGGCTCCCGTCCTCGGGGACCGGCGCCCTGCTCCAGGTGTCGGTGCACGCGGTGGTGCCGACCCCCTGACCGGGGTCGTCGATCAGGACAGGCGGGCGAGGAAGCGCGCGGCGTCGACGACGACGCGGGTGACCTCGCCCGACCCGACCAGCTTGCCGGGCCGGCCCTCGGGGCCGACCTCGCGGGCGGACACGGCGTAGCGGCGCAGCCGGCCGTCGGCGTACACCTGCCGGGCGGTGACCTCGATGCTCCCGCCGACGGGGGTGGCGGCGAGGTGCTCGAGCTCGACCCGGGTGCCGACGCTCGTCTCGCCCTCGGCGAGCTCGTCCTCGACGGCGGCGCAGGTCGCCGCCTCGCACCACGCGAGCAGCCGCGGCGTGCCCAGCACGGGCAGGCTGCCGGAACCGACCGCGAGCGCGGTGTCGGCCTCCGTCACGGTGAACCTCACGGCGTCAGCCTCCTCGGTGGGTCGTCGTTCGGCATCAGATGCCGAACGTGCTGCGCGGGTACGCGGCGTCGACGTCGGTGATCACGTTGACGAGGTAGGGCACGTTCGCGGCGAACGCCCGGTCCAGCGCCGGCCCGATCTGCCGGGGGTCGGTGACCGTCTCGCCCGCGCCGCCGAGGGCGGACACCACCTGGTCGTACGCCGTGCGCGGGGCCAGGTCGGCCGCGACGTCGTACCCGTAGAGCATCTGCATCGGGCCCTTCTCCAGGCCCCATGCGGAGTTGTTGCCCATCACCATCACGACGGGCAGGTCGTGGCGCACCAGGGTGTCGACGTCCATCAGGGAGAAGCCGGCAGCGCCGTCACCGAGGAGCAGCACGACCTGCGAGGACGGCCGGGCGATCCGGGCGGCGACCGCCGCGCCGAGGCCGGCGCCGAGGCAGCCGTAGGGCCCGGGGTCGAGCCAGCATCCGGGCCGCTTCGGCTCGACGAACTTGCCGGCGAAGGAGACGAAGTCGCCACCGTCGCCGATCACCACGGCGTCGTCGGCGAGCCGGGGGACCAGCTCGCCGTAGATCCGCGCGGGGTGCACCGGGTCGGCCTCGGCGCCGAGCAGCTCGGCGTCCTTCGCGCTCGCCGCGGCCACCGTGTCCCGGAGCAGGGTGAGCCAGTCCGACCGGTCCGGCTGGCTCGCGCCCGCCAGCGCCTCCAGCAGGCCGTCGAGGACGGTGGTCAGGTCGCCGCCCACCGACGCCGCCAGCGTCGCGTGGCCGGACACCTGGCCGGGGGAGTCGGCGATGTGCACGACGGCGGCCGACTCGGTGCCGTCCTTGCCGCCGAAGACGCCGTAGCCGAGCCGGAAGTCGAGCGGCGTGCCCACGACGACCACGAGGTCGGCGCCGTTGATCGCCGCGCCGCGGGCCTTCGTGACCAGCAACGGGTGACCGCCCGGGACCACGCCGCGGCCCATGCCGTTGGTGATCGCGGGCAGTCGCATCTCCTCGACCAGGCGCAGCGCGGCCTCCTCGGCGTGGTCGGCCCACACGTCGGTGCCCAGGATCAGCACCGGCCGCTGCGCCCGTGCGATCAGCCCCGCGATCCGCGCCACGGCGTCACTGTCGGGCTCCGCGCCGCGGTAGGACCCGATCACCGGGGGAGCGCCGGTGCCGACGTTGAAGAACTCGTCCATCGGTACGTCGACGTACGTCGGCCCGCGGTGCGAGGACCGGGCCTCGGTGAAGGCGGTGTCGAACCCGGCGGCGACGTCGTTCGCCGTCATCAGGGTGGCGGCGTTCTTCGTCACCGGCGCGACGATCGGCAGGTGGTCGATCTCCTGCAGCGCTCCCGTTCCCCAGCGGTTGTTGGGCGCCCGGCCGCCGACCACGACCATCGGGGACCCGGCGAACCGGGCCTGGGCCATCGCGCTGACCCCGTTGGTGACGCCCGGCCCGGCGGTCAGCACCGCGAGCCCCGGCACCCGGGTCAGCTTGCCGGTCGCCTCGGCCGCGAAGGCCGCGGTCTGCTCGTGGCGTACGTCGACCAGCCGGACCGGCGTGCCGCCGTCCTGCTGGGACTTCACCGCGCCGTCGTACATCGGGAACACGTGGGCTCCCGAGAGCGTGAACATCGTCTCGACGCCGTGGGCGCGCGCGACGGCGGTGGCGATCTCGCCGGCGTGGCCGGTCAGCGGGGTCTCGTCCGGGGGAGTGGAGGTCACCCGGGCACCCTAGCCAGCGGCGGGCGCCCGGTCAGCCACCTCAGCCGACGTCGTCGAGGAAGTACGGGTGCACGCGGCGCAGCGAGGCGACCAGCGCGAGCAGCAGGTCGGGACGGACCGCGGGGTGGCGCGGCGAGATGGTGAGCTGGAGGTAGATGGCCCGCAGCACCGCCTGCGCGTTGCCGGTCGCCCGGTAGGGGTCGCGGCCGCTGCGGGCCTTGGCCCGGGCACCCTGCTCGAGGCGGACCACCCACGGCTCGAGGACGCTCAACGGCACCCGGTCGCGACGCAGGATCTCCATCACGGCGTGCGCGATCCGGTCCGGCTCGCCGTGGACCAGCGGGGGCGTGTCGGGGTTGAGCACGCGGTCCGCGATGACGTCGAGCAGCACGGTCAGCTCGGTCATCCCGAAGTGTCGGGAGGCGGCCAGCGCGGCCAGTGCGTCGGCGCCGTGGGCCGCGGCGTGTGCCCAGCCCTTGCCGGGCACGAACCCGCGCAGGTCGCGCTCGCGGACGTACCAGGCGGCGATCCGGTCGCCCCAGTGCAGCACCTTGCTCGGGGGCAGCCGGCGGATCCGGGTGTCGCGCTGGATGCACTCGGCCAGCAGCAGCACCGAGAAGCTGCGCCGGAAGACCGAGTCCGTGTCGCGCTCGCCGATCCCGTTGTTGAGCCCCGCGCACATGCCGTCGCCGAGTCCGGCCAGCAGGTCGTCGTACGCACCGTGCTCGATCCAGGTCGCCAGGAAGGAGTAGGCCATCCCGTCGCGCACCTGCGGGTCCGGATCGCCCAGCATCTGCGTCAGCTGGGCGGTCAGGTCGCCGATCGGGTGGTCGGCAGGCGGTCGCCGTTCACCGTCGCGGAGGGCCTGCTGGAGGCGCGCCCAGTCCACCGACACCATCAACCCACACCCTCCGGAGCCGCCGAGCCTTCATCCCCCGTGCCCTATCCTGCCAAACAATGTGAAGGGACCCTAAGTGGCGACGCCCCGGCGCTCTCTAGAGTGGTTCCCGTGCCCTCCCTGTCCGCGATCGCCCGGCGTCACACCGACCTCGACGATGCGGACATCGCCTGGCTCCAGCTGATCCAGGCCGACTGGCAGGTGATCGCCGACCTGTCCTTCGCCGACCTCGTGCTGTGGCTGCCCGACCGCGGTGGGGCGGGGTTCTGGGCGGGCGACCAGATGCGCCCGACGACCGGCCCGACGGCGTACGTCGACGACGTCGTCGGCACCTTCGCGCCGACCGGCCGCCGCCAGCTCGTGGACGCCGCCTTCGAGCTCGGCCGGATCGCCCGGGAGGGCGACCCCGAGTGGCGCGACGACGTGCCGGTGCGGGTCGAGGCGATCCCGGTGCGCCGCGCCGGCAACGTGATCGCAGTGATCAGCCGCAACACCAACCTGCTCGGCGTGCGCACCCCCAGCCTGCTGGAGATCAACTACCTCCAGGCCGCCACCGACCTGTCCCAGATGATCGCCGCCGGCCTGTTCCCCTCGACCGCCCAGCGCAGCGACCACGCCGACTCGCCGCGGGTGGGTGACGGCTTCCTGCGCGTCGACGCGGCAGGTCGGGTCATCTACGCCAGTCCGAACGCGCTGTCGACGTACCGCAAGCTCGGGCTGACCGGCGACCTCACCGGCCACCGCCTGCCCGACCTGACCCGTGAGCTGGTGCCGCCCAAGAAGCGGCCCGACGAGGAGACGCTGAGCGCGGTCCTCGGCGGCCGCGCGCACCGCGACACCGAGCTCGGCGCCTCCGGCGGTCCCGGCGACGGCGCGGCGCTGATCGTGCGCTCGATCCCGCTGCGGCCCAAGGGCGAGCACATCGGCGCGATCATCCTGCTGCGCGACGTCACCGACCTGCGCCGCCGCGACCGCGAGCTGGTCACCAAGGACGCCACGATCCGCGAGATCCACCACCGGGTGAAGAACAACCTGCAGACCGTCGCCGCGCTGCTCCGTCTCCAGGCCCGCCGGATCGGGTCGCCGGAGGCCGCCTCGGCGCTCGAGGAGGCCGTACGACGGGTCGGCTCGATCGCGATCGTCCACGAGACGTTGAGCCAGGCCGTCGAGGAGAACGTCGAGTTCGACGACATCGCCGACCGCCTCGCCCGCCTCGTCGTCGACGTCGGCTCCACGACCGCCCAGGTCGGCGTGCGCCGCGAGGGCAGCTTCGGCGTGCTCGCCTCCGAGATCGCGACGCCGCTGGCCATGGTCGTCATGGAGCTGATGCAGAACGCCGCCGAGCACGGGTACGACGCCGGCGGCTCCGGCCAGATCGCGATCCACGCCGCTCGGCACGGTTCCGTGCTCGAGGTCGCCGTCGAGGACGACGGCCGCGGACTACCGGAGGGCTTCGACCTGGACGCGGCGACCAGCCTCGGTCTGTCGATCGTGCGCACGCTCGTCGAGTCGGAGCTCGGCGGGCACCTGACGCTCGGTCAGGCGCCCGGTGGCGGCACCAGGGCGGGCTTCAGCATCCCCGTCGAGTGACCGGGGCCTCGCTCGGGCGTCGATCAGACGGGGGTGCGGACCCGGGCGCGGGCGTTGCGGCGCTTGAGCGCGCGGCGCTCGTCCTCGCTCAGGCCTCCCCAGACACCGTGGTCCTGCCCCGCCTCGAGCGCCCAGGCGAGACACTGCTCGCGCACGTCGCAGCGACGGCACACAGCCTTGGCCTCCTCGATCTGGAGGATCGCAGGGCCGGTGTTGCCGATCGGGAAGAACAGCTCCGGATCCTCGTCGAGGCATGCGGAACGGTGTCGCCAATCCATGGGTGGGAAAGCCCTCTTCCTTCACTACCGGGGGTGCCCTCGAATGGGCACACGTGATGCCGCAAAAGTGAACGGCTTCACGATCGCTCCGGCAAGGTTTCCAAGGATTGCGTCACGAATCAAGCAATTCCGGTGGTTCGTTGGGTCACAACCGGATGCTGGACACCCACCGCCTAGGCTGCGGCGGTGACTGAAGGGCCCCTCGACCACCCGTCCGACCGACCTCCGCCCCTGACGGTGGCCGCCTCGCTGGCCACCGTCCAGGCGTTGGTGCTGCTCGTCCTGGCGATCCTGGAGTTCGCCAGCGTGTCCTCGGAGCGGCTCGGGTTCGGCCTGTCGACAGCGGTCTTCTTCGCGGCGTACGGCGTCGTGCTGATGGGTGCCGCCCTGGCGATGTGGCGCCGGCACGGCTGGGCGCGCGGCCCGGTGCTGATCACCCAGCTGATCGTGCTGGGTCTCGCCTGGAACCTGCGCGAGCACGTGCTCGCCGCGCTCGGACTGGCCGCGTTCGCCCTGGTCGTCGTCGCCGCTGTCGTCCACCCCGACACGGTCGCGGCTCTCGAGGGCCACCCCGGCGACGACGAGTAGGACCCGGGAACGCCGACGGCCCGGTCCCTCGAGGGGCCGGGCCGTCGTTGCGTGGTGGGCGATCAGGGGACCACGGTCACCGTGATGTAGTTCGACGAGATGTAGTCGTCGTAGCCGGCGTCCTTGGTGTAGTAGGCCTGGAAGACGTACTGGCCCGCCGGGAAGGCGCCGAGGTTGCCACCGGCCAGGCCGTGGAGGCGGCCCTGGGTGATCTGGCGGCAGAAGTCGGTGCCGGCGTTGAACTGGCCCGAGCCGGCCGGGGAGAAGGACTCGAAGCCCAGGAAGGACGGCGACGAGTTGCCGCCGGCGACGTTGCCGTTCTGGTAGAAGTCGACGTAGCCGCTCGTGGCCGGACCACCCTTGTAGCGAACGCTGCCGGACAGCGGGGTGCTCGACGTCGGGGTGCTGATGTCACAGGTCACGGTCGTGGTGTTGAGGCTCAGCGCCGAGTCGTAGACCTCGAACTTGGTCTTGCCCTTGCGGCCGTTGAACTTGGCGTTCACCTTGTAGTGGCCGGTGCCGAGGGCCGGGACGAGGTACTTGGCCTTGCCCTTCTTGACCTTGGCCTTGCCCTTGAGAACCGCGCCGTTGTCGCCGGTGATCGTGTACTTGACCTTGCCCTTGCCCGTGAGGCCCTTGGACGTGAGCACCAGCTTGCTGATGCCGGGCTGGACACCGTCGGCCGACTTCTTGATCTTGAACTTGCCGGCCTTGACCTTCGCCGCAACCACGGCGGTGTCGGCGGTGCCGGGGGTCGCCGCGGCGGTGGACGTCAGAGCGGGCGTGGCGAGCGCGAGCGAGGTGATCGCGATGACGCCAGCGGAGACGAGCCTGCGCATGGAGGAGCTCCTTCGGGAGGGACCGACCCGTCCTGGACGAGGTCTCTGGGATCGGTCAAGAAGTATGAGACGCAGGGGGTACTGCCCGGGGTCCCCGGAGGTAAACGTCGCCCGTGCGTCGATTTCCCGAAGGCTTGCTCAGAGGTGGCTCAGGCCTCGGACTCGAGCGAGTCGCGCAGCTGGGCCAGGGTCCGGCTGAGCAGCCGGGAGACGTGCATCTGCGAGACGCCGATCTCCTCGGCGATCTGGGACTGGGTCATGTTCTTGAAGAAGCGCAGCAGCAGGATCTTCTTCTCCCGCGGCGGGAGGTTCTCCAGCAGCGGCTTGACCGACTCGCGGATCTCGACGTGCTCGAGCGCCTCGTCGTCGACGCCCATCGCGTCGAGCATGCTCTGGCCGCTGCCACCGTCGGAGTCGTCGTCGGTGGCGTCCAGGGACAGCGTGGAGTAGGCGTTGCTCGACTCGAGACCTTCGACGATCTCCTCGACGGAGCAGCCGATCGCCTCGGCGAGCTCGCGCGGCGTCGGCGAGCGGCCCAGGGACTGGGTGAGCTCGGCGGTGCTCGCGCTGATCTGCATGCGCAGTTCCTGGAGCCGTCGTGGCACCCGGATCGCCCAGCCCTTGTCGCGGAAGTAGCGCTTGATCTCGCCGATGATGGTCGGCGTCGCGTAGGTCGAGAACTCGACCCCACGCTCGGTGTCGAAGCGGTCGACGGACTTGATCAGGCCGATGGTGCCGACCTGGACCAGGTCCTCGTAGGGCTCGCCCCGGTTGCGGAAGCGGCGAGCGCAGTGCTCGACGAGGGGGAGGTGCAGGCGGACGAGGGAGTCGCGGGCGCCGTCGCGCTCGGCCCGGGAGGCGTCCTCGTCGCGGAGTACGACGAACAGCTCCGCGCTGCGCCGGCGCGTCACCTCGATGTTGGTCGGCCCGCGCCCGCCGCCACCCCGAGACAGGTCGGTGGTCATGACGCCAGCGACGACCGCACGAGGAGGCGGACGGAGTAGCGTCCGGCGACGGCGTCGATCGCAGCCTCGTCGGCGAGGGTCGCGAGGACCTGCCAGCCGAAGCTCTCGTAGTCGGGAGCAGTGGGGGACTGGGCGTCCGCGGCGATGGTCAACTCCAGCTCGCTGGCGCCGAGCTGGAATCGGCAGTCGAGGACGGCGCCTGCGTCGGCCTCGTCGAGCACCATCGCGGCGGCCTCGGAGACGGCGATGCGCAGGTCCTCGATGTCGTCCATGGTGAAGTCGAGGCGCGCGGCGAGCCCGGCGGTCAGCGTGCGCAGGACCGAGGCGTAGGCGCCGTCGGCCGGGAGGCGCAGCTCGACCTCGTCCGGTCGGCCGGCGGCCGTCGTACCGCCGACAGCAGGGCTGCTCGTCTCCGACATGCCGCATCCTCCGGGTAGGCGTGGGGGAACCAGGTCGGGAACGACCCTACGCCAACGGCCGCGCCCCGGAGGACGCGGCCGTCGGACGGTGGTGCTGCGGTCAGCCGCGCAGGGCGCCGAGGCCGAGCAGGTCGAGCAGGCCCAGCTGGTCGAGCAGGTCGAGCACGGCGTCGAGACCCAGCTTCCGGACCAGGTCGCCGAGCCCGATGTTGGCGAGCAGGTCGCCGACGTGGTCGAGCAGGTTCGCGTTGTCCGGGATCACGATCGGCGAGATCTGGCCCTGCTGGCAGGCCGTGAACGCGGCGCTCGTGGCGGTGGCGACCGTGGCGGCCTTGGCGCGGAAGATGCGGGCCTGGCGGATCTTGGCCCGCTTGTTCGACAGCTTCTTCTGCAGCTTCACGACCTTCGCGCGCTGGTGGTGGCGCTTGGCCTTCTTGATCTTCTTCTTGAGCTTGGTGATCTTGTGCTTCAGCTTGGCGACCTTGGCGTCCGCGTTGGCGTAGTTCGCCTGGGCTCCCTTGGCGGCGGTCTGCTGGACGGTGCAGCTGACGGCGCGCTCGGCCGGGGCCGACGGCGCAGCCGAGGCCACCGGAGCGGCGGACAGCGTGAGACCGAGCGCCACGGCGAGGCCGAGGATCAGCTTGAACAGGGCACGATTCATGCCGGTTTTCTCCCTCAGGTGAAGTCGGCTGCCGCACGCCCCCCATGGCGGCGGCCGAGAGTCGGCCGGGCGCATGGGATGCCCGGCTCGGCGGTCACCCTAGGGCATTTTGGTGAAGCCCCATGCAAGGGGGCCCCGAGACGCGGTTGCGTCCCGGGGCCCCGTGCGCGACGTGGTCAGTCCAGGATCGCGCCCAGGCCGAGACCCTCGAGCAGCGGGCGCAGGCCCAGCATGTCGATGACGGTGTCGAGTCCGAGCAGGTCGACCAGCAGGCCGACGCCGAGCGCGTCGAGGATCTCGCCGAGGAAGTCGAGCGGGCTGGTGCCGGCCGGCACCTGGCTCGGGATGACGGTGCCCAGGCCCCGCTGGCAGGTGGTGTACGCCGCGCCGGTGGCGGTCGCCGCGGTGGTGGCCTGGGCCAGGAACGCCCGCGCCGCGCGCTTGCGCTTCTTCAGCTTCTTGAGCTTCTTCTTCAGCTGGACGGCCGTGGTGCCGTGCGCCTTCGCGGCCTTCTTCTTGGCCTTCTTCACCTTCTTCGCCAGCTTGGCTGCCTTGGCGTTCGCGGCGGCGTAGGTGTTGTACGCACCCTGGGCGGCGGCGTACTGGACGGTGCAGCTCGGCGCGCGCTCGACGACGGCCGGGGCGGCGGTGGCGGCCGGCGCCACCGGGGCTGCGGCCAGCGTCAGGCCGAGTGCGACGGCGACGCCGAGGATCATCTTCAACAGGGCACGATGCATGCCGGTCTCTCCCTTGGTGTGGCCGGCCGCCGCAGGTTCCCTCCCCGACGACCGGTCGCGGACGCCGGACGCTTGGGATGCCCGGCTCGCGGGTCACCCTAAGGCATCGTGGTGACCCCTTGGTGGGTGTTCCGGAGCCCCGAACGCACAGGACCCCGGGACGTCCGTCCCGGGGTCCTGCTCACTGCTGGTTCAGCTGGGTTCGATCAGCACAGTCCCGGAAGCGGGAGGCCGAGCGAGCACAGCGGGTTGCCGCCGCCCGTCGGCAGGCCCGGCAGACCGGGCAGGCTCGGCAGGCCGCCGGCCGGCAGACCCGGAAGGCTGGGCAGGCCGCCGGCCAGCAGGTCGAGGACCGAGTCCAGCGCGTCGAGGACCGGCGCCAGGGCGTCGACCAGAGTGCCGAGGCCGAGGTTGGTCAGCGTGGCCTTGAGGATGTTGACGAGGCCAGTCGGGTCGGACAGGCCGGCGTTGAAGGCGTCGCACAGGCTCTTGAGCTCGGCCGGGGCCGAGGAGCAGAGCTGGTTGAAGGTGCTCATCAGCGGGTCCAGCACGGTCGGGAACAGGTCGCAGAGCTGCTGCAGCTGCGGCACCGCGTCGCAGAGCGCCTGGATGGGCAGCTCGGGCGTGGCCGGCGGGATGGCGGCCGGGCGACCCTGGCAGGTGGCGTACGCCGAGTACGCGCCGTTGTAGGCCGTCACGGTCTGGTTGCGGTAGGCGATGCCGGCACGCTTCGCCTTCTTCGCCTTCTTGAGCTTCTTCTTGAGCTTCGTGATCTTCTTGGCCGGCGCGTGGTGCTTCTTGGCCTTCTTGAGCTTCTTCTTGAGCTTCTTGACCTTGGCGTCGGCAGCGGCGACGTACGCGTTGGCCGCGGCGTAGTTGTTGTACGCCTTGGTCAGCGCAGCGCCCTCAGCAGGACAGCTCGCGAGCTGCGCTGCAGCCGCGGCCGGTGCGGCCTCGGCGGCCGGCGTGGCCGAGGCGACGGACGCCGTGGTGAAGGTCAGACCGAGCGCAACCGCCAGGCCGATGAACATCTTGAAAAGGGCGCGATGCATCGCGGCTTCTCCCTCCGGATGGTGTGGGTCCCCCCGACCCTGTGCTCCCTGGTCGGTTGGTGATTTCGGTGCAGACAACGACTTGCCTGACTCGCCGTCACGCTTAGGGACCCGGCCGGTCTTCGGGACCAAAAACACGGACCGCACGCCCGAAATGGACGTGCGGCCCGTGTGGCCTGGGCACTGTGGCCCGGAAGGACTAGTCCGTTCGGATCAGGCCTTCTTGGTCGCCCAGAAGATCTCGGCGATCTCGTCGATCTTCGCGAGCAGCTCGTCGGCCTTGGCCGGGTCGAGGGTGCCCTTGGTGCCGGTGGCGCCGGCCAGCTTGGTGGCCTCGTTGACCAGGGTGTGCAGCTGCGGGTAGGCCTCGAAGTGCGGGGGCTTGAAGTAGTCGGTCCACAGCACCCAGAGGTGGTGCTTGACGAGCTCCGAGCGCTGCTCCTTGATCAGGATGGCGCGGGTGCGGAAGTCCGGGTCGTCGCTGTCGAGCGCCTTGGCGATGACGGCCTTGATGGACTCGGCCTCGATGCGGGCCTGGGCGGGGTCGTAGACACCGCACGGCAGGTCGCAGTGGGCGGAGACGTCGACGGTGGGGGCCAGGAAGGCCCGGGCGATACGGGAGAACATGTCGGTCCTCTCAGAGGTTCAGGCGGGCAGGTACTTGCTGGCTGCGACACTACTCGTCATGGAACGCGCGGCAACGGGAGGTCGGCGCAGGCTCGGCATCGCGGTCGTCCACGGTGACTCGATGCGTCCCGCGTTGCGGCCCGGCGAGCGCCTCCTCGTCCTGTACGGCGCACGCGTGCGCCCCGGTCGCGTCGTCGTCGCGCGCTTCGCCGACGGGACCCTCGCGGTGAAGCGGGTCGCCGAGCGCCGGGGGAGCGGGTGGTGGCTGCTCAGCGACAATGCCGAGGCAGGCGTGGACTCGCGGCACCGCGGTGTCGTGCCGGACGCGGACGTCGCGGGCGTCGTACGGATCCGGGTGTGGCCGTGGCCCCGCTTCCTGTGACCTGTCCCATCCGGACACGTCCGCTGTGCGGCCGGACGGTGTGAAAGGATGGATGATCGTGGCTGATGACGTTCTTCCCTCCCACCCGCGCGCGGGTGAGCCGGTCTTCGATCTGCACCTCGGCGGGAAGATGGCGACCGTACCCACGGCCGATGTCAGCACCCGCGACCAGCTCTCGCTGGCGTACACCCCCGGCGTCGCCGAGGTGTGCGAGGCGATCGCCGCCGACCCGGAGCTGACCCGGTACTACACCTGGGTCCCCAACACCGTCGCGATCGTCACCGACGGCACCGCCGTGCTCGGCCTCGGCGACATCGGCCCCGCCGCCGCGATGCCGGTGATGGAGGGCAAGGCCGTCCTGTTCAAGCAGTTCGGCGGCGTCGACGGCATCCCGATCTGCCTGGCGACCACCGACGTCGAGGAGATCATCGAGACGGTCGTCCGGCTCGCGCCGAGCTTCGGCGGCATCAACCTCGAGGACATCTCGGCCCCGCGCTGCTTCGAGATCGAGGACCGCCTCAAGGAGGCCCTCGACATCCCCGTCTTCCACGACGACCAGCACGGCACCGCCGTCGTGACCCTGGCCGCCCTGGTCAACGCGCTCAAGCTGACCGGCCGCACCCCGGAGGCGACCCGCGTGGTCATCTCCGGTGCCGGTGCCGCGGGCGTCGCGATCGCGAAGATCCTGCTCGCCGCCGGCATCAAGGACATCGCGGTCACCGACCGCAAGGGCGTCGTCAGTTCCGACCGCACCGACCTGACCTCGGCCAAGAAGGCGCTCGCCGAGCTCACCGCCGACCAGTGCGGTCGCCGCGGCACGCTCGCCGACGCGTTCGACGGCGCCGACGTCTACATCGGCGTCTCCGGCGGCACCGTGCCCGAGGAGGTCGTGGCCACCATGGCCGACGACGCGATCATCTTCGCGATGGCCAACCCGAACCCGGAGGTGCACCCCGACGTGGCGCACCGCCACGCGCGGGTCGTCGCCACGGGTCGCTCGGACTTCCCCAACCAGATCAACAACGTGCTGGCCTTCCCGGGCATCTTCCGGGGAGCGTTCGACGTCCACGCCAGCTCGATCACCGAGGGCATGAAGGTCGCCGCCGCCGACGCGCTCGCCGCGCTGGTGGGCGACGACCTGTCCGAGGACCTGGTCATCCCGTCGCCGTTCGACCCGCGGGTCGGGCCGGCCGTGGCTGCCGCTGTGGCCGAGGCGGCCCGTCGCGACGGCGTCGCACGTATCTGACCCACCCTCGGACGAGGGGCCCGGCCTGCGGCCGGGCTCGGTAGGGTCGGGCCTCATGTTCGCCGTCTACGCCGACTCCTTCGCCAGCTCGTCCGACGACCCGCTGAAGGGCCTCGTCGTGGGGGAGCGACCCGACCCGGTCGCGCCCGACGGCTGGACCACGGTGAGCGTCAAGGCGGCCTCGCTCAACCACCACGACCTCTGGTCGCTGCGCGGTGTCGGGCTGAAGGCCGAGTCGCTGCCGATGATCCTGGGCTGCGACGCGGCCGGGTACGACGAGGACGGCAACGAGGTCGTCGTGCACGCCGTCGTCTCCGACCCCGACTGGTCCGGGGACGAGACGTTCGACCCGCGCCGGTCGCTGCTCTCGGAGCGGCACCAGGGCACCTTCGCGGACAAGGTGATCGTGCCGCGGCGCAACGTCGTGCCGAAGCCCGCGTCCCTGTCCTTCGAGGAGGCGGCCTGCCTGCCGACGGCCTGGCTGACGGCGTACCGGATGCTGTTCACGCAGGGCGGGCTCAAGGCGGGCGACACCGTGCTGGTGCAGGGCGCGGGCGGTGGCGTCGCGACCGCGCTGATCGCGCTGGCGCGGGCCGGCGGCCTGCGGGTGCTGGCGACCAGCCGCGACGAGGCCAAGCGGGCCAAGGCGCTCGAGCTCGGTGCGCACGAGGTGTTCGAGTCCGGCGCCCGGCTGCCCGCCAAGGTCGACGCCGTCATGGAGACCGTCGGCCGCGCGACCTGGTCGCACTCCATCCGGGCGCTGCGGCCGGGCGGCAGGATCGTCATCTCCGGTACGACGTCGGGCCCGAACCTCGACGACGCCGAGCTGACCCGGATCTTCTTCCTCCAGCTGTCGGTGATCGGCTCGACGATGGGCACCCGCGACGAGCTGGCGAGCCTGGTCACGATGCTCGACGCCACCGGCGTGCGTCCCGTCATCGACCGGGTGCTGCCGATGACCGAGGCCCGCGACGGGTTCGCGGCGATGGCCAGCGGCGACGTCTTCGGGAAGGTCGTCTTCACCCGCTGACGCGGTCCGCAGGGCTCTGGTGAGCCCTTTTTAACCAGTGGCGGGAATGACTGTCGGTGCTGGACGATTGACTCCTGTCAGCGCCCGATGGGGCGGCCGATGAATTTCCTCGGTTCGCCATGTCGATCTGGTGACGGCTGGTTCGTCGTACTTGTGAAGCGACGGCCAGCCCGAACCGTCCGGCGTCACGGGGTCGGCCACCGCCAGACCCTGCCACCAACCGATAGGACCTGTCATGACTGCGCCCTCCGGACCCGCTGAGACCGGCGACATCGCCGCGTTGGAGCAGGAGTTCACGAGTGCCTCGGCCACCCCGGGGCGAACTCCGCTCGTCATCAAGCTCCTGGTCGCGGCGACCTTCGTCGTGATCCTCAACGAGACGACCCTCGTCAACGCGGTGCCGCGGTTGATGACCGACTTCAAGATCACCGAGACCACCGCCCAGTGGTCGCTCACGGTGTTCATGTTGACCATGGCGGCGGTCATCCCGGTGACGGGCTGGTTCCTGCAGCGGGTGACCACGCGCACGGCGTACGCCACCGCGATGATCACCTTCAGCATCGGCACGCTCATCGCCGCGCTCGCGCCGACCTTCGGCGTGCTGCTCGTCGGTCGGGTCGTCCAGGCCGGCGGTACGGCGGTCATGATGCCGCTGCTGATGACCACCCTGATGACGGTCGTCGCCGCCGAGGACCGCGGCCGTGTGATGGGCCAGGTCACCCTCGCGATGTCCTGCGCCCCGGCGCTCGGCCCGGCCGTGTCCGGTGTGCTGCTCCACTTCGGCTCGTGGCGGCTGATCTTCGCGGTCGTCCTCCCGATCGCCGTCCTGGTCGGCTTCTTCGGCTTCAAGCAGCTCGAGAACGTCGGCGAGACCAACCGCAGCCCGATCAGCTGGCTCAGCGTGGTGCTGGCCGCCGGTGGCTTCAGCACCTTCGTCTACGGCCTGAGCAAGGTCGGCAACGCCAAGTGGACCGAGCCTGCCCTGCTCATCGGCACTGGTGTCGTGCTGATCGCCGCGTTCGCGGTCTACCAGCTGTTCCTGCAGCGCTCGGACCGCCCCCTGATGGACCTGCGCACCCTGAAGGTCCGCAACTTCACGGTGTCGCTGATCCTGATGTCGGCCGGCTTCATGGCGTTCCTCGGCTCGATGCTCCTGCTGCCGCTCTACCTGCAGAACCTGCGTGGTCTCAGCGAGCTGGAGACCGGCCTGCTGGTCATGCCCGGTGGCCTGACCATGGGCCTGCTCGGCCCGCAGGTCGGCAAGGCCTTCGACCGGATCGGTGCCCGGCCGCTGGTCATCCCCGGCTCGGTCGTGATGGTCGCACTGCTGTTCGCGCTGAGCCGGATCGGCGTCGACACGCCGTACGCCCTGCTCGTGGCGCTGCACGTCGCGCTGATGGCCAGCCTGGCCACCATCTTCACGCCGGTCTTCACGATCGGCCTGGGTGACCTGGCGCCGCAGCTGTACTCCCACGGCAGCTCGCTGCTCGGCACGCTCCAGCAGGTCGCCGGTGCGATCGGCACCGCGCTGCTGGTCGTGATCATGACGAACCGGACCGAGCACCTCGCGGAGTCGGGCAGCTCGCCGGCCGACGCCTTCATGGGCGGCCTGCAGTGGGCCTTCTTCGCTGGTGCGGTGATCGGCGTCGTGGTGATCGCGATGTCGCTGCTGCTGCCGTCGAAGTCGAACCTGCCGGCCGGTGCCCACGGCGGGCACTGACCGCTGATCCGAGGCGCAGGGATACCCGCTGAAGCGGGTATCCCTGCGCTTCTTGGCTGTTGCAACCGTCAGGAAGCGACAGAAGAAGTCAGGAAGCCGCGTCCAGGAACTCGTCGAGGAGCGGCCAGCTGACCTCGGCAGCCTTGGGGCCGGCGACCAGGCCGAGGTGGCTGAGGCCGTCGGCGGCGGCGTACCGGGCACCGGGGACGACGTCCGCGCCGGCCCGCACGGCCGGGCCGTCGGCGATGTTGTCGGTCTCGCTGCCGACGAAGAGCACGGGGGTGCGTACGTCGGCCAGCCGGACCTCGCGCTTGCGGCTGAGCCGAACGGTGCCGGACGCGAGCTCGTTGCGAACCATCAGTCGGGTGTGGATCTGGTGGTACGCGCGGCCCGGGTAGCCCGGCATCTCGCCGATGAAGTCGTCGATGGCGCTGGTGCGGGCGAGGGCCTCGGTGTCGAGGATGTTCTTCGCCAGGTGCACGGCCTTGGTGAGCTCACGCTTGGGGGCCATCGCCCGGTAGCTGGCCCGCACCAGGTGGCGGGGCACGCCGCCGAGGGCAGCGGTCGGCGCGGTGACGGCACGGGTGCCGAGCAGCCGGTCGGCGACCACGAGCGGCTGGACCGCCGGGATCTGCGTGTAGTCGATCGGCGTGCCGAAGGCGGTCAACGACGCGATCGGCAGGTCGGGGTGGGCGGCGGCGGTGAGCAGGCTCATCGTGCCGCCGAGCGACCAGCCGACCAGGTCGACGCCGTCGGCCTCGTCCGCGCCGGCGGCGTGGTCGGCGAGCACGGCGTGGATCGCGGTCGGGAGGATGTCGTCGATCCAGGCCTCGAAGCCCATGCCGCGGTCGGCGAAGGTGATCCGCCCGTAGTCGACGAGGTACGTCGCCCGGCCGGCCTCCAGCAGGTGGCCGGCCAGGCTCTGCCCGGGGCGCAGGTCGAAGCAGCGGGCCGAGACGGCCAGCGGCGGCACGAGCAGCACCGGCCGGGCGGCGCGGGCCGTCGTGGTGCGGTCGTAGCGCACGAGTCGCCGGTGCGGGGCGTCGGAGAGCACGGTGGCCGGCAGGCCGTCGTACTGCTCGACGCCGTCGCCGAGGGGCGAGATCGCCCAGGCGTTGCGGGCGGCGGTGCTCAGGAGATCGGTCGCGGTCGGCACCGCGCCATGGTCCCTGCCGGGCTCACCGGCCGTCCACCGAACGTGACGAGCGTGACGCTCGCCAGGAGTCTCACCAGCAGGGCACGATGTCCTGCGCGCCGGCCACGCCGTCGAAGACCTCCATCATCGTGCCGCGCATCGTGCGGACCTGCGGGTCGGCCCAGGCCATCGTCGTGTCGGCGGGGCCGCCGTTGCCGGCGATGGTGACCTTGCGGGCGGTGACGTGGAAGACGACGCGGTGCGCGTTCGTGCCGGGGAAGCAGGCCGAGCCGCGCTGCTTGGTCTGTGCGCTCGCCTGGTCGATCGTGGTGCCGGCCGCGACGCCCTTGTAGCGCAGGGCCACGATCGCCTGGAAGCCCGACGGGTGCGGCGACGCGGCCTCCCAGGTGCCGGTGATGCCGATCGACATGCCGCGGGTCCGGCTCGACGGGACGACGAACACGACCTTGCCGTCCTGCACGGTGCGCGTCCTGCTCGCCCACCAGCGGTTGCGCAGGCCCTGCTGCACGAAGACCTGGCAGCCCTCGCAGTCGGCGACCCTCACGACCACCCGGGTCCGGTCGGTCGCGGCCGAGGACGGGGGCGCGACGAGGAAGGTCGCGAGCAGGCCGGCGACGAGGGCGAGGACGGCAGCGACGGCGGCGGGGACGGTACGGCGGCCCGAGACGGACATGGAGGTTCTCCTGGCTGGTGGGGAATGGGTGGTCCACGAGATAGACGAGTGGGGACCCCTGCGGGGTTGCACCGGCGGATCAGGAATTGCGGGAGCGCCAGTTGCGGGCCCCGACCAGCATCATCCGCAGCTGGGTGCGCGCGGCCTCGGCGACCCGCTCCTCGGCGGGCGAGCCCGGCTCGGTGCCGAGCAGTCGCTCGGCGGTGGTGACCATCGAGCCCACGATCAGCTCGGAGAGCACCTCGAGGTCGCGCTCGGTCCAGGTGTCGGTGCCGGGCAGGTGGGCGATGTCGGTGGCCAGCTCGCGCTCGGCGAGCTCGATGCCGCGCGCGATCGCGTCGCGCACCCCGGCCGGCCCGGCGAACCGCTCCCGGGCGATGAAGCCGTAGTGGGCGTGGTCCTGGCGCACCTGCTCGACGAGGACCGCGACCGAGCCGTCGATGATCGTCCCGGCGTCCTCGCCGGCGGTGTGCCGCAGCTCGCGCAGCAGCGCGCGCAGGGTGTCGAGCGACTCCTCGACCAGCGCCAGGCCGAGGTGCTCGATCGAGGGGAAGTGCCGGTAGAACGCGGTCGGCACGATGCCGACCTCCTTGGCGACCTGGCGCAGCGACAGGGCGACGAGGGCGGAGTCCTCGGACAGCGTGAGCGCCGCGTCGAGGATGGCGCGGCGGGTCCGCTCCTTCTGCTCGACACGGGTCTGGGCCATGGACGCATCCTACGTGAGTGAACATGTGTGCACTGTCACGTGGTCGGGTCGTTGACCACCCCTGGGCCGACGGGCGAGAGTTTCGGAGTACGGATGTACACCCAAGTTTCCGCCAACGAAGGAGGCGCGATGTCCGCGCTCATCTCCCCGCCGGCCTACGGCGGACCCCTCGGGCGGCTCCTGCGCTCGCGGTTCGCCGCGGCGCTGACCACCCCGCACGGCGTCGACAGCTATCTCGAGCGCTTCAACCCCATGTGGGCCGCGCACGACGTCCGGGCCCGGATCGTGTCGATCCACCGCGAGACCGACGGCGACGCACCGGTCGCCACGATCACCCTGCAGCCGACGTCGACCTGGCGCGGCCACCGGGCCGGCCAGCACGTCCTGGTCGGCGTCGAGCTCCCCGGCTCGGCCAAGCGGCACACCCGGGCGTTCTCGATCTCCTCGGCCGCCTCCGGTCGCGGTGAGCGGTTCACGCTCACCATCCGCGCCCACGACGAGGGCCAGGTGTCGTCGTACCTCGTGCGGCACGCCGAGCCCGGCCAGATCCTCCACCTCAGCCAGGCGCAGGGCGAGTTCACCCTCGTCGAGAGCCCGGCGACCCCGACGATCAGCCGGCTGCTGTTCATCACCGGCGGCTCGGGCATCACCCCGGCGATGTCGATGCTGCGCACGCTGCTCCGCGACGGGTACGACGGGCACGCCGGCCGCAAGGTCACCTTCCTGCACTTCGCCCGTAGCCCCGAGGACCAGATCTTCGCTGACGAGCTCGCGGCGATCGCCGAGGCCGACAACGGCGTCGACGTGCACCTGCGCCACGGCGACCAGATCTTCAGCGAGTTCGAGCTGCGCCGGCTCGTGCCCGATTACAAGGAGACCGACACCTGGCTCTGCGGTCCGCCCGGGCTCGTCGAGCTCGTGCGCGAGGCGTACGACGGCTCGACCCGCCTGCAGATGGAGTTCTTCAAGCCGGCGGTCGCCCGTGCGGCCGCGCCCGGCGAGGAGATCGAGGGCGAGATCTCCTTCACCCGCGCCGGCAAGACCGTCGCCGCGTCGGGCGCGAGCCTGCTCGAGCAGGCCGAGGAGCTCGGTCTGACGCCGGAGTTCGGTTGCCGGATGGGCATCTGCTTCTCCTGCACGCGCACCAAGACCGCGGGCACCGTCCGCAACATCCTGACCGGTGAGGAGTCCGCGCTGCCGGACGAGGAGGTCCGCATCTGCGTGACCGCCGCCGCCGGTGACTGCCACATCGACCTGTGAAAGGCATCGCGATGACCGACACCCTGATCGCCGACATCGACACCCACGAGAAGTACCACGGCCTGACCCACGCCGAGATCGACCAGCTCGGAGCCGAGCTCGACGCGCTCCGCCTGCGCGTCATCGCCGACCTCGGCGAGCCTGACGCGGAGTACCTGCGCAAGGTCGTCAAGGCCCAGCGCAGCTTCGAGATCGTCGGCCGGGCGCTGTTCTACCTGCCGCCGGCCTGGCCGCTCGCGGTCGCCGCCCTCAGCGTGTCGAAGATCCTCGACAACATGGAGATCGGCCACAACGTCATGCACGGCCAGTACGACTGGATGGGCGACCCGACGTTCAACTCCCGGATGTTCGACTGGGACACCATGGCCCCGGCGGAGAACTGGAAGTACGGCCACAACTACATGCACCACACCTACACCAACGTCGTGGGCAAGGACCGCGACGTGGGCTACGGCATCCTCCGCATGGACGAGGACCAGAAGTGGAACCCCTACTACCTCGGCAACCCGCTGTGGGCGTTCTTGCTGATGACCTTCTTCGAGTGGGGCGTGGCGCTGCACGACCTCGAGACGGAGGAGGTGTTCGCCGGTCGCCGCAGGATGTTCCGCGGCGAGAACGCCCCTATCTGGCGCCGGATCCGCAAGAAGATGGGCAAGCAGGTCCTCAAGGACTACGTGCTCTTCCCGGCGCTGACGGGCCCGCTCTTCCTCAGCACCCTCGCGGGCAACGCCGTCGCCAACCTGGTCCGCAACATCTGGACCTTCAACATCATCTTCTGCGGCCACTTCCCGGCCGGGGTCGCGACCTTCTCGGTCGAGGAGACCGAGAACGAGACCCGCGGCCAGTGGTACCTGCGTCAGATGCTCGGCTCGGCCAACATCACCGGCGGCAAGTTGATGCACGTGATGAGCGGCAACCTGTCCCACCAGATCGAGCACCACCTGTTCCCGGACATCCCCGCGCGTCGCTACCCCGAGATGGCTGTCGAGGTCGAGGCGATCTGCGAGCGCTACGGGCTGCCCTACAACAAGGGCCCGCTGCACCGGCAGCTGTTCAGCGTGTTCCGCAAGATCGTCCGCCTCTCGTTCCCGGGCGGTACGTCGAAGGCGGCTCCGGTCCGCGGCCCCGAGGCCGTGACCGAGGACTCGTTGGCAGCCTGAGCCTCCGCGGGAGAGACTGACGCCCATGAGCGACGGACGCGACCACCTCAGCAAGGCCGAGATCACCAAGGACGCGCTCCAGGCGGGTGCCGAGGCCGCGGCCCAGACCGTCGGCGAGGTCGCGAGCATCGTGACCCGCGCCGTGGGCGAGGTGGCCGCGGCCGTCGGCGGCTTCGCCACCGAGATCTTCGAGATCAAGGACTCCTCGCAGCGCGCGCTCGCCGAGCACGGCTCGGACGCGCCGGGGCTGCCGGAGTCCGGCGACGAGGCCTAGTCGAACGCGAGCCGGAAGTCGGCCATCCGGAACGAGCCCAGCTGCCGGGCGTCCCGCATGAACCCGAGCGGCCCGTCGGCGGCGAAGCTCCACCGGCCGCGGCAGGGCAGCGCCTTGGCGTTGCCCTTCATCACGACGTCGGCGGTCTCCGGGTGCTCGGGGATGCCGGGCTGCTCGACCAGGCCGGTGAACGGCAACCGGACCGCGGCGCGGGACACGTCGGTGAAGCTGGCCTCGGCGATCGGGCGCCGCTCCACGGTCGCTGACCAGTCCGTCGAGGTGACCGGACCGCGGAAGCTGGTGTCGAGGTCGAAGTCGCACAGCTCCTTGGGGATCGCCCACAGCGCGCGGCCGCCGGCCTGTGAGGCGGGGGAGTCGACCCAGATGTCGGTGATCGTCACCGCGCCCTTGCCGGCCGAGTTCTTCGTCGTGCGGGCGAGCAGCAGCTCGTGGTAGGTCAGTGGGCTCGGCTCCTCGTAGGAGACCAGCGCGACGCCGTACGTCCCGGCAGGGTGGTGCGCGTCGACGTCGCGGCCGAGCCGGAACACCGACAGCCACAGGGACCCGTGCATGTGCCACGGAGCCGGGGGATAGGCGTTCACTCGTCGTCCTCCAGGAAGAGCTGGGCGGTGTGCTC
This sequence comes from Nocardioides sp. F233, assembly GCF_057813895.1. Classification (NCBI taxonomy): domain Bacteria; kingdom Bacillati; phylum Actinomycetota; class Actinomycetes; order Propionibacteriales; family Nocardioidaceae; genus Nocardioides; species Nocardioides sp. F233. Next base: position 620,520 of record NZ_JBVASH010000002.1, read on the forward strand.
GAGCTCGGCCTCCATCGCGGCCGGCAGGTCGTCGGTCAGCTCGTCGGCCATCGGGCTCTCCTCGCGCGGGCCCAGCCCGGCGGCGGCCTTCTCGACCGCGGCGCCCACGTCGATGATCGTGGCCTGGCGGACGTAGGGCTTCTCGAGCTCCTTGGCGACGTACTTCGCCACGAACCGGCGCAGCTCGCCCTCGACGTTGGCCGCCTTGCTGGTCAGTGAGGCGCGCAGGCCCTGCGCCTTGAGGCGTACGACGACCTGTGCGGACGCGGGCGGGGTCACGTCGAGGACGATGGCGAGGTCGGCGCGCCCGTGTGCGGTGATCACGAGCGGCACCGTGATCTCGGCGTCGAAGTTCTGCTTGTCCATGCCGAGGTCGATGCTGAACTTCAGTGTCACCGGCAGGTCGACGTGGAAGGACACCGGGTCGGCACCGACACGCTCGCCGGTCGCCGTACCGATGGTGCCCTGCGCGGTCACCTTGGCGATCCGTCCGGGGCCGACGCCCAGCGGGCCGACGTCGATGGGGCGTCCGGCCAGCACGTTGACGCCGGCCAGCACCCGCTCGGCGGTCACGGCGGTGGCGAAGAAGTGCTCGCCCCAGGCCGCGTAGTCGATCAGCTCCTCGCTCACGCGGGTGACACTAGTGGGTACGCCGACCCCGCGGGCCGGTTGCCAGTCCGCGGCTGACCATGTCGAGGGTGCGTGCGATCGCGACGTCCTGCTCGGCCGGGCCCAGCTCCGACATCGGTCCGTCGATGAGCAGCATCGCCAGGCCGTGCACCGCCGCCCAGGGACCGGCCTCCGCGTCCGGGCGGTCCTCGGGGGCGAGGTAGCCGACCTCGACCAGCTGGTCGAGCATGTCGCTGAGCAGCAGGTACGGTGCCGGCTCGCCCATCCCGTCCGCACCGCCTTCGTCGCGCAGGCCGCCGGTGAAGCAGGTCCGGAAGACGCCGGGCCCCTCGATCGCGAACCGGACGTAGCCGCGTCCGGTGGAGCGCAGCCGCTCGACGGCCCGCTCGACCGGGTCACCGTCGGCCGGCACCTGCGCGAGGTAGTCGGCCATCGCGGCGACCATGCCGTCCATCGCCAGTGCCCGGGCGGCGTCGAGCAGCTCGGCCTGGTTCTCGAAGTGCCGGTAGGCCGCGGTGGGGGTGACGCCCACCTCGCGCGCCGCGCCGCGGATCGTGACGGCGTCGGGGCCGCCGGTCGCGGCGAGGTCCGCCGCTGCCCGGGCGAGGGCGTTGCGCAGGTCGCCGTGGTGGTAGCTCCGCTTCGAGGTCGTCACGGAGAACATGTTGACACCCGTACACATCCATGCCAAGTTAACACTCACAAAGTTTACGGGCGCACACATTGGAGGAGCGCGATGTTCAGCTGGATCGGTGGACTGGTGACGAGGCGGGCCCGCACGGTGCTCGCGCTCGGCCTGCTCGGGGTGGTGCTCGCCGCGGTCGTCGGCGTGGGTGCCTTCTCCAAGCTGCAGACGGCCGGCTTCGACGACCCCGACTCCGAGAGCAGCCGCGCCGCGGCCCTCCTCGAGGACCGGTTCGCCGGGGGAGCCGACTACGTGTTCGTCGTCGAGGCAGCGGGCGGCGACGTCGACGCCCCGGACGCGACCGAGGCGGGCGCCGCGTTGACCGAGCGGCTGCGCTCGGACCCGGCACTGGCCGACGTGGTGTCGTACTTCGACGGCCGCGCCGGCCCGATGCGCTCGACCGACGGCAGGTACGCGCTGGTCACCGCGTCGGTCGCGCCCGGCGAGGAGGCCGACCCGGGTGCCGTGCTCGACGAGTACGAGGGCACCGCCGGCCCGCTGAAGGTCGACGTCGCCGGCGGCGAGGTCGTCGGCGAGGAGATCGGTGCCCAGATCGGCCAGGACCTCGGGCTCGCCGAGAGCATCGCGATCCCGCTCATCCTCGTGCTGCTGGTGCTGGCGTTCGGCAACGTCGTCGGCGCGCTGGTCACCCTCGGCGTCGGTGTCGCCGCCATCTTCGGCACCTTCGCCGAGCTCTCGATCCTCGGCTCGGCGACCGACGTCTCGATCTACTCGGTCAACCTCACCACGGGGCTCGGGCTCGGCCTCGCCGTCGACTACGGACTGCTCATGGTGGCCCGGGTACGCGAGGAGCGGGCTGCGGGACGTGCCCACCAGGACGCCGTACGACGGGCGGTCGAGACCGCGGGCCGGACCATCGCCTTCAGCGCGACCACCGTCGCGGTGGCGCTGGCGGCGCTGCTCGTGTTCCCGATGTACTTCCTGCGCTCCTTCGCCTACGCCGGCATCGGCGTCATGCTGATCACCGCCTTCGCCGCGGTCGTCGTCCTCCCGGCGGGCATCAGCCTGCTCGGCGACCGGATCGACGCCTGGCCGGTCCCGCGGATGCGCGGCATCCGGGGCGAGGAGGCGCCGGTGTGGGCACGGCTGGCCCGGTTCGTGGCGCGGCGACCGCTGCTCAGTGCGCTGCCGGTCCTCGCCGGCCTGCTGGTGATGGCGATCCCGCTCGCCGGCATCGAGCTCGGCACCCCGGACGACCGGGTGCTGCCCACGAGCGCGTCCAGCCGGCAGGCCGGCGACGTGCTGCGCTCGTCGTTCGCCGGTGACGGCACCCACCCGATCCAGGTGGTCACCACCTCGACGGTGCCCGAGGCCGAGCTGGCGTCGTACGCCGCGACCCTGGGGGAGCTGCCCGGCGTGGTCCGGGTCGACACCCAGGCGGGTCGTGACGCCGACCTGGTCTCGGTGGTCACCGACCTCGACCCGATGTCCGCCGATGCGCGGGCCCTGGTCGGCGACGTGCGCGACGTCCCCGCACCTGCCGGGACGCAGGCGCTCGTGGGCGGAGCGAGCGCCGAGCTGCACGACCAGATGACCGGGATCGGGGACCGGCTGCCACTCGTCGCCGGCTGGCTGGTGCTCACCACGATGGTGATCCTGTTCCTGTTCACCGGCAGCGTCGTCCAGCCGCTGCGGGCGCTCGTGCTCAACGCGGTCGGCCTCGGCGCCACCCTCGGCGCGATGGTGTGGGTGTTCCAGGACGGCCACCTGTCCGGGGTGCTCGGCTTCACGCCGCAGCCGATGGACAGCTCGATGATGGTGCTGCTGTTCTGCGTCGCCTTCGGGCTGTCGATGGACTACGAGGTCTTCGTGATGAGCCGGATCAAGGAGATGCGCGACCGCGGGATGGCCAACGACGAGGCGATGGTCCACGGCCTGGCCCACACCGGTCGGATCGTCAGCACCGCGGCGGCGCTGATCGCGATCAGCTTCTTCGCCTTCCTGGTGAGCTCGGTCAGCTTCATCCAGTTCTTCGGGCTCGGCACCGGGCTGGCGATCCTGATCGACGCGACCCTGGTCCGCGGCGTACTGCTCCCGGCCAGCATCCGGCTGCTCGGGGAGCGCTCCTGGTGGGCGCCGCGCCCGCTGCGGGCGCTGCACCGCCGGGTCGGCCTCTCCGAGGCCGCACCCGAGGCGGCGCCCGAACCGGTTCCGGTCGGCTGACCTCCCACGGGTCACCGGAGATGGGGCGAGGGCCCGGCGGAGATCCGCCGGGCCCTCGTCGTACGTGCTCTGTTCGCGCTCAGTCCTCGGGGTCGTCGAGCCGGGCCAGCCAGGTGGCGAACCGCTCGACGGCCGTCTCGAACTCCGGGTGCGTGTCGACGAACTCCTGCAGCCGCTCGCCGAGCCAGGCCAGGGTGACCTCCTCGTCGCCCCGCCGCTGCTCGAGCTCCTCGATCCCGCGGTCGGTGAAGTACATCAGTCGCCGAACGCTTCGCCGATGAGGACCTTGGCCTCCTCCTGGTGGCGCTTGGCCGTACCGACCGCCGTGGTGGAGGACGCGGCGCGGGTGACGGGCTGGATGGCCCGGCCCAGCTGCGGGACGACGTTCAGGTAGAACGACGGCCACGGGCCCTGGTTGTAGGGCTCGTCCTGGACCCACTTCACGGTGGCGTTCGGGTACTTGTCGAGCTCGGCCTTCACCTGCTCGGTCGGCCACGGGTAGAGCTGCTCGACGCGTAGGATCGCCACGTCGTCGCGCTCCGACTTCTGGCGCTCGACCATCAGGTCCCAGGTGAGCCGGCCCGAGACGAGCAGCACGGTCTTCACCTTGGCCGGGTCCGCCGTCGCGTCGCCGATCACCGGGCGGAACTCGCCGGAGGTGAAGTCGGCCGGCACCGAGGCCGCCTCCTTGCGCTTGAGCATCGACTTCGGCGTGAACACGATGAGCGGCAGGTGCTCCTCGCCGAGCGAGTGGCGGCGCAGCAGGTGGAAGTACGACGCGGGCGTCGACGGCTGCGCGACGACCATCGCCTCGTCGGCGCACAGGGCGAGGAACCGCTCGATGCGCGCGGACGAGTGGTCGGCACCCTGGCCCTCGTAGCCGTGCGGCAGCAGCAGCACGACGCCGGAGTCCTGGCCCCACTTGGTCTTGCCGGCCGAGATGTACTCGTCGATGACGGACTGGGCGCCGTTGACGAAGTCGCCGAACTGAGCCTCCCACAGCACGAGCGCGTCGGGGCGGGCCACCGAGTAGCCGTACTCGAAGCCGAGCGCGGCGTACTCCGACAGCAGGCTGTCGTAGACGAAGAACTTCGCCTGCTCCTCGGTGAGGTTGGCCAGCGGCGTCCACTCGTCGGCGTTGACCCGGTCGATGATCGTCGCGAACCGCTGCACGAACGTGCCGCGCCGCGAGTCCTGGCCGGCCAGGCGCACCGGGCGCCCGTCCATCAGCAGCGAGCCGAACGCGAGGATCTCGCCGGTGCCCCAGTCGATCGGGCCGTCGGCGATCGCGGCGGCGCGGCGCTGGAGCTGGGGCATCACCTTCGGGTGGACGGTGAAGCCGTCGGGCGGGGTCACGTAGGCATCGGCGATCCGCTTGAGGACCTCCGGCGTCACGGCGGTCTGGGTCTCGCCGACCGACTTGTCCGGGTAGTCCGGGACGGTCGTCCACTCCTTGGGCGCCGACGACGCCTCGCGGACCTCGGTGAACACGCGCTCCAGCTGCTGCTGGTAGTCGCGCAGCACCTGCTCGGCCTCCTCGATCGTGATGTCGCCACGACCGATGAGGGACTCCGTGTAGAGCTTGCGGACCGAGCGCTTCTGCTCGATGAGGTCGTACATCAGCGGCTGGGTGTACGACGGGTCGTCGCCCTCGTTGTGCCCGCGGCGGCGGTAGCAGACGAGGTCGATGACGACGTCGCTGTTGAACGCCTGGCGGTACTCGAACGCGAGCCGGGCGACGCGGATGCACGCCTCCGGGTCGTCGCCGTTGACGTGGAAGATCGGCGCCTGCACCATCCGGGCCACGTCGGTGCAGTAGAGCGTCGAGCGCGACGAGCCGGGGGAGGTGGTGAACCCGACCTGGTTGTTGATGACCACGTGGATCGTGCCGCCGGTGCGGTAGCCGCGCAGCTGCGAGAGGTTGAGCGTCTCGGCCACGACACCCTGGCCAGCGAAGGCCGCGTCGCCGTGGATGAGCATCGGCAGCACCGGGAACTCGGCGCCACGGTCGAGCACGTCCTGCTTGGCGCGGGCGATGCCCTCGAGGACCGGGTCGACCGTCTCGAGGTGCGAGGGGTTCGCGGCGATCGACACGGCGATGGTCTCGCCGGTGCCGGCCACGAAGGTGCCCTCGGCGCCCAGGTGGTACTTCACGTCGCCGGAGCCCTGGACCGTGCGCGGGTCGATGTTGCCCTCGAACTCGCGGAAGATCTGGTTGTAGGACTTGCCGACGATGTTGGCCAGCATGTTGAGCCGGCCGCGGTGGGCCATGCCGATCGCGACCTCGACCAGGCCGGCCTGCGCGGCCGCCTCGGCGATCTCGTCGACGACGGGGACCGTGGTCTCGCCACCCTCGAGCGAGAACCGCTTCTGGCCCACGAACTTGGTCTGCAGGAAGGTCTCGAAGGCCTCGGCCTGGTTGAGCTTCAGCAGGATCCGCAGCTGCTCCTCGCGGGGCGGCTTGCTGTGGGGCTGCTCGACGCGCTCCTGGATCCACGCGCGCTGCTCGGGATCCATGATGTGCATGTACTCGATGCCGGTGGTGCGGCAGTAGGAGTCACGCAGGATGCCGAGGATGTCGCGCAGCTTCATGAAGCGGCGGTCGCGGCCACCGAACGAGCCGGTCGGGAACTCGCGCTCGAGGTCCCACAGAGTCAGGCCGTGCGACTCGATGCGCAGGTCCGGGTGGCTGCGCTGCTTGTACTCCAGCGGGTCGGTGTCGGCCATCAGGTGGCCGCGCACGCGGTAGGCGTGGATCAGCTCGAGGATCCGGGCCTGCTTGTCGATCTGGTCGTCGTGGGACGTCGCGATGTCGGCGTTCCAGCGGATCGGCTCGTAGGGGATCCGCAGTGCGCGGAAGATCTCGTCGTAGAAGCCGTCCTGGCCGAGCAGGTACTTGTGCACCTGGCCGAGGAACTCGCCCGACTGTGCGCCCTGGATGACGCGGTGGTCGTACGTCGAGGTCATCGTCATGATCCGGGAGATCGCGTTGCGCGCGATCGTGTCCTCGGACGCGCCCTGGAACTCCGGCGGGTAGTCCATCGAGCCGACGCCGATGATCGCGGCCTGGCCCTGCATCAGGCGCGGCACCGAGTTGTTGGTGCCGAGGCCGCCGACGTTGGTGAGGCTGACCGTCGTACCGGAGTAGTCCTCCATGGTCAGCTTGTTGTCCTTGGCCTTGCGCACGATGTCCTCGTACGCCGTCCAGAACTGCGCGAAGTCCATCGACTCACACGCCTTGATGCTCGGCGCCACCAGCTGGCGGGTGCCGTCCTTCTTCTGCTGGTCGATCGCCAGGCCCAGGTTGATGTGGGCCGGCGTGACCATGGTCGGCTTGCCGTCGATCTCGTCGAAGGTGTTGTTCATCGCCGGCAGCGCCTTGATCGCCTTGACGATCGCGTAGCCGATGAGGTGGGTGAAGGACACCTTGCCGCCGCGGGCGCGCTTGAGGTGGCTGTTGATGACGATGCGGTTGTCCCAGAGCAGCTTGACCGGGATGTTGCGCACCGAGGTCGCCGTCGGCACCGACAGCGAGATGTCCATGTTCTTCGCGGTCGCGGCCGGGATGCCGCGCAGCACCGTCAGGGTCGGCTCGTCGCTGGCCGTGACCGGCGCCGGGCGCGGGGCGTCCTTCGGCGTCGGGGCGGGGGAGTCGGCCTTCGGCGGCGTCGGCGTCGTCGAGGAGGCGGGGCTCACCTGCGGGGCAGGGGTGGCCTTCGGGGTCGGCGCGGCGGCCGGGGCGGCCGGCGCGGCGGGTGCTGCCGTGGCGGCGGGGGCCGGGGCTGTGGGGGCCGGGGCTGTGGGGGCGGTTGCGGCCGGAGCGGTCGGCGCAGCGGCGACGGCGGTCGTCGTACCGTTGCTGCTGCCGTTCCTGAAGAACGTCGCCCATGCGGGATCGACGCTGCTCGGATCGGCCTCGAACCGTTCCTTCATCTCCTCCACGAGCCACTCGTTGGCCCCGAAGTCCTCAGGAACGGGAGATCCGGTGGACTGGTCTGACGACTGCGTCACGACGTGCTTCGCCTCTTCCGATGAGCTGGACGCACCCGCTGCCGATAGCGGGTGGCTGTCGACCGCCAAGGCTAGTCCCCCGGGGAAGCAAATACCGCCCTGTGGTCACCCTTTGCTGCGAGGTGTTGCGCATCAGACACCGAGGCGCCGTTTCCCGCCTGTGGAACGTGTTCTCGTCCTGCGGTGATCAGGCGGTCGTGACGCCGTCGCGCGCCTCGCGCGCACCCTGTCCGGCGAGGGTGTCGGCGCGCTCGTTGCCGGGGTCGCCGGCATGCCCCTTGACCCAGTGCCACTCGACGTCGTGGGCGGCCGCGGCGGCATCGAGGCGGCGCCACAGGTCGTCGTTCTTGACCGGCGCCTTGGCGGACGTGCGCCAGCCGTTGGCCTTCCACTTCGCGACCCACGACAGGATCCCGTTCCGGACGTAGCTGCTGTCGGTGTAGAGGTCGACGGCCGAGCGCCGGTTGAGCGACTCGAGGGCCTGGATGGCCGCCATCAGCTCCATCCGGTTGTTGGTCGTGGCCGCCTCGCCGCCGTACAGCTCCTTCTCGTGCTGGCCGTACCTCAGCAGCGCGCCCCACCCGCCGGGGCCCGGGTTGCCCAGGCAGGCGCCGTCGGTGTGGATGGTGACGCGGGAGGTCGGGTCGGGCGAGGTCGATGGCACGGAGCGAGGGTACGGGGCACCATGGGCGAGGTGACGAGCAAGCACCCCGAGCGCGACAAGGTCCGGACCCGACTGCGCAGGGCGGAGGAGCGACAGCGCCACGTCGAGATCCGCCTGCGCCGGCCGGGCAAGGCCCCCGTTGTCGGGTACGTCGTCCGCGCCGGCTCGAAGCGGGTCGAGGTCGTCCGGATGGCCGAGCAGGGCCTCCCCGACGGCGTCGTCGAGCTCCGGCTGCGCGACGTCGACCGCGTGAAGTGGCGCCCCCGCCCGAGCGTCGAGCGGGTCGTGTCGGTCCCCGCCGACCGGCTGGCCCGCCTCGAGGAGCTCGAGGAGCTGGCCGACGCCGTCGTCGAGGAGGCGTTCGAGGAGGGCTGGCCGTACGACGCTGCCGGCGTCGGTGACCTCACGCAGCTGCAGCTCGCGGTGCGGGAGCTGGCCTGCCTGGTGCGGCGGGCGACGCCGTCCGGCTGAGGGAGTCAGTCCCCGGCGGGTTCGTCCAGGCCGAGGAACGACGGCGGCACGGCGTCGACGAGCCACACGCCGTTGCCGGTGCGCCAGAACGTGTGCCCGGAGGCGGCCATGGCGGCCGCGTCCACCCGGAGCACCACGAAGTCGCCCCGTCGCGCGCCGACCCGCTCGGCCGTCGAGCGGTCGGGGGAGAGGTGGACGTGGTGGCGCTGCCGGCGGTCCAGTCCGGTGGCGAGGATCGAGTCGACGTTGCGCCAGGGCGTCCCGTGGAAGAGGACGTCCGGCGGTGCTGCGGGCGTCAGGTCGAGGTCGACCGGGACGGAGTGGCCCTGGTGAGCGCGGACCAGGTCCGTGGCGGGGTCGTGCTCGAAGCGCTGCTTGTCGCTGCCGGCGACGACGCGCAGCACGTCGGCACGGGTCGCGGGGGCGCGGGCAGCGTGGAGAGCCGCGACGAGAGCATCGAGTGCGACCCACCCGTGGGCATCGAGCGTGATTCCGATCGAGTCCGGCCGGTGCCGCAGGACGAGGGAGAGGTGCTTCGACAAGGAGATGTCGTGTGAATCCATGGGCGCCTCCGGCAGGATTCGAACCTGCGACACCTGGTACCGGAAACCAGTGCTCTATCCCCTGAGCTACGGAGGCATGCGCCTCGACGATGAGGTCGGTGGCGCGATGAGGAACCCTACCGGTCGATATCCGTGCAAAGGAAACCGGTGCCCCTCGATACCCTTGGCCGGTGACTCCAGCGCAGCTCTCCACCACGATCGTCGACGCCCTCTCGACGCTCGTCGACCAGGGCGATCTCGCCCTGCCCGACGGCGTCCCGAGCGAGGTGACGGTGGAGCGACCGCGGCAGAAGGGGCACGGGGACTACGCGACCAACGTCGCGCTGCAGCTGGCCAAGAAGGCCGGGACCAACCCGCGGGCGCTCGGTGAGCTGCTGGCGGCCCAGCTCAAGCAGGCCGACGGGATCGCCGACGTCGAGCTGGCCGGGCCGGGCTTCCTCAACATCACGGTCGAGGCCGGCGCGCAGGGACAGGTGGCGGCCGAGGTCGTCGCCGCCGGGACGTCGTACGGACGCACCGACCTCCTGCAGGGCCAGAAGATCAACGTCGAGTTCATCTCTGCCAACCCGACCGGTCCGCTGCACCTGGGCCACACTCGGTGGGCGGTGCTCGGCGACGCGATCGGCCGGGTGCTCGCGGCGGCGGGCGCCGACGTGACGCGCGAGTTCTACATCAACGACCGCGGCGTGCAGATGAACCACTTCGCCGACTCGATCATCGCCGCGGCGCTGGGCGAGCCGAAGCCCGAGGACGGGTACGCCGGCGACTACGTCAACGACCTCGCCAAGGCCGTCGAGGCGGCCAGCCCCGGCATCTTCCAGCTGGAGGGCGACGAGCGGCGCTCCGCCGTACGGGCGAAGGGCTACGAGATCCAGCTCGCCGAGCAGCAGGAGCAGCTCGACGGGTTCAACACGCATTTCGACGTGTGGTTCTCAGAGCTCTCGCTGCACGACTCGGGCTCGGTGCCGCAGACGCTGCAGCGGCTCAAGGACCTCGGGCACGTCTTCGAGGACGGCGGCGCGCTGTGGATGCGCACCACCGACTTCGGCGACGACAAGGACCGGGTCCTCATCAAGTCCGACGGCGAGCTCACCTACTTCGCCTCCGACACCGCCTACTACCTCAACAAGCGGGCGCGGGGCTTCGACCACTGCATCTACCTGCTCGGCGCCGACCACCACGGGTACGTCGGCCGGTTGCGGGCGATGGCGGCCTGCGTCGGCGACGACCCGAACCAGACCCTCGACGTGCTGATCGGCCAGCTGGTCAAGATCCTCAAGGACGGCCAGGAGCTCAAGCTGTCCAAGCGGGCCGGCAACATCGTCACGCTCGACGACCTGGCCCGGGAGATCGGCGTCGACGCGCTGCGCTACTCGCTGGCGCGCTACCCGGCCGACTCGCCGCTGACCCTCGACGTCGCCGAGATCACCAAGGCGTCCAACGACAACCCGGTCTACTACGTGCAGTACGCCCACGCGCGGACCTGCCGGATGCTCGCCAACGCCGCGGACCTCGGCATGACGCTGCCCGGCGACGCCTTCGACCCGAGCCTGTTGTCCCACGACCGCGACGGTGAGCTGCTGCGCGCGCTGGCCGAGTACCCGCGGGTCGTGGCCAGCGCCGCCGAGCTCCGCGAGCCGCACCGGATCGCGCGCTACCTCGAGGACACCGCGTCGGTCTTCAACAAGTGGTACGACACCAAGGAGTGCCGGATGCTGCCGCAGGGCGACGAGCCCGTCGGCCCGGCCAACCTGGCACGCCTCGTGCTCGTCGTCGCCACGCAGACCGTGATCGCCAACGGCCTCGACCTGCTCGGCGTCTCCGCGCCGGAGCGCATGTGATGGGACGCGTCCCGCCCGGCGACTACGCCGGTACGTCGCCCGTCTGGCTGCGTGAGCCGTCCGACGTCAACGCCCTCATCCCTGCGCTGTGGTCGTCGTCGGCGCGCAAGGACGACGGCGTGCTGCACGTCGGCGGGCTGGCGGTCCCGGACCTGGTCGCCGACGTCAACACCCCGGCGTACGTCCTCGACGAGGACGACTTCCGCTCGCGGGCGCGCGGGTTCCGCGACGGCTTCGCCGGCTACGACGTCTACTACGCCGGCAAGGCGTTCCTGTGCACGGCCGTCGCCCGATGGGTGGCGGAGGAGGGACTCTGCCTCGACGTGTGCAGCGACGGCGAGCTGACCGTCGCCCTGCGCGCCGGCACCGACCCGGCGCGGATCGGCTACCACGGCAACAACAAGACGGCGATGGAGCTGCGCCGTGCCGTCGACGCCGGCGTGGGCCGGATCATCGTGGACTCGTTCCACGAGATCGACCGCGTCGCCGACGTCGCCCGGCAGCTCGGCGTACGCCAGGGCGTGATGATCCGGGTGACCGCGGGCGTCGAGGCGCACACCCACGAGTTCATCGCGACCGCCCACGAGGACCAGAAGTTCGGCTTCTCGATCTCCTCGGGCGACGCCTTCGAGGCCGCGTCGCGCGTCGTCGCGCACGACAGCCTCGAGTTGCGCGGCCTGCACAGCCACATCGGCTCGCAGATCTTCGACACCTCCGGCTGGGAGGTGGCCGCGCGTCGCGTGCTCGCCCTGCACGCCCGCATCGCCACCGAGCTGGCTCACGTCATGCCCGAGCTCGACCTCGGCGGCGGCTTCGGCATCGCGTACACGACCCAGGACGACCCCGCCGACCCGGCAGTGCTGGCCGAGCAGATCACCAAGATCGTCACGGGGGAGTGCGCCGCCCTCGGCATCGCCGTCCCGCACCTGTCGATCGAGCCCGGCCGTGCCATCGTCGGCCCGGCGATGTGCACCGTCTACACCGTCGGCACCGTCAAGCAGGTCGCCCTCGACGGCGGCGCCACCCGCACCTACGTCTCCGTCGACGGCGGGATGAGCGACAACATCCGCACCGCCCTGTACGACGCCGACTACTCCTGCACCCTCGCCTCCCGCGCCTCCGACGCCGCGCCGGTGCTGGCCCGCGTCGTCGGCAAGCACTGCGAGTCCGGCGACATCGTGGTCAAGGACGAGTTCCTGCCCGGCGACATCGCCCCGGGCGACCTGGTCGCCGTACCTGCGACGGGGGCCTACGGCCGCTCGATGGCGTCCAACTACAACCACGCCCTCCGCCCGCCGGTGGTCGCGGTCAAGGACGGGCAGGCCCGGGTCGTCGTACGTCGGGAGACGGTCGACGACCTGCTCGCGACCGACCTCGGCTGACTAGCGGGAGGGCCCGACGAGCCGCACCGGCCCGTCGCCATACCGCTGCAGCACGTCGCCGGGATTGGCCAGCGAGCACGACTTCAGCGACAGGCAGCCGCAGCCGATGCAGTCGTCGAGGGTGTCGCGCAGTCTCTCGAGCCGGTTGATCCGGTCGTCGAGCGTGCTGCGCCAGGCGCGGGACAGGCGCGCCCAGTCGGCCTTGGTGGGGGTGCGGCCCTCGGGGAGGGTGGCGAGGGCGTCGCGGATCTCGGCGAGGGAGACGCCGACGCCCTGGGAGACCCGGATGAAGGCGACCCGGCGCAGCACGTCGCGGTGGTAGCGGCGCTGGTTGCCGGCCGTGCGGATGCTGGTGATCAGGCCCTCGCGCTCGTAGTAGTGCAGGGCGGAGACGGCGACGCCCGAGCGGTGGGCGACGTCGCTGGGGGTGAGGTCGTGGCTGCGGAGGGCGCGGTTGAGGTCCATTGACCTCAACCCTAGTTCAGGTTGTCGAATGCCGTCATGCACGCGATCCGTCACCACGCCTTCGGGCCCGCCGACCTCCTCCGCCTCGAGCAGCTGCCCGACCTCTCCCCGGCGCCCGGCCAGCTCCGGATCGCCGTCGAGGTCGCCGGCGTCCACCTGCTCGACACCTCGATCCGGGCGGGAGAGTCGTTCGGCGCCGGCCCGGCACCCGAGCTGCCGGTGATCCCGGGGCGCGAGGTCGCGGGGTTCGTCGACCGCGTGGGCGACGGCGTCGACGAGCACTGGCTGGGGCGTCGGGTCGTGGCGCACCTCGGCTTCGCCGGTGGTGGGTACGCCGACCAGGCGGTCGTCGAGGCGACCAGGGCCCACGCCCTGCCGGACCACCTCGACGCCGCCACCGCCGTCGCCGCGATCGGCACCGGCCGCACCGCTGCCGCGATCCTCGAGCTCTCGAACCTCGTCGCCGACGACGTCGTCGCCGTCACCTCCGCTGCCGGCGGGCTCGGGACCCTGCTCCTGCAGGGCGTGCGCAACCTCGGTGCGACGGCCATCGGCATCGCTGGCGGACCCGACAAGGTCGCCGTCGCCGCCAGCCACGGCGCCGACCCGGCCCTCGACCGCCGTGCCCCCGGTTGGGTCGACGGCGTCCCTGGACCGCTCACCCTCGTCCTCGACGGCGTCGGGGGAGACGTCGGGCAGGCGCTCTACGACCGGCTCGCCACAGGAGGACGGCTGGTCCGCTACGGCTGGGCGTCCGGCACCCAGAACGCGTACGACGACCCGGCGCGCCCCGTCGTCGACGTGCTCGGCCCGCCCATCATGAGCCGGCTGGCCGAGTTCGAGCGCCTGGCCCTGGACGCGGCGGCCGGCGGCGAGCGGGTGCCGTACGTCGGCTCCGCCTTCCCACTCGCCGACGCCTCCAGCGCCCACCGTGCGCTGGAGGCCGGCGCCACCACCGGCAAGGTGGTCCTCCTGGTCGAGCGGCCTCCGCGGTGACGGCCCTCGTCGAGCCCGCGGCGACCTCGCCGTGGCGGGGCCGGCACGGCCGGACCACGGTCGGCGTCTTCGCACTGGCCTTCCTCTTCGCCTTCGAGGCGCTCGCCGTCGCCACGGTGATGCCCGACGTGGCCGACGACCTCGACGGCCTGCGCTGGTACGCCGTCGCCTTCGCTGCTCCGCTCGCCGCGTCCGTCGTGGCCCTCGCGGCTGCCGGTGCCGAGGTCGACCGGCGCGGACCGGGGCCGGCGCTGCGCCGGGGACTCCTCATCTTCTGTGCCGGGGTCGTGATCGCCGGACTCGCGCCGTCGATGCCTGTCTTCCTGCTCGGCCGCCTCGTCCACGGGTACGGCGGCGGCGTGCTCGGCGTCGCCCTGTACGTCGTGATCGCGCAGGCCTACCCGGAGGACCTGCGGCCGCGCGTGTTCGCCGTACTGACCACGGCCTGGGTGTTGCCGGCCCTCGTGGGACCGGTGCTCGCGGCCCAGGTCGCCGCAGCGGTGGGCTGGCGCTGGGTCTTCCTCGGCGTCCCGCTGGTCGCGGTCGCGGCCTGGCTGCTCGTCGCCGACGCCCCCTCACGCCCGGGCGTCGACCGGTCCGAGCCAGGCCGGCTCCCGGTCGCGCTGCTCGCCGCGGGCGGCGTGCTGCTCGTCAGCCTGGCCGGCCAGCGCACCCTCCCCGCCTGGCCGCTCCTCGTGGCCGCAGGCCTCGCCGCGATCGCCGCCGGTGCCCGCCGCCTGCTGCCACCCGGCACCTGGCGGATGGGTCCTGGCCTGCCGGCCGTCCTCGGCTCGCGGGCCGCGATCGGCACCGCCTTCGCCGCCCCGGAGGTCTACGTCCCGCTGCTGCTCACCTTGCAGCGCGACCTCTCCCTGGCCCAGGCCGGTTGGGTGCTCACGACCGGAGCGGTGACCTGGTCCGCCGGCGCGGTGCTCGCCGCCCGGTGGCGCCTGCTCGCCGATCAGCCCACGCGCGTCCGGCTCGGTGCGGTGCTGCTGGCTGCTGGCATCGGCGGGTTCGCGCTCGTCGCCGTGCCGGGAGTCCCGCTCGTCGTACCGGTGCTCGGTTGGGGCGCCGCCGGCCTCGGCATCGGCATGGCCTTCTCGACGCTCTCGGTCCTCGCCCTGGCGACCGCGCAGCACGGAGAGGAAGGGCGTACGTCGTCGGCGCTGCAGCTCAACGACTACCTCGCCAACAGCGCCGGGCTCGCCCTCGGGGGCGTCGTGTTCGCCGGATTCGCCGTGACGGCGCCGGAAGCCGCGGCCACCGGGCTGGTGCTCGCCGCAGCCGTCACGGCCGCGCTCGCACTCGTCCCGGCGACGCGGCTCGACTAGGACGCCCGGAGCGAGAAGCGGGCGCGGTACTGCTGCGGGGAGAGCCCGACCCGGTCCCGGAAGTGCTTGCGCAAGGCGGCGGCGGTGGCGAAGCCGGCCCGCTCCGCGACCACGTCGACGACGGCATCGCTCGTCTCCAGCAGCTCCTTGGCCCGTTCGACGCGGGCCTGGACCAGCCAGTTCCCCACGGTGATGCCGGTCTCGTCCCGGAACCTCCGCGTCAACGTCCGCACGCTCAGGCCGAATGCCGCGGCGACCTCGTCCAGGCTGACCGGCCGGTCGAGTCGGTCCAGGAGCCAGGCGCGGACGTCGGCGGTGGTCCCCGGGCCGTCCGCCACGACGGGACGCGCCACGAACTGCGACTGCCCGCCGCCGCGGTGCGGCGGGGCGAGGGTGGCTCGCGACACGTCGGCGGCGACGGCGGCGCCGAGATCCTTGGCGATGATGTGCAGCGTCAGGTCGATGGCGGCCGATGCGCCGGCCGCGGTCAGGACGTCGCCCTCGTCGACGAACAGCGCGTCCGGCCGGAAGTCCACCTGCGGGAACGCGACGCGGAACTGGTCCGCCTTGCGCCAGTGGGTCGTCGCGGCCCGGCCGTCGAGCCGGCCGGAGGCGGCGACGGTGAACGCGCCGGTGCAGTACGACACCACCCGCTGCGCGGCGTGGTCGGCGAGGCCGATCGGGTCGGCGCCGTCGAGGGCCGTGTCCCACGGGGGTACGACGATCGTGTCGACCTCGTCGAGCACCGAGCGGTCAGCGCCGACCACGACCGAGAAGTCCGCGGACGTCGCCACCGGCCGTCCGTCCAGGCTGCACGTGACGACCTCGTAGGCGGGCCGGCCGTCGACCTCGGCGGCGCCGAAGAACCGTGACGCGACGCCGAGCTCGTAGGCGTAGACGCCGGGCAGGGCGACGACGCCGATGCGGTGCGGGGAGGACGAGCGCATGGCCAGATCATGACACATGTCGTCCATCGGGCCACTGGTGAGCGATCCCGGCAGCCGGAAGGCTGGAGGCTCCACCAGGAACACGAATGAAGGAGAAGTGATGCGCGCAGTGCGCTACACCGGGGCCGGCGCCGCCGCCGAGGTCACCGAGCTGGTCGAGGTCGCCGACCCGGTACCCGCGGACGACGAGGTGCTCGTCCGGGTCGCGGCCGTCGGGCTGAACCCGGTCGACGTCAAGATCCGCGCGGCCGGGGGCGACTTCGGGCCGATCGAGTACTCGCCCCTGCCCGGCTGGGACGTGGCCGGCGAGGTTCTCGCGACCGGTGCGGCGGTGACGTCGCTGGAGGTCGGCGACGCCGTGTTCGGGCTGGCGCGCTTCCCGCGCGCGGCGCACACCCTCGCCGAGCTCGTGGTCGTCCCGGCGGCGGACCTCGCGAAGGCGCCCACGTCGTGGAAGGTCGAGCAGCAGGGCGCCGCTCCGCTGGCCGTGCTCACCGCGTGGCACGCGTTCGAGGCTGCTGGTCTCGTCGGCGACGCGACCGGCAAGAGGGTGCTGGTGCTCGGGGGAGCCGGCGGGGTCGGCCACCTCGCGATCCAGGTCGCCAAGGCCCGCGGCGCCCACGTGGTCGCCACGGCGAGCCCGGCCAAGCACGCCGTCCTGGCCGGTCTCGGCGCCGACGAGCTGGTCGACTACCGCGACGAGGACGCCCTGGCGGCGATCGGTCCCGTCGACGTCGTGCTGTCCACGGTCGGCGACGGGGTCCCGCCGCTGGGTGCGGTCCGGGAGGGCACCGCGGTCATCACGATCACCGCCTTCCCGGAGGGCGCGGTCGAGGCGCTGCGGGCAGCGGGCGCGACCGGCGTCGAGCGGATCATGGTCACCGCCGACGGCGCAACTCTCGCCGAGGTCGCGGCCCTGGCCGACGCCGACCGGCTCACCGTCCTCGTCGACGGAGCCTTCCCGCTCGACGAGGTCGTCGCCGCCCAGGAGCGGCTGGAGACCGGACGGGTGACGGGGAAGGTCGTCGTCACGCTGCCGTGACAGCCCCCCGCCCCGGGTCCGGCGACCGCAAGGTGTCCGCGTTCTGCCGTCCCTGACGGGATGGTCCACCGCCGCCGATACGATCAGCGGGTGAACAGTCCTCTCAAGGTTGCCGTGCTCGGTTGCGGTTCCGTGGGGTCGCAGGTGGTGCGGCTGCTCGGTGAGCAGGCCGACGACCTTGCGGCCCGGGTCGGGGCCCCCGTGGAGCTGGTCGGCGTCGCCGTACGACGTCTCGACAGCCCCCGCGAGGTCGAGGTCCCTGCCGGGCTGCTCACCACGGACGCCGCGGCGCTCGTCGCCCGCGACGACGTCGACGTCGTGATCGAGGTGATCGGCGGCATCGAGCCGGCTCGCACGCTCATCCTGTCGGCGCTCGAGCACGGCGCGTCGGTCGTGACGGCCAACAAGGCGCTGCTCGCCGAGGACGGCGCGACCCTCTTCGAGGCCGCCGAGAAGGCCGGCCGCGACCTCTACTACGAGGCGGCCGTCGCCGGTGCCATCCCGATCCTGCGTCCGCTGCGCGAGTCGCTCGCCGGCGACAAGGTGACCCGGGTGCTCGGCATCGTCAACGGCACCACCAACTTCATCCTCGACAAGATGGACACCTCGGGCGCGGGCTTCGGCGACGCGCTGGAGGAGGCCCAGGCCCTCGGGTACGCCGAGGCGGACCCGACCGCCGACGTCGAGGGCTTCGACGCCGCGGCCAAGGCCGCGATCCTCGCGAGCCTGGCGTTCCACTCGCGGGTGACCGCGAACGACGTGCACCGCGAGGGCATCACCGAGGTCAGCGCCGGCGACGTCCGCTCGGCGCGCGACATGGGCAGCGTCGTCAAGCTGCTCGCGATCGCCGAGCTGCGCACCGACGACAACGGCGACGAGGCGGTCAGCGTCCGGGTCCACCCGGCGATGATCCCCAGGTCACACCCGCTGGCGAGTGTCCGCGAGGCCTACAACGCGGTCTTCGTCGAGTCCGAGGCCGCCGGCCAGCTGATGTTCTACGGCCCCGGTGCCGGTGGGTCCCCGACCGCGAGCGCCGTCCTCGGCGACCTCGTCACGGTCGCGCGCAACCACCGCCAGGGCACGCGCGGCGTCGGCGAGTCGGCGTACGCCGACCGGGCCGTGCTGCCGATGGGGGAGACCCGCACCCGCTACCACGTCGCCATCGACGTGGACGACAAGGCGGGCGTGCTCGCGGCGGTGGCCCTGGCCTTCGCCGAGCACGGCGTCTCCATCCAGACCGTTCGTCAGGAGGGGCGGGGCGACGATGCCCAGCTCGTCGTCGTCTCGCACGAGGCCACGGACGCGGCGCTGGCTGCGACCGTCGACCACCTGCGTGACATGGACATCGTGCGCGAGGTCACCTCGGTGATGCGCGTCGAGGGAACCGAAGAGTGAGCATGAGCAACACACCCAACGGTCAGTGGCGCGGCGTCATCGAGGAGTACCGCGAGCTCCTCGACATCCCCCAGGACACGCCGGCGGTGACGCTGCGTGAGGGCGGGACCCCGCTGGTCCACTCCGAGTGGCTCTCCGGCCTGACCGGCGCCCAGGTGTGGCTCAAGGTCGAGGGCAACAACCCGACCGGGTCCTTCAAGGACCGCGGCATGACCACGGCCCTCTCGGTCGCCGTCCACGAGGGCGCGAAGGCCGTCGTGTGCGCCTCGACCGGCAACACGTCCGCGTCGATGGCCGCGTACGCCGCCAAGGCCGGCGTCACCCCGATCGTCCTCGTCCCCGAGGGCAAGATCGCCGCCGGCAAGATGGCCCAGGCCGTGCTCCACGGCTCGCAGGTCATCCAGGTCCGGGGCAACTTCGACGACTGCCTGCGGATGGCGCGCGAGATGGCGTGGAAGTACCCCGTCGCCCTCGTCAACTCGGTCAACCCGGCCCGCCTCGAGGGCCAGAAGACGGCCGCCTTCGAGATCGTCGACTTCCTCGGCGACGCCCCCGACTACCACCTGCTGCCGGTCGGCAACGCGGGCAACATCTCGGCGTACTGGCTCGGCTACACGCAGTACGCCGGCCTCGGCCGCGCCACGAAGAGGCCCGTGATGCGGGGCTTCCAGGCCGAGGGCGCGGCGCCGCTGGTCACCGGCGAGCCGTTCCCCGACCCCGAGACCCGCGCCACCGCGATCCGGATCGGCAACCCCGCGTCCTGGAAGCTCGCCGAGGCGGCCCGCGACGAGTCCGGCGGCCGGTTCGCCGCCGTCTCCGACGGCCAGATCCTGGCCGCGCAGAAGGCGCTCGCGGCCAACGACGGCGTCTTCGTCGAGCCCGCGTCGGCCGCCGGCATCGCCGGTCTGCTCGCCGAGCTCGAGGCGGGGGAGTCCTACACCGGCACCACCGTCGCGATCACCGTCACCGGCCACGGCCTCAAGGACATCGCCACCGCCCTCGACGGCCTGGTGCTGCCCGACGTGG
This sequence comes from Nocardioides sp. F233, assembly GCF_057813895.1. Lineage (NCBI taxonomy): Bacteria > Bacillati > Actinomycetota > Actinomycetes > Propionibacteriales > Nocardioidaceae > Nocardioides > Nocardioides sp. F233. Next base: position 640,156 of record NZ_JBVASH010000002.1, read on the forward strand.
TGGTCGACGCCGACGTCGACGCCGCCGCTGCGGCCGCAGGCCTCTGACCCCGATGACCTTCGTGGAGGGCCCGGTCCGGGTCCGGGTGCCCGCGACGTCGGCCAACCTCGGTCCCGGGTTCGACACCCTGGGCCTCGCCCTCGATCTGCACGACCGGCTCGAGGCCGAGGTGCTGCCCGACGGGCTCGTCGTCGAGGTCCAGGGGTACGGCGAGGGCCAGGTCCCGCGCGACGAGCGGCACCTCGTGGTCCGCGCGATGCGCGCGACCTTCGACCGCCTGGGCAAGCAGCCGACCGGCCTGCGCCTGTCCTGCACCAACGTCATCCCGCACGCCCGCGGGCTCGGCTCCTCGTCGGCCGCGATCGTCGCCGGCGTGTGGCTCGCCCGGGAGCTGGTCGCCGGCGGGCACCTCCTGCTCGACGACGCCGCGCTGCTCGATCTCGCGGCCCAGCTCGAGGGCCACCCCGACAACGTGGCTCCGGCCCTGCTCGGTGGCTTCGTGATCTCCGGCCAGGACGCCGACGGCTCCTTCTGGGCGGTCCCCGGCAGCGTCGACCCCCGCGTCGGTGCGGTCGTCTTCGTGCCGACCACCCCGGTCGAGACCGAGGCGGCGCGCGGGTTGCTGCCGGCCGACGTACCCCATGCGGACGCGGCCGCCAACGCCGGCCGCGCCGCTCTCCTCGTCGCCGCCCTGTCGGGGCACCCCGAGGAGCTGCTGCGGGCGACCGAGGACCGGCTGCACCAGGAGTACCGCCGGCCCGCGATGCCCGAGAGCCTCGCCCTCGTCGAGGCGCTCCGTGCCGACGGCATTCCGGCCGTGATCTCCGGTGCCGGCCCGACCGTGCTGGCCTTCACCGACGGTCCCGGCTCGGTCGCGACCGAGGAGCTCCTCGCCCGGTGCCCCGCGGGGTGGGGCGGGCAGGCGCTGGCCGTCAGCGGCACCGGCGCCGCGCCGGACGACCACTGAGCCCCGTGATCCCCGCCACCGTGGTGGTACATTGACGCAGCGCCGCAGTTCTCGGCGCCCCGGCGGGCTGGCCCCGCCCCTCTTCCAGGATCGTCTGGCTGTCGGCCGGACGGACCTTCGCAGAACCAGACCAGTGCGCGTTCCGCCGTCGTTCGATCGTGGAACCCACGAGATACGTGGGAAGGACTCACGTGACCGAAACTCCCGACTCCACCGCGCCCGCCGCTGCCGCGGCCCCCAAGAAGCGCACGGGTGGACTCAACGCCATGCTCCTCGCCGACCTCAAGGCGATGGCTAACGGCATGGGCATCCCCGGCGCCGGCTCGATGAAGAAGGCCGCCCTCGTCGACGCGATCAAGGCCGCCCAGGCCGGCGCGGCGACGCAGCGCAGCGCGCCCGCCGAGCAGCCCAAGGTCAAGGCCGAGCAGCCGAAGGCCGAGCAGCCCAAGGCTGAGAAGGTCGAGCGGCCCCGGGTTGAGAAGCCCGAGCAGCCGAAGGCCGAGAAGAACGAACAGCCCAAGGCGGACCAGCCGAAGGGCGACCAGCCGAAGGGCGACCAGCCGAAGGGCGACCAGCCGAAGGCAGAGCAGGCCAGGGCGGAGGAGCCGAAGGCCCAGCAGCAGAAGCAGCAGGGCCAGCGCCAGCAGAAGCAGAACCAGCAGAACCAGCAGGGCGGCCAGAACCAGCAGCAGAAGCAGCAGGGCGGCCAGCAGCAGAAGCAGGACCAGCAGAACAAGCAGAACCAGCAGCAGAACCAGCAGCAGGACCAGGCCCGCGCCGCGGCCGCCGCTGCGGCTGGTGAGCACGACGACATCGATGACGACGGCGACGGCGAGGGCGGCAGCCGCCGCAACCGGCGCCGCCGCGGCCGCGACCGTGACCGCACCACCCGCGCCGGCCGCGAGCCCGACACCGAGGTGCGCGAGGACGACGTACTGGTGCCGGCCGCCGGCATCCTCGACGTGCTCGACAACTACGCGTTCGTCCGCACGGCCGGCTACCTGGCCGGGCCCGACGACGTCTACCTGTCGCTCTCGATGGTCCGCAAGTACGGCCTGCGCCGCGGCGACGCGATCGCCGGCCAGGTCCGCCAGCCCCGCGACGGCGAGCGCCGCGAGAAGTTCAACCCGATGGTCCGCATCGAGTCGGTCAACGGGGTCGACCCGGAGCAGGCGAAGAACCGGGTCGAGTACACGCAGCTGACCCCGGTCTCGCCGACCGAGCGGCTGCGCCTCGAGACTGGCCAGGACGACCTGACCGGCCGGCTCATCGACATGGCGGCGCCGGTCGGCAAGGGTCAGCGCGGCCTGATCGTCTCTCCCGCCCGTGCCGGCAAGACGACGCTGCTGCAGTCGATCGCCAACGCGATCACGGCCAACAACCCCGAGTGCCACCTCATGGTCGTCCTCGTCGACGAGCGTCCCGAGGAGGTCACCGACTTCGAGCGCTCGATCAAGGGCGAGGTCATCGCGAGCACCTTCGACCGCCCGGCGATCGACCACACCACGGTCGCCGAGCTGGCCGTCGAGCGGGCCAAGCGCCTGGTCGAGCTGGGCCACGACGTCGTGATCCTGCTCGACGGGCTGACCCGCCTGGGCCGCGCGTACAACCTCGCGGCCCCCGCCAGCGGTCGGATCCTGTCCGGCGGGGTCGACTCCTCGGCGCTGTTCCCGCCGAAGCGGTTCTTCGGTGCGGCCCGCAACATCGAGAACGGCGGTTCGCTGACCATCCTCGCCACGGCGGTCGTCGACTCCGGCTCCCGCGTGGACGAGGTGATCTTCGAGGAGCTGCGTGGCACCGAGAACCTCGAGCTGCGCCTGCGCAGCGACTTCGCCGAGAAGCGGCTGTTCCCGGCCATCGACGTGGTCGCCTCGGGCACCCGCCGCGAGGAGCTGCTGCTCGGCAAGGAGGAGCTCGAGATCGTCTGGAAGCTGCGACGTGAGCTGGCCGAGGGCGACCGCTCCGAGGCCCACGCCGCGCTGCTGCAGCGGCTGAAGGCATCGCGCACCAACTACGAGTTCCTGCTCCGCGTCCAGCGCGACTGATCGTCGTACGGGCCCGACCGCCCTGCATTTGGGTGGCGTGCCCGCCGCCCGTAGAATCGACTGTTGGCTCCGGTTCACGCTCCACAACCCGTGGTGCGACCCGGACCCCCGTGAGAGGACACCATGAAGAAGGACATCCACCCCGATTACGTCGTGACCCAGGTGACCTGCACCTGTGGCGCCTCGTTCACCACCCGCAGCACCGCGACGTCCGGCACGATCCACGCCGACGTGTGCTCGCAGTGCCACCCGTTCTACACCGGCAAGCAGAAGATCCTCGACACCGGCGGCCGCGTGGCCCGGTTCGAGGCCCGCTACGCCAACGTCGGCAAGAAGTAGCCGTCTCCGAGCGCCGGTCCGTCCCTACGGGGATGGACCGGCGTTCGTCATTTGTCCGCACTTCCTGACCACTTCCTGCGCTTCCTGACCGTTGCACACGTCAGGAAGTGACGGAATACCCGCTGAAGCGGGTATTCCTGCACCGCCAACCGAGGAGACCAGGTGTTCGAAGCCGTCGAGGGCATGCTCGCCGAGCACGCCGAGCTCGAGTCGAAGCTGGCGTTGCCGGAGACGCACGCCGACGCCCGGCTGGCGCGCACCCTCAACCGCCGGTACGCCGAGCTCAACGCGGTGATCGCCACCTGGCGCGAGTGGCAGCGGTACGGCGACGACGCGGACGCCGCGCGGGAGCTGGCCGGCGACGACCCGGCCTTCGCGGCCGAGGCCGACTCCCTCGACGAGCAGCGCGAGGACGCGGCCGAGCGGCTGCGCCGGCTGCTCGTGCCCCGCGACCCGGCCGACGACAAGGACATCCTGCTCGAGGTGAAGTCGGGAGAGGGCGGCGAGGAGAGCGCGCTGTTCGCCGGCGACCTGCTCCGCATGTACAGCCGCTACGCCGAGCGCCGCGGCTGGAAGACGGAGGTCCTCGACGCCACCGAGTCCGACCTCGGTGGCTACAAGTCCGTCACGGTGGCGGTCAAGAGCTCCGGCAGCGTCGAGCCGGGGCAGACGCCGTACGCCCTGCTCAAGTACGAGGGCGGCGTGCACCGCGTGCAGCGGGTCCCCGTCACCGAGTCGCAGGGCCGGATCCACACCAGCGCCGCCGGCGTGCTGGTGATGCCGGAGGCCGAGCAGGTCGACGTCGAGATCAACGAGAACGACCTGCGCATCGACGTCTTCCGCTCCTCGGGCCCCGGTGGCCAGAGCGTCAACACGACCGACTCCGCGGTGCGGATCACCCACCTGCCGACCGGCATCGTGGTCAGCTGCCAGAACGAGAAGTCGCAGCTGCAGAACAAGGAGCAGGCGATGCGCATCCTGCGGGCCCGGCTGCTCCAGGCCGCGCAGGAGGCCGCCGACGCCGAGGCCAGCGACGCCCGCCGCAGCCAGGTCCGCACCGTCGACCGCTCCGAGCGGATCCGCACCTACAACTTCCCGGAGAACCGGATCTCCGACCACCGCACCGGCTACAAGGCCTACAACCTCGACCACGTGCTCGACGGCGACCTCCAGCCGGTCCTCGACTCCTGCGTCGAGGCCGACATGGCCGCCCGGCTCGCCGCCCTCGAGGACTGAGGGTGGCCACCAGGGAGCTGCTCCGCGACGCCGCCGACCGGCTCCGGGCGGCCGGGGTCGCGAGCCCCGAGCACGACGCGGGCGAGCTGCTCGCCCACGTCCTCGGTACCACCCGCGGGCAGCTCTTCCTCGCGCCTGACCTGACCTCCGACCACCGGCAGCGGTACGACGACCTGCTGGCCCGCCGCGCGGCCCGCGAGCCGCTCCAGCACCTCCTGGGAGCCGCCTGGTTCCGCCACGTCGAGGTCGCGGTCGGGCCCGGAGTGTTCGTCCCGCGCCCGGAGACCGAGCTGCTCGCCGGCTGGGCCATCGAGCACGCCTCCGCCATCGCTGCAGCAGGAGGCCAACCGGTGGTCGTCGACCTGTGCACCGGCTCCGGGGTGATCGCGAAGAGCATCGCCGACGAGGTACCGCAGGCGCGGGTGTACGCCGTCGAGCTGGACCCGCCCGCCCACGCCTGGGCCGAGCGCAACCTCGCCGGCACCGGCGTCGAGCTGCGGCTCGGCGACCTCGCCACCGCCTTCGACGACCTCGCCGGCCGGGTCGACGTCCTGGTGAGCAACCCGCCGTACGTGCCGCTGGAGGCGTGGGAGTCGGTGGCGGTCGAGGCTCGTGACCACGACCCCCACCTCGCGCTGTTCTCCGGCGACGACGGGCTCGACGCGATCCGGGTGATCGCCGACCGCGGCCTGGTCCTGCTCAAGCCCGGAGGGGTCGTCGGCGTGGAGCACGCCGACGTCCAGGGCGAGTCCGCGCCGGCCGTGTTCAGCAGCGGCGCCCGCTGGGAGGAGGTCCGCGACCACCGCGACCTCGCCGACCGGCCGCGGTTCACCACGGCACGCCGCCCGCGCCACGACCACGACGCAGTGGAAGGATGGAGCGCGTGAGTGCCGAGCGGTTCCCGACCGAGACCGACGAGGAGCGCGAGGCGGCGCTGGACGCGGCGAGCCGTGCTGTCCGGCTGGGCCGCCTCGTCGTGCTTCCCACCGACACCGTCTACGGCGTCGGCGCCGACGCCTTCGACCCCGATGCCGTCGCGCGGCTGCTGGCCGCGAAGGGCCGGGGCCGCGAGATGCCGCCGCCTGTGCTGGTGGGCACGAAGGGCACCCTCGAGGCGCTCGCGACCCGGGTGCCGTCGTACGTCGCCCCGCTGGTCGAGGAGTTCTGGCCCGGTGCGCTGACGCTCGTGTGCCACCAGCAGCCCTCGTTGCAGTGGGACCTGGGGGAGACCCGCGGCACGGTCGCGATCCGGATGCCCGACCACGCGGTGGCCCGCGAGCTGCTCGACCGCACCGGTCCGCTCGCGGTGAGCTCCGCCAACCTCTCCGGCAGCCCGGCGGCGCTCGACGCCGACGCGGCGATCGGGATGCTGGGGGAGTCGGTCGCGATCGTCGTCGACGCCGGCGCCTCGCCCGGCGGCGTGCCGTCCACCATCGTCGACGCCACCGGTGAGCGGCCCCGGCTGCTGCGCCTGGGCGCGATCCCCGTCGCGGACCTCGACGCCGCGCTCGCCGACCTCGGCATCACCGTCCAGGTCGAGCCCGACGACGACCAGCCGGGGGAGCCCGACCAGCCCGACGAGCCCGAGGAGCAGGAGGCCGCGCCCACCGATGCGTGAGTACCTCGTCGTCTTCCTCGTCGCCGCGATCGTCACCTACCTGCTGACGGTCGTCGCCCGGGAGATCGCGCTGCGCACCGGTGCGGTCGCGAAGGTGCGCGACCGTGACGTCCACGCCGAGCCGATCCCGTACCTCGGGGGACTGGCGATGCTCGGTGGCCTGTGGGCGGCGTACCTCGTGGCCCAGCAGCTGCCCTTCCTGAGCACCCGCAACCCGTTCTCGGACGACGCGCTGTCGGTGCTGGTGGCCGGCACCCTGGTCTGCGCGGTCGGCGTGGTCGACGACATCTTCGACCTCGACGCGCTCACGAAGTTCGGCGGCCAGGTGCTGGCGGTGGGGGTGCTGGTGTACGCCGGCATCCAGTTCAAGTACTTCTACCAGGCCACCGGCGAGGTCTTCTCGCTCGACGTGGGCCAGGGGGCGCTGCTGACCGCCTTCGTCGTCCTCGCGACGGTCAACGCGGTCAACTTCATCGACGGTCTCGACGGCCTGGCCGCCGGAGTCATCGGCATCAGTGCGTCCGCGTTCTTCCTGTTCTGCTACGCGCTGTCGGTCCTCAACGACGTCAGCCGGGCGACGACGGGGGCGCTGCTGTCGGCCGCGCTGGCCGGCGCCTGCGTCGGCTTCCTGGTCCACAACTTCCACCCGGCGCGACTCTTCATGGGCGACAGCGGGTCGATGCTGATCGGACTGGTCCTCTCGGCCACGGCGATCACGATCACCACCCAGTTCGCGCCCGGCGACCTCGCCCAGGGCGCCGACGGCACCCGGTCCAGCCTGCTGCCCGTGCTGCTGCCGTTCGCGCTGCCGATCCTGATCCTGATCGTGCCGCTGGGCGACCTCGTCCTGGCCGTCGTACGACGCACACGGGCCGGCCGCTCGCCGTTCGCCCCCGACAAGCAGCACCTCCACCACCGGCTGCTGGAGATCGGGCACTCCCACCGCCGAGCGGTGATCATCATGTGGCTGTGGGCCGGCCTGATCGCGTTCGGGGTGGTCCTGGCCAGCGTCTTCACCGGACCGGCCGTGTGGGCCGCCCTGGGCGTGAGCCTGCTCGTCACGCTCGCCCTGACCTTCGCGCTGCCCCACGTCAACGACCCCGCGGAGGCGGCCAGGGAGCCGGCGGGGGAGCCCGTCGAGGAGCCCGGAACGACCCCCGATTCGGAGCCCTCCGGGACTTTGTGATAACTTTCACGAACTCCCGGGGAGCAGTCTCCGGGACCGCCCAGGACGTACCCGAGCAGAACGGCCGCCGATGCTGACGACCGAGACCCGGACCCACCGTGTGGTGGTGCGTGCAGTCCTGGTGGCCGCCGTTGCCGCGGTGCTCCTCGTCGCGGTCGCCGCTCTGGTTGCCGGCTCGTCCGCCGCGCTCGGCGCCGCCGTCGGGGGAGTGATCGCCGTCGGCGTCTTCGCCTTCGGCTCCTTCGCCGTCGAGCTGGTCTCGCGGCTGATGCCGACCGCGTCGCTGCTCTTCGCGATGGTCACCTACACCTTCCAGGTGGTGGCGATGGCGCTCGTCTTCGTCGCGCTCAACGAGTCCGGCCTGCTGGACGACGAGCTCGACAGCACGTGGGTCGGCATCGCCATCATCCTCGGCGCCTTCGTGTGGATGACGGTGCAGATCGTGCTGGCCACGACGGCCCGGATCCCGGCCTTCGAGCCGCGTCCCGCGGCCCCGGTCGAGGGCGGTGCGCGATGACCCGGAGCTGCTGCTATTGTCCGGGGCGCAATGAGTCAGCCCGAGGAGAAGCCCCAGGGCGATCCGTGGCATGCGTTCGGCTACGTCGTGGCCGGGGTCGCTTTCTACGGCTTCCTCGGCTGGCTGGCAGACCGCTGGCTGGGCACGACGTTCCTCGTTGCGGTGGGCATTCTCGCGGGTGCTGCGCTGGGGATCTTCATGACAGCCCGGCGCTTCCGCACGATGCCGCTTGCGCCACCAGAACCACCAGCTCCACCCGACAGCCCGAAGCCCGACAGTTCAGACGAGCAGTGACCGTAGAGGAGACCTGGTGACCATCGCAGCCAGCGCCACCATCGCCGCCGAGGGCGGGGAGGGCTTCCACGCCCCCGGCCCCAGCCTGTTCGACCTGCCCGGCATCGCCGGGTCTGACGTCACCAAGCCGATGGTCCAGCTGTTCCTCGCCGCGATCCTGGTGTTCGGCTTCTTCTTCCTGGCGGCCCGCAAGCGCGCGCTCGTCCCCGGCAAGCTGCAGTTCGCCGGAGAGGGCGCCTACGGCTTCGTCCGCAACAGCGTCGCCCGCGACATCATCGGCGGCCACGACTTCCAGAAGTTCGTGCCCTACCTCGTCACGGTCTTCTTCTTCATCCTGGTCAACAACCTGTTCGCCAGCATCCCGTTCATCCAGTTCCCGACCTTCAGCCGCGCCGGCATGGCCTACGCGCTCGCTGGCCTGTCCTGGCTGGTCTACAACGGCGTCGGCATCGCCAAGCACGGCTTCCTCGGCTACCTCAAGCTGCAGAGCGTCCCGTCCGGCGTCAGCCCCGCGATGTACCCGCTGCTGGTCCCGCTGGAGTTCTTCTCCAACATCCTGGTCCGCCCGGTCACGCTGGCCCTGCGTCTGTTCTGCAACATGTTCGCGGGCCACATCCTGCTGGCACTCTTCGCGACCGGTGGCCTCTACCTCATCGAGCACGTCGGTGGGATCGGGTACGTCGCCGGTCCGCTGGCGTGGGTGCTCGCGATCCTCGTGAGCTTCCTCGAGATCCTGGTGCAGTTCCTGCAGGCCTACGTCTTCGTGCTGCTGAACGCCATGTACATCCAGGGCGCGCTCGCCGACGAGCACTGACGCTCCGCTCCGACCACAACCCACAGTTCTCACCAAGAGAAAACAACCCGAAAGGAAAGTAGCCATGGGTGGCTCTCTCAACATGATCGGTTACGGCCTGGCTGCCATCGGCCCGGGTATCGGCATCGGTCTCATCTTCGCCGCGTACATCAACGGCGTTGCCCGCCAGCCCGAGGCGCAGAGCCGCCTCCAGTCGATCGCGATCCTCGGCTTCGCGCTCGCCGAGGCGCTCGCCATCATCGGCATCGCCCTCGCGTTCGTCCTCAAGGCCAGCAACACCTGAGCCGAACCGGCCGCCTCCTGTCAGCCCGAGATCTAGGTCAGGTCAATGAAGTCACTTTTGGTGATCGCCGCAGCTGAGGGCGAAGAGCACAACCCGCTCGTCCCCGAGTGGATCGAGGTCGTGCTCGCCCTCGTGGTGTTCGCGATCCTCTTCTTCGCCATCAAGAAGTTCGTCGTCCCGAACTTCGAGAAGACGTTCGCCGAGCGTTCCGCGGCGATCGAAGGCGGCATCGCCGCGGCCGCGACCAAGCAGGCCGAGGCGGACGCCAAGCTGGCCGAGCTCGAGCAGCAGCTGGCCGACGCCCGTCACGAGGCCGCGCGCATCCGCGAGGAGGCGCGCGAGCAGGGTGCCGCGATCGTGGCCGAGATGCGGGAGCAGGCCCAGGCCGAGTCCACCCGCATCCTCGAGCACGGCAAGGCGCAGATCGAGGCCGAGCGCCAGCAGGCGGTCACCTCGCTCCGTGCCGAGGTCGGCTCCCTCGCCACCGGTCTCGCCGGTCGCATCGTGGGTGAGTCGCTGGAGGACGACGAGCGTCAGGCTCGCGTCGTCGAGCGGTTCCTCGCCGAGCTCGAGACGGCCGAGGCCGCCGACGCGGGCAAGGACGCCTGATGGTGTCCTTCCGCGGCGCCTCCGCAGACGCCATGGCCGCCCTCACCGACCAGGTCGGTGGGGTGGCCGAGGCGTCGGCCTCGGTGGTGTCCGGCGACCTCTTCTCCGCCGCCCGCACCGTGCGGTACGAGGCGGCGCTGCGCCGGGTCGTCACCGACCAGTCGGTCCCGGCCGAGGCCCGCTCGGGCCTGGTCGGGGACCTCTTCAACGGCAAGGTCGACGCGGCCACGCTGGGCGTGCTGCGTGACGCGGCCGGCCGGCGCTGGACCCGCACCCGCGACCTCGCCGACGCGCTGGAGCAGCTCGGCGTCATCGCCGCCGTCCGGTCGGTCGGCCTGCAGGCCGGCACCCTGGTCGACGAGCTGTTCGCCGTGCGTCAGCTGGTGAACGGCGACCACGGCCTGCGCGACGCGCTGTCCGACCCGGTCCGCTCCACGGCCGACAAGGGCACGCTCATCGACACGCTGCTCACGGGCAAGGTGCTCCCGACGACCGTGCAGCTGGTCAAGCAGGCGCTGGCCGGCTCCTACCGGACCGTCGCCGCCGCGCTCGAGGACTACGAGCGCACCGCCGCGCAGGTGCAGGGCGAGGGCGTGGCCACCGTCCACGTCGCCCGTCCGATCACCGAGGCCGACCAGCGGCGCCTCGCAGCCGCACTGACGCGCCAGTACGGCCGTCCGGTGCACCTCAACATCGTCGTCGACGCCGCCGTGATCGGCGGCATGAAGGTCGAGATCGGGGACGACGTCATCGACGGAACCGTCCTGTCGCGCCTGGACGACGCTCGCCGCAAGATCGCCGGCTGACCCCGCGATCGCCGTACCACCCACGACTTCACAGCTGTAGACAAGAGAGAAGGCACCTGAGATGACGGAACTCTCCATCCGTCCGGACGAGATCCGCGACGCCCTCGCCAAGTACGTCGCTGACTTCCAGCCCGCGGCCGCGAGCAAGGAAGAGGTCGGCACCGTCGCCTCCGCCGGTGACGGCATCGCCCGCGTGAGCGGTCTGCCGTCGGCGATGGCCAACGAGCTCCTCGAGTTCGAGGACGGCACGCTCGGCCTCGCGCTCAACCTCGAGGAGCGCGAGATCGGTGTCGTCATCCTGGGTGACTTCGACAAGATCGAGGAGGGCCAGACGGTCCGCCGTACCGGCGAGATCCTCTCGGTCCCCGTCGGCGAGGGCTACCTCGGCCGCGTCGTCGACCCGCTCGGCAAGCCGATCGACGGTCTCGGCGAGATCGCCACCGAGGGTCGCCGCGCCCTCGAGCTCCAGGCCCCCGGCGTGATGGCCCGCAAGTCGGTCCACGAGCCGCTGGCCACCGGCATCAAGGCCATCGACTCGATGACCCCGATCGGCCGCGGTCAGCGCCAGCTGATCATCGGCGACCGCGCCACCGGCAAGACCACGGTCGCGATCGACACGATCATCAACCAGAAGCAGAACTGGGAGTCGGGCGACCCGGCCAAGCAGGTCCGCTGCATCTACGTCGCCATCGGCCAGAAGGGCTCGACCATCGCCTCCGTGCGTGGTGCCCTCGAGGAGGCCGGCGCGCTGGAGTACACCACGATCGTGGCCGCTCCCGCGTCCGACAGCGCGGGCTTCAAGTACCTCGCGCCCTACACCGGCTCGGCCATCGGCCAGCACTGGATGTACCAGGGCAAGCACGTCCTCATCGTGTTCGACGACCTGACCAAGCAGGCCGAGGCCTACCGCGCCGTGTCCCTGCTGCTGCGTCGTCCGCCGGGCCGCGAGGCGTACCCGGGTGACGTCTTCTACCTGCACTCCCGCCTGCTGGAGCGCTGCGCGAAGCTGTCCGACGAGCTCGGCGCCGGCTCGATGACTGGTCTGCCGATCATCGAGACCAAGGCCAACGACGTCTCGGCGTTCATCCCGACCAACGTCATCTCGATCACCGACGGCCAGATCTTCCTGCAGTCGGACCTGTTCGCGGCCAACCAGCGCCCGGCCATCGACGTCGGTATCTCGGTCTCCCGCGTGGGTGGTGCCGCGATGACGAAGGCGATGAAGGCCGTCACCGGTTCGCTCAAGGTCGACCTCGCGCAGTACCGCGCGATGGAGGCCTTCGCGATGTTCGCCTCCGACCTCGACGCCGCGTCGAAGCAGCAGCTGGCCCGTGGCCAGCGGCTGATGGCGCTGCTCAAGCAGCCGGCCTACTCGCCGTACCCCCTGGCCGACATGACCGTGTCGCTGTGGCTCGGCACCTCGGGTCGCCTCGACGTGGTCGCCACCGGCGACGTGCTGCGCTTCGAGCGTGAGTTCCTCGACTACCTGCACCGCTCGCACGACGGCCTGCTGGCCGCGATCCGCGAGACGCAGAAGTTCGAGGACGAGGACGGCCTCGCGGCGGCGTACGACACCTTCCTGGGCCAGTTCGAGACCTCCGAGGGCGGCAGCATCAAGGTCGGGCACGAGCCCGAGGCCGAGGCGCTTGCCGACGACGAGCTCGAGCAGGAGCAGATCGTCAAGCAGAAGCGGGGCTGACGCATGGCCGTATCGCTGCGTGAGTACCGCGCGCGGATCAAGTCGACCGAGTCGATGAAGAAGATCACGCGTGCCATGGAGCTCATCGCTGCGTCCCGGATCATCAAGGCGCAGCAGCGGGCGCAGGCGGCAGCGCCGTATGCCCGGGAGCTGACCCGAGCCGTGTCGGCGGTGGCGACGTTCTCGAACGTCGACCACCCGCTGACGCGGGAGCAGGAGAACCCGAAGCGCGCCGCCGTGCTGGTCATCACCAGCGACCGCGGCCTGGCGGGTGCCTACTCCTCGAGCGTCATCAAGGAGACCGAGCGTCTCACCGAGCGGCTGCGGTCCGAGGGCAAGGAGCTCGACTTCTACCTCGCCGGGCGCAAGGCCGAGGCGTACTTCAAGTTCCGCGGGCGGCCCTTCGTCCAGGCCTGGACCGGCTTCTCGGACCAGCCGACGTACGACAAGGCGGCCGAGATCGGCGCGGCGCTGATCGAGGCGTTCCTCAAGGAGCAGGGCGAGGACGGCGACGTGGACGAGGTCCACGTGGTCTACACGCGGTTCCGCTCGATGCTCACCCAGGAGCCGACCGCGATCCGGCTGCTGCCGCTCGAGGTCGTCGAGGGCGAGGAGGCCCCCGAGGCCGACGAGCTGCTGCCGCTCTACGAGTTCGAGCCGTCGGCCGAGCAGGTGCTGGACGGGCTGCTGCCGCAGTACGTCCAGAGCCGGATCTTCTACAGCCTGCTGCAGGCGGCCGCCTCCGAGCTCGCCGCGCGCCAGAAGGCGATGAAGGCCGCGACGGACAACGCCGAGGAGCTGATCAAGAAGCTCACCCGGATCGCCAACCAGGCGCGCCAGGCGGGCATCACCCAGGAGATCAGCGAGATCGTCGGTGGCGTCAACGCGCTCGCCGACGCCCAGGCCGCCGCCAACGACTGAACCCACCAGAGAAAACACCAAACGGAGTAAGACATGACTGCAACGGTTGAAGAGACCACCGCCAGCGGTGCGGCCTCGGTGGGTCGGATCGCTCGGGTCATCGGCCCGGTCGTGGACATCGAGTTCCCGACCGACGCGATGCCCGACATCTACAACAAGCTCGAGGCCGAGATCACCCTCGACGGCGAGACCACGGTCCTGCCGCTCGAGGTGGCCCAGCACATCGGCGACGGCATGGTCCGCGCCATCTCCCTCAAGCCGACCGACGGCCTGGTCCGCGGCCAGACGGTGAGCAACACCGGCGGCCCGATCACCGTCCCCGTCGGCGACGTCACCCTCGGCAAGGTGTTCAACGCCACCGGTGACTTCCTCAACCTCGAGGCGGGCGAGACCGTCGAGGTGACCGAGCGGTGGGGCATCCACCGCAAGGCGCCGGCGTTCGACCAGCTTGAGTCGAAGACCCAGATGTTCGAGACCGGCATCAAGGTCATCGACCTGCTCGCGCCGTACGTGACCGGTGGAAAGATCGGCCTCTTCGGTGGTGCCGGCGTCGGCAAGACCGTGCTCATCCAGGAGATGATCGCGCGAGTCGCCAAGAACCACGGTGGTGTGTCGGTGTTCGCCGGTGTCGGCGAGCGCACCCGTGAGGGCAACGACCTGATCGTCGAGATGCAGGAGGCCGGCGTCTTCGACAAGGTTGCCCTGGTCTTCGGTCAGATGGACGAGCCGCCGGGCACGCGTCTTCGCGTCGCGCTGTCCGCGCTGACGATGGCGGAGTACTTCCGCGACGTCCAGGGCCAGGACGTGCTGCTGTTCATCGACAACATCTTCCGGTTCACCCAGGCGGGCTCCGAGGTGTCGACCCTGCTCGGCCGCATGCCGTCCGCCGTGGGCTACCAGCCCAACCTGGCCGACGAGATGGGCACCCTGCAGGAGCGGATCACCTCGACGCGCGGTCGCTCGATCACCTCGATGCAGGCGATCTACGTCCCCGCGGACGACTACACCGACCCGGCCCCGGCCGCGACCTTCGCGCACCTCGACGCGACGACCGAGCTCTCCCGAGAGATCGCGTCGCTGGGTATCTACCCGGCCGTCGACCCGCTGACCTCGACCTCGCGGATCCTCGACCCGCAGTACATCGGTCAGGCGCACTACGACTGCGCGATCCGCATCAAGCAGATCCTGCAGCGCAACAAGGAGCTCCAGGACATCATCGCGATCCTCGGTGTCGACGAGCTCTCCGAAGAGGACAAGATCATCGTGTCCCGCGCGCGTCGTATCCAGCGGTTCCTGTCGCAGAACACGTACGTCGCCAAGCAGTTCACCGGCATCGAGGGCTCGACCGTGCCCGTGGCCGAGACCATCGAGGCGTTCAACAAGATCGCCGACGGTGAGTACGACCACGTCGCCGAGCAGGCCTTCTTCATGTGCGGTGGTCTCGACGACGTCGAGCGCAACTGGGCCGAGATCCAGAAGAGCCTCTGATCATGGCTGACACCACGGTCGAGCACCTGCACGTCGAGCTCGTCGCTGCCGACCGGACCGTGTGGTCCGGTGACGCGGCGATGATCATCGCGCGCACGCTCGAGGGAGACATCGGCGTGCTGCGCGGCCACGCGCCCACGCTGTCGCTGCTCTCTGCCTCGGTGGTCGAGATCCAGGTCGCGAACTCCAACCAGCTCGTGGTCGTCGCCGTCGACGGTGGCTTCCTCTCGGTGGCCAACGACCGCGTGTCGATCCTGGCCGAGCGGGTCGAGCTCGCCGAGGACATCGAGGTGTCCCAGGCGCGCATCGACCTCGAGGAGGCCAAGCGGCTGCTCGACTCGAGCAACGAGGCGGAGCAGCGTGTCCGTCACGCCGAGGCGCGGATCCGCGCCGCGGAGAAGGTCTCGTAGAGGGTCACTGATACGCAGATGGCATGGTGGGAGTGGCTGCTCGACATCTGTGGCGCCCTCCTGCTCCTGTGTGTGCTGTACGGCGCCGGACTCATCGTCCGGCGCCGTACGCTCTCCCGGAACGGTGGCACCTTCGAGCTCAGTCACCGCTTCCGCACCTCCACGGCCTCGCGAGGCTGGATGCTCGGTCTCGGCCGGTACTCCGGAGAGACGCTGGAGTGGTTCCGCGTCTTCACCCTCTCGCCGCGCCCGAAGCGGTCCTGGCGTCGTGACGAGCTCTCGTACGACGGCCGCCGTGAGCCCGTCGGCACCGAGCAGGCCTCCCTGTACCCCGACCACCTCGTGATCCGCTGCCACTCGCCCCAGGGCGAGGTCGAGCTGGCGATGAGCGTCTCGTCACTGACCGGCTTCCAGGCCTGGCTCGAGGCGATGCCGCCCGGCACCGACTGGAACCGGCGCTAGTCTCCGACTGTGGATCCGACCTGCGCCGAGGTCACCGTCGGGTCGCGGACCGGACGCACGGTCCTCGCCGCGGCGATCCTCGGCTCCTCCCTGGCGCTGCTCGACAGCACCGTCGTCAACGTCGCGCTGCGCCGGATCGGCGAGGACCTCGACGCCAGTCTCGGCGAGCTCCAGTGGGTCTCCAACGGCTACCTGCTCAGCCTCGCGTCGCTCACCCTGCTGGGCGGCTCGCTCGGTGACCGCTTCGGACGGCGCCGGATCTTCATGACCGGCGTGCTGGGCTTCGCCCTCACCTCCGTCGCCTGCGGCCTCGCCCCGACGGCTGCCGTCCTGATCCTCGCTCGGGTCGCGCAGGGCGTCGCCGCCGCGCTGCTCGTGCCGGGCAGCCTCGCCATGATCCAGGGTGCGTTCGCGCCGTCGGACCGGTCGCGCGCGATCGGTACCTGGTCCGGGCTCGGCGGCGTTGCGACCGCGATCGGTCCCTTTCTCGGCGGGTGGCTGGTCCAGCAGGCCAGCTGGCGCTGGGTGTTCCTGATCAACCTGCCCGTCGCCGTGCTGACACTGGTCGTCGCCCGTCGGGTGCCCGAGACCCGTGACCCGTTGGCGGTGCGGGGCTTCGACCTCTCCGGAGCGGCGCTGTGCGCACTCGCCCTGGGTGGTCTCACCTATGCGCTGATCGAGTGGACGACCGCGCCCACGGTCGCCGTGGCCGCGCTCCTGGTGGGCCTGGCGTCCGGGGTCGCCTTCTGGTTCGACGAGCGTCGCTCGCACGCGCCCCTGCTGCCGCCGGGGCTGTTCGCCTCCCGCCAGTTCAGCGCTGCGAACGCGATGACCCTGCTGACGTACGCCGCCCTCGGCGGCGTCCTCTTCTTCCTGGTCCTGCAGCTGCAGACCGTCGCCGGTCTCGGCCCGCTCGAGGCGGGCCTGTCCACGCTCCCGATCACCATCGTGATGCTGCTGCTCGCCGGTCGCGGCGGGGCCCTCGCCGGCCGGATCGGGCCGCGGCTGCCGATGACCGTCGGCCCGCTGCTCTGCGCTGTCGGCACGCTGCTGCTCAGCCGCATCGACGCCGACCTCGACTACTGGACCGAGGTCGCCCTGCCGCTGACCGTGTTCGGGCTCGGGCTCGCCGCTCTGGTGGCTCCGCTGACCGCGGCGGTGCTGGCCGCCGTACCCGACGAGCACGCCGGCGTCGCCTCGGGCGTCAACAACGCCGTCGCCCGCGCCGGCTCGTTGCTGGCGGTGGCGGCGCTGCCGCTGGTCGTCGGGCTGGCGGGTGCCGACTACCAGCGTCCGGAGGTCTTCGACGCGGGCTACCGCACGGCGATGCTCTGCTGCGCCGGCCTCCTGGTCGCCGGGGGAGCGCTGTCCTGGCTGCTGATCCGCAACCCGGCGCCGGACGTCAGCGCCGCACCCGCACCCTGACCACGGCGGACGTCGCCGCGGCCGTCCGGTCGTCGCCCGCGAACACGACGCGCAGGCGGTGCTTGCGGATCCCCTTCAGCCGCACCCTGAGCTGGAGCGTCCCGCTCGCCGGCACGGTGAGCTGGCGCAGGCTCTTCCGGCCGTCGAGCAGGCTCACGGTGTCGGGGACGGACAGCGTGACCGTGAGGCGGATCCGGTGGCCGAGGTGGACCTTCGCCCGGTTGGCGGTGAGGGTCAGGGTCGGGGTGACGCGGACGACCTCGACACTCGCGTCGTCGGTCACGGTGGGGGAGCCCGGGGCCTGGGGAGTCCAGGACGCGTGCAGTACATGCGATCCGACCGCGAGGCCGGCCGCCAGGTGGAAGAGCCATGCACCGTAGTGGCTCGCCGCGTCGACGGGCAGAGGTGTGCCGTCGACGGTAAGGGAGACGTTCCCGAACACGGCATCGGTGCGGAGCCAGACGTCTTCGCTCATGCCGAAGGGTGCCCTGGCGGGCGCGAGGATCTCCACGTGCGGGTCCGAGATCGTCGTCTGGAGATACTTGGTCCGAGCGGTCGCGCTCGGTAGGTCCCACGTCCAGTCGACTGCGGCCGTGCACGAGAAGTAGAAGCCGATCTCCGCACCCGGGTCGAAATGGCCCGCGAGGTCGTGGGTGTAGCCGAACGAACCCGACGGGGATGCGGTGCGGATGCCGTCGAGGTCGAGGTGGCTGCCGGGCTTGGAGGTGTCCCAGACGTCGATGGAGACCGGTGACGACGCCGGGCAGCCCACACCGATCATGGGCACCGACGCGTCGGGTGCGATCGGTCCGCTCACGAGCAGGGTGAGCGCGGGGGCCGCCGCGAGGGCGGGTCCCGCCACGACTGCTACGCCGCAGCCGGCGAGCGCGAGCGCGACGACGAGCCGCACGACGGTCCTCATGGCCCGGATTCTCCCGCGGCGCGAGACCCGCGGACAGGTCCCAATTGACCAGGTCAGTCCTCGAACAGCCCGCGGATGTCGTCGGCGCCGATCGACGTGCTCATCGCCCCGTCTCCGTCGATGACCTGTGCGAACAGCTCGGCCTTGCGGGCCTTGAGCTCCATCACCTTCTCCTCGATGGTGTCGGTCGCGACCAGCCGGTAGACGTGGACGTGGCGGGTCTGGCCGATCCGGTGCGCGCGGTCGACGGCCTGCGCCTCGGCGGCGGGGTTCCACCACGGGTCGAGCACGAAGACGTAGTCGGCCTCGGTGAGGGTCAGTCCCGTGCCGCCTGCCTTGAGGGAGATCAGGAAGACGGGGGAGCCGCCGGAGCGGAACTTGTCGATGACGCCGGCGCGGTCGCGGGTCGTGCCGTCGAGGTAGGTCGTCGCGATGCCCACGTCGTCGAGGCGCGAGCGGACCCGGGTGAGGAAGGACGTGAACTGGCTGAACACCAGTGCCCTGTGGCCCTCGGCGGTGATCTCGGCGAGGTGCTCGACGAGCACGTCGAGCTTCGCGGAGCCGACGGTCTCGTGCTCGTCGTCGACGAGGGCGGCGTCGAGGGCGAGCTGGCGCAGCTTGGTCAGGGCACTGAAGATCGCGACCCGGTTGCGGTCGAAGTCCTCGACCAGCCCGAGGATCCGCTGCCGTTCCTTGGCCAGGTGGGTGTCGTAGATCTTGCGGTGGGCCGGCTCGAGGTCGACCTGCAGCACCTGCTCCTGCTTGGGCGGCAGGTCGTCGGCGACCAGCTCCTTCGTGCGCCGCAGCAGGAACGGCTTGATCCGCGCCCGGAACCGGTCGAGCACCACCTGGTCGCCGTCGCGCTCGACCGGCCGGACGACCTTCTCCTGGAAGGTGCGCGGCCACGGGTACAGCCCGGTCACGGTGATCGACAGCAGCGACCACAGCTCCATCAGCCGGTTCTCGAACGGCGTGCCGGTGACGGCGAGACGGAACGGCGCGGAGACCGTGCGGATCGCCTGGTAGGTCTTGCTCTGGTGGTTCTTGGCCTGCTGCGCCTCGTCGAGCACCAGCCCGGACCAGGCCAGGTCGGCGTACTCCTCGTGGGCCAGCCGCAGCAACGTGTACGTCGTCACCACGATGTCGTGGTCGCGGGCCAGCGCCGCCACGTCGTCCGTACGACGAGCGGCGACCGCGACGCGCAGCCCGGGCGCGTGCCGGGCGGCCTCGGTGGCCCAGGCCGTGACGACGCTGGTCGGTGCGACGACGAGGAAGGGCGCGTCGAGGGGGCGCTCGGCGCGGGCGTGGGTGATCAGGGCCAGCACCTGGAGCGTCTTGCCGAGACCCATGTCGTCGGCGAGGACCCCGCCGAGGCCGTGCTGCCACAGGAACGCCAGCCACCAGAAGCCCTCGCGCTGGTAGCTGCGCAGATCGGTGACCAGTCCGCGCGGCTCGGGTTGCGGGATGTCGGTGAGGTCGCGCAGGGCCTGTGCGCGCTCGACCCACTCGGCGACCTGGGCGTCGACCAGCCCGGTCTCGGCGAGCTGGGCCCACAGGCCGAGGTCGTGGTGGCCGATGCCGATCCGGTTGCCCTCGCGCTCGCGCAGCTCGGCGGCCGCCGTGACGACCTCGCGCAGCCGGTCGAACTCGGGGCGGTCGGTGGTGACGTAGAGCCCGCTCGGCAGGACCAGGAACTCCAGGTCGAGGGTCAGCGCCGCGAGCACGTCGGGCAGTGGGATCTGCTCGCCGTCGACGCTGACGGTGACGGCGAGGTCGAGCCAGTCGGTGGTGCTGGACTCGGACTCGGGCTCGACCAGGTCGAACCGGATCTCGGGCGCGATGTCGGCCTCGCGGAAGTCGGGCCGCTCCTCCTCGACGACCCGGACCCCGTCGATGTCGCGCAGGTGGGGCAGGTCGTGGATGGCCAGGGTCAGTGCGTCGCCGTCGGTGACCGTCGAGACCTGCAGCAGCCCCGGCGGGACGGTCGCGAGCAGCGTCTGCTCGGCCGCACGGTCGCGCACGCCGCCGAGGGACTCGCGGCTGGTGAGCGGGCAGCTCCGCTCGGCGTCGTCGCCGTACTGCCAGTGCCATGCCAGGCCGGCCTTGGTCGAGGTGTGCCACGACACGGTCAGCACCAGCGTCGGCGCCAGCGGGTCGGGCAGCTCGACCGACGAGGCGTCCGCGCGCACCGGCACCAGCCGCATCAGGCCGGGCAGCGTCTCGCGGAAGTCGGCGAGGTCGGCAGGCGGGACCAGGATCGGTGGCCCGTCGACCAGGTGGCGCAGGGCGGGCGGCACCGGGGTCGTGGTCGCCGCGACGACGAGGTGGCCGCTGTCGTCGAGCAGCCCGACGACCGACGCGGGGGAGCCGACCAGCACGACGGACTCGTCGCGCCAGGTCCGGTCGCCGAGGGTGACGACCGCGCGCATCGTCGTGCCGCCGTCGACGTCGCCGAGCTCGGCCACCACCTCGGCCGGCTCGTCGGCCACCTCGACCGAGACCAGGGGACGGGCGGCGAGCAGGGCGACCCCGGCGTCGCGGGCGTTGCGCAGCGCGCGGACGACCTGGTCGCCGAACTCGTCGAGGGCGGGGGAGACCCCGGCCGGGGAGTAGCCGCGGTGGCCGGCCCACTGGGTGTGCAGCGCAGCGAGAGCGTCGGCCTGCCGCTGCACGAAGCCGCGCGGGCTGCCGCCGACGTCGCTCCACTCCGCGCCGCTCTTGATCCAGGGCTTGCTCCTGCCCTGGCGCAGCGGCCGCACGCGCAGCGTCGGACCGGCCGATCGGTAGCTGCCGCGCCCGCGGTCGAGGGTGACCTCGAGTGCCAGTCGCACCTCCTCGCGGACCGACGGCTGCTGCCGCTCGAGCTCGCCCACCAGGCGCTCCACCGAGCGGCGCCACGCGGCCTCACCGGCCGGCTGGGTGAAGGTCTGGCGCAGGGTCAGCGCCAGCGCGGCGCCGTGCTTGCACACCGAGCGCACCGGGCACGTGCACACCGTGAACACCCAGCCCGCGTAGCTCGCGTTGGGCGCCTCGACGTGCAGCTGGACCTGGTACGGCGCATCCCGGCTCCCCAGGACCTCCGCCGTCGCGGTCACCGACGCGGCCGAGCGCATGCCGATCTCGGGTCGTCGTACGCCTCCGGCGGCGACGATGCTGCGGGCGCGCTCCAGCGTCCCGGCGTCGAAGTGGCGCGCCAGGAAGTCGTCGGTCAGCTCGGCGAGGACGTCCACGGTTCCCTCATCGTGGCACGCCCCGCCGACGAATCCCTGATCCCCGCGAGGGGGTGGTCACCGACCGGTGCGGCGCCGCTTCCCGGTGCCCTCGGGGAACGGCCAGGGGAGCGTGATCGAGCCGCCGACGGGCAGGGCGGACCAGCGGGCGGCGAAGTCGTCGTACCGCGCGAAGAGCCGCTGCAGCAGACCCGGATCGACGCCGCTGGCGTCGACGGAGCCGGGCCACGCCGGGTCCGGGCGTCGGCGTTCGCGGACGACCTCCCACAGGGCGACCGTGAGCGACGCGAGCCGCTCCGATCGCGCCATGTCGGCGGACTCCTCGGGCGTCGGGGTGCGCCGCTTCCTCAGCGACGTACGACGCGCGGCCGGATCGACCGGCCAGAACATCCCGTCGTCCCCGTCGGCCGCCGCGAGCCGACCGTAGACGCCGCCGCGGATCCCGTCCTCCGCCTCGACCAGCAGGTGGGCGACGTCGTGCGGCACCGCGTCGCTGTGGCCCGGCCCGTTGCGCGGTGCGAGGGCGGCACCGACAGTGCGGTCGACGGCGATCTCGTAGCGCCCGGCGAGCTTCGTGAAGGTCACGTCCACCGGCCCCATCGTCCGGGGGCGTCCCGGACGTCGCAACGGGTTATCGGAGCCGGGTCAGTCGGTCTGCTCGCGCTCGGCGGCGTACCCGCGGTCGCCGCCCGGCACCCACAGCACGTCGCCGACCTCGCGGTTCGCGTGCCGGGCCAGGATGAAGAGCAGGTCGCTGAGCCGGTTGAGGTAGGTGATGGCGAGCGGGTTCATCGTCTCGCCGTGCACGGCGTTGGCCGCCCAGGCGGCCCGCTCGGCGCGCCGTACGACGGTGCGCGCGACGTGGAGGTGTGCCGCCGCGGGGGTGCCGCCGTTGAGGATGAAGGACCGCAGCTTCTCGAGGTCCTCGTTGAAGTGGTCGCACCACTTCTCGAGCCGGTCGATCGAGGCCTGCTCGATCCGCAGCGGCGGGTACTCCGGGTCGGGCACGACCGGGTTGCACAGGTCGGCACCCACGTCGAACATCTCGTTCTGGATGTGGGTGAGCACGGCGACGACGTGGTCGCTCAGCCCACCGGTCGCCACGGCCACCGCGATCTGGGCGTTGGCCTCGTCGACGGTCGCGTAGGCCTCGAGTCGCAGATCGGTCTTCGACGTCACGCTCATGTCGCCCAGGCGGGTCTCGCCGGCGTCACCGGTGCGTGTGTAGATGCGGGTGAGGTTGACCATGCCTCGGAGGGTAGCCCCGGCCGCGCTCGGAAAAAGATCGGCCCGGCATGCAACCGATCGGACTGCCAGAGCGTCATGGTGGGTAACAGGCGTGTGGGGCGCCTGTCCGGATCGATCTCGGGAGGGAACCATGGGAGCACGGCAGTCCACCGCCATCCGTGTCGAGCACGTTCTCGGCGAGCCCATCCTGGTCCTGGCAGGCGATCTCGACGTGCGCAGCACGGGTGAGCTGCGTGCGGCGGTGCACGAGCACATCCGTGTCTGCGGCACCGACCTGATCAGCCCGGTCGTGCTCGACATCAGCGCCGTCGGCTCGATCGACGCGACCGCCCTCAAGGTGATCGCCGCCGCCAGCCGACAGGCCCAGCGCTACGGCGTCCGCGTGGTGCTGCGTGGCGCCCAGCCCGCCGTCCGGCGGATGCTGCACCTCACCCACCTGATCCGGCTGATCGAGGTCGAGCGGGAGCCGATCCCCGCCTGAGCCTCCCGGCGTTGTGGAGAACCCCACACGGACGGCGGTTACCAAGCGGTAGCGATCGGCCTACGCTTCGGCGTATGAGCACCTCGCCCGACGCAGCCGGCACCGCCGGGAAGGCATCGCACGCCAAGGACCGCCCCTGGGTGATGCGGACCTACGCCGGTCACTCGACCGCCGAGGCGTCCAACGCGCTGTACCGGACCAACCTGGCCAAGGGCCAGACGGGCCTGTCGGTGGCCTTCGACCTGCCGACCCAGACCGGCTACGACCCGGACAGCCCACTGTCGCGCGGTGAGGTCGGCAAGGTCGGCGTACCCGTGCCGCACCTGGGGGAGATGCGCAAGCTCTTCGACAAGATCCCCCTCACCGAGATGAACACCTCGATGACGATCAACGCGACCGCCATGTGGCTGCTCGCGATGTACCAGGTCGCTGCGGAGGAGCAGAACCCCGACCTGTCGCCGTCCGAGGTCGCCCACCAGCTCGCGGGCACGACGCAGAACGACATCATCAAGGAGTACCTCTCGCGCGGCACCTACGTGTTCCCGCCGGAGCACTCCCTGCGCCTGATCGGCGACATGATCGCCTACACGGTCCACGAGATCCCGAAGTGGAACCCGATCAACATCTGCAGCTACCACCTGCAGGAGGCCGGCGCGACGCCCGTGCAGGAGATCGCGTACGCCATGTGCACGGCGATCGCCGTGCTCGACCAGGTGAAGAACTCCGGCCAGGTCTCCGACGACGACTTCGAGAAGGTCGTCGGCCGGATCTCCTTCTTCGTCAACGCGGGTGTCCGCTTCGTCGAGGAGATGTGCAAGATGCGCGCCTTCGTCGAGCTGTGGGACGAGATCACCCGCGAGCGCTACGGCGTCACCGACGAGAAGATGCGTCGCTTCCGCTACGGCGTCCAGGTCAACAGCCTCGGCCTCACCGAGGCGCAGCCGGAGAACAACGTCCAGCGCATCGTCCTCGAGATGCTCGCCGTGACGCTGTCCAAGAGGGCCCGCGCCCGCGCCGTCCAGCTCCCCGCGTGGAACGAGGCCCTCGGCCTCCCGCGTCCGTGGGACCAGCAGTGGTCGCTGCGCCTGCAGCAGGTCCTCGCCTTCGAGTCCGACCTGCTCGAGTACGAGGACATCTTCGACGGCTCGCCCGTCGTCGAGGCCAAGGTCCAGGAGCTGATCGCCGGCGCCAAGGCCGAGATCGACCGGGTCCAGGCGATGGGTGGCGCGATCGCCGCCGTCGACTCCGGCTACATGAAGCAGGAGCTGGTCTCCGCCCACGCCGCACGCCGCGGGCGGATCGAGGCCGGCGAGGAGATCATCGTCGGCGTCAACAAGTTCGACACCACCGAGCAGAGCCCGCTCACCGCGGACCTCGACGGCGCGATCATGGTCGCGGACCCCGAGGCCGAGAAGTCGGCCCTCGCCTCCGTCGAGGCGTGGAAGGCCCAGCGGGACCAGGGCGAGGTGGACGCGGCCCTCACTCGCCTGGCGGACGACGCCAAGTCCGGCACCAATCTGATGGCCGCCACCCTCGCCGCCGCGCGTGCGGGCGCGACCACGGGGGAGTGGGCCGGCGTGCTGCGCGAGGTGTTCGGCGAGTTCCGCGCCCCCACCGGCGTCGCCGGTGCGGTCGGCGTCGCCGAGGCCGGTGCCGAGCTGACCGCCGTCCGCGAGGCCGTTCGTACGACGGGCGAGGAGCTCGGCGGCCGCCTGCGCCTGCTCGTCGGCAAGCCGGGCCTCGACGGCCACTCGAACGGCGCCGAGCAGGTCGCCGTACGTGCCCGCGACGCCGGCTTCGAGGTCATCTACCAGGGCATCCGGCTCACCCCGGAGCAGATCGTCGCCGCGGCCGTCGCCGAGGACGTCCACTGCGTCGGCCTGTCGATCCTCTCCGGCTCCCACATGGAGCTGGTGCCGGCCGTGCTCGACGGTCTCCGTGCAGCCGGGATGGACGAGGTGCCTGTCATCGTCGGCGGGATCATCCCCGAGTCCGACGGCAAGGCGCTCATCGAGCTCGGTGTCGCCGCGGTCTACACGCCGAAGGACTTCGGACTGACCGAGATCATGGGCGGGATCGTCAACGTGATCCGCCGAGCCAATGGTTTGAGCTGAGTCGCCGCCCCTTGTAACTAAGTGTTACGCACGCCATTTGGGGCTCATGTGGCCAGAGTGGTGGACAACCGAGCCGTAACACTTAGTTACAAGTCGCCCGCCACGATCACTCGAGACAAGGACTCGGGGTCGCGGCCGACGACCGTCGTACCGTCGGACGCGGTGAGGATCGGGCGCTGGATGAGCCTGGGGTGCGTGGCCATCAGGTCCAGCCACTGCGCACGGTGGTCCGCAGCCTTGGCGGGCAGGGTGACGCCGAGCTTGCCCGCGTCCGCCGTGCGCGCGATGTCCCAGGGCTCGAGCCTCAGCCGGGCCAGCACGTCCTCGAGCTCGGCGACCGTCGGCGGCTCGTCGAGGTAGCGGCGGACGGTGTAGTCGACGCCGGCGGCCTGCAGCTCGCTCTCGGCGGTGCGGCACTTGGAGCACGCGGGGTTCAGCCAGATCTCGATCACGACCGGAACCCTAGTGTCCCGGACCACGTGTGAGCCGCGTCACGTCAGTTAGGTCTGCCTACCCTCAATCGCTTACCCTCGTTCTGTGGGCAAGGACAAGAAGAAGTCGAAGGGGAAGGTGCGCAAGCTCCCCAAGACCAAGTGCTGCGTGTCGAAGTCGCGCTGCGGTCGCTGCCCCCTGCGCATGCTCAAGGAGGGCACCCTTCCCGAGGGCTACACCGTCAAGAAGCGCGTGCTCGTGCGCGCCGACGGCAAGAAGGTCACCAAGAAGAGCCTGCAGAAGGCCGCCTGAGCCTTCGCCCGGGTGCCCACTACGCTGACGCCCATGGCCGCACCTCGCTTCACCGACCAGCTCAACGTCCAGATCGGCAACGAGTTCGCCGCGCACAACCAGTACCTCGCGTGCGCCGTGCACTACGACGCGCTGACGATGCCGCAGCTGGCTGCCTTCTTCTACGCCCAGGCGCTCGAGGAGCGCCTGCACGCGATGATGATGGTGCAGTACCTCCTTGACACCGACGCCCCCGTGGAGATCCCGGGCGTCGAGGCGCCGGTCGCGGCGTTCGAGGACGTCGTCGCGCCGATCGCACTGGCCCTGGAGCAGGAGAAGCGGGTCACCGAGCAGATCAACGGCCTACTGCGGATCGCCCGCGAGGAGAACGACTTCGCCTCCGAGCAGTTCATGCAGTGGTTCATCAAGGAGCAGGTCGAGGAGGTCGCGACCATGAACGACCTGCTCACCGTGGTCACCCGCAGCAAGGACGACGTCAACGCGATCGAGGACTGGGTCGCGCGCGAGCAGGGCGCCGGCGCCGCCGACCCGACCGCTCCGCCGGCCGCCGGCGCCTGAGGCCCTCAGCGGGTCAGCGGCCGGTGCGTGGGTGCCGGCGCCGGTACGCACGCACCGCCACGACGGCCCCGAGCGCCAGGCCGAGCAGCCCGCCGACCGCCGGGCCGGCGTCGCCGGAGAACGTGGCGCCGAGTGCGATGCCGGCCGTGCCGGCAACCAGCACCAGGCAGGCGACCGCGACGTTGAAGAACACCTCGCGGAAGTAGAGCCGGGTGAAGCTCTCCGCGGGTGCCGTCGCAGCCGGGACCGGCGCAGCCGTCGCGACCGCTGACGGCACGGCGGTGGCATCGACGGCGGCCGGCGTGTCGAGCGGGATCGCCTTCACGACTGCCGTCACGGGCAGCGGTCCGTAGATGTGCGGGAAGGTCTCGGTCGCGCCGGGGAAGGGCTCCTCGTCGACCACGGGTACGTCGAGCAGCGCCGGGTCGATCTGCAGCAGCACCATCGGCTCGGTGACGTCGGCGTAGAACCGGCCCCGTACGCCGGTCCACTGGTCGGCCCGGCTGGCGTGGATGAACCCCTCCTCGGCCAGGCTGCGTCCCCGCATCGAGACCGTGTAGGCGCCCGCGCGCTGCGCCTCCTCCCAGTCGCGGAGCAGGGCGAGGTGGAAGATCGGCGTCATGGCGTCGCGGCTCAGAAGAGCCGGTCCTCGGCGTTGTCGAGGCCGCGCAGCGCGTCGTAGTCGACGACGGCGCAGGCGATGCCGCGGTCCTCGGCGAGCACGCGGGCCTGGGGCTTGATCTCCTGGGCGGCGAAGATGCCGCGCACGGCACCCTTGCCGGTCAGCAGCGGGTCGCGGTTGAGGAGCTCGAGGTAGCGGGTGAGCTGCTCGACCCCGTCGATCTCGCCGCGGCGCTTGATCTCGACCGCGACCGACAGGCCCTCACCGTCGCGGCACATCAGGTCGACCGGGCCGATGGCGGTGGGGAACTCGCGGCGGACCAGGGTCAGGCCGGCGGACAAGGTGGCGGGGTGCTCGGCGAGCAGCTCCTGGAGGTGCTTCTCGACGCCGTCCTTCTGCAGGCCCGGGTCGATCCCGAGGTTGTGAGATGAGTCATGGAACATCTCGTCGATGAGGATCCGCAGCGTGTCTGGGGTCTGGCCCTTCGGCGCCCTCGCGGTGACGGTCCACTCGACCCGGCCGTCCTCGGCCTCGCCCTCGCGGACCGTGCACGGCGGCGACATCCAGTTCAGCGGCTTGTAGGAGCCGCCGTCGGAGTGCACGAGCACCGACCCGTCGGCCTTGAGCATGAGCACCCGGGTCGCCATCGGGAGGTGCGCGGTCAATCGGCCTGCGTAGTCCACCTGGCAACGCGCAACGACGAGTCTCACGGGCGACGAATCTACAGTCTGCTGCGTGGAGATCGACGACCAGCCGTGGTGGCGCCCCGAGTACGTCGACGACCGGGGCCGTGCGACGGCCTGGCTGCTCGCCGTCCGCGTCCAGCCGGGCGCCTCGCGCACCGGTCCGGCCGGGGCGACGGGGGTGGACGGTGCCGAGCTCAAGATCCGGCTCGCCTCGCCGCCCGTCGACGGCCGGGCCAACGACGAGCTGCTGCGGTGGCTGGCCAAGGAGCTCGGCGTGCCGAAGGGGGCGGTGAGCCTGGTGCGCGGACAGGCCTCGCGGTCCAAGGTGGTCCGCATCGACGTGTCCGCCCGCCGGGTGTGACGTCTGTCTCTGTCCACATGGTTACCGACGGGTAGTCAGTGGGCCGGACGGGTGCCACACTGCCAGCCATGACTTCGAGCGAGCAGATCTTCAACACGCTGGTGCTGCCGTACCTGAACCACGCGGTGCGCACCTACGAGTCGGGCTATGCCTCGGTGACCGACATCGACGCCGCCATGCGCTTCGGCTGCGGCTACCCGAAGGGCCCGCTGACCGTCGTCGACGAGATCGGCGCCGCCCAGGTCCGTGACCTGCTCGCTGCCCGGTACGCCGAGACCGGCGACCACCTGCACGAGCCGGCCGGTCTGCTCGACAAGCTCGTCGCCGAGGACCGCACCTTCGCCGACGAGGCCGCCGCTGCCGGCGAGGCTGCCGCGCCGCAGTTCAAGCACGACATCACCAAGGTCGGCGTCGTCGGCACGGGCACCATGGCGTCGGGCATCGTCCAGGTGTTCGCCCAGGCCGGCTACGAGGTCATCTACGTCGGCCGCAGCCAGGACAAGCTCGACGGCGTCGTCGGCTACATCACCAAGAACCTCGACCGTGCCATCGCCAAGGGCAAGGGCACCGAGGGCGACAAGGACGCGCTGCTCGGCCGGCTGACCGGCTCGACCGAGCGCGAGGCGCTGGGCGGCGTGGACATCGTCGTCGAGGCCATCGCCGAGGACCTCGAGCTCAAGCTCGAGCTGTTCCGCGACCTGGACCGGATCTGCAAGCCGGGTGCCATCCTTGCGACCACCACCTCCTCGCTGCCGATCACCAAGCTGGGCGAGGCCACCGGTCGCCCGCAGGACGTCATCGGCATGCACTTCTTCAACCCGGCGCCGGTCATGAAGCTGGTCGAGATCATCACGACCTCCGCCACCTCCGCCGACGTCGACGAGACGGTCCGCGCGCTGACCGCCAACGTCGCCAAGGTCGGCGTCTCCGCGGGCGACCGCGCGGGCTTCATCGTCAACCTGCTGCTCTTCCCGTACCTCAACGACGCGATCAAGCTCGCCGAGGGTGGCGAGGAGCTCGCGACCATCGACGCCGCGATCAAGGAGACCGCCGCGTTCCCGATGGGCCCGTTCGAGCTGCTCGACGTGGTCGGCAACGACGTGTCGCTGGCCATCCAGAAGGAGCTGCACGGCGAGTTCGGCGAGCCGGGCTTCGAGCCGGCCGCCACCCTGGTCGCCAAGGTCGAGGCCGGCGAGCTCGGCCGCAAGACCGGCAAGGGCTTCCACGACTACGCCTGACACAATGGCGGCGTGACGCTTCACCACACGGCTCTCGGTTCCACCGGGAGCCGTGTGGTCTTTCTCCACGGCCTGTTCGGCCAGGGCAAGAACTGGACCGGCATCGCCAAGCAGCTGGCCGCGAAGCACCGGGTGCTGCTCGTCGACCTGCCCCACCACGGGCGCTCCGCGTGGCCCGAGCGCTTCGATCTCGCCGAGACGGCGGAGCTCGTCGCGGACGTCCTCCCGGACGACGAGCCGGTTGCGCTGGTCGGCCACTCGCTCGGGGGCAAGGTCGCGATGGTGCTCTCGCTGCTGCACCCCGAGCGGGTCGCGCGGCTCTGCGTCGCCGACATCTCGCCGGTCACCTACCCGGAGGGTCGGGAGTTCCCCGGCTACATCTCCGCGATGCAGGGGATGGACCTGGCGCGGGTGGTCCGCCGGGAGGACGCCGAGCGGCTGCTGGAGCCCGCGGTGCCCGACCCCACGGTGCGCTCGTTCCTGCTGCAGAACCTGCGCCGCGACCCCGCCGCGCCGAGCGGGTGGAGCTGGCAGGCCAACCTCGCCGTGCTCGGCCGCGACCTCGGGGCGATCAGCGGCTGGCCGGAGGCGGAGCTGGCCCACGTGGCGCCGTACGACGGACCGGTGCTGTGGCTCGCCGGTGGCCGGTCGAGCTACGTCCAGCCGGCGTACGACGCCGCGATGGACCGCTGGTTCCCACGGAATCGCAAGGTGACCATGAAGGACACCGGGCACTGGCTGCACTCCGAGCGCCCGGAGCTCTTCCTCGAGATCCTCCAGCGGTTCCTGGGGGACTGACTACCAGATCGCCCCGGCGTACTCCGGGTGGTCGACGAACGGGTTCCGGTTGCCCTGGTAGTCGCGGTAGATCCGGTCGTTGCGCGCCCGCTCGGCCGACGACGGCGGGTCGGCGGCGCTCCACGCGAGCAGCACCGAGATCTTGCCGAGGTACGGCGTCGTGCCGTTGACGCTGTCGTTGAGCTCGAGGTCGGCGAAGCCGTCACCGCCCTCGTAGCGCACCGCCATGTACATCAGCCCTCGCGCGACGTCGCCCTTGACGGAGTCGCGCGGCTCAAAGGAGTCGGCGTCCGAGAAGCAGTCGGGGCACTGCGCGACGGCGGCACCGCCGTTGTCGAAGTCCTTGTTGCCGCGGGTGGAGTTGACGGTGACGTCCTCGGGGCGCAGGTGGTGCAGGTCGGTGCCCGGGCCGGCGCTGGTGCCGAAGCCGCCGTGGCTCTGTGGCCAGGTGTGCTCGCGGTTCCAGTCGTCGGCGTTGCCGCCGTTGGTGGACCTCGGCACCGAGCGCCCGGAGTAGAACTCGATCACGTTGTTGCTGTTGGCCGGGTCGGCGTCGGTGACCTTCAGTGCGTCCCAGACCTGGGTGTAGGTCAGCGTGCGGTTGCCGTCGATGATGCCGTGCAGCGCTGTCGCGAGCGCGGCGCCGCTCTTGCCGGCCGCGGCGTCGTAGTAGCCCGCAGGAATGCTCGGGTCGCCACCACCGTCCCCACCTCCGCCGGACCCGCCGGTCAGGACGAAGGCGGTGCCGTCCTTGAGCCCAGGGTGGGAGAAGTACGCCGTGAGGGTGCCGGTCACGTCGATCTGCTTGCCCATCAGCGACGGGTTCGACCTGAGCCCGAAGGACGCGCGGAACGCCGTGGGCACCTGCACGTAGAGCATCTGGCTGGTCGCGGTGGTGCCGGGAGCGTCGGCCAGCGCGATGGCGTAGTCGCTGGGGAAGCCGCTGGTCACCACGGTCGAGATCGCGGTCGGCTGGCCGACGACGTACCCGCGCACGGTGGCGATCGAGGAGTTCTGGCTCGCGACCGCCTGCGCGACGGTCAGTGGCGTGGCGGCGGCCGCGGGATCCGGCCGTGGCACGAGGAGAGCGGTGGCGGCCAGCAGGGACAGGAGGACGAGGTGGAGCGCGCGACGGCGCAGCCCGAGCATGCGTGTCATGCCGGGATCCTCGTCCCCCGGACACCCGGCCGCTAGTGGCGCGGCGGAATCGTCACGCCGCGGTCACTCGTCGTTGGCCTGGCGGGCGCGGTACGCCGCCACGGCGTTGCGGTTGCCGCAGGTGACCGAGCAGAACCGCTTGGAGCGGTTGCGGGACAGGTCGAGCACGATCCCCTCGCAGGTGTCGTCGGCGCACACCGAGAGCCGCGACATCTCATCGGCGCGGATCACGTCGATCATCGCCATGGCGGTCTCGACGACGATCCGCTCGGCGAGCGGGGCGTCGTTGCCGACGGCGTGGAGGTGCCAGTCGTGGCCGTCGTGGCGCCGCAGCTGGGGGAGGGCGGTGGCGTCGCGGAGCATGGCGTTGACGATGTCGGCGGCATCGTCGCGGTCGGCGCTCAGCAGGGCGCGCAGCCGGGGCGCGATCGCCAGCACGGCGTCCACCTCGGCCTGGTCGCCGTCGTGGCGCCCGGTGTAGGCGAAGTCGGCGAAGAACGCGTCGAGCTCGTCGGGCGTGCTGATCGTCACCGGCTCGAGGCTGCCGTTGACGAGGGCCACGGCGGCCTGGAGGGACAACGACGTGTCATGGGCGAAAACCACTTTGACAGGTTACCGCATCGAGCCCTACTGTCATGAGTCATGACGACGTTGACTCGTGACGCATCCCGGGAGACCGCCCGGACCGGCGTGCTCCTCGCGCTGACCTCGGCGATCACGTTCGCGCTCTCCGGCGCCCTCGCGCGGCCGATGCTCGACAGCGGCTGGACCGCCGGCAGCATCGTGCTGCTGCGGATCACGATCGGTGCCCTCGTCGTCCTGCCCTTCGGCCTGGTCGCACTGCGCGGGCGCTGGCGGCTGCTGCGGCGCGCGGCCCCGACCGTCGTCCTGTACGGCGGCCTGGCGGTCGCCGGCGCCCAGTACTGCTACTTCTCGGCCGTGCGGACCATGGAGGTCGGCCCGGCCCTGCTCATCGAGTACACCGCCCCCGCCGCGGTCGTCGTGTGGATGTGGCTGGCCCACGGCCAGCGTCCGGGTCGGCTCACCGTCGCCGGTGCGGTGGTCGCCGCCCTCGGTCTGGTCCTGGTCCTCGACCTGTTCGCCGGCGCCGACGTCGACGTCCGCGGCACAGCCTGGGCGCTGGCCGCGATGGTCGGCGCGGCGGCGTACTTCGTCATCTCCGCCGACGAGCGCAGTGGGATCCCCCCGATCACCCTGGCCGCGGGCGGGCTGGTGGTCGGCGGCGTGCTGCTCGGCCTTCTCGGGCTGACCGGCCTGATGCCGATGGCCTCCTCGTCGAGCACGGTCGCCTACGCCGGCGTCGACGTCGCGCCGTGGACGGTGCTGCTCGCCCTCGGGCTGGTGACCGCCGCCCTCGCCTACACGACCGGCATCGCGGCCAGCCGCCGCCTCGGCTCGCGCCTGGCCTCCTTCGTCGCGCTCAGCGAGGTCGTGGCCGCGGTGGTGTGGGCCTGGCTGCTGCTCGACCAGCTGCCCGCTCCGGTGCAGTTCCTCGGCGGCGCGCTGATCCTCGCCGGCGTGATCGGGGTCAAGCTGGGGGAGCGCAGCGTCGTGGTCGGAACCGATCCGCTGCCGGTCGCGTCTGCAGAGCATGAGGTGATGGCTGACATCGCTGGTGCTGGCGTTGGCGAGGACGTCCTGCATCGGCCAGGAGCAACCACCGCGCGCTGATCCCTCGGGCGTCGGGGCGCACGATCGTCCTGGACCTGGGGTGCGGGACGGTCGACCCGGGCGACGGCACGCTGTGCCTGCTGACCGACGAGGCGGTCGAGCCGTGGGCGAGCCCGATGGCGCGCGCGACCCTGACCTACCTCGTCGGCCCGCAGGGGTGACCCGTCAGCGCAGGTCCTGCTGCTTCACGACGACCTCGCGCACCACGAGCAGGATCGCGGCAGCCACCGGGATGGCGAGCAGGGCACCGACCACGCCGAGCAGGGCGGTGCCGACGAGCGCGGCGATCACGATGACGGCACCGGGCAGGTCGACGGACTTGCTCATCACGCGCGGGTAGATGACGTAGTTCTCGAACTGCTGGTAGATCACGTAGAACACGACGCAGGCGATGCCGGTCTTGACGTCGGTCGCGAAGGCGATCGCCGAGACGATCACCGCACCGAGGGTGGCGCCGATCATCGGGATGACGTCGAGGACGGCGACGACGAAGGCCAGCGCGACGGCGTACTCGCGGACGTCGGTGAGCGAGAGGAACACCAGCGAGCTCAGACCGGCGCACATGGCGACCAGGAAGGCTCCCGAGACGTACCCGCCGATGTTGGCGATCACCTTGTCGCCGAGCCGGGCCACCCGGTCGCGGCGCGAGGCGGGGGCCAGCTTGTAGAGCGCGCCGGTGGTGGTGCGCAGCGACGCCAGGAAGTAGAGCGTCAGCACGACGATCACGAACAGGTTGAACAGCGCCGAGACGAGCTTGAGGCCGAAGCCGAGCGCGCCACCGAAGAGCGCCGACAGGAAGCTCTCGTCGGTGATCTTGGCCTGCAGCTTGTCGATGATGTCGTACTCGTCGTTGAGCTGCTGGATCCGCTCGTTCTTCTGCAGCTCGTCGAGCCAGCCCGGGGCGTTCTTCGTGATCGCGGTGATCTGGTCGGTGATGACCGGGACGATCGCCACGAGGAAGAGCGCGACGGTGCCGAGTGCGAGGACGATCACGACCGTGACCGCCCACGAGCGCCGCAGGCCGTGGCGCTCGAGGAAGCTCACCGCCGGGTTGAGGCCGGCGGCGAGGAAGAAGGACACCACCACGAGCATCAGCACCGAGCCGATGCCGAGGACCGCCTGGAACAGCCAGAAGGCCGTCAGCGCGCCGAGGGCGCCGATGAAGCCGTAGTAGAACGGCGAACGCCGGTCGAACGGCTTGCCGAGCTTGCCGTACGGCATCGGCTCGGCGTCGACCGGAGCCGCCGGGTCGACCCCGGCGTGCTCGGTGACGCCGTCCGTGACGCCGTCGGTCGCGGCTCGCTCGGCGGCCTTGCTCAACTCTCGTCCTCGCCGAAACCGGCGACGAGGTCGGCGAGCGAGGACAGCTGGGCGGTGATCGACGAGCGGCGCTTGGTGAGGCGGTCGAGCTCGGCGCGCTTGGCCGCGATCTCGCGCTGCAGCTCGGCGTCGCCGCTGGCGGTGATCGCCTCGGCCTGGGCGCGGGCCGACGCGATGACCTGCTCGGCCTCGCGGCGCGCACGGGTCAGCAGGCCCTCGGCCTCGGTCTGCGCCGCGGCACGGTTGGCGGTCGCCTGCTTGCTCGCCTCGGCCGCACGGGCCTCGGCCGCGTTGGCGCGCTCCTCGGCCTCCTGCACCAGGCGGCGCGTCTCGGCGACGGCCGTGTTGTGGTGGTCGGTGGCCTCGCGGGCCAGCCGCTCCTTCTCCATGGCCAGGGCGCGCCGGGCCTCCTGGACCTCGCGGTCGACGCCGGCCCGGGCCTGCTCGACCTCGCGCTGCGCCTGGGCGCGCTGCTCGGTGGTCTCCTGCTGGGTCGCGAGTCGGAGCTGGTCGGTCTCGCGGCGGGCGGCGGCCAGGGTGTCGGCCGCCTCGCTCTGGGCCAGCGCCCGCTCCTGCTCGGCGTCGGCGAGCAGGCGGGTGCGGTTCTCCTCGAGCTCGCGCAGCTGGACGGCACGCATGTCGTCGGCCTCGCGCGCGGCCTCGGCACGGATCGCCTTGGCGTCGCGGGTCGCCTGGTCGCGGATCTCGCCGGCGTCGGCCTCGGCCGTCGCGCGGATCTCCGCGGCCTCCTCCTCGGCGAGGCGCAGCATCGCGCTGGCCCGGCCACCGAGTCCGGCGTACGACGGGTTGTCGGTCTCGGCCAGCTCCGCGCGGGCCTTCGCGAGCTCCTGCTCGAGGTCGATGACGCGCTGCTCGGACTCGCTCAGGCTGGCGCCGAGCGTGGCCTTCTCGCTGGAGAGCTGGCGGATCTGGGCGTCGACGGCGTCGCGGTCGTAGCCGCCCTTGCGCACGATCGGCAGGCCGCCGGTCGCACCCGGGGCGTTGAAGCCGACCGGGCGGGCCGCCGTGCCGGTGCTGCCCGGCGCCGCTGCGGGCCGGGCGGTCGGTGCGGGCCGGGCCGGGGCGGGCGTTGCCGGGCGGGCGGTCGGGGTCTCGGCCGTCTTCGCCGCCGGGATCACCTGGGTCGCCTGGTCGTCGGTGGCCTTGGTCGTCACGGTCTTGGACTCCTCGGTCGGGGTGGGCTCGTCGTCGAAGATGGACAGACCCTCGTCGCTCATGGGAATGGAGCCTCCCTGGCTCTCGCTGCGGTCATGGGGGGATGTGCGCATGCACGAACCCGCCCATGATCCCTGATCGCCCCAGCGATTCCCACCCCGGCACGCGGGACCGGTCGGCTCTCGCGCCCTGGAAGTGCCGGACGGGCCGGTGCCACCTGGCACCGGCCCGTCCGTCGTACCGCTGGATCAGATGCCGCGGAACAGGTTGATCTTGTCGAGGTGCTTGTCGCGGAGCTCCTCGTTCTTGACGCCGAGGCCCTCCTCGGGGGAGAGGCACAGCACGCCGACCTTGCCCTGGTGCTTGTTGTGGTGGACGTCGAGCGCGGCCTGGCCGACCTCGTCGAGGCTGTAGACGCGCGACAGGGTGGGGTGGATCTTGCCCTGCGCGATGAGGCGGTTGGCCTCCCACGACTCGCGGTAGTTGGCGAAGTGGCTGGAGATGATCTTCTTGAGGTTCATCCACAGGTAGCGGTTGTCGTACTCGTGCATGTAGCCCGAGGTCGAGGCGCAGGTGGTGATGGTGCCGCCCTTGCGCGTGACGTAGACCGAGGCGCCGAAGGTCTCGCGGCCCGGGTGCTCGAAGACGATGTCGATGTCCTCGCCGCCGGTGAGCTCGCGGATGGCCTTGCCGAAGCGCTGCCACTCCTTCGGGTTCTGCTGGGTGCCCTCCTCGTTCCAGAACTTCGGAGCGAGCTCGGAGCGGTTGATGACCATCTCGGCGCCCATGTTGCGCACGATCTGGGCCTTCTCCTCGTTGGACACGACGCAGATCGGGTTCGCGCCGCCGTTGAGGGCGTACTGGGTGGCGAAGCCGCCCAGGCCGCCGGAGGCGCCCCAGATCAGGACGTTGTCGCCCTGCTTCATGTTGCCGCCGTTGGCCGAGACGAGCTGGCGGTACGCCGTGCAGTTGACCAGGCCGGGGGAGGCGGCCTCCTCCCAGGTGAGGTGCTCGGGCTTCGGCATCAGCTGGTTGGCCTTGACCATCGCGACGTCGGCGAGGCCGCCGAAGTTGGTCTCGAAGCCCCAGATGCGCTGGGACGGGTCCATCATCGTGTCGTTGTGGCCGTCGGGGGCCTCGAGCTCGACCGAGAGGCAGTGCGCGACGACGCGGTCGCCCGGCTTCCACTTGTTCACGCCCGGACCGACGGCCAGCACGACGCCGGACAGGTCGGAGCCGACGATGTGGTACGGCAGGTCGTGGCGCTTGCCGAGGTCGGACTCACGGCCGTAGCGCTCGAGGAAGCCGAAGGTGGAGACCGGCTCGAAGATCGAGGTCCACACGGTGTTGTAGTTGATCGCGGAGGCCATGACCGCCACGAAGGCCTCGCCGGGGCCGAGCTCGGGGAGGGCGACCTCGTCGACGTGGAGGGACTTGCGGGGGTCCTTGTCGCGAGAGGCGATGCCCTCGAACATGTCGACCTCGTCCTTGTGGACCGTGACGGCCCGGTAGGACTCGGGCAGGTCGAGGTTGGCGAAGTCCTCCGCGGAGGCCTCCGCCTGGATGGCGTCGAGGATGTGCTGCACGGTCGTCGTCTCCCTGGGATTCGTTGCGAGCCAGATGGCCCAGATGGGCTGGGTGGCAATACGGCCGCCGCGAAGATACCCGTCGGTAACCACTCGGTGACGGGTTCGTGACACTCATCTCATCGAGCCTGGGCCGAGATGAGGTCCGCGGCAGCTGCACCGTCCTGGGCTCGGCGGCGCATCGATGAGCCACGATAGGGCCATGACGTTGCATCCGGGTTCTGCGTCCACGCCGGGCCGCACGATCGGGGTGATCGACCTCAACGCCGACGTCGGCGAGTCCTTCGGGCGCTGGCAGCTGGGCGACGACGACGCGCTGGTGCCCCACCTCACCAGCGCCAACGTGGCCTGCGGCTTCCATGCCGGGGACCCGCTCACGTTGCGTCGTACATGTGCGCTCGCCGTGTCCCTCGGCGTCGCGATCGGCGCCCAGGTCGGCTATCGGGACCTCGCCGGATTCGGGCGCCGCTACATCGACATGCCGACCGACGAGCTCGTGGCCGACGTGCTCTACCAGCTCGGCGCCCTCGACGGGATCGCCCGCGCGGCGGGCGGCGAGGTTGCCTACGTCAAGCCGCACGGCGCGCTCTACCACGCGGTGTCGCGGCACCCCGAGCAGGCGCAGGCGGTCGTCGACGCGGTCGTTGCCTTCGGCGGCCTGCCGGTCCTCGGCCTCGCGGGCTCGACCTTCCTGTCCGCGGTGGCCGACGCCGGGCTGGAGGCAGTCCCCGAGGGCTTCGCCGACCGGGCCTACCGCCGCGACGGGAGCCTGGTGCCGCGCTCGGCGCCGGGCGCCGTGCTCACCGACCCGGTCGCGGTCGCCGCCCAGGCCGTCGAGCTGGCCCGCTCCGGCGACGTCCGCTCGCTCTGCGTCCACGGCGACTCGCCCGGCGCGCCGCAGCTCGCGGCGGCCGTGCGCGCGGCGCTGGAGGAGGCGGGGCTGCCGGTCGGCGCCTTCGCGACCCGATGAGACTGCTGCCGTACGGCGACCGCGGGCTGCTCGTCGAGCTCGCCGACACCGTCGAGGTGGTGGCTGTCGCCGAGCTGGTCCGCGCTCATCCACTGACCGCGGAACTGGTCGCCGACGTCGTCCCGGGCGCTCGCACCGTGCTGGTCGTGGCGCGTCCTGGGGTGCCCGTGGGTCGCCTGGCGGACGTCGCACCTGACGAATGGGCTGTCGCAGAGGCGATGTCGCAGCCCATTCGTCAGGTGCGACGGGAGGACCCGACCACGATCCCGGTCGCGTACGACGGCGTGGACCTCGCGGAGGTGGCCGCCCTGACCGGGATGAGCGAGCGGGAGGTGGTGGCCGCGCACACCGGGACGCCGTGGCGGGTGGCGTTCGGCGGCTTCGCGCCGGGCTTCGCCTACTTCGTCGGCGGCGACCCGCGCCTGCGCGTCCCGCGGCGCGACGAGCCGCGGACCAGCGTCCCGGCCGGATCGGTCGGCCTGGCGGGGGAGTTCAGCGGGGTCTACCCGCGCGCCTCGCCCGGCGGGTGGCAGCTGATCGGGCACACCGAGCTGCCGCTGTGGGACCTCGACCGCGACCCGCCCGCGCTGCTGGCCGCCGGCGCGACCGTGGTCTTCGAGGAGATCCGATGAGTACCCCGGCGACCGGGCTGCTCGTGCACGCCGTCGGCGGGCCGTGTCTCGTGCAGGACGCCGGCCGGCCCGGGCACGCCGCCATCGGGGTCGGGGTGAGCGGGGCGGCCGACCGGTCGTCGTACGCGTTGGCGAACCGGCTGCTCGGCAACGCCCCGGGCGCTGCGGTCCTCGAGGTCACGCTCGGCGGGCTCGAGGTGGAGACGTCCGGCCTGGCGTGGGTGTGCGTGACCGGCGCCCCGGTCCCGCTGACGGTCGACGGCCGCGCGGAGCCGACCGGTGCCGTGCTGGCGCTGCACCCGGGGCAGCGGCTACGACTGGGCCTTCCCGCCACCGGGCTGCGCAGCTATCTGGCCGTCCGCGGCGGCCTCGACGCCCCGTCCCTGCTGGGCTCCCGGGCTCGCGACACCCTCGCCGGGCTCGGCCCGGAGCCGGTGCGCACAGGCGACCGCCTGACCATCGGGCACGACGGGACGGGGGAGATGCTCGTCGACGCCGTCCCCCCGATGACGTACGACGACCGCCCGGCTCTCCGCGTCGTCCCCGGCCCCCGCGCGGACTGGGTCGCCGACGCCGACCGGCTCGTCGAGCAGGTCTGGCGCGTGGGCGCCGCGAGCGACCGGGTCGGCCTGCGGCTCGAGGGAGCCGCGTTCACGGCCGCACCGGGGAGGGGTGACCTCCCGAGCGAGGGGGCGCTGCGCGGCGCCATCCAGGTCCCGCCGGGCGGCGGGCCGGTGGTGTTCGGTCCGGACCACCCGGTGACGGGCGGCTATCCGGTGGTCGGTGTGGTCGTCGATGCCGACACCGACCGGCTGGCCCAGCTGCGCCCGGGCGAGGAGCTCCGGTTCCGCTGGGTCTCGTGACGCTCGCTGCGCGAGCTCCTCGACCTCCGGCCCGGGTCAGTGGGCGTCGGCCGCCGGCTCGACCAGCTCGACGAGGACACCGCCGGCGTCCTTGGGGTGCACGAAGTTGATCCGGCTGTTCGCCGTACCGCGGCGGGCCTCGGGGTAGAGCAGGCGCAGGCCGCGCTCGCGCAGGATCGCGGAGACCTGGTCGAGGTCGGTGACCCGGTAGGCGAGCTGCTGCAGGCCCGGGCCGCTGCGGTCGATGAACTTCGCGATCGTGGACTCCGCGTTGAGCGGGGCGAGCAGCTGGATCTTCGAGTCCGTGTCCCCGACGGCGACCATCGCCTCGCGCACGCCCTGCTCCTCGTTGGTCTCCTCGTGCGCGACGTGCATGCCGAAGTTGTCGCGGTAGAACGCGATCGCCTCGTCGAGGTCGGGGACCGCGATGCCGACGTGGTCGATCGCGGTGAACAGATGGGTGGGGACGCCTTCAGTGATGCTCATGCGCGTCATTGTGCCGTCGCCCCTCCCTTTCGGGGGTGTGACGAGTGCCTCACGGACCGCACGATGGACCCCTCGCCCGGGTCGGCTACCCACGAGTACGCTCGAAAGAGTTCCGACCACACGTCTGCACGGAGGAAACATGTCCGACAACCCCAGCGTCATCGTCGCCGGCGCCCGTACGCCGATCGGTCGCCACCTCGGCGCCCTCAAGACCCTGTCGGCCGCGGACCTCGCCGGTGTCGCGATCAAGGGCGCGCTGGAGAAGGCCGGTGTCTCCGGCGACCAGGTCGACTACCTCATCGTGGGCCAGGTGCTCCAGGCCGGTGCCGGCCAGAACCCCGCCCGCACCGCGGGTCTCGCCGCCGGCCTCCCGGCCAGCGTCCCCTCGATCACCATCAACAAGGTGTGCCTGTCGGGCATCAACGCCATCGCCCAGGCCGACCAGCTGATCCGTGCCGGCGAGGCCGACATCGTGGTCGCCGGCGGCACCGAGTCGATGACCCAGGCCCCCCACCTGCTCCCGAAGAGCCGTGAGGGCTTCAAGTACGGCGACACCGCGCTCGTCGACTCCCTCGCCTACGACGCGCTCTACGACCAGGCCACCCAGCAGGGCATGGGCAACCTGACCGAGTCGACCAACGCCTGCCGCGAGACCCCGCTGACCCGTGAGGAGCAGGACGCCGTGGCGGCCCGCTCGCACCAGCTCGCCGCCGCCGCGCAGAAGAACGGCATCTTCGACGACGAGATCGTCCCGGTCACCATCCCGCAGCGCAAGGGCGACCCGGTCGTGGTGAGCAAGGACGAGGGTGTCCGTGGCGACACCACCGTCGAGTCGCTCGCGGCCCTGCGCCCGGCGTTCTCCAAGGACGGCACGATCACCGCTGCCTCGTCCTCGCAGATCTCCGACGGTGCCGCTGCGGTCGTCGTGACGAGCAAGAAGAAGGCCGAGGAGCTCGGTCTCCCGATCCTCGCCGAGATCGTCAGCCACGGCCAGGTCGCCGGCCCCGACTCGACCCTGCAGCTGCAGCCGGCCAACGCCACCAAGAAGGCCCTCGACAAGGCCGGTCTCTCGGCCGCCGACCTCGACCTGGTCGAGTTCAACGAGGCGTTCGCCGCCGTCGGCATCGAGTCGGCCCGTGCCCTCGGCATCGACGAGGACAAGGTCAACGTCAACGGTGGCGCCATCGCCATCGGTCACCCGCTGGGTGCCTCCGGCGCGCGGATCACCCTGCACCTCGCGCTCGAGCTCAAGCGCCGCGGTGGCGGCCTCGGCGCCGCGGCCCTGTGCGGCGGTGGCGGCCAGGGCGACGCGCTGGTCATCCGGGTCCCCTCTGCCTGAGCGGACCGCTTTGCCTGAAGCGAGCAACATCCAGGGCGGCCGTCGCGGGATCACCGCGGCGGCCGTTCCTGCATTGGTCGAGAAGGCCCGCGAGGGCGACCCGCGCTCGGTCGGCCGGCTGGTCTCGCTCGTCGAGGACGAGTCGGCGTTGCTGCCGGAGCTGATGCGGGCGCTGGCGCCGTACGCCGGGCACGCCCACGTCATCGGCCTGACCGGCTCCCCGGGCGTCGGCAAGTCGACGTCCACCAACGCCCTGATCGGCGAGCTGCGCCGGCGGGGCCGCCGGGTCGCGGTCCTCGCCGTGGACCCGTCGTCACCGTTCTCCGGTGGCGCCCTGCTGGGTGACCGGATCCGGATGGGCGACCACGTCCTCGACCCCGGCGTCTTCATCCGCTCGATGGCCGCCCGCGGCCACCTCGGCGGCCTGGCGTGGACCACGCCGCAGGCGCTGCGGGTGCTCGACGGCGCCGGCTTCGACGTCGTCCTCGTCGAGACCGTCGGCGTCGGCCAGAGCGAGGTCGAGGTGGCCGGCCAGGCCGACACCACGATCGTGCTGCTCGCGCCCGGCATGGGCGACGGGATCCAGGCCGCGAAGGCCGGCATCCTCGAGATCGGCGACCTCTACGTCGTCAACAAGTCCGACCGCGACGGTGCCGACAAGGTACGCCGCGACCTGCGCTCGATGCTGGGCCTCGCCGAGCGCCGCGACGGTGCCTGGCGCCCGCCCGTGCTCAAGACCACCGCGTCGACCGGCGACGGCGTCACCGACGTGGTCGACGCGATCGACGAGCACGCCGCCTGGCTGGCCGGGAGCGGTGAGCTCCAGCGGCGCCGGGTGCGCCGGGCGCGCGACGAGATCGAGACCCTCGCCCTCACTGCGCTCCGCAAGCGCTGGGGGAGCGTCGGCTCGGGCGACCGGCTCGACGAGCTGGCCGCCGCGGTGGTCGCGGGCGAGATCGACCCGCACACGGCTGCCGCTGAGCTGACCGTCAGCTGAACTTCGGGCCCAGCGGCAGGAACGGCGGGCCGGGCAGGTCGATGCGCGGCGCGGCCGCCGTGTCGATGACGGTGACCGTGGTCGGCTGCCCGACCTGCAGGCCCTCGGGGTCGCGCAGCACCACCGAGAAGGTCTCGGCCGGCTCGGTGACGGCGTCGGTGGAGACCGGGATCCGAACGGTCACCTGGACCTTGCCGACCGGGATCCTCACGCGGGCGCGGAAGGCGGGCAGGTCGGTGCCGACGCTCGCCGTACCGGAGGCGACCTCGACGACCACCGCGGTGTCGCGGCCGGCCGGCTGCGCGAGCTCGAGGGTGACGGCCGCGTCGGTGCCCTCGACGACGTCCTTCGCAACCGCGGTGGCCAGGGGCGTCGGGAACCCGGGGCGGCCCTTCTCGTCGAGTGCGGTGAAGCAGTAGCCGCGGCGCTTCGCGACCCGGATCACCCGCTCCACGGCGGCGACCGAGAGCGGCGAGCGGTTGACGCCGTCGTGCTGGAGAACGATGTTGCGGCCCGGGCGCAGTCCCGCGATGATCCGCTGCGCGATCTGCTGGGGGTTGCCCCACTTCCAGTCGAGCGAGTCGTCGGTCCACAGCACGGGGACGTAGCCGGAGTCGCGGATCGCCCGGCGCGCGGGCTTCGCGAGGGCGCCGTACGGCGGCCGCATCAGGTCGGTCGGACGCAGCCCGGCGTCCTGCATCGCGCGCCGCGTCGCCCGCAGCGAGCGGCGCACGTCGCGGTAGGACTGCCGGCTCATGTCGCGGTGGGCCCAGCTGTGGTTGGCCGTCAGGAACCCGGCACGCTCGACCTCGAGCGCCGCGGACGGGTTGGCGGCGACGCGCTGGCCGACCATGAAGAAGGTCGCCGGCACCTGGTTGCGGCGCAGCACCTGGACCAGCCGGTGCGTCGTACCGCGGGCCGGACCGTCGTCGAAGGTGAGCGCCACCTTGCCCCTGCAGCCCCCGTCGCGGTGGGCCGTGGGGAGGTCCGTCATCGCCGGCGCCGGGGACGCGATCGTCACGCTCAGCAGGGTGACCAGGACGGCCACGGAGGAGCGGACGAGGGCGGGAGCGGGACGGTGCACGGGCACAGCATGAAGGGTGACCCCGCTCCGATCCGGCATTTCGGGCGTTTCTGGACACGTGAGGAACCTCGCGGGTCGAGCCCCGCCCGGCCGGCACGACCGGTGCTGCGAGGATGACCGGGTGAAGGACGTCGTCATCCTCGGCTCGACCGGTTCGATCGGCACCCAGGCGCTCGACCTGGTGCGGGCCAACCCCGGCCGGTTCCGGGTGGTGGGGCTGACCGCCGGTGGAGGCAACCCGGACCTGTTCGCCCAGCAGGTGGCGGAGTTCGCGCCCCGGTTCCACGGGCTCGGCGAGCAGGCCAGCGTCGAGGCCGCGCAGCAGGAGTGCGACGTCGTCCTCAACGGCATCACCGGTGCCGTCGGCCTGCTCCCGACGCTGGCGACGCTCGAGGCCGGGACCACGCTGGCGCTGGCCAACAAGGAGTCGCTGGTCATGGGCGGTCCGCTCGTCCTCGACAAGGCGAAGCCCGGCCAGATCGTTCCGGTCGACTCCGAGCACAGCGCGCTCGCGCAGTGCCTGCGCAGCGGCACCCCCGACGAGGTACGACGACTGGTGCTGACCGCGAGTGGTGGCCCCTTCCGTGGCCGCACCCGTGCGGAGCTCGCCGACGTCACTCCCGAGCAGGCGGGCAACCACCCGACGTGGGACATGGGCCCGGTGATCACGATCAACTCGGCGACCCTGGTCAACAAGGGCCTCGAGGTGATCGAGGCGCACCTGCTCTTCGGCATCCCGTTCGACCGGATCGAGGTCGTGGTGCACCCGACGAGCGTCGTGCACTCGATGGTCGAGTTCGTCGACGGCTCCACGCTGGTCCAGGCGAGCCCGCCGACCATGCTGATCCCGATCGCG
This sequence comes from Nocardioides sp. F233, assembly GCF_057813895.1. Classification (NCBI taxonomy): domain Bacteria; kingdom Bacillati; phylum Actinomycetota; class Actinomycetes; order Propionibacteriales; family Nocardioidaceae; genus Nocardioides; species Nocardioides sp. F233. Next base: position 684,436 of record NZ_JBVASH010000002.1, read on the forward strand.
CTCGGCCTGGCCTGGCCCGACCGCGTCCCGGACGCCGCGCCCGCCGTGGACTGGACGACGGCCGAGACCTGGGAGTTCTTCCCCCTCGACGACCACGCGTTCCCGGCCGTCTCGCTCGCCCGCGAAGCGGGGGAGAAGGGGAGCACCGCCCCGGCGGTCTACAACGCCGCCAACGAGGTCGCGGTCGAGGCCTTCCGCAGCGGGCGTCTGGCGTTCACCGGGATCGTCGACACGGTGGCGAGCGTGCTAGCCGCCCACGACGTACCCTCGAAGGGGCAGCTCTCCCTCGACGACGTCCTCGCGGCCGACGCGTGGGCGCGGGAGGCGGCCACCCAGCTCATCGACCCGAGGACCGCATCCCGCCCATGACCGCTCTGCTCTACCTGCTCGGTGTCGTCGTCTTCGCGACGGCGATCCTGGCGTCGATCGGCCTCCACGAGCTCGGCCACATGATCCCGGCGAAGAAGTTCGGCGGGAAGGTGACGCAGTACTTCATCGGCTTCGGGCCGACGGTGTGGAGCAAGCAGGTCGGCGAGACGGAGTACGGCGTCAAGGCGATCCCGCTCGGCGGCTACGTCAAGATCGTCGGGATGCTGCCGCCCGACGCGGTCGCGCTGGCCGACCAGGTCGAGGTCGATGCCGACGGCAACCAGGTGGTCCGGGTCCGCAAGTCCAACACCGGGATGTTCACCCAGCTGATCTCGGACGCCCGCGCCGCGGAGTGGGAGACGATCCGCCCCGAGGACGCCGACCGCCTCTTCTACACGTTCCCGTGGTGGAAGAAGGTCATCGTCATGGGCGGCGGCCCGACGGTGAACATCGTGATCGCCTTCCTCCTCTTCGCCGGCGTCTTCGCGACCTACGGCAACCCGGGCGACCCGACGATCGAGACCACCATCGACGAGGTCAACGCCTGCGTGATCCCGGGCTACCAGAAGAACCGGGTCTGCACCCCGGAGGAGGTCGCCACGCGGCCGACGCCCGCGTACGCCGCGGGGATCAAGGCGGGCGACCGGATCGTGTCCTTCAACGGCACCGCCGTGACGAGCTGGAGCCAGGTGCAGAGCCTGGTCAAGGCCAACGGCACCGCCGAGGCCGACGTGGTCGTCGAGCGTGACGGCAAGGAGCTGACCTTCACCACCGAGACCGCGGTGCGGCCGCCCGACAGGAAGGGGGAGAAGACCGACGAGAAGGTCGGCTTCCTCGGCGTCGTACCGCGCTCGCACCCCACGACCGGCGGCGTCGTCTACACCGTCGACCAGATGGGGACGATGACCGTCGAGGTCGTGAAGTCCCTCGCCACGCTCCCGGGCAAGGTCTGGGGCGTCGCCAAGGCGATCGTCGGCGTCGAGAAGCGCGACCCGATGGGCCCGGTCAGCATCGTCGGCGGTGGCCGCCTGGCCGGCGAGACCGCCTCGCACACGGAGATCCCGATCAAGGCCAAGATCGTGTCGCTGCTGATGCTCGTGGCCGGCTTCAACTTCTTCATCGGCATGTTCAACTTCGTGCCGCTGCTGCCACTCGACGGCGGTCACATCGCCGGTGCCCTCTGGGAGGCCGTGCGCCGTGGCTGGGCCCGGCTGCGCCGCCGGCCCGACCCGGGCTACGTCGACGTGGCCAAGCTGCTGCCGATCGCGTACGTCGTCGGCCTGGCGATCCTCGTCATGGGCATCGTGCTCATCGTCGGCGACATCGTCGTCCCGGTGCACCTCGAATCCTGATCCACCCTCTGCGGAAAGTAGTCTTGACGTCATGACGTCGATCAGCCTGGGCATGCCGGAAGCACCGCCGCCGGTGCTCGCTCCCCGCCGCCAGACCCGCCAGATCCAGGTGGGCAAGGTCGGGGTCGGCAGCGACCACCCGATCTCGGTGCAGTCGATGACGACGACGCTCACCTCCGACGTCAACACTACGCTCCAGCAGATCGCCGAGCTCACCGCCGCGGGCTGCGACATCGTCCGGGTGGCCTGCCCCAGCCAGGACGACGCCGACGCGCTGCCCGAGATCGCCCAGCACAGCCAGATCCCGGTCATCGCCGACATCCACTTCCAGCCGAAGTACGTCTTCGCGGCGATCGAGGCCGGTTGCGCGGCGGTCCGGGTCAACCCGGGCAACATCAAGAAGTTCGACGACCAGGTCAAGGAGATCGCGAAGGCGGCCCAGGACCACGGCACCTCGATCCGGATCGGTGTCAACGCCGGCTCGCTCGACAAGCGACTGCTCGAGAAGTACGGCAAGGCCACCCCGGAGGCGCTCGTCGAGTCCGCCGTCTGGGAGGCGAGCCTGTTCGAGGAGCACGGCTTCCGCGACTTCAAGATCTCGGTCAAGCACAACGACCCGGTCGTCATGGTCCGCGCCTACGAGCTGCTCGCCGAGCAGGGCGACTGGCCGCTGCACCTCGGTGTGACCGAGGCCGGCCCGGCGTTCCAGGGCACCATCAAGTCGGCCACCGCCTTCGGTGCGCTCCTGTCCCGCGGCATCGGCGACACCATCCGGGTCTCGCTCTCGGCGCCGCCGGTCGAGGAGGTCAAGGTCGGCATCCAGATCCTGCAGTCGCTCAACCTGCGCCCGCGCAAGCTCGAGATCGTCTCCTGCCCGTCGTGCGGTCGTGCCCAGGTCGACGTCTACACCCTCGCCGAGCGCGTCACGGCCGGTCTCGACGGGCTCGAGGTGCCGCTCCGGGTGGCTGTCATGGGCTGCGTCGTCAACGGCCCGGGCGAGGCGCGCGAGGCCGACCTCGGCGTCGCGTCCGGCAACGGCAAGGGCCAGATCTTCGTCAAGGGCGAGGTCATCAAGACCGTTCCCGAGGCCGAGATCGTCGAGACCCTGATCGAGGAGGCGATGAAGATCGCCGAGTCGATGGAGCCGGTCGAGGGCGCCGGGGCCACGGTCTCCGTCAGCTGACGTTCCACATCGCGGCCACGTGCCGCGCGTCGGTGCCACAGCATCCGCCCAGCACCTCGAGGCCGGCGAAGGCGTCGAGAAGTGGTCGCTGGTGGGCCGCCAGCTCGACCGGGTCGCCGTCGTCGAGGCTCTCCGCCTCGTCGAGCTCGGCGTGGCTCATCGTCGACGCATTGACCCGCAGGCCGCCGATCCGCTCGCGCCAGGCGCCGGGGGCGAGCCCCCGGAGCACGTGGCTGGGGTGGGCGCAGTTGATGAGGAAGTACGCCGGCGGCGCGGCCGCGTCGACCGCCTCGACGGCCGCCGCGAGGGTGCTGCCGTCCGGCAGCCGTCCGTCGGTCTCGACGGTGAAGCCGATCCCGACCGGCAGGCCCACGTCGGCGGCTGCCCGGCTGACACCGATCGCCTCGCCGACCTCGGTCAGCGTCAGCACGGTCGCCCGGCCGGCGCCGGCGGCCACGAACGAGGCCAGCTGGGGCCGGTGGTACTCGGCCGCCTCGTCGGGGTCGACCGCGCCCGCACTGACGTAGCCGTCGCCGCGCGGGCCGAGCATCCCGCCGACCTCCCAGCCGGTCAGCTCGTCGGCACGCTCGGCGGCGAGCGCGGCGAGGAAGTCGACGCTCTCGCGGTTGACCCGGTCGAGCGCCGCGGCGTCGTAGCCGAGCAGCGTGGCGTGGTCGGGATTCGCGCGCCAGGTCGGCGTCTCGAGCAGGAGCGGCGCCCCGGCCCGCACGGCGATGTCGACGTACGCGCGGTAGTAGTCGCGCAGGGCCGCCCTCCCGTCGTCGCTGTCGAGCAGCGGGAAGGAGGCGAACTCGGGGAGGTCGAAGCCGCGCAGGAAGATGAGGTCGGTCTCCAGACCGCCGTCCGTCACGTAGCGGATCGTCATCGCGAACCTCCAGGAGTCGAGCCCGAGTCCAGGTCAGTGTCCCTCCTGCGCGGGCCTCCGGAAAGGCTCTAGGCTCGTCGCGTGTTGACCACCCGGCACGGCGTGCGCGTCCTCGCGCAGGCCGACCTCTCCGCGTTCGTGGCCCTCGCGGGCCGCGATCCGGTCGTCAACGTGTTCGCGATCCACCGCGCCCACACCACCAACCTCGAGCCCCGCTGGCTCGGCGGCGAGATGTGGGGCCGGTTCGACGGCGGCCACCTGGTCGCGGCGTGCCACGTCGCCGCCAACCTGGTGCCGGTCCAGGCCACGCCCGAGGACGCCGAGGTCTTCGCCGGCCGCGCGCTGGCCCGTCGTCGGACCGCCTCGACGATCGTGGGCCCGCAGGACGCCGTCCGTGCGTTCTGGGGTCAGGTCGGCGCTGAGTGGGGACAGCCGCGCGACGTCCGCTGGGACCAGCGGCACCTCGTCATCGACACCGACCCGCTGGTCGCGCCCGACCACGGTGTCCGGCACGGCACCCCCGAGGACATCCCGACGCTCTACCCGGCGTGCGTGGCGATGTACACCGAGGAGGTCGGCGTCTCGCCGGAGCTCGGTGGGGGAGGCGACCTCTACCGCGCCCGCGTGGCCCAGCTGGTGAGCCGGGCCTGGTCCTTCGTGCGGTACGACGGCGACGAGCTCGTCTTCAAGGCCGAGGTCGCCTGCGCGACCCCCGACGCCGCGCAGATCCAGGGGGTCTGGGTGCCGCCGCACCGGCGCGGCGAAGGGCTCGCGACGGCGGGCATGGCCGCGGTCGTGCGGCACGTGCGGGCCCGGATCGCACCCACCGTGTCGCTCTACGTCAACGACTGGAACCACCCGGCACGCAAGGCCTACGAGCGAGTCGGGTTCACCGAGACCGCGCGCTTCGCGACCGTGATGTTCTGAGCGGTCAGGCGCTGTTGGTGCGGCGTCGCTTGGCGGCGTACATGTCGGCGTCTGCGGCGCCGAGCAGCTCGGTGAGCCGTTGGTGCCCGTCGGTGGTGGAGGCGATGCCGAAGGTGAGTGGCGCCGTCCGGGCGATCCGGGCGCACACCTGCTCGACGGCGGCCAGGCTGCCCCCGTCGACGACGAAGACGAACTCGTCGCCGCCGAGCCGTCCGACCAACGCGCCGGCGAGCACGTGGGCGCGCAGCGCCTGGGCGGCCTGCCGGATCGCCTCGTCGCCGGCGGCGTGGCCCCGCTCGTCGTTGACCTGCTTGAGCCCGTCGAGGTCGGCCATCACGAGGTGCACCGGGCGGCCCTGCACCGTCGCGTCGCGCAGCATCTGCTCGGCCTGGCTGGTGAAGCCGCGCCGGTTGAGCAACCCGGTGAGGGGATCGGCCGTGGCCTGGCGGAGCAGCTCGAACTCCTGGGCCCGGCGCTGGGTGATGTCACGGATGATGACGAGCGTGTACTCGTCGCCCACGAACTGGTGGGAGAACTCGACGACCCGCTGCTCGCCGTCCTTGCGGGTGAGCGTGTTCTCGTAGATCCCCGGCCGCCGCTCGGCGGTGTCGGCCTCGGCGTAGCGGCGGGTGCCGTCGGGGTCGACCATGCCGAGCTCGATCGAGGTGCGACCGAGCAGCTCGACCGGCGCGTAGCCGGTCAGCTCGCAGAAGGAGTCGCTCACCGCGTAGTACTCACCGCTCAGCCGGCCACACAGCACCACGCTGTCGAAGGACTGGCTGAGGATGGTGTCGAACAGGTCGCGGTAGGCGTCGTACGGCATCGCGACCGGTGCCGTCGCCAGCTCCATCTCGCCGGCGTGCACGCGCCGCGCGCGCTCGACCCACGTCAGCGGGGTCGTCCCGTCCACGCTCATCCGTCCTCCTCGGAAAGGAGGATAGGAGGTCGGTGGTCAGCGCGTGGTGAGGTGGGGCAGACCGCTCCACAGGAGTCGCGTGGCGACGTCGGTGACCTCGTCGAGCGTGGCCGCGGGATGCTCCTGCCACCACCGCGCGACGCCGTCGACGCCCGTGATGAGCAGCTCGACGACGACCTCGGCCGCAGTCGAGCCGTGGGGGAGCCCGGACCGGGCGAGGTCCGGCCCGAGCATGGTCGCGACCGCCTGGGTGCGGGCGGTGCGGAACGTGCGCAGCGCCCGGTCGAGCTCCGGGTCGCCGGTGGGGATCGGGTCGACCAGGATCCGGCGGGCGGCGGGCCGCTGTCGCGCGAAGGAGAGGTACGCCGCCACGGTGGCACGCATCCGCTCTCGCCCCGCTCCGGCGCCCGTGATGCCGGCGCCGACCTCGGCCAGCATCGCCGCATTCTGGGTGTCCAGGACGTGCAGGTAGAGGTCGCGCTTGGAGCGGAAGTGGTCGTAGAGGACGGTCCGGGTGACGCCGGCGGCACCGGCGATCTCGCCGACCGAGGCGGCGTCGTACCCACGGGTGGCGAAGACGTCGACCGCCGCGGTCTCGATCCGCTCGCGGCGGGCGGACGCGCTGAGTCGACGGCGGACCGCCTCGGTGGTGCTCACGACGCCTCCTCACTGCCGCCGCTTCGACCGACAGGAGTGTCGGTTGTCGGCGTCTCCTTGACCAGATGTGGCCCTGGTCACGATACTCGCTGCCAACGACAAACCGACACCAGTGTCGGTTGGAGATCATGGGGTGATCGCCGATGGCGCAGCTGGACCGTCGTACCTTGCTCACGTCCGCAGGCGCCGTCGGCGCCGGAGCGGTCCTCGCCGGCACCGGACTGGCGCCGGCCTTCGCGGCCACGCCGGGCAAGCGGGTCGCCGTCCTCGGCGGCGGCATGGCGGGCCTGACCGCAGCGCACGAGCTGGTCGAGCGGGGCTTCGAGGTCACCGTCTTCGAGCCCTCGGCCTGGGGCGGCAAGGCCCGCAGCATCCCGGTCCCCGGCACCGGCGCAGGTGGCCGGTCGGACCTCCCCGGTGAGCACGGATTCCGCTTCTTCCCCGGTTTCTACCACCACGTCCCGGAGACGATGCGACGCATCCCGTTCGGCAACGGGACCGTCGGCGACAACCTGGTCGCGGCCACGGGCGGCAAGTTCCTGCGCTCCGGCGACCACGCCGACGCCTTCGTGTTCGGGATCGGGCCGGACCCGCAGCAGGTCCTCACCGTCGACGGCCTGCGCCGGTTCCTGCGCGACACGCTCGGCGGGCACGCCGTACCTCCGCAGGAGCTCACCTACTTCGTGGAGCGGCTGCTCGTGTTCCTCACCAGCTGCGACGAGCGTCGGCTCGGGCAGTGGGAGAAGGTCAGCTGGTGGGACTTCGTCGGCGCCGGGTCCCGCTCGAAGCCGTACCAGCAGATCCTCGCCGCCGGCCTGACCCGCAACCTGGTCGCGGCCAAGGAGACCATCGCCAGCACCCGCACCATCGGCAACATGGGCGAGGCCTTCGTCTACAACATGATGGGCCGCGGCAACGACGGCGCGCTCGACCGGGTGCTCGACCTGCCGACCAACGAGGCCTGGATCGATCCGTGGATGACCTACCTGCGCGGTCGTGGCGTCCGGTTCGTCGCCGGTCAGGGGCTGATCCGCTACGAGACCGCCGGCGGCCGGGTGAGCACCGCCGTCCTCGCCGACGCATCCGGTACGACGAGCCGCGTCGAGGCCGACTGGTTCGTCAGCGCGATGCCGGTCGACCGGGTGGTGCCGACACTGACGCCTGACGTCCTCGCGCTCGACCCCGGCCTGCAGCGGCTCTCGGCGCTGAGGACCGACTGGATGGTGGGCATCCAGTTCTTCCTGCGCGCGCCCGTGGCGGTGACGAAGGGCCACATCACCTTCATCGACTCACCCTGGGCGCTCACCGCACTCACCCAGGGCCAGTTCTGGGCGGACCGGGTGATCACCCGCGACTACGGCAACGGCGAGGTGGTCGACATCCTCTCCGTCGACATCTCCAACTGGGACGCGCCCGGCATCCTGCACGGCAAGCCGGCCAAGGAGTGCACCCGCCAGGAGATCGCCGACGAGGTGCTCGCCCAGATCCGCGACCACCACACGGTCGGCGACCTGCTGCCCGAGGGGATCATCCACTCCTGGTTCCTCGACCCGGGCGTGCAGTGGAACGCCGCTGCCGGCCGCAACACCAACGAGACCCCGCTGCTGGTCAACACGGTCGACTCCTGGTCCAGCCGGCCGACCGCGCGCACCCGGATCCCGAACCTGGTCATGAGCGGCGACTTCGTGCAGACCGACATCGACCTGGCCACCATGGAGGGCGCCAACGAGTCCGCCCGGCACGCCGTCAACGCGATCCTCGACGAGACCGGCTCGACGGCGGCGAGGGCGAAGACGTTCACGCTGTACGACCCGCCGGAGTTCGCGCTGCTCAAGCAGACCGACAAGCTGCTCTACAGGCTCGGCCGGCGCAACGTCCTCGACCTGGGCTGACACAGTGGGAGCCATGTCCGTCCCCTTCACGGCCAAGGCCGTCACCGGAGCCTTCGTCGCCAGCGGCCTGGTCCACCTCGTCCGGCCGCAGGTCTTCGAGCCGATGATCCCCGAGCAGCTGCCCGCGCCCCGGCAGGTCGTGGTCTGGAGCGGGGTGGCCGAGCTGGCCTGCGCCGCCGGGATGCTGCACCCGCGCACGCGGCGCGCGGCGGCGTACGTCAGCGCAGCACTGCTCGTCGGTGTCTTCCCCGGCAACGTGAAGATGGCGCTCGACGCCCAGCGCGGCGACAACACGGCGCTCAAGGCCGGCACGCTCGCCCGGCTGCCGCTCCAGCTGCCGATGATCCGGGGGATGCTGAAGGCGGCCCGCGCGGCCTGAGCCCGGAACCACTTACTGGTTCGCCGCACCGCGGGGCCCGGCCGTAGGCTTCGGCCCGTGCTGATGCGGATGTCGACCCTGTTCGTGCGGACCCTGCGGGAGGACCCCTCCGACGCCGAGGTCCCGAGCCACCGGCTGCTCCTGCGAGCCGGCTACATCCGCCGCGCCGCGCCGGGCATCTACACCTGGCTGCCGCTCGGCCTCGCCGTGCTGCGCAAGATCGAGGGCATCATCCGCGACGAGATGAACGGCATCGGCGCGCAGGAGGTGTCCTTCCCCGCGCTGCTGCCGCGCGAGCCCTACGAGGCGACCAACCGCTGGACCGAGTACGGCGACGGCATCTTCCGGCTCAAGGACCGCAAGGACGCCGACTACCTGCTCGGCCCCACCCACGAGGAGATGTTCACGCTCCTCGTCAAGGACATGTACAGCTCCTACAAGGACCTGCCGCTGAGCCTGTACCAGATCCAGACCAAGTACCGCGACGAGGCGCGTCCGCGCGCGGGCCTGCTGCGCGGGCGCGAGTTCACGATGAAGGACTCCTACTCCTTCGACGTCGACGACGCGGGCCTCGAGGCGTCGTACCAGCTCCACCGCGACGCCTACGTACGGATCTTCGACCGACTCGGCTTCGACTACGCCATCGTCAAGGCCACCGCCGGCGCGATGGGCGGCTCGAAGTCGGAGGAGTTCCTCGCCAAGGCCGAGGTCGGCGAGGACACCTACGTCCGCTGCACCAGCTGCGACTACGCGGCCAACGTGGAGGCCGTCCAGGTCCGCCCGCCCGCGCCCGTGGCGTACGACGGCCAGCCGGCCGCCCACGCCGAGCCGACTCCCGACACCCCGACCATCGACACCCTGGTCGACCACCTCAACGCCGCCTTCCCGCGCGACGACCGTCCCTGGACGGCCGGCGACACGCTCAAGAACGTGGTCCTGGTGCTCAAGCACCCCGACGGCACCCGCGAGCCCCTCGCCATCGGCCTGCCCGGCGACCGCGAGGTCGACCAGAAGCGGCTCGAGGGCCAGCTCGAGCCCATCGAGGTCGAGCCCATGGACGAGACGGAGTTCGCGAAGCACCCCGCGCTGGTCAAGGGCTACATCGGGCCCGGCGTGCTGGGGGAGGAGAACAAGTCCGGCATCCGCTACCTGCTCGACCCCCGCGTCGCCGAGGGCACCCGCTGGGTGACCGGTGCCGACGTCCCCGGCTCGCACGTCATCGACCTGGTCGCCGGGCGTGACTTCACTGCCGACGGCACCATCGAGGCCGCCGAGGTCCGCGACGGCGACGCCTGCCCCAACTGCGCCGACGGGATCCTGGAGTCGGCCCGCGGCATCGAGATGGGCCACGTGTTCCAGCTCGGCCGCAAGTACGCCGAGGCGCTCGAGCTCAAGGTGCTCGACGAGAACGGCAAGCTGGTCACCGTCACGATGGGCTCCTACGGCGTCGGCGTCACCCGCGCGGTTGCCGCCATCGCCGAGGACACCCTCGACGAGATCGGCCTGTGCTGGCCCCGCCACGTCGCCCCGGCCGATGTCCACGTGGTCGCCGCCGGCAAGGACGAGGCGGTGTTCGCCGCGGCCGAGGAGCTCGTCGCCGGGCTCACCGCGGCCGGCCTCGACGTCATCTACGACGACCGCGCCGGCAAGATCAGCCCCGGGGTGAAGTTCAAGGACGCCGAGCTGATCGGCGTACCGACCATCGTCACCGTGGGCCGCGGCGTGGCCGATCCCGACAACCGGGTGATCGAGATCAAGGACCGTCGTACCGGCGAGCGCCAGGAGGTCGCCCTCGGCGACACCGTCGCCGCGCTCACCGCGATCGTGCGGAGCTGATCCCGGTGGCGGTCGACGCGGTCATCTTCGACTGGGGCGGCACGCTGACCGCCTGGCACGACATCGACTTCCACGCGGAGTCGCTGGCGCTCGCGCAGGCCGTGCTGACCACGCCGGACACCACCGACGACCACCACGCCCACGCCGCCCGCCTCCACGAGGCGGGCAGCGTGGTCTGGGGACGCAGCCGCGACCACCAGCAGAGCGCCACCATCGGCGACCTGTTCGACGCGGCCGGGCTCGACCACGACCCCGACCTGCTCGACGCCTACTACGGCTTCTGGGAGCCGCACACCCTCACCGACCCCGACGTGGGCCCGCTGTGGCGGTGGCTGCGCGCCGAGGGGATCAAGGTCGGCGTGCTGTCCAACACCATCTGGCCGCGCGCGTGGCACCGCGGGTACTTCGAGCGCGACGGTGTCCTCGACCTCCTCGACGGCGACGTCTACACCAGTGACATCCCGTGGACGAAGCCCTCGCCCGACGCCTTCCGTGCCGCCATGGACGCCGTCGGCGTCACCGACCCCGCCGCCTGCGTGTACGTCGGCGACCGGCTCTTCGACGACGTCTGGGGTGCCCAGCACGCCGGGATGCGCGCGATCCACGTCCCGCACAGCACCATCCCGGCCGACCAGATCGGCCACACCGAGGGCGACCCCGACGCCGTCGCCCACCGCCTCTCCGAGATCCCGGAGCTGCTCGCGCCCTGGCGCTGATCAGGCTCAGGTGAGGGTTCCCTCATCTGCAGGTTTGTGCAGTGCACATTTATGAGGATCGCTTCCGCGGGCCCTCGGACGCGTTGTGTTGCATGATTGTGCACACGGCGGACGGTGAGCCCCACCTCTCCCGGTCGCCGAATGACCGTTGTCCCCGGTCACCATCGGTTCGCGACCCCGGCTTCGGGGGACGTCTCGGGAGTTCCCCGGATGTCGGAGGTCGCGAACCGGTGGCGTTTTTCCGGCCCTTGTCCGGCCGAGGAACGTTTTTCCGGCCCTTGTCCGGCCGAGGAACGAGGCCGGACAAGGATCAGCCGGGAAGGTCGAGTAGCGCCGCGGCTGAGCCTGCGAAGCCGCGACGCGCGTACCGAGACCGCGGTGAGGCGTCTCGATACGCCCTCGCCCAGGGGCTCGGGCTACTCGACGAACTCAGAGTCCGGGCAGCCGGTCCGGCCGGCCGCCGAAGGCGGTGCTGCGCACCGCGGCGTCGACGAGCGCGTCGATCGCCCAGGAACGGGCGTCGCCGGTGGTGCTGGCGACGAGGTAGGCGTAGGTCGCCGTTGCCGACTCCTCGAGCGCGCGGGCACGGTCGGTGACCGCCGTGGGCGTGGAGAGGTCGGCGGGCAGGCCGTAGCCGGGCTCGGCGGCGACCGGCTCCGCGCCGTCTGCCTGGAGCCGGGCCAGCAGGTCGTCGCGGCGTGCCCGGTGCGTCGTGTACGCCGAGGTGAGCGCGGCGTACAGCGTCGGGGAGCCGGAGGCGGAGGTCTGGCCGCCGAGGACGCCGTACACGAAGACGGCGGCGTGCTCGGCTGCGAGCGTGGTCTGCAGCGCCTCGACGGCGGGAGGGGTGTCGCCCGAGGCAGCGGGCAGCACGGCGGGCGGCCGGCTGCTGCGACCGACGAGGACCTGGCCGAGCGCGGCGGCCATCGAAGCCAGCACCTGCGCCAGGCCGCCGCTGTGCGCCTCGCGGGCGGCGTCGACGAGCCGGTCCCGCAGGGCGGCCTCGGCGCTCACCAGAGCCGCGCGCGCGGCGGCGCGGCCGGTCGCGACCTCGGGAGCGGGGGCGGTGACGGAGCCGCCGAGCTCGGCGGCGTGGGCGTCGTGGACCCGGGCCAGGCGGGCCGCGACCCCGACGCCGGGCAGGGCACGTGCGGTCGCCGCAGCCAGCGCGCCGGTGGTGGAGATCGAGGCCAGCACGCTCTCGACGAGGCTGCTGTCGGCGTCGGCCGGGGGAGCGGTCGGCGTGACCGCGCCCGACACGCCCGGGTCGTCGCCCGCCCCGAGGAGGTCGTCGATCGCGTCGCAGCCCGTCAGCAGCGCCCCGGCTGCGCCGATCCCGCCGACGACGACCAGCCGTCGAGGGACGGGACGGGGACGGGCAAGCACGCGGCGACCCTATCGGGCAGCCGTCGGCCGGGTATCGTGTGCCTCGCACAGCCACAACAGGACACGGGGAGACTCACCATGGGTACTCATTCCGCTCAGGGAGCGACAGCAGAGCGGATCGAGCACGTCCTCGTCGCTCCGCTCGCCGAGCTGGGCCTCGACCTCGAGGCCGTGGAGCTCACCCCGGCCGGGAAGCGTCGCGTGCTGCGGATCGCCGTCGACACCGACGGCGGGCTCACGCTCGACGACGTCGCGGCCGCGACCAAGGTGATCGACCGGGTCCTGGAGGACGACGGCCCCGACGGTGGGGCGAAGGCACTCGGTGAGCTGCCCTACACGCTGGAGGTCACCTCCCGCGGCGTGGACCGGCCGCTGACCCTGCCGCGCCACTGGCGCCGCAACGAGGGCCGCCTGGCGAAGGTGACGCTCGCCGACGACGCGACCGTGACCGGCCGGATCGGCGCCTCCGACGACGAGGGCGTGGCCCTCGCGGTCGACGGCAGCGAGCGCCGGGTCGCCTATGCCGACGTGCGCAAGGCACTGGTGCAGATCGAGTTCAACCGCAAAGACATGAAGATCGACGAGAACGACAAGGACGCCGACTGATGGACATCGACCTCAGCATCCTCCGGACGCTGGAGCGCGAGAAGGAGATCAAGTTCGACGTCCTCGTCGAGGCGATCGAGCAGGCGCTGCTCACGGCGTACCACAAGACCGAGGGCTCGGTCTCCCAGGCGCGGGTCGAGCTCAACCGCAAGACCGGGCACGTCACGGTGCTGGCCACCGAGGTCGACGCCGAGGGCAACAAGGTCGGCGAGTACGACGACACCCCCGACGGCTTCGGCCGGATCGCCGCGACGACCGCGAAGCAGATCATGCTGCAGCGGCTGCGCGACGCCGAGGACGAGATCAGGTTCGGTGAGTTCTCCGGCAAGGAGGGCGACATCATCTCCGGCGTCATCCAGCAGGGCCGCAACCCCGACGACGTCCTGGTCGACCTCGGCCGGATCGAGGCGCACCTGCCTGCCAGCGAGCGCGTCCCCGGCGAGGACTACCGGCACGGCACCCGGATCAAGTGCCTGGTCATCTCGGTCCGCAAGGGCATGCGCGGTCCGCAGGTCACCCTGTCCCGTTCGCACCCGAGCCTGGTCAAGAAGCTGTTCGCGCTCGAGGTCCCCGAGATCGCGGACGGCACCGTCGAGATCGCGGCGATCGCCCGTGAGGCCGGTCACCGCACCAAGATCGCGGTGAAGTCGACCGTCTCCGGCGTGAACGCCAAGGGCGCCTGCATCGGCCCGATGGGCCAGCGCGTGCGCAACGTGATGTCCGAGCTCGGTGGCGAGAAGATCGACATCGTCGACTGGTCCGACGACCCGGCCCGGCTCGTGGCGAACGCGCTGTCCCCGGCCCAGGTCCAGTCGGTCACCGTGGTGGACGCGGCGGCCCGCTCGGCGCGCGTCGTCGTACCTGACTTCCAGCTGTCGCTGGCGATCGGCAAGGAGGGCCAGAACGCCCGCCTCGCCGCCCGGTTGACCGGCTGGCGCATTGACATCCACTCCGACGAAGAAGCGTGACGAGCGGCACCTGGCACGCACGCTGGCTGCGTTGTCGTCGGTCGACGACCCGCTTCGCTCGAAGGTCGCCTCCCTCCTCCGCCTTGCCATCGCACGCACCAGGCACCGCTCGTCACGTTTCTGGCGGCCGCAGGGGGCGGCCCGGTTCGTGAAGTCGGCCACCCAAGCGGTAGAGTTGAGTTTCGGTGGCACACCGACCGAATTCCCCTGCACGCCCTGACGTCGTCCCGATCCCGGGGCCCGTCCGGACCTGCGTCGGATGCCGGGCACGCGCCACCAAGAGCGAGTTGTTGCGGGTGACTGCCGGCTCGGGACCCGATGGCCTGCCGGCCGTCGTCCCGGATCCTGGTGGCACCGCGCCGGGCCGTGGAGCGCACCTGCACCCCACGACCGGTTGCTACGACCTCGCGGTACGGCGGAAGGCCTTCTCCCGTGCGCTCCGGATCACTCCGGGCGCGGGTGGGCTCTCCAGCGTGCCGGTGAGGGAGTACGTCGCCCAGGCGGCCGCAGCTCGGACCGATCCGACCGACAGAGACTGGAGCAACAGCTCATGAGCACTCGATGAGTATCTCGCGATGAGCCAGTTCGTTCTGCACCACCCACCAACGGTCTAGAGATCCATCCCGGGTCTTGGGCCAGAAGGAGAACCGTGGCCAAGACCCGAGTTTCCGAACTCGCGAAGCAGTACGGCATCAAGAGCGCCGATGCGCTCAAGATGCTCAGTGACATTGGCGAGTTCGCCAAGACGGCGTCCTCGAGCATCGAGCTCCCCGCCGTGAAGAAGTTCGAGGCGACCTACGGAGCCGAGCTCCTCGCCAAGATGAAGCCTGCCGGCGAGTCCGCCGGTGAGGCCAAGCCCGCCCCCAAGGCTCCGGCCCCGAAGGCTGCTGCCGCGCCCGAGGCGCCGGCTGCTGCTGCGCCGGCTCCCGCTGTGGCGCCAGCTCCTGCGGCCGAGGCCCCCGCGGCCGAGGCGCCGGCTGCCGCCGCGCCCAGGCCCGGCGGTCCCCGCCCGGGCCCGCGGCCCGGCCCGAAGGCTCCGGCCGCCCCCGAGGCGCCGGTGGTCGAGGAGAAGCCTGCCGCTGCCGCGGCTCCGGTTGCGCCCGAGGCCCCCGAGGCCCCGGCTGCTCCCGCCGCTCCGGCTGCCAAGCCCGGTGCGCCGAAGCCCCCGACGCCCAAGGCGCCGGCCCCGGCTCCGCGTCCGGTCGGCAAGCCCAGCGGTACCCCGCGGCCCGGCAACAACCCGTTCGCGCCCAGCCAGGGCATGGGCCGCCGTCCCGCTCCGCCGCCGCGCGAGGGTGAGGCCGGTCCGGCCGGCCCGCGTCCGCCGGCCGGTGCCGGTGGCGGTGGTCGTCCCGGCATGCCGCGTCCCAACCCGGCGATGATGCCGAAGTCCGCCGGTGCCTTCGGGCAGGGCGGCCCCGGCGGTCGTGGCCCGGGTGGCCCCGGTCGCCCCGGCCCCGGTGGCCGTGGCCCGGGTGGTCCCGGTCGCGCCGGTGCCCCGGGTCGTCCCGGCGCCGGTGCCGGTGCGGGCGCCGGTGCTCCCGGCGGTCGCGGTCCCGGTGGCTTCGGCCCCGGCGGCGGTGGTCGTCCCGGTGGCGGCGGTCGTCCCGGCCAGCGTGGCCAGACCCAGGGTGCCTTCGGCCGCCCGGGTGGTCCCGCGCGCCGCGGTCGCAAGTCGAAGCGGGCGCGTCGCCAGGAGTTCGAGGCCATGGAGGCCCCGACGATCGGCGGCATGCGGGTCCGCAAGGGCAACGGCGAGACCGTCCGTCTCGCCCGGGGCTCCTCGCTGACCGACTTCGCCGACAAGATCGGCGTCGACGCTGCGTCGCTCGTGCAGATGCTCTTCCACCTCGGCGAGATGGTCACGGCCACCCAGTCGGTGGGCGACGAGACGCTGGAGCTGCTCGGCGACGAGCTCAACTACGTCGTCGAGGTCGTCTCCCCGGAGGACGAGGACCGCGAGCTGCTCGAGTCGTTCGACATCGAGTTCGGTGCCGACGAGGGCAGCGAGGACGACCTGGTCGTCCGCCCGCCGGTCGTGACCGTCATGGGTCACGTCGACCACGGAAAGACCAAGCTCCTCGACGCGCTCCGCGACGCCAACGTCGTGGCCGGCGAGGCCGGTGGCATCACCCAGCACATCGGTGCCTACCAGGTCCACACCGAGGTCGACGGCAACGACCGCCGGATCACCTTCATCGACACCCCGGGTCACGAGGCGTTCACCTCGATGCGTGCCCGTGGTGCCCAGGCGACCGACATCGCCGTCCTGGTGGTCGCGGCCGACGACGGCGTCATGCCGCAGACGGTCGAGGCGCTCAACCACGCCAAGGCGGCCAACGTGCCGATCGTGGTGGCGGTCAACAAGATCGACAAGGAGTCGGCCGACCCGACCAAGGTCCGCGGCCAGCTCTCCGAGTACGGACTGGTGCCCGAGGAGTACGGCGGCGACGCGATGTTCGTCGACGTCTCGGCCAAGGCCGGGCTCAACCTCGACAAGCTGCTCGAGGCGATCGTGCTCACCGCCGACGCGTCGCTCGACCTGCGGGCCAACCCGGTCCAGGACGCTCAGGGTCTGGTCATCGAGGCGCACCTCGACCGTGGCCGCGGCCCGGTCGCGACCGTCCTCGTCCAGCGCGGAACCCTCCGCGTCGGCGACTCGATCGTCGCCGGTCCGGCCCACGGCCGCGTCCGCGCCATGCTCGACGAGCACGGCAACGAGCTGACCGAGGCCGACCCGGCCCGGCCCGCGATGGTTCTCGGCCTCTCGTCCGTCCCGGGCGCCGGCCAGAACTTCATCGTGGTCGAGGACGACCGGATGGCCCGCCAGATCGCCGAGAAGCGTGAGGCGCGCGAGCGGGCGGCCATGCAGGCCAAGCGCCGCGTGCGTCGTACCCTCGAGGACTTCATGGCCTCCATGGAGAAGGGCGAGAGCCAGGAGCTCAACCTCATCCTCAAGGGCGACGTGTCCGGTTCGGTCGAGGCACTCGAGGACGCCCTCGCCCAGATCGACGTGGGCGAGGAGGTCAGCCTGCGGGTCATCGACCGCGGTGTCGGTGCGATCACCGAGACCAACGTCGACCTCGCAGCCGCCTCCGACGCGATCATCATCGGCTTCAACGTCCGCCCGCAGGGCAAGGCGGGTCAGATGGCCGAGAAGGAAGGCGTCGAGATCCGCTACTACTCGGTCATCTACCAGGCGATCGAGGAGATCGAGGCGGCCCTCAAGGGCATGCTCAAGCCGGAGTACGAGGAGCACGCTCTCGGCCAGGCGGAGATCCGTGCGATCTTCCGCTCGTCCAAGATCGGAAACATCGCCGGTTGCATGGTCACGAGTGGTGTCATCCGCCGCAACGCCAAGGTCCGCGTCCTGCGCGACGGCGCCGTGGTGGCCGACAACCTCGACCTCGCCTCGCTCAAGCGGGAGCGGGACGACGCGGCCGAGGTCCGGGAAGGCTTCGAGTGCGGTCTCGTGCTCAAGAACTTCCAGGACATCAAGGAGGGCGACATCGTCGAGGCCTTCGAGATGCGGGAGATCCCGCGCGTCTGACGCGCATCCCAGCAACACCGTGCGGTGCCGCCCGTCCCTGGTCCAGGGGCGGGCGGCGCCGCCGTTCTAGTGATAGGAAACAAACCATGGCCAGCCCCCGGGTACGCAAGATCGCCGACCGGATCCAGGTGATCGTCGCCGAGATGCTCGAGCGTCGGATCAAGGACCCGCGTCTCGGCTTCGTCACCGTCACGGAGGTCCGGCTCACCGGCGACGCGCAGAACGCGACCGTCTACTACACGGTGCTCGGCGAGGACGCCGACCAGCAGGCGACCGCCACGGCGCTGGAGTCGGCCAAGGGTGTGCTCCGCTCCGAGGTCGGCAAGCAGCTCGGCATGCGGCACGTGCCGTCGCTCGCCTTCGAGTTCGACGGCGTGCCGGAGACGGCCCGCCACCTCGACGAGGTGCTGGCCCGGGCCCGCGAGGCCGATGCCGCGGTCGCCGCGGCCCGCGAGGGTGCGCAGCCGGCCGGTGAGGCCGACCCGTACAAGAAGCCGCGCGAGGTCGTCGACGAAGAGACCGAGGACGAGTGACCAAGCCCGCGGTGCCGTCGGGCCTCGTCGTCGTCGACAAGCCCGCCGGCATGACGTCGCACGCCGTCGTGTCCCGGGTACGACGAGCGGTCGGCACCCGCAAGGTCGGCCACGCCGGCACCCTCGACCCGATGGCGACCGGGGTGCTGGTGCTCGGCGTGGAGCGCGCCACCCGGCTGCTCGGTCACCTGATGCTCACCGAGAAGGCGTACGACGCCACGGTGCGCCTCGGCATGTCGACCACCACGGACGACGCCGAGGGTGAGCTCGTCGCTGCGACCCCGGCGGACCGGCTCGAGCCGGCGGCCGTGCTGGCGCAGCTCGCGACCCAGGTCGGCGAGATCCTGCAGGTGCCGACGGCCGTCAGCGCGATCAAGGTCGACGGGAAGCGCGCCTACCAGCGCGTGCGCGACGGCGAGGAGGTCGAGCTCAAGGCCCGTCCGGTGACCGTCCACGAGCTGACCGTCCACGACCAGCGGGTCGTGGGGGAGTTCCTCGACGTCGACATCACGGTCCGCTGCTCGAGCGGCACCTACATCCGTGCCATCGCGCGCGACGTGGGCGCCGCCCTCGGCGTGGGCGGGCACCTGACCGCGCTGCGTCGTACCGCTGTCGGACCGTTCACCCTCGACGGAGCGGTGACCGACCTCGAGCAGGTCACGGTCACCCCGCTCGCCGACGCGGCCCGGGCGACGTTCCCGGCGATCGACCTCGACGCCGACCAGGCCCAGGCGGTCCGCTACGGCCGCCCGCTGCCGCTCGGCATCGACACGCTCACCGGGGTGTTCGCGCCCGACGGCGAGTTCCTCGCGCTCTACCGTCCCGAGGGCGGCGCGGCGCGCCCGGCGGCCGTCTTCGTCGGCTGACGTCGGGCTCCGCCGGCGGATGTGGGAGAGTTGCGGCCGTGCGAGTGTGGCGTGACTTCTCCGACGTGCCCGACGACCTCGGTCGCACGGTCGCGACGATCGGGAACTTCGACGGCATGCACCTGGGCCACCAGCACGTCGTACGACGGGCGCGGGAGGTGGCTGCCGAGGTCGGTGACGACGCCGCGATCGACGGCGTCGTCGCGGTGACCTTCGACCCCCACCCGATCGCGGTGCTGCGCCCCGAGCACGCCCCGCCGACGCTGACCACGATCGACCAGCGGCTGCGGCTGCTCGGCGAGGCCGGCGTCGACGACGTCCTCGTCATCCCGTTCTCGCGCGAGATCGCCGGCTGGACGCCGGGGGAGTTCATCGACCGGATCCTGGTCGACACCCTCAACGTCAAGGCCGTCGTGGTCGGCGCGAACTTCCGCTTCGGCAACCGCGCCGCCGGCGACTGCAACCTGCTGCGCAGCGCCGGCCTCGAGCACGACTTCGTCCTCGAGGAGGTCAGCCTCGACGGCGGGCCCCAGGTCTGGTCGTCCACCTACGTCCGGACCTGCCTCGCCGCAGGCGACGTCACCGGCGCCGCCGAGGCTCTCGGCCGGATCTTCACCGTCACGGGCATCGTGATCGAGGGCGACAAGCGCGGCCGGGAGCTCGGCTACCCGACCGCCAACGTGCCGGTCCGGCCGGGAGCCGCGGCCCCGGCCGACGGTGTGTACGCCGGGCGGCTGACCGTGCACGACGGACCCGACGCCGGGACGACGTACCCCGCCGCGATCAGCGTCGGCACCAACCCGACCTTCGCCGGCGAGCGCGAGCGCCGCGTCGAGTCCTACGTCCTCGACCGCACCGACCTCGACCTCTACGGCCGCGAGGTCGAGGTCGCCTTCATCGAGCGGCTGCGCGGCATGACCCGCTTCGACTCGATCGACGAGCTGCTCGTCGCCATGGCCGACGACGTCGACCAGGCGCGAGCGATCCTCGCCGACTGACCGGGCGGACGGGGCTGCCGTGACCGGGGTGCGGGACGACCTCGCTGCTGCCGAGCGGTGGTTCGTCGACCACGGGTTGCCGTACTTCGTCGACGACTACCGCGCTGCCGTGGCCCGCGGGCTGCGTCGGGCGCGCCTGGTCCCGGCCGTGGCCGTGGCGGTCGTGGTCGCCGCGGTCGCCGGGCTGGTCACGGGCGCATGGCTCGGTGTCGCCTCCGCGCTCGGCGCCGCGCTGACGGCCTTCGGTGTCGTGCTGGCGGTGTACGCCGTCGCGGTGCTCCGTGCCTGGCTGATCGTGGGCTGGGCGATCCGGCGTACCTTCCGCTCGATGGGGCTGATGCTGCCGCTCGTGACGCGGGCGTTGCCCCTGCTGCTGTTGTTCATCACCTTCCTGTTCATCAACACCGAGGTCTGGCAGGTCGCGGCGAGCCTGGACGGCGGCGTGCTCTGGGTGGCCGTGCTGCTGTTCGCCGCCATCGCGGTCGGCTTCCTGCTCACCCGGCTGCCCGAGGAGCTCGACAGCGTCGACGACGAGGTCGAGGCGGCCCAGCTCATCGAGGCGTGCACGGGCACCCCGCTCGAGCCGGCCGCCCGGCGGATCGCGGCCCGGGTCGACAAGGTCGGCGCCGTCGACGCCGAGGTCAGCGGGCTGCAGAAGGCCAACCTGGTGCTGGTCCTGCTCGTCGCGCAGGCCGTGCAGGTGCTGCTGCTGGCGCTGGCGGTGTTCGCCTTCTTCATCGTCTTCGGCCTGGTCGCGATGGAGCCGGAGGTGCTCGAGCTGTGGCTCGCCCACCCGGTGCACGCCCTGGACGGACCGGTCGGGCAGCTGTTCGGCGAGCGGCTCAGCCTCGAGCTGCTGCGGGTCTCGACCTTCCTCGCCGCGTTCAGCGGCCTCTACTTCACGGTGTACGCCGTCACCGACGAGCTCTACCGCCGGCAGTTCTTCTCCGTGGTGATCCGCGAGCTCGAGCGGGCGGTGAGCGCCCGGGTGGCCTACCGCTCGCTGCGCGACGAGGACCGCGACGAGGACCTGGCGTGACCCCGGTCCCGGTGGTCGTCGACTGCGACGCCGAGACCGACGACGCCATCGCGATCCTGCTCGCTGCCCTGCACCCGGGCATCGAGCTGCTGGGTGTCTCCACCGCGAGTGCCGACGAGGCCGCAGCGGTGCGGGCGATGGTCGCGCAGGGCGGCGTCGACGTCGACGTGCACCCCGGCCCGGCGTGGCTGCTCTCGACGCTGGCCGAGGCATCTGCGCCGGTGGCGCTCGTGACCACCGGCCCGCTGACCAACCTGGCCGCGGCACTGGCGCTCGACCGCTCGCTCACCGGCTCCGTGGCCCGGCTGGTGGTGCTCGGCGGGACGCACCGGGAGCCCGGGGCGACGCCGTACGCCGACCGCAACGTCTGGTCCGACCCGCAGGCCGCCGCCACCGTGCTCGCCGCGCCCTTCCGCGAGGTGCTGCTGGTGACCGCTGACGCCACGGCTGCGGCGGCCCCGGGCGTCGCAGACCTGGACCACTGGCGTGGCCTCGGCACGCCCGCCGCCCGTGCTGCCGCCGACCTCGCCGCCTCCCGACTCGACCGGGGAGCGCGGGTGCACGACCCGCTCGCGGTCGCGGCGCTGCTCGACCCCGGCCTGCTCACCACCCTGCGGGCAGCGGTGCGGGTGGAGTGCACCGACCCGACGACGTACGGCGCCACCCGGTTCGCCGCGGAGGTCGACGAGAAGCGCGGACGGGTGTCGGTGGCGGTCGGCGCCGACCGGGCGCGGTACCTCGCCCTGCTCGCTGCAACGCTCGGCCGTCAATAGAACTAAATCAAGTAAATAACTCGTGTTAACGTCGGGGCATGACCCCGAACCGAATGCGCCGCCGTGCCGTGCTCGGACTGCCCGCCGGACTGGCCGCCGCCACCGTCACCCAACTCGGCCCGCTAGCGTCCCGCGCGACAGCCGGGGCTCCCGCGATCCTCAAGCCGCTGCCGGCCGAGGCGTTCATCGACTACGGCACCAACGCCGAGACGCGCTGGGAGTCGGTCGACCCGCACCGCTACCTCACCCCGCAGTCACGGCTGTTCGTGCGCAACCACACGCGTACACCGCAGGTCGACCCGGCGTCGTACCGGCTGCGGGTGCACGGCAACGGTCTCGCCGACGCCGCCGGCGTGACGCTGGGCCTCGCCGAGCTGAAGCGCCGGTTCCGGACCGTCGAGGTCACCTCGGTGCACGAGTGCACCGGCAACGGTCGCAGCTTCTTCGACACCCAGCAGGGCACCAAGGCCGCCGGCACGCCGTGGACGCTCGGCGCGGTCGGCACGGTGACCTGGCAGGGCGTCCGGCTGCGCGACGTGCTGCGCTGGGCCGGCCTGCGGTCCGACGCGGTGTCGGTGCAGGGTGTCGGCCTCGACGACGAGTACGTCGACAAGGGCGAGAACCTCGGCCACGTGCGGCGCCCGTTCCCGGTCGCCAAGGCGCTCGACGACGCGCTGCTCGCCTGGGGCGCGAACGGCGAGCCGCTGCTGCCCGACCACGGCTTCCCGCTGCGACTGGTGCTCCCCGGTTGGGTGGGCATCGCGAGCATCAAATGGCTGGGCGAGCTCGAGGTGTCGACCGCGGAGCTGACCTCGCCGTGGAACACCCGCTGGTACAACGTCGGCGGTCCGCTCGGCGCCAACCCGGTGCGCTCGGCCTGGGAGCTCCCGCGCGACGCGACCATCCCGGCCGGCCGCACGGCGGTGCTCACCGGCCGGTCGTGGTCGGGTGCCGCGCCGATCGCGCGGGTCGAGGTCAGCACCGACGGCGGTACGACGTGGGCGGCCGCCCGGTTGCGTCCCGCGCCCGGCCCGCGGACCGAGGGGCACGGTTGGACCCGGTGGTCGCACCGCTGGCACGCACCCGAGGCGGGACGCCATGAGCTGCTCGCCCGGGCGACCGACCTGCACGGGCGCACCCAGCCCGACGCGGCGGCGTACAACCCGAACGGGTACTTCTTCGACGCCGTCGTGAGGCACCCCGTGCTGGTTGCCTAGTCCTGGACCCGGCCGCGCAGCTGCTTGGTCTCACCGCGGCGGCGCTTCGCGTCGAGCCGGCGCTCCTTCGAGCCACGCGTCGGCTTCGTGGCCCGCCGGGTCGGAGGGGGTGGCGCGAGCAGCTCACGCACCCGCGCGGCGAGGCGCTCGCGGGCGGCCACCCGGTTGCGGTGCTGGGAGCGGTGCTCGTGGGCGACGACGGTGATCGGTCCGTCGGTGCGGGCGAGCAGCCGGGTGCGCTGCGCGTCGGACAGCACGGTCGAGGCGGCCGGGTCCCAGAGCAGCTCGACCCGGCTGTCGGTGGTGTTGACCGACTGCCCGCCGGGGCCGGGGGAGCGGGAGAACCGCTCGACCAGCTCGGTGTCGGGGACGACCAGCCCGGCCGGGAGTCCCGGGCCAGCAGGAACCAGGAGGTCCACTACGAGACGGTGACCGGTACGCCGGACAGCGCCGCGTTGCCCGACACGTCGAGCCGCTCGGGATCGGTGAGGTCGTTGATCGACACCCCGGCGACGCCGGCCGCGACGCCCAGCCGGGCACCGGCGCGGCCGTGCCCGTAGCCGTGGGGGAGCGACACGACGCCCGGCATCACGTCCTCGGTCGCGGCCACCTCGACCTTCACCTCGCCGACCCGCGAGCGCACGGTGACGACAGCGCCGTCGCTCAGGCCCCGCGAGGCGAGGTCGGCAGGGTGCATGAGCAGCTGGTGGCGGGCCTTGCCGCGAGTGAGCCGGTCGGTGTTGTGCATCCACGAGTTGCAGTCGCGCTGGTGGCGGCGGCCGATGAGGAGCAGCTCGCCGTCGGTGGGCAGGGCGTGCTCCTGCAACCGGGCGACGTCCGCGGCGACCAGCGCCGGCAGCGCCTCGATCCGTCCGCTCCGCGTCCGCAGGCGTCCGGGCAGCTGCCCGGCGCGCAGCGGTCCGAGGTCGACACCCTCGGGGTGCTTGCGCAGCTCGGTCAGCGTCGTCTGCGACCCGCCGGAGCGCAGCAGCATCCCGATCAGGAAGGTCGGGCTCATCCGCATTCGCGCCTCGGCGACGATCCGGCGCTTGAGCGGCGGCTTCCGGCGCCGGCGCCGGGTCACCCGCAGGTGGAGGTCGCGGAAGATCTCCCAGTCGTGGCGCTGGTCGCGGCCCCTCGCGAACACCGCCGGTGTGAACCGGGCCGTGTTGCGCACCGCGAGCAGGTGGAAGACCAGGTCGTAGTGGTCGCGCTCGAGGAGCGTCGTCGGCGGCAGGACGACGTCGGCGTGCCGGGTGGTCTCGTTGAGGTAGATGTCGACCGCGGCGTAGAAGTCGAGGCCCGCGATCGCCCGGTCCAGCGCGACGCCGTCCGGCGTCGAGAGCACCGGGTTGCCGGCGACGGTCAGCAGCGCCCGGACCTGGCCCTCTCCGGGCGTCTCGATCTCCTCGCGGAGCACCGCGACCGGCAGCTCGCCACCGAACTCGGGCGCCTGCCGCACCCGGGAGCGGTACCGGTCGTGGTGGCCGCGCCCGATCAGCCCGCGCCCGACCGCATCGATCGCCGGGTTGGTGAACAGCGCCCCGCCCTCGCGGTCCAGGTTGCCGGTGACCAGGTTGATCATCTGGACCGCCCACTGGCAGACCGTCCCGAACTCCTGGGTCGACACCCCGATTCGGCCGTACGCCGCTGCGCCGTCCGCGGCCGCGAAGTCCCGCGCGATCCGCCGGATCTCGTCGGCCGGCACCCCGCTCGCCTGCTCGGCGAGCTCGGGGGTGAAGCCGGCGACCAGGTCCACGACGCCGGCCAGGCCGTCGACGTACGCCGGCGGTCGGGTCAGGCCCTCGGTGAACAGCACCTGCAGCAGGGCCAGCAGCACCCAGGCGTCGGTGCCGGGCCGGACGAAGTGGTGCTCGTCGGCGACCTTCGCGGTCTCGGTGCGCCGCGGGTCGAGCACGACCATCCGCCCGCCACGGGCGCGGAGCTCGCGCAGGCGTCCGGGGAAGTCCGGGACGGTCATCAGGGAGCCGTTGGAGGCCATCGGGTTGGCGCCGAGCACCAGGAAGTAGGACGTGCGGTCGATGTCGGGCACGGGCAGCAGCAGCTGGTGGCCGTAGAGGAGGTAGCCGATGACCTGGTGGGGGAGCTGGTCGACCGAGGTCGCGCTGAACTTGTTGCGCGTGCGGAACGACTGCGCCAGCGCGACGCCGTGGGTCATCGAGCCGAGGCTGTGCACGTTCGGGTTGCCGAGGTAGATCGCGAGCGCGTCCTCGCCGTGCTCGTTGACGGCCCTCGCGAGGCCGTCGGCAACCAGGTCGAGGGCCTCGTCCCAGCCGATCTCCTCCCAGCGCGCGTCGTCGCCGCGCCCGAGGCGTCGTACGGGACGGCGCAGGCGGTCCGGGTCGGCGTGCACGTCGCCGATCGCCACGCCCTTGGGGCAGATGTGGCCGCGCGAGAGGGGGTCGTCGGGGTTGCCGCGGACGCCCGTCACGGCGCCGTCCTCGATGGTCAGCAGCAGGCCACAGGTGGCCTCGCACAGGTTGCACACGCCGGTCCGCGTCTCCACGTCGGCATCGTCGCACAGCGATTCGGCTCGGCGTGATCCCCGCTGTTAGCCTTGTGCAGTTGCCGTCAGAACGGCCGCGGACCAAGAGAGCTCCAGGATTTCAGGCTGGGGCGCCGCGCAACGAGCGAACAAGGAGTTCACATGGCAGTCGGTACCGACGCTGAGACCAAGAAGAAGATCATCGCTGAGTACGCCACGACCGAGGGTGACACCGGTTCGCCCGAGGTGCAGATCGCGCTGCTCTCGCACCGCATCAGCCACCTGACCGAGCACCTCAAGCAGCACAAGCACGACCACCACAGTCGTCGTGGCCTGCTCCTGCTCGTCGGCCAGCGCCGCCGTCTTCTCAACTACCTGAAGAAGACCGAGATCGAGCGCTACCGCACCATTGTCGAGCGCCTCGGCCTGCGCCGCTGATCGCAACGCTCTGATGCGTCCATGAACGGGTGACCCGAACCGGGTCGCCCGTTCTGCTTTTCGCCCGCCGGTCGATAAAGTGGCGAGCGTCATTCAAGTCCATTTCCGCGGGGCAGCGCGTCCCGCACCGCACGAACAAGAGAAAACATTGACTGAACCCGTCATCTCCGAGGTCGAGACCGTTCTCGACAACGGCAAGTTCGGCACTCGCACCATCAAGTTCGAGACGGGCGTCCTCGCCCGCCAGGCCGCCGGTTCGGTGAGCGCCTTCCTCGACGGCGACACCATGCTGCTGTCGGCCACCACGGCCGGCAAGCACCCGAAGGACCACTTCGACTTCTTCCCGCTGACCATCGACGTCGAGGAGCGGATGTACGCCGCGGGCCGCATCCCCGGCTCGTTCTTCCGTTCCGAGGGCCGCCCGGGCGAGGACGCGATCCTGGCCTGCCGCCTCATCGACCGCCCGCTGCGCCCGACCTTCAAGAAGGGTCTGCGCAACGAGGTCCAGGTCGTCATCACCGTCATGGCGCTCAACCCCGACACGCCGTACGACGTGCTCGCGATCAACGCCGCGTCGCTGTCGACCCAGCTCTCCGGCCTGCCGTTCAGCGGCCCGGTCGGTGCCACCCGCGTCGCCCTCATCGAGGGCCAGTGGGTCGCGTTCCCGACCCACAGCCAGCTGGAGAAGGCCGTGTTCGACATGGTCGTCGCCGGCCGGGTCACCGACACCGGTGACGTCGCGATCATGATGGTCGAGGCCGAGGCCACCGAGGAGACCATCGAGCTGGTCCGCGGCGGCGCCCAGGCGCCGACCGAGGAGGTCGTGGCCGGCGGTCTCGAGGCCGCCAAGCCGTTCATCAAGCAGCTGGTCGAGGCCCAGGTCGAGCTGGCCAACGTGGCCGCCAAGCCGGTCCAGGAGTTCCCGATCTTCCTCGACTACGAGGACGACGTGTACGCCGCTGTCGAGGCCGCCGCCAAGGACGACCTGGTCGCCGCGATGACCATCGGTGACAAGCAGGAGCGCGAGGCGCGCACCGACGAGCTCAAGGCTGGTCTGCTCGAGAAGCTCGCCGGCCAGTTCGAGGGTCGCGAGAAGGAGCTCGGCGCGGCCTTCCGCTCGCTCAACAAGCAGGTCGTGCGCGAGCGCGTGCTGCGCGACAAGGTCCGCATCGACGGTCGCGGCCTGGCCGACATCCGACCGCTGCACGCCGAGGTCGACGTGATCCCGCGCGTCCACGGCTCCGCGCTGTTCGAGCGTGGCGAGACCCAGATCCTGGGCGTCACCACCCTCGACATGCTCAAGATGGAGCAGCAGATCGACACGCTGTCGCCGGAGTCCCACCGGCGCTACATGCACAAGTACATCTTCCCGCCGTTCTCCACCGGCGAGACCGGTCGCGTCGGCTCGCCCAAGCGTCGCGAGGTCGGCCACGGTGCGCTCGCGCGTCGTGCGCTGCTGCCGGTGCTCCCGAGCCGCGAGGAGTTCCCGTACGCCATCCGCCAGCTCTCCGAGGCCATGGGCTCCAACGGCTCCACCTCGATGGGCTCGGTCTGCGCCTCGACCCTGTCGCTGCTGCAGGCCGGTGTGCCGCTGAAGGCGCCGGTCGCCGGTATCGCCATGGGCCTCATCTCGGGCGAGATCGACGGCAAGACCGAGTACGTCGCGCTGACCGACATCCTCGGTGCCGAGGATGCGTTCGGTGACATGGACTTCAAGGTCGCCGGCACCAAGGAGTTCGTCACCGCGCTCCAGCTCGACACCAAGCTCGACGGCATCCCGGCCGAGGTCCTCGCTGCGGCGCTGACCCAGGCCCGCGACGCCCGCCTGACGATCCTCGAGGTCATGGGCGAGGCGATCGACGCTCCCGAGGAGATGTCGATCCACGCTCCGCGGATCATCACCGTCAAGGTGCCCGTGGACAAGATCGGCGAGGTCATCGGGCCCAAGGGCAAGGTCATCAACCAGCTGCAGGACGACACCGGCGCCTCGATCTCGATCGAGGACGACGGCACGGTCTACATCGGTGCGACCAACGGCGAGGCGGCCGAGGCGGCCCGGGCCGCGATCAACGCGATCGCGAACCCGACCATGCCCGAGGTTGGCGAGCGGTACCTCGGTACCGTCGTCAAGACGACGAACTTCGGTGCGTTCATCGCGCTCATGCCCGGCAAGGACGGCCTGCTGCACATCAGCAAGCTGCGCGCCATCGCCGGTGGCAAGCGTGTCGAGAACGTCGAGGACGTCGTCGCGGTGGGCCAGAAGCTGCAGGTCGAGATCGCCGAGATCGACGACCGCGGCAAGCTGTCCCTCATCCCGGTGGTCGAGGAGGCCGCCGGCGAGGCGACCGACGCGGCTGAGGAGTCCGACGAGGCGTGAGCACCACCAGCTCGACGACGGCCGGCCAGCGCTCCGCTGGCCGGCCGTCGGCCGTTTCCCGTGCCGGGGCGTCCACCCGGACCCTCGAGACCGTGCGCGACCACTCGGGTCAGGTGACCTCGCTCGTACGACGCACGCAGCTGCCGTCCGGGCTGCGGATCGTCACCGAGCAGATGGCCGGCGCGCGCTCCGCGTCCGTCGGCGTCTGGGTCGGCGTCGGCTCGCGCGACGAGACCACCAAGACCCACGGCGCCTCGCACTTCCTCGAGCACCTGCTGTTCAAGGGCACCACGGAGCGCTCCGCGCTCGAGATCTCCATCGAGCTCGACGCGGTGGGCGGTGAGTTCAACGCGTTCACCGCGAAGGAGTACACCTGCTTCCACGCGCGGGTGCTCTCCGACGACCTGCCGCTGGCCGTCGACGTGCTCGGCGACATGATCACCGGTTCGCTCATCGCGACCCACGACGTGGACGCCGAGCGCGACGTCATCCTCGACGAGATCGCGATGCACGACGACGACCCCGACGACGTCGTCCAGAACCTGCTCGCCGAGCTCGCCTGGGGCGCCGAGTCGGCGCTGGGGCGCCCGATCGCCGGCACCGCCGGATCGATCGAGGCGATGACCCCGGCACAGATCAAGCGCTTCTACCGCCGCCACTACGCGCCGGCCAACACCGTCATCTCGGTCGCGGGCGCGCTCGACCACGCGGCCGTCGTACGCACGGTCAAGAAGGCGTTCGGCCGCCACGGCTGGCTCGACGAGCTGGCCGCTCACACGGCTCCGCGTACGACGTCGGCCCGGCGCCGCCCGAAGGTCGTCGCGGGCGACGGGCGGGTCGACCGGCCGTTCGAGCAGGTCAACCTGGTCATCGGTCGCGAGGGCCTGACCCGCGACGACGACCGCCGCTACGCGCTCGGCGTGCTCAACACCGCTCTCGGCGGCGGCACGTCCAGCCGGCTGTTCCAGGAGGTCCGCGAGGTCCGCGGGCTGGCTTACTCGGTCTACTCCTTCGCCAGCCACTACGCCGACTCCGGCGTCGTCGGGGTCGCCGTCGGCTGCCTGCCCGACCGCACCGACGAGGTGCTGGCCGTGGTCCGCGAGCAGCTGCGGCTGATCGCGGACGAGGGGATCACCGACGACGAGCTGGTCCGCGGCAAGGGTCAGCTGGTCGGCGGGATGATCCTCGGCCTCGAGGACTCCGGCTCGCGGATGATGCGACTGGGCAAGAACGAGCTGGTCAACGGTGAGGTGCTCGGCATCGACGAGGTGATCGCCCGGATTGAGGCGGTCACGCTCGACGAGGTGCGCGAGGTCGCCGCCGAGGTCTTCGGCCGGCCCGAGCTGCTCGCGCTGGTCGGACCGGCCTGACGCGTCAGACCCCGAGCTCGGGCTCGGGGTCGACTGCCTCGATGGACAGCGCGAAGTCGTCGCCGTGCTCGGTGACGCCGGCGATGACGGCCTGCTCGACCGCCTCCTCGCCGTACCTGCGGCGCACGACCATCGGGTCGGTACGCAGCTCACGCACCAGTGCCGCTGCGAGGCCGATCATGATCACCACGAACGGCAGCGCTGCGACGATGGTGATGGTCTGCAGGCCGGTCAGCGCGTCCTCGCCGCCCGCGAGCAGCATCACCGCCGCGACAGCTCCCGTGGCGACGCCCCAGAAGATGACGACGCTGCGGCGCGGCTCCGTCGTACCGCGCTCGGAGAGGCTGCCCATCACGATCGAGGCCGCGTCGGCGCCGGACACGAAGAAGATCGCGACCAGCAGCATCACCAGGATGCTGGCGACCGTGGCGAGCGGGAGCGCGTCGAGGGTGCCGAACAGCTGGGCCTCGAGACCGTCGGCGTGCGCGATGTCGGTGCCGTCGCGCTGCAGGTCGATGGCGGTGCCGCCCAGGATGCAGAACCAGATCACGCTGACCACGCTCGGGACCAGCAGCACGCCGGTGACGAACTGGCGGATCGTGCGACCGCGCGAGATGCGGGCGATGAACATGCCCACGAACGGCGTCCACGACAGCCACCAGGCCCAGTAGAAGACCGTCCAGCTGCCCAGCCAGGCCTCGGTGTCCGGTCCCTCCGCCCCGGTGCGGGCAGCCATCATCGCCAGGTCCTGCACGTAGCTGCCGAGCGAGGTCGGCACCAGGTTGAGGATGAAGACCGTCGGCCCGACCACGAACAGGAACAGGGCCAGCACGACGGCGAGCACCATGTTGATGTTGGACAGCCACTGGATGCCCTTGGCGACGCCGGAGACGGCTGACAGCACGAAGGCGACGGTCAGCACGGAGATGATCCCGACGAGGACGCCGTTCCCGAGCGGGCCGATGTCACCGACGATCTCGAGGCCGCTGCTGATCTGCAGCGCGCCCAGGCCGAGCGAGGTCGCCGAGCCGAACAGGGTCGCGAAGATCGCGAACATGTCGATCACCTTGCCGGCGCCGCCCGAGGCTCGCTCACCGAGGAGCGGCGCGAAGGCCGCGGAGATCAGCTGCACGCGGCCCTTGCGGTAGACGCCGTACGCGATCGCGAGGCCGACGACGGCGTAGATCGCCCACGGGTGGAGCGTCCAGTGGAACATCGTGGTCGCCATCGCGGTCTGCGCGGCGGCGTCCGGGTCACCGCCGGTGCCCGGCGGCGGGTCCACGAAGTGGGAGAGCGGCTCGCTGACGCCGTAGAACATCAGGCCGATGCCCATGCCGGCGCTGAACATCATCGCGATCCACGAGGTCGTGCGGAACTCGGGCTCCTCGTCGTCGCGGCCGAGCGGGATGGTGCCGTACCTGCTCATCGCCAGCCACACGACGAACACGACGAAGCCGCTGGAGGTCAGCACGAACAGCCAGCCGGTGTTGGTCATCACCCAGTCCAGCGCCTTGCCCGAGGCGGTGCCGAGCGAGTCGGTGCTCACCAGGCCCCACACGACGAAGGCGATGCTCACGACGGCGGCGACGCCGAAGACGAGGGGGTCGATGCCCCGGCGTACCGGACCGTCGACCTCGACGGCCTGGTCCAGCGCCGGGTGCGGTACGACGTCCGCGGCAGGTGTCGTCAGGATGCTGGTCGGGGTCGTGCTGGGGCTCCGGGTCACGTCTCTCCAGGGTCTCGCCGGTCAGGACGAGCACGCGCGCCGAGGCGGTGAGAGAGGACCGAGATGTGAAGTCAGGCCAGCCCCGAGACGGGCATGCTGCCCCTGCACGTTAACAAGAGCCCACCCCGCCGCGTCGAATCGCGGAGGGCCCGCGAGAGGTCAGCGACGCCCGATGATCCCGATGACGGGCGGCATCTTCGAGTCCACGATGTAGACCCGGAAGCCGCCGTCACGCAGCTGCTCGGACGCCTTCGCGAGGATGTCGGCCACCTGCTCGGGACGCGAGGTGTCGAAGAAGAGGTTCACCGACCCGCCGGGCATCAGCCGCTCGTGGAGGAGGGCGATCTCCTCGCTCGCGTCGCGCACCCAGAACAGGTTGACGTCGAACGCGAAGACCTTCGTGAGCCGCTTGACCGGCACTCGGAGCGTGGCCAGGTCGATCTGGCGCACGGTGAGCCTGCCGGCGGCGATGTGCTCGGCGCAGCGGGCCTTGGTGCGGTCCACACCGGCCTCGGAGCGGTCGATCGCGAACATCTTGCCCTTGCCCTCGAGGCGCCGGCAGATGAGGTCGGCGGCCGCACCATTTCCACAGCCGATCTCCAGCACGTGGTCGTTGGGCTGGACGTCCATGAAGTCCACCGCCCACCGGATCCGGGCCGGGATCTTGTTCACCATGGGGGTCAGCCTGCCAGAACGCGAGCCGGGGTGACGCACTACCTTGGTGCCGTGAGCACACGTGTCGCGGATCAGGGTGCTGCCGAGCGCCTCCAGGTGGGCGTCCTCGGGGCCCGGGGCAAGGTCGGTGCCGAGGTCGTCAAGGCCGTCGAGACCGCCGACGACCTGGACTTCACCGTCGGTGTCGACCAGGGCGATCCGATCGCCTCGCTCGTCGACAGCGGCACCCAGGTCGTCGTCGACTTCACCCATCCCGACGTGGTGATGGACAACCTGCGCTTCTGCATCGAGAACGGCATCCACGCCGTCGTCGGTACGACGGGCTTCGACGACGCGCGCCTCGACACCCTGCGCGGCTGGCTCGCCGACAGTCCCGGCGCCGGCGTCCTGATCGCGCCCAACTTCTCCATCGGCGCGATCCTGATGATGCGGTTCTCCGCCATCGCCGCGCCCTTCTTCGAGTCCGTCGAGGTCGTCGAGCTGCATCACCCGACCAAGGCCGACGCCCCCAGCGGCACCGCCGGTCGCACTGCTGAGCTGATCGCCGCCGCCCGCCGCGAGGCCGGCAGTGCCCCGATCCCCGACGCGACCAGCACCGGCCTCGAGGGCGCCCGGGGCGCCGACGTCGACGGCGTACGCGTCCACAGCGTCCGGGTGCGCGGCCTGGTCGCCCACCAGGAGGTCATCCTCGGTGGGCTGGGGGAGACCCTCACCATCCGCCACGACTCCCTCGACCGGGTCTCGTTCACGCCCGGCGTGCTGACCGGCGTCCGCCGGATCGGGGACTTCCCCGGCCTGACGGTGGGTCTCGAGCACTTCCTCGACCTCGGCTGACTGAACGGCGCGAGCGCGTCGCTCCTTCGTCGCTTCCTACGCCTCCCCGACCGTCGTTCCCGCCGATGGCCGCTGCGCTGGAGTGCGCTACAGCAGCCGGAGCAGGGCGGCTGCCGCGGCCGAGCCGAACACGACGACGAGGAACGGTGCGCGGGCGAGGAGCAGCAGCACCGCGACGCCCAGCGCCAGCACCCGCGCGTCGAGCACGAGCGCGCGGCCCTCGGGCGCGGCCAGCACCTGCACGGTCACCAGGGCCGCGAGCAGCGCGACCGGGATCAGGTCGGCGATCCGGGCGACCAGCGGGTTGCCGAGGACCCGAGCGGGCACGGAGAGCCCGGCCAGCTTGAGCAGGTAGCAGCCGACACCGGCGCCGAGCACGGCCCACCACATCATCGGGTCAGCGCTCCGACCAGGACGGCGACACCGGCCGCCACGAGGACGGGTACGCCGGCCGGCGCCACCGTCACCGCGCCGGCCGCCACGAGAGCGGCCAGCGCGGCGGTCGCCTTCAGGCTCGGCGTCGCGAGCCGGGGCCACAGCAGGGCCAGGAAGGCGGCGCCGACGGCCGCGTCCAGCCCGAGGTCGCGGGGGTCGCCGAGCTGCTCGCCGGCGAGGGCACCCACGAGCGTGGTGAGGTTCCACAGCACGAAGATGGTCAGCCCGGTCGTCAGGAAGCCGGTCCGCGCCAGCTCGCGGTTCGGCCGGGTCACCGCCATCGCGGTCGACTCGTCGAGCAGGACCTGCGCGGCGGCCGCGCGTCGCCAGCCGCGGTAGTCGAGGAGCGGGGCCAGACGCAGGCCGTACAGGGCGTTGCGGGTGCCGAGCAGCATCGCCGTGAGCGCACCGGCGATCGGCGTCCCTCCCGAGCCGAGCACGCCGGCCAGCGCGAACTGCGAGGCGCCGGTGAACATCAGCAGCGACAGCACGCAGGTCTGGGCCAGGCTCAGGCCGGACGCGACACCGACCGCGCCGAAGCTCAGGCCGTAGGTGCCGGTCGCGATCGCGACGCCGAGGCTGTCGCGGACCACGCTGCGCCGGGTCGGCTCGCTCACGGGCTATGCGAGGGCAGTGTGCAGCCGGACCTGCTTGACCGTCGTACCGGACTCGTCGGCGAGCTCGCGGCTCGCGCCGTCCGCATCCCAGCCGGCGCTGGTCAGGAAGGCCCGCAGCACGTCGTCGGTCGCGTCGACCCAGCACACGGCACGCCCGAAGCCGTCGGCGCCGAGGGTGTCCGCGCAGGCCTGCAGCAGGCGGGAGCCGTGCCCAGCGCGGGTGGCGTCCGGGCTGACGGTGAACTCGGCCATCTCGCCGTCGGCGGCCGGATCGGCGTCGGGATCGGCGTTGGGGCCGGTCAGCGCGAAGCCGACCACCTGGTCGCCGGCGAGGGCGACGAGGGCACGGTGCCGGGCCTCCGGCGGGCGGGAGAGGGACTGGCGCCAGGCCTCGGCGAGGGTCGGGGCATCCACGGCCGCGCTGCCGTCGTACCGCTGCTGCCAGGCGCGGAGCTGGACCTCCGCGATCCCGGTGGCGTCGGCCGGCCAGGCGACCCGTACGGAGACGTCAGCAACGACCATGCGGTCATCCTGTCAGGGCAGGGGTGTGGCCCCGGCCACTAGGGTCGAGGGCATGGAGATTCGCAACCTCGGGGCGAGTGGCCTCCGCATCTCGGCCATCGCCTACGGCAACTGGATCACCCACGGCTCCCAGGTCGAGGAGGACGGCGCGCTGGACTGCGTGCGCCGCGCGCTCGACGAGGGGATCACCACCTTCGACACCGCCGACGTCTACGCCAACACCGCCGCCGAGACCGTGCTCGGCCGGGCGCTGGCGGGGGAGCGGCGCGAGGGCCTCGAGATCTTCACCAAGGTCTTCTGGCCGACCGGGCCCGGCAAGCACAACGACCACGGGCTGTCCCGCAAGCACATCCTGGAGTCGATCGACGGGTCGCTGCGCCGGCTCGGCACCGACTACGTCGACCTGTACCAGGCGCACCGCTTCGACCACGAGACGCCGCTCGAGGAGACCATGGTGGCGTTCGCGGACGTCGTCCGGTCGGGCAAGGCGCTCTACATCGGCGTCTCGGAGTGGCGGGCCGAGGAGATCCGGGCGGCCGCCGAGCTGGCCCGCGAGCTCCGGGTGCCGCTGGTCTCCAACCAGCCGCAGTACTCCATGCTCTGGCGGGTCATCGAGGCCGAGGTGGTGCCGACCTGCATGGAGCTCGGCATCGGCCAGATCGTGTGGTCGCCGATCGCCCAGGGCGTGCTGACGGGCAAGTACCGCCCCGGCCAACCGCCGCCGGCCGGCTCCCGCGCCACCGACGAGAAGGGCGGCGCCAACGACATCAGCCGCTGGCTGCGCGACGACGTCCTCGAGCGGGTCCAGCTGCTGCAGCCGATCGCCGACGAGGCCGGGCTCTCGCTCGCCCAGCTCGCCGTCGCCTGGGTGCTCCAGAACGACAACGTCTCGGCGGCGATCATCGGCGCCAGCCGGCCCGAGCAGGTCACCGAGAACGTCAAGGCCGCCGGCATCACGCTGGACGCCGACACGCTCGCCGCGATCGACCGGGCGCTCGACGGCGTCGTCACCAGCGACCCGTCGCTGACCCGCTCGCCGCGGCGCTCGGAGATCCTCGGTTGAGCCGCGGTCAGAGCGAGAACAGGTAGCGGCTCGTCGGCACCAGGTCGAGGCCCTCGGCCGCGCCGAACCTGGCGCAGCTGTCCATCAGCGTCGTGAACCGGCGCTGGAACTCCTCCTCGTCGCCGCCGCTGCCGTAGAACGCGTGGTGGTCGGCCATCGCCGCCATCGGGAACAGCTCCTCGACGATGCCGGTGACGTCCCGGCCGCCGTCGGTGAGGTGCTCGACGACAGGGTTCTGGACGTAGCCGAAGGTGCCCTGGGTGTCGATCGCCACCTGGGTGTGCCGGTCCAGCCAGTCGGAGAGCCACTCCGCGTGCGGCATCGCCGACGGCCGGCGCAGGAACGCGAGGTTCGCCAGCGCATCGGCCCGCTCGCCGTCGGCAACAGCGGGCGGGACCAGCGGCTCGCGCTCGTCGACGGACCAGGCGTCCGCGTCCGGGTCGAGACGGCGTACGACGCCCAGCAGCGCGGCCGGGTCCTGCTCCGTCCACACCGTGACCACGGCGGTGATCGGCGTACCCGGGCCGAACCTCATCGCCGGCGCGACCGCGTCGTCGTCGACGTTGACCTGCAGCCGGGTGGCGCCGGTCGCGGCGACCTCCGCGCGGAACGCGGGTTCGAGCAGGGCAGGACCGGGGCCGCGCAGCGCAGCGATCACCTTCACGCCGGCAACCTAGCGCACGCTTGGTTCGGCCGGAACCCGGACGGAACCTACTTGTCGTAGTCCTCGGGCAGCGGCTGGCCGATCTTGATCCGGGCCTTCGGCAGGCGCATGAACTTCATCTGCATCGACCGGGTCAGTGCGTAGTAGGTCGTGCCCTTGAGCGGCTCGTCGGGGAAACGGGTCTTCAGCTCGCGCCGCAGCCGGAAGCGGAGGATGAGCATGTCGGTCACGACGAACAGCACCGTGGCGAGCAGGACCATGCTGGAGGCCTGCACGAGCGCGGAGCTGCCGGTGTAGCCGAGCATCAGGCCGATGATCATCAGCGGGATGACCATCTCGACGATGGAGAAGCGGCGGTCGACGTAGTCGCGGATGAACCGACGCACCCGGCCCTTGTCGCGGGGTAGGAAGTAGCGCTCGTCGCCGCTCTTCATGCCTTGGCGGATCTTGCGGCTCTCCTCGGCGCGGTACTCGCGCTGGCGTCGCGAGGAGTCCCGGCGGTCGGTGGGTGCCTTGGCGCGGGCCTTGGCCGCGGCCTCGGCCTCCTTGCGGGTAGGCGTGGGTCGGCCCTTGCCGCCGACCTTCCCGTCGGCTGCGGCAGACGAGGCCGCGTCGGGGGCGGCGGGGGACTTGGTGCGCTTGAACACGATCAGGCCTTCCGGACCAGGCTGGACTTGAGCTGCATCGGACCGAAGCCGTCGACCTTGCAGTCGATGTCGTGGTCGCCCACGCCGTCGACGAGGCGGATGTTGCGGACCTTGGTGCCGGACTTGATCGGCTTGGGCGCGCCCTTGACCGGGAGGTCCTTGACCACGATCACGTCGTCGCCGTCGGCGAGGGGGTTCCCGTTCGCATCGCGTACGACGCCCGCGGCCGCCGCCTCGTCAGCGGCCGCCGCAGCCTCGGCGGGCGACCACTCGTGGGCGCACTCCGGGCAGACGAGCAGGTCGCCCATCTCGTAGGTGTACTCGCTCGAGCACTGCGGGCACGGGGGGAGGACGTCAGTCACGGTGGGACTTTCCGGGCAGGTCCAGCATCCGCTGGAGAGCGGTCAGCGCGTCGGCCTCGGTCTGGGGGTCGACCTCGATCTGGTTGACGACGACGCCCTCGACGAGGTTCTCCAGCGCCCACACGAAGTGGGGCAGGTCGATCCGGTTCATCGTCGCGCAGTAGCAGACGTTGCGGTCCAGGAACATGATGTTCTTGTCCGGGTGCGCGTTGGCGAGGCGCTGCACGAGGTTGAGCTCGGTGCCGATCGCCCAGCTCGAGCCGGCGGGCGCCGCCTCGATGGTCTTGATGATGAACTCGGTGGACCCGACCAGGTCGGCCTTGAGCACGACCTCGTGCTGGCACTCGGGGTGGACCAGGACGTTGAGGTCCTCGACCTTGGCGCGCAGCTCGTCGATGACGTCGGCGGAGAACCGGCCGTGGACCGAGCAGTGGCCCTTCCACAGGATCATCCGGGCCTCGGCGAGCTCCTCGGCGGTCAGCCCGCCGTTGGGGAGCAGCGGGTTCCACACGACGCACTCGTCGAGGGAGAAGCCGAGCTGGAGCACGGCCGTGTTGCGGCCGAGGTGCTGGTCGGGGAGGAAGAGGACCTTGGTGTCCTCGCCCTTCTGCTGGAAGGCCCAGTCGAGGGCGACCTCGGCGTTCGACGAGGTGCACACGACGCCGCCGTTGCGCCCGCAGAACGCCTTGATGTCGGCGCTGGAGTTCATGTAGGTAACCGGCACGACGACGTCCTGGACGCCCGCGGCCGCGAGGGCCTCCCACGCGCGCTCCACCTGCGCGTGGCGCGCCATGTCGGCCATCGAGCAGCCGGCGGCGAGGTCGGGGAGGATCACCTTCTGGTCCGGGCCGGTCAGGATGTCGGCGGACTCGGCCATGAAGTGCACGCCGCAGAAGACGATGAACTCGGCGTCCGGGCGCGCCGCTGCGTCGCGGGCCAGCTTGAAGGAGTCGCCGGTGACGTCGGCGAACTGGATGACCTCGTCGCGCTGGTAGTGGTGCCCCAGCACGAACAGCCGGTCGCCGAGCTTCTCCTTGGCCGCGCGGGCACGCGCCACCAGGTCCGGGTCGGAAGGCGCCGGCAGGTCGCCGGGGCAGTCGACGCCGCGTTCGGAGAGCGCGTCCGTGCCACGGCCCAGCGGCAGCAGCGGGAGGTCAACGGTGGTCATGCGTGCAGTCTAGTTTGGCTCGGGAGCGCTACAGCAGCGCCCCGTGGTGCACGTACGGCGACGGCGGGTCCATCCCGCGCAGGCCGAGGTACCCCCGGGCGACCAGGTCCATCCGGGCGGCGAGCGCGACCTCGACCGCCCAGTAGTTCGCCGACGTCACGTGGGACAGCTCGTAGCGCTCGCCGGCGCTCGCGAGGCACTCCCACAGCAGGGTCTGCGCGGCCTCCTCGTCGCGCGCGGCTAGCAGGGCCAGCACGCGGCCGTTCGTGTAGGCGTAGCCGGAGCGGTCCGTCGTCACGACCAGCCGGCCGGCGGCCAGCAGCCGCTCGTGGTCCGGTCCGTGCGGGCCGCCGCGACGCAGCCGGTCGAGGTCGTCCATCCAGGCCAGGTCGTCGGGGCCGCCGTCGCGCACCCCGCTGACCGCCGGCAGGGCGGAGCGGTCGACGGCGCCGTTCAGGGCGAGCTGGGGGTGCAGCCGGAACCCGGCCAGGTGGTAGCGGCGCAGCGCCCGCGGGTCGACCGACGCGGCGAGCATCCCGCGGGGCGCGTCGGCGCCGTACGCCACCGCGGCGTCGAGCACCTGCGCGCCGATCCCGGCGCCCTGCAGGCCCGGTCGCACCGCGAACGTCGCCAGGCACCAGACCTGCTCGCGGCGGTAGCTGGTGGCGAACCCGACGACCTCGCCGTCCTGCTCGGCGACCCACGAGCCGTCCGGGTCGGTGGCGAGGAAGCCGCG
The DNA here is from genome assembly GCF_057813895.1 of Nocardioides sp. F233. Classification (NCBI taxonomy): domain Bacteria; kingdom Bacillati; phylum Actinomycetota; class Actinomycetes; order Propionibacteriales; family Nocardioidaceae; genus Nocardioides; species Nocardioides sp. F233. Next base: position 723,625 of record NZ_JBVASH010000002.1, read on the forward strand.
GGTGCGCGCCTCCCACGCCGCGCGCTGCGCGGGCGACCGGCGCTCGGGATCCGGGGCCGACGGCAGCCGGTGGGCGACGTCGACGGCGAAGAAGGCGTCGGCGCTGATCCCCTCGGCCACGGGTACGTCGGCGTCGGTCATCGCTCGGATCAGCACATCAGGACCCTATGCATTCACCCGCCGGACGCCTCCTCCTTCTCAAGGGTTCCCCGGCCGCTGCCAGCGTGGAGCGGCTCAGCAGGAGCCCCCAGAAGATGACCGCTCGGAAAGGTTGTTCACCCATGGCAGAGCTCGACCGTCGCCGGTTCCTCCAGATCTCCGGAGCCACCTCGCTCGCCGGCCTCACCACCGGCCTCCTCGGCAGCGTCGAGCGGGCCGCCGCCGTCGCGCCCGCCCGTCGTACCGGCACGATCCGCGACATCGAGCACGTCGTGATCCTGATGCAGGAGAACCGCTCGTTCGACCACTACCTCGGCGCGCTCCGGGGCGTCCGTGGCTTCGGCGACCCGCACCCGGTGCAGCTGCCCTCCGGCAAGTCGGTGTGGCACCAGCCGACGAACGGCGGCGGCGAGCTGCTGCCGTTCCACCCGGACGCCGAGGACCTCGGCGGCGCCTTCCTCCAGGGACTCGCGCACTCGTGGCCGGACGGCCAGCTGGCGATCAACAAGGGCCACCACGACAGGTGGGTGCCCGCCAAGGGCAACGCCACCATGGCCCACCTCCAGCGCCAGGACGCGCTCTTCCACTACGCCCTCGCCGACGCGTTCACCGTCTGCGACGCCTACTACTGCTCGTTCATCGGCAACACCGACCCGAACCGCTACTACCTGTGGACCGGTTGGACGGGCAACGACGGCAAGGGCGGTGGACCGGTCCTCTACAACGACGAGGTCGGCTACGACTGGACGACCTACCCCGAGCGCCTTGAGAAGGCGGGCGTCTCGTGGCGGGTCTACCAGGACGAGGGCACGGGTCTCGACGACGCCGGCTCGTGGGGCTGGACCTCCGACCCCTACATCGGCAACTACGGCGACACCTCGCTGCTCTACTTCAACTCCTTCCGCAACGCGAAGCCCGGTGACCCGCTCTACGAGAAGGCCCGCGTCGGCACCCGCAACCGCGACGGCCAGGACTACTTCGAGCTGCTCGCGGCCGACGTCCTCGCCGACAAGCTGCCGCAGGTCTCCTGGGTCTCGGCACCCGAGGCGTTCTCCGAGCACTCGAACTGGCCGACCGACTTCGGCGCCTGGTACATCTCCAAGGTCCTCGACGCCCTCACCGCCAACCCGGAGGTCTGGGCGAAGACCGCCCTGTTCATCACGTACGACGAGAACGACGGCTTCTTCGACCACCTGGTGCCGCCCGTCCCGAACAGCCCGCTGATCCCGGGAGCGTCGACGGTCACCACCGAGCACGAGTTCTACGCCGGCGGCGACCCGCGGGCGAAGCCCGGCCCCTACGGCATGGGGCCCCGGGTCCCGATGTTCGTCGTCTCGCCGTGGTCGACCGGCGGCTACGTGTGCTCGGAGACCTTCGACCACACCTCGGTGCTGCGCTTCCTCGAGGCCCGCTTCGGTGTCCGCGAGCCGCAGATCACCCCGTGGCGCCGGGCGGTCGCCGGCGACCTGACCTCGGCGTTCGACTTCTCGGCCGCGAAGTCCGCCGTGCCGTCGCTGCCGGCGACCGACGCGATGGCGCCGACGGACCGGCTGCGACACCCGACGTACTTCCCGAAGCCGCCCGCCGCCGGCGCCATGCCCGCGCAGGAGCCGGGCATCCGCCCGGCCCGCCCGATCGGCTACGACCTCGGCGTGGTCGAGAAGGGCTCCGCACCACTGCGGCTGCAGCTGGTCAACGACGGCTCGCTGGGTGCCCACGTCCAGGCCCGACTGGTCGCGCCGGCCGGTGACCCGCACAGCTACACGGTCGAGGCCGGCAAGCGGCTCGACGTCGAGCTCCCGGCGCAGGGCGAGTACGACGTCCACCTCCACGGCCCCAACGGCTTCTTCCGCCGGTACGCCGGCAGCGCGGCCGGCGAGCGGGTGCTGGTCGACCTCGCGCCGCTGAGCCAGGGCCGCGGGGTCGGGTCGGGCAAGGTGCGCGTCGTGGTCGACGGTGACGCCGCCGTCGAGGTGACCGACGCGTACGCCGGCCCGCTGACGCTGCGTAGTGGGAAGGTCGACGTCGACACCCGCGCTTCCGGCGGCTGGTACGACGTCACCGTCACCATCCCCGGCACGTCCTTCGTGCGCACCCTCGCCGGGCACGTCGAGTCGGGACGACCCGGAACCAGCGACCCGCAGCTCGGTTAGCCGGAGCGGGTGGCCGGGATCCGCCATGATGGCGCCATGCGGATCCTGGTCGCCCCCGACAAGTTCGCGGGCACCCTGACGGCGGTCGAGGCCGCCGAGGCCATCGCGACCGGCTGGCGCCGGCACGCGCCCGACGACGAGATCGTGCTCGCCCCCATGTCGGACGGCGGGCCCGGCTTCGTCGACGTGCTCCACGCGACCCTCGGCGGCGAGCTGCTGGCCGTCGTGGGTGAGGCGCCGCAGGGCCACGAGGTCCCGGCCACGATCCTCGAGGTCGGCGACACCGTCTACATCGAGAGCGCCCAGGTGTGCGGCGTCCACCTGACCGGCGGCAGGCTCGGCGAGTTCGGTACGACGGTCGGCGTCGGCCGACTGCTCCTCGAGGCGGTCAACGCCGGCGCCCGCCGGGTGGTGGTCGGGCTGGGCGGCTCGGGGACCAACGACGGGGGAGCCGGGCTGCTCGCCGCGCTCGGCGCGGACGCCGACGTCGCGCTGGACGTGGGCGGGATCTTCCTCGACGGCGTGAGCCGGGTCGACCTGAGCATCCCGCGCGGCCTGGTCGACGGCGTCGAGATCATCGCGGCGACCGACGTCGACAACCCGCTCACCGGGCTGTTCGGGGCGAGCAAGACCTTCGGCCCCCAGAAGGGCCTGGACGAGGAGACCCAGGTGCTGCTCGACGGCTTCCTGGAGAGCTTCGCAGCCGCGACCGACCGGCGGGTCGCGCTCGAGCCCGGTGCCGGCGCGGCCGGCGGGATCGGCTTCGCGCTGATGCTGCTGGGCGGCACCCGGGTCTCCGGGATCGAGCTGGTCGCCGAGGCGGTCGGCCTGGCCCGGCAGGCCCGCGACGCCGACCTGGTCATCACCGGTGAGGGTGCCTTCGACTTCAGCAGCCGGGCCGGCAAGGTCCCGGCCGGGGTGGCCGCGATAGCCGCTGACGCGCTGCGCCCGTGCGTGGCGCTGGCCGGCCAGGTGCTCGTCGGGTCCCGCGAGATGCGGGCGCTCGGCATGGACGCGGCGTACTCGCTGGTCGACGCCGTGGGGGAGGAGCGGGCCTTCGCCGACCCCTCGGGCGCGCTGACCGAGCTCGCCGCCCGGGTGGCGCGCACCTGGTCGAGCTGAACCTCCGCCCAACCCTCGCGCGAAACTGAAACGTGTTCTAGATTGCTCGGGTGACGGACATCAGAACCCGCTTCGACGACCTCCGGGCCGCCGAGCACGCGGACCCTGCCGATCTCGACGCCCTCTGGTCCGACCTCGCGACCGTCGAGGTCGACGAGATGCTCGGCGCCTGGCGGGGCGGGGACTTCGCCACCGGCCACGTCGCCAGCGCCGTGCTGGAGAAGGTGCGCTGGCACGGCAAGCGGTTCGACAGCCCGCTCGAGGCGGTTCCGCTGGTCTGTCGCGACGAGAACGGGGAGCTCTACTCCAACCTCGCTGCCGGTGGTGGCGGGGAGGCGTCGCTGTGGCCGGTCGGCTTCCGCGGCGAGGTCACGGCCACGATGGTCTACGACAAGATGCCCGTCCTCGACCATTTCAAGAAGGTCGACGCCGACACCGTCATGGGCATCATGAACGGCAAGCTCGCCGGGACGTTCGGCATCGACGACCTCTACTACTTCTGGCTGGAGCGTGACGCGTGAAGACGACTGCTTACCTCGTCGAGGAGCCCGGGGGCGACTTCGTCGCCGCCGAGGTCGAGCTCGAGGAGCCCCGTGCCGACGAGGTCCTGGTCCGCATCGTCGCGACCGGCCTGTGCCACACCGACCTGACGGTCCCGACCATGCTGCCGCAGGAGATGCTGCCGACCGTCGTCGGTCACGAGGGCACCGGCGTCGTCGAGAAGGTCGGCGCCGACGTCACCGGCATCGAGGTCGGCGATCACGTCGTGCTCAGCTTCCGCTCCTGCCGGCAGTGCGGGCCGTGCCGGGCCGGCGACGTGGGCTACTGCGAGCAGTCCCTGCTGCTCAACTACATGGGCATGCGCGCCGACGGCTCGACGACCATGAAGCGGGGTGACCAGACGGTCTTCGGCAACTTCTTCGGCCAGTCCAGCCTGGCCCGCCACGCCCTTGCGTACGCCGACAACTGCGTCGTCGTCGACAAGTCCCTCGACCTGACCCGGCTGGCGCCCTTCGCCTGCGGTTTCCAGACCGGCGCCGGCACGGTGCTCAACGTGCTCGACCCGGCGCCCGGCGACAGCATCGTCGTGTACGGCGCCGGCGCGGTCGGCCTCGCCGCGATCGCCGTCGCCCGGGGCACCGGCGTGGAGACCGTCGTCGCCGTCGACCCGGTCGCCGCACGCCGCGAGGTGGCTCAGGGCTACGGCGCGATCGCGCTCGACCCGACCGAGGAGGGCGCGGCGCCTGTCGAGGACCGGGTCCGCGAGCTGACCGGCGGCGGGGCGACGTACGCCATCGACACGACGGCCATCCCGGCTGTCGTGCTGCAGGCACAGCGCTCGCTGCGCACCCGCGGCGTGCTGGTCGCGCTCGGCCTCGGTGCCCCGGAGTACACGATCGACGCGATCGACCTGCTCTCGAGCGGCAAGATCGTGCGCTCGTCGATCGAGGGGGAGGCGGACCCGCTGGTCACCATCCCCGAGCTGATCGCGCTGCGCGAGGCGGGCAAGTTCGACGTGGACCACCTGGTCACGACGTACCCGTTCGAGAAGATCGCCGACGCCGTGGCGGACTCCAAGGCGGGGACGGTGGTCAAGCCGGTGCTCGTCTGGCCCTGATCGGGGTTGGGGGGAATAACCGCGGCTGTGCGACCATTGGGCTAGTCGAACACCCTTCGGCCAGACAGACTTAACAGACCTGGAGTGAGCATGAGCGACAGCTGCTGCGGAGGCGGCCACAGCCACGAGGCCCCCGGCGCGACCACGACCGTCGCGGCCCCGGTGGACCTCGACCGCCGTGAGGACCAGATCAACCTGAGCCCGGTGGCGGCCACGAAGGTGAAGAGCCTGCTCGAGCAGGAGGGGCGTGACGACCTCGCCCTGCGCATCTCGGTGCAGCCCGGTGGCTGCTCGGGCCTGCGCTACCAGCTCTTCTTCGACGAGCGCACCCTCGACGGCGACATCGTCACCGACTTCGACGGCGTGGCCGTCGTCGTCGACCGGATGAGCGTGCCCTACCTCAACGGCGCGGTCATCGACTTCGTCGACACCATCGAGAAGCAGGGCTTCACGATCGACAACCCGAACGCCACGGGTTCCTGCGCCTGCGGCGACTCGTTCAACTGAGTCGGACGCGACAGCAACGACGAAGGCCCCAGCCGATCGGCTGGGGCCTTCGTCGTTCCCGCGGCGTACGCGGGACACGGCGATCAGTCCAGGTGCAGGTGCAGCGCGTTGGCGAGGCGCTGGGCGGCCTCGGAGATCTGGATGTCGCGCTTGGCGACCTCGCGGGGGAGCTCGTCGAAGTGGAGGCTCGGGGCGGGGCGCGTGGCCTTGACGGCGGCGTCCTGGAGGCGGCGGCTGACGGCCTGGCAGTCGGCGTGGAGCTCGGCGGGGCTGGCGATCTCTTCGTACGGCGGCATGTCCTCGACGCTACGCGTTACTTTCGGGTAGACCCAGAGGGAACGCCGTCGCCACGGCTACGGCTCGGTTAACCTTTCGTATCGTGACTGCACCCACAGGCTCCCTCCTGATCGCCGGCTCGATCGCCACCGACCACCTGATGACCTTCGGCGGCAAGTTCGCCGACTCGCTGGTCGTCGAGCAGCTCGACAAGCTGTCGGTCTCCTTCCTGGTCAACGACCTCGAGATCCGCCGCGGCGGCGTGGCCCCCAACATGTGCTTCGGCCTGGCCAAGCTGGGCCTGCGCCCGGTGCTGGTCGGCGCGGCCGGTGAGGACTTCGCCGACTACCGCTCCTGGCTCGAGCGCAACGGCGTCGACTGCGACTCCGTGCACATCTCCGAGAGCAAGCACACCGCCCGCTTCGTCTGCACCACCGACACCACCATGGCCCAGTTCGCGTCCTTCTACCCGGGCGCGATGAGCGAGGCCAGCCAGATCGAGCTGCTCCCGATCGTCGAGCGGGTCGGCGCGCCGACGTACGTCCTGATCGGCGCCGATGACCCCGACGCCATGAAGCGGCACACCGAGGAGTGCCGCCAGCGCGGCTACGCGTTCATCGCCGACTGCTCCCAGCAGCTCGCGTTCGCCGAGGGCGACCTGATCCGCGACCTCATCGACGGCGCGGCGATCCTGTTCTCCAACGAGTACGAGTCGCACGTCATCGAGAAGAAGACCGGCTGGAGCGCCGCTGAGGTCCTCGCCAAGGTCGGCCTGCAGGTCACGACGCTCGGCAAGGACGGCGTCCGGGTCACCTCGAGCGACGGCACCTCCTTCGAGGTCCCGGCGGCCAAGGACGTCGCGGCCCTCGAGCCGACCGGCGTCGGTGACGCCTTCCGTGGCGGCTTCCTCGCCGCCCTGTCGTGGGGCACCTCCCTCGAGCGGGCCGCCCAGGTCGGCTGCGTGCTCGCCGCCTACGTCGTCGAGACGGTCGGCACCCAGGAGTACGAGTTCACCCACGAGCAGTTCGTGGGCCGGATCCGTGACTCGTACGGCGCCGAGGCGGCCGACGAGGTCGCCAAGCACCTCGGCGTCAACTGACCCGGCTGACTCAGCTGAGTCGTCGTACGACGTAGCGGGGCGCGCCGTCCGCGGCGCGCTCCTCTCCGACGTACTCCTGCCCGCGCATCCGGCACCAGGCCGGCACGTCGTGCCGCGCCGCCGGGTCGCGGGCGACCACGGCGAGCAGCTCGCCGACCTCCACCGAGGGCAGCGCCTTCGCCAGCTCGATGATCGGGCGCGGGCAGGGCAGGTCGCGGCAGTCGATCTCGGTGGTCACAGCCCGGCCTCCGCGCGGATCCGGCCGACCTCGTCCGCGAGAGCCGCGCAGAACGCCTCGACCTGCTCGGCAGTGGTGTCGCGCCCCAGGGAGACCCGCACGTTTCCGTGCGTGAGAGATCCCATCGCCGCCAGCACGTGGCTCGGCTCGAGGGTCGAGGCCGTGCAGGCCGAGCCGCTGGCGACGCCGAAGCCCCGGCGCGCGAGAGCCGAGACGATCTCGTCGCCGCCGACGTAGAGGCACGAGAAGGTCACCAGGTGGGGGAGCCGGGCCACCGGGTCGCCCACGACCTCGGTGTCGGGCAGTGCGGCCGCGACCGTCCGGATCCGGTCGACGAGCGCGTGCTGGCGCGCCGTGACCTCCTCCCGCTCGGCCAGGACCGCCTGCAGTGCGGCCGCCGCGGCCAGCGCCGCCGGAACGTCCGGGAACCCGCCCAGCTGGTCGAGGCCGTCGTCGCCCGGGAAGGGAGTGGTCCACCGCGTGCCGCGGCGCACCACCAGCACGCCGACGCCCGCCGGACCGCCCCACTTGTGCGCCGACGCGGTCAGCGCGTCCCAGCGGCGGGGGAGCGACACGTGCCCGACGGCGGCGGCCGCGTCCACCAGCAGGGGTACGCCGGCCGGCAGGTCGAGCTCGTCGACCGGCTGCAGCGTCCCCACCTCCTGGTTGGCCGCCTGCAGCGCGACTGCTCCGACCCCGGGACGTCGTGCCGCCTCGGCCATCGCGGCCACGTCGACGTGGCCGAGCGCGTCGACCGGGATGCTGGCGTGGGCGGGCGAGGGACGCCAGGCGGCTGCGTGGAGCACGGCGGAGTGCTCGACCGCGCCGTGCACGATGCCGTCGCGCCCGGTCGCCGCGGCCAGGCCCAGCAGCCCCCGGTGCACGGCGTCCGTGCCCGAGGCCGTGAAGCCCACCTCGTCCGGCCGGGCGCCGAGGCACTCGGCCACGACCGCCCGGGCGTTGTCGAGGAGCAGCCGCGCGTCGCGCCCGGCGGCGTGCAGGCGTCGCGGATCGCCGTACCCCCGGTCGAGGGCGGCCAGCAGGGTGTCCCGGGCCGCCGGGTGGAGCGGGGAGGACGAGGCCGAGTCGAGGTAGACCTCGGAGGTGCTGCTCACGCCTCTGACCCTAGTTGAGCGGGGTCCGTACGCTCGTCCCGCGCTCGTGCCCCGCCTCACACGTCCCGGAAGACCCACCCCGCCACCCGGTCGGGGTTGCTCTCCGCTAGTGTTCGCTGTGGTTCTGACCCTCGAGAGGAAGGCTCGTTCGTGGGCTGGTGGCACCCCGAGCGCACGCGTGGCGCGCAGCGACGTTTCCGTCGCGCGACCCCGCTCGCCGGATTCGTCGTACTCGCGCTCGCGCTGTCCGGCTGCTCGACCGATACCCAGTGGGAACGGTTCGGCATGCCGGAGATCACGACCACGCAGGGTGAGCACATCCTGCACCTGTGGCAGGGCGCATGGATCGCCGCGCTGGTGACCGGTGTCATCACGTGGGCGCTCATCATCGGCGTCCCGATCTGGTTCCGTCGTCGTAGTGACGACGAGGTTCCGGTGCAGACGCGCTACAACCTGCCGATCGAGATCTTCTACACGATCTTCCCGGTCATCATGGTCATCGCGTTCTTCTCGCAGACCGTGCGTGTGCAGAACATCGCGCTCGAGCACGACCCGAACCCGGACGTCGTCGTCACGGTCGTCGGCCAGAAGTGGCAGTGGACGTTCAACCAGCCGTACGAGGGCAAGAACGTCTTCGTCTCCGGCACCGGTGAGGACATCCCGGACCTCGTGATCCCGGTCGACAAGACCATCGAGTTCCAGCTCCGCAGCCCCGACGTGATCCACAACTTCGGCATCCCGGCCTTCGCGATGCGCATGGACGTCGTCCCCGGCAACAAGAACTCCTACCAGGTGACGCCGACCGAGATCGGTGACTACGACGGCAAGTGCTACGAGCTCTGCGGCGTCTACCACTCGCGGATGCTCTTCAACGTGAAGGTCGTCTCCGAAGCTGACTACGAGGCCTACCTGGCCGGGCTCGCCAAGGACCCGGAGCACGTCTCTGACGAGCCCGTCGAAGGCGGCAAGTACGCCAAGCAGCCCATCAACGACGAGGGAGAGCACGAGTGACCACTCTCGCGCGTTCCGCGGACCTCAGCCAGCGCAAGCCGCTCGGCCAGCAGCTCGTCCGCGCGATGACCACGACCGATCACAAGCTGATCGGCAACCTGTACTTCGGCACCGCCATGGCCTGGTTCATGGCCGGCGGCATCATGGCGCTCCTCATTCGGTCCGAGCTGGCCTACCCGGGCAGCCAGATCGTCAACGAGGAGCTCTACAACCAGCTCTTCACGATGCACGGCACGATCATGCTGCTGCTGTTCGCCACGCCGCTGTTCTTCGGCTTCGGCAACGCGATCATGCCGCTGCAGATCGGTGCCCCTGACGTCGCGTTCCCGCGCCTCAACATGTTCAGCTACTGGCTGTACCTGTTCGGTGGCCTGATCGCCGGCGCCGGCTTCCTCACCCCGCAGGGTGCTGCCTCGTTCGGCTGGTTTGCCTACACACCGCTGTCCGACTCGGTCAACAGCCCCGGCGTCGGTGGCGACCTGTGGATCATGGGCCTGTGGATGGCCGGTCTCGGCACCATCCTCGGTGCGGTCAACTTCATCACCACGATCATCTGCATGCGAGCGCCGGGCATGACCATGTTCCGGATGCCGATCTTCGTCTGGACCGTGCTGATCACGGCGATCCTGGTGCTGGTCGCGTTCCCGATCCTGGCCGGTGCGCTGCTCTCCCTCGAGGCCGACCGACAGCTCGGGGCGCACGTGTTCGACTCCTCGCACGGTGGAGCGATCCTGTGGCAGCACCTGTTCTGGTTCTTCGGGCACCCCGAGGTCTACATCATCGCCCTGCCGTTCTTCGGCATCATCTCCGAGATCCTCCCGGTCTTCAGCCGCAAGCCGATCTTCGGCTACATCGGCCTGGTCGGCGCGACGCTCGGCATCGCGATCCTCTCGGTGGCCGTGTGGGCGCACCACATGTTCGTCACCGGAGCCGTCAACCTGCCGTTCTTCTCCGGCATGACGTTCCTGATCGCCGTTCCGACGGGCGTGAAGTTCTTCAACTGGATCGGCACGATGTGGGGCGGATCAGTGCGCATGGACACCCCCATGCTCTGGTCGATCGGCTTCCTCACGACCTTCCTCTTCGGTGGCCTGACCGGCATCATCCTGGCCAGCCCGCCGCTCGACTTCCACGTCTCCGACTCCTACTTCGTGGTGGCGCACTTCCACTACACGGTGTTCGGCACGGTCGTGTTCGCGATGTTCGCCGGCTTCTACTTCTGGTGGCCCAAGCTCACCGGTCGGATGCTCGACGAGCGCCTCGGCAAGATCCACTTCTGGCTGCTGTTCATCGGCTTCCACACGACCTTCCTCGTCCAGCACTGGCTGGGCATCGAGGGCATGTCGCGGCGCTACGCGGACTACCTGCCGCGTGACGGCTTCACGACGCTGAACCAGGTCTCGACGATCGGCGCCTTCATCCTCGCCTCCTCGATGCTGCCGTTCTTCTACAACGTCTACGTCTCGCGCAAGGGTCCGCTCGTCAACACCGACGACCCGTGGGGCTGGGGCCGGTCGCTGGAGTGGGCCACCACGTGCCCGCCGCCGCGCCACAACTTCCACTCGATCCCGCGGATCCGCTCGGAGTCGCCGGCGTTCGACCTCCACCACCCGGAGATCGCCGCCATCGAGATGTACGACGAGCCGGTCGCCGCGGGCGCCGGTGCCAAGGAGGTCGACGCCTGATGAAGGTCGAAGCATGGATCTTCGGCGTGACCACGGTCTTCCTGGTCCTGGTCAGCCCTGCCTACTGGTTCATCACCGACGGCAGTGACCACGGCGCCGACTGGACCGGCACCTCCGCGCTGGTCATGACCACGCTGCTGTGCGCCATGGTCACCCTGTACCTCGGGTTCCACGCCAACCGGATGGACGCCCGTCCGGAGGACCTCAAGGACGGCGAGATCGCCGACGGCGCGGGCGAGCTGGGCTTCTTCCCGCCGTACTCCTGGTGGCCGCTGTGGTGCGCTGCCTGCCTCGGCGTGATGGTCTTCGCGATCGCCGTCCTGGCCTGGTGGCTGTTCATCATCGGCATCGTCATCGGCGCGGTCGCGCTGAGCGGCTGGATCTTCGAGTACTACCGGGGCGTCTACGCCCACTGAGCCTCCGCTCAGCCTCTCGTCGGCGGTGTCCCACCTCACGGTGTGACACCGCCGACGTGCTTTCCAGCCGGGAATCGTCGGTCCCGGCAGGTACCCTCTTTTCGTGCCTTCCCCGCTGACACGCTCCCGTTCGCGCGCCCTGCGCGCCGCCGCCCTGCTGGCCGCCGTCGCGCTCGTCGCGACCGCCTGCGACGGCTCGGGATTCGTCCCCGGGGGAGACGGCCCGGGCAGCGACGAGACCACGGCCGCGGCCGCCTCCGAGGCGATCGTGACGACCAACGTCAAGGACGACGCGTCCGGCGTACCCGTCGACAAGGTGGTCAAGGTCAGGGCCGAGAAGGGCACGCTGACCTCGGTGGTCCTCAAGTCGACGGCCGGCACGGTCGAGGGCGAGCTCCGCGGAGACGGCACCCGTTGGGTGGCCTCGAGCGGCCTCGAGCCCGCCACCCGCTACCGCGTGCGCGCCGTGGCCCGCAACGGGGAGGGCAAGGAGGTGCAGAGCATCTCGACCTTCACCACCCAGTCGCTGAGCCTCGACCAGCAGACCTACGCCTCGATCGCGCCCCTGCAGGGCGAGACCGTCGGGGTCGGCATGCCCGTCATCGTGACCTTCGACCTCCCGGTCACCGACCGGGCGAGCTTCGAGAAGCACATGAGCGTCACCTCCACGCCCGCGCAGCCGGGCTCCTGGTACTGGGTCAGCAGCAAGGAGGCGCACTGGCGCCCCGAGTCGTACTGGCAGGCCGGCACCAAGGTCAGCGTCGACGTCGGTGTCAACGGCGTGAGCGCCGGTGACGGCATCTACGGCCAGGAGGACCGCAAGGTCGACTTCGAGATCGGTGCCGCCCACGTCTACAAGGTCAACGCGCGCACCCACCAGATGAAGGTGCTCGAGAACGGCAAACTGCTCCGCACGCTGCCGATCACGACCGGCAAGGCCGGCTTCACCACCCGCTCCGGCGTCAAGGTGATCATGGAGAAGTACGCCCAGAAGCGGATGAACTCCGAGACCGTCGGCATCGCCCGCGGCTCCGCCGAGGCCTACGACATCGACGACGTGAAGTGGGCCATGCGCCTGACCAGCTCCGGCGAGTTCATCCACGCCGCCCCCTGGTCGGTCGGCTCCCAGGGCCACGCCAACGTCTCCCACGGCTGCACCGGCATGAGCACCGACAACGCCGCCTGGCTCTACTCCATGACCCGTCGCGGCGACGTCGTCGAGTACGTCGGCACCGACCGCCCGATGGAGCCCGGCAACGGCTGGGGAGACTGGAACATCTCCTGGAACGACTACGTCGCTGGATCCGCCCTCAGCTGATCCCGGTCGGTGCTGATCACTCGCCACACGACGACGGTGACAGCCATGCCCAGGCCGATCATGATGGACGTCGCGGCAGCGTTGTCCTGGAAGGCCAGGTAGGGCTCGTACTCCCGCCAGGCGAGACCGTGCCGGTGGGCGAGGTCGAGGACCGCGCCGAGCAGGATCACGCCGGCCTGGTAGGACAGCAGGACCATGGCCACGACTCGTTCGCCCGACCGCACCTGAGCCAGTGAACACACCACCACCGGCACCAGGCAGGTCAACGTCTCCAGTCCCAACCGGTTGCCCCAGAAGCCGGTGCCGCCCGGGAAGATGTTGAGGAAGGCCTGTACGACCAGGTAGGCGATCCCACCGCACGCGAGGACCCGGCTCCAGTCCGGGGTCGTGGACCACGCGCGAGCGACGGCCGGCGCCAGGGCCAGGAGCACCGGTGTCCAGATGAGCAGGCCTGCGTCGGGTGAGACGAGGTACCCCAACAGGTTGGTGATCACGCCGGCGCCGGTGGAGCTCTCGTCAGGGACGCCGGTGAGGCCGGTGGCCTGGGAGTACCCGCCGCTGGCTGCGAACAGGCTCCACCTCCCGTACATCCAGTAGCCCCACACGAACGTGCCGGCGAGGAAGGGCAGACTGGTCAGGGAGATCCGGATCGCGATGCCCGGGCGGCGGCGCCAGACCGCGAGGCCGAGGCCGACGACGGCGACGATCACCGCGACGTGCAGGCGACCCCACACCCCGACGCCGCCGAAGACCCCGGCCAGCCACCAGCGCTCGTGCCGCACGGCCCAGGCCAGGCCCGCGATCCCGAGCGTCGTGACGCCGTGGGTCCAGAGGGCGTCGGCGAGCACGGACCAGTACGGCGTGGCGAGGCCGAGCGCCAGACCCGCCCCGATGACCAGCCTGAACGAGACCAGGCCGCGCACAGCGAGCAGGACGAGGAGCACGGCGCTCGCGGCAAGGAACGCGCCTGTCAGTCCGCCGGGCTCCGGCGCGACTTCAGCGGCCGTGGACGGACTCATCCGTTCCTGGATCCAGTACGCCGGCACGCCCACCGCGATCACGCCCGGCGAGCGCCCGATGGCCACGTGGCCGTTCCGCTCGTTGATGGTCGAGAACAGGACCAGACGGGCACGAGCGTCGTTGTCCGCCTCGGTCGCGTCCGTGCTCAGGACGTAGGTGTCGCTGTGGAGCCTGTCGACCCACGGTGCCCCTGTGGATGCGATCCGCCAGGCACCGATCTCGGCCGACGCCACGTCCGGGGTCTTCCAGTCGTGGGAGACGGTCCCGCCGTAGAGCACCAGCAGGAGCACCCAGAGCAGCCCCAGCGCCCACCGCTCGCGACGGTTCGTGGTGGCGTCGGGCACCCGGCGAAGATACACCGGTGGACGCCAGTGCCGTGGCTAGACTCCGACTGTGGATGGCTTCGAGCGCGTGTCCGTCTACTACCCCCGAGGGGTGCGGACGGGTGGCCCTGAGGCCCTCCACCAGTTGGTCGACACGCTGCGCGCCCTCGGGCACGACGCGGCCCTCGTCCCGATGCCCGGCACGCAGGGCAAGCCGCGCGTCCCGGAGTACCAGCACTATGACGCCCCCGAGCGCGGCACGTCTGCCTCTGGGTCGCGCGACGCCGTCGTCACGCCGGAGGTGTGGGTCCCGCGACGCTCGGTCACCGGCGAGGCGACCTGGTTCTGCTGGTGGCTGAGCATCGACAACTCGCCGATCTTCATGGACGTTCGACGCCGCGCTCACGAGCAGGTGTCCCGACGGTCGGCCGTCGCGATCCTTCGCGGCGTCCCGCGCAAGACGGGTCGACTCCTCGCCGCTCCGGCTCGTCGTCGGCGGCTCGCCGAGGCCACCCATCTCGCGCAGTCCGTGTACGCGCACGACGTCGTGGCACGCGAGCTCGGAGTGGCGGTGTCCATGCTCAGCGACTACGTCCCCACCGCGGCGCCACCAGCGGTGGCGCGTCGAGGACACCCGGCCGTCGTCGCCTTCAACCCCGCAAAGGGTGGCGAGATCGTCGCTCGCGTCGCCGACCGGTTGACCACGCCGGTGCGGTGGCTGCCGATCGAAGGAATGTCCCCGGGCGAGGTCGTCGACGCCCTCAACCGCAGCGACGTCTACCTGGACCTGGGACATCTGCCGGGCAAGGACCGCATGCCGCGGGAGGCTGCTCTTCGCGGTGCCGTCACCTTGGTCGTCGCTCGGGGCGCCGGGGCGAACCCGCGTGACTTCCCGGTTCCCGAGGAGCACCGGATCGACACTGCTCCGGATCTCGTGACCTCCGCGGTGCGAGCATTGGAGGACGTCCTCGCCGACGTCGACGGTCACGCGCTGCGGCAGGCGGACTTCCGGTCGCACGTAGCGCAGGAGCGGTCCAGGTTCGCCAGCGAGGTGCGGTCCTGCTTCGGTTCGGCCGGGTCGTCATCGTGACCTCGCCGACCCGCCGGGTCGCGAGTGTCACGACGGTGTCGCTGCTTCCGGCGACCGCGGGACTGGTCGCGCTGCTGGCCCTCGCCCAGGTGCTGGACCGCACCGCTTGGGCGGGTCTCGCGGTGGGCCAGTCGATCGGTGCCATGGCGAGCATCGTCGTTGCTGGTGGTTGGGCCCTGACCGGGCCGAGCGCCGTCGCTGGAGGATCCGCGGCGGCACGACGCTCTCTCTACGAGGCGAGTGTCCGTCTCCGCGTGGGAACCGCACTGTTCGCCCTACCCCTCGCAATGGCGATCACCTCGGTGCTCCTCAGCGACGCTGCTCGCGCCCTGGGCATCGCGGTGTGCGCGGCGGCCGGCCTCGCCGGCCTGAGCCCTCGTTGGTTCCTCGTCGGCGTCGGAGGCGCGAAGGACGTGCTGTGCTTCGAGGCTCTTCCCCTCGTCGCGGCCAACCTGGTAGCAGCGGCGGCCATCGCCGCCGGGGGCAGCCCGCTGGTCTACCCGGCCCTGACAGCGACAGCCCAGGTCGGTGCGGCCCTTGCCCTCCTCGTCGTGCTGCGCGGGTCGGCCGTGCCGGACCCGACCGTTCGCGTGACCTGGCGGTCCCGCGGTCCGGCGACGGTGGCGGAAGTGGTCGGAGGCGCCTACTCCACGATCAACGTGGCACTGGTCTCGCTGCAGGTCTCGGTCGTCGCCCTCGCCGGCTATGCGTCCGGCTGGAAGCTGTACCAGTGGGGGATCCTGGTCGTCTCGGGGGCCTGCCAGGCCCTGCAGGGCTGGGTGGCGACGGCGCCGGACCGACGCCCACGTCGCTTCCGCACCGCTCTCGCCGTCCATGGGGCCATCGGACTCCTCGGCCTGGGAGGCTTCGCGCTCTTGGGAGCACCACTGACCTCGGCCCTGTTCGGGCCTGAGCTTCGCGTGTCCCAGGACGTCGCTCTGTGTTTCGGAATCGCCGTGCTCTTCCTCTCGCTCAACTCATCGCTGGGCCGGCACACCCTCGTCACCTCACAGCGGGTCGATGTCGTCCTGCGGAGCACGGTCCTCGGCGCCGTGGTCGGGGTGCCGTTGATCCTGTTCCTGGCCGGTGCTCACGGTGCCGTCGGCGGCGCCGCCGGGCTTGCGGCCACCGAGGCGTTCGTCTTCAGCTACCAGCTCGCGGCGGGGTGGCGCATGCTCCGTGATCCGGCGCCCTGAGACGCGCGCCGCTCAGCAATCCTCGGTGGGCGCCGGCCAGTGCCGAAGGGTCGCGTGTGCGCACCGCCCGCCGGACGATCTGCAGCAGCACCCGCGCGGTCCCGAACCATCCAGCAGTGCCGAGCGAGAACTTGCGCCCGAAGTAGACCCGGTTGCGCATGGCCCAGTACGCCGGCATCCCCGCGGTCGCCTGGACGGCGTGCGCCTGGTGCGCCACCCGGATCAGCCACCCCGCCTGTCGCAGGCGGAGATGGAGGTCCACCTCCTCCAGGTACAGGAAGTAGGTCGTGTCGAAGCCGTAGGACTCGAGGAGCTCGCGTCGGTAGAGGACCAGGGCGCCGTCCAGCCAGTCGACCTCCGCGTAGCGGGAGTCGTCCTGGGGCACGTGGCGATGACGGGCGACCAGACCGCGACCCGTCAGGACGCCGCCCGCCGACCAGACCACGGCACCAGTGGGCCGGTCCTGCCACAGCACCGGCCCAACCGCAGCAGTGTCGGGAAGGTCGAGGCCCGCAAGCAGCTCTGCGACGGTGCCGGGGGCCACGACGACCTCGTGCGTGGACACCAACACGGCCGTCAGCCCCGGGCACTCGCGAGCCAGCCACGCCACGCCGGTGTTGACCGCGGATCCGTAGCCGTCGTTGGGGGTCTCGATGATCCGGACCCCGCCGAGCTCGGTCCTCACCAGGGGGCGGGCCTCGCTGTTGTCGACGACCACGATCCGGTCCGGGGCCAAGCCTGTGTCCAGCAGCGAGGAAACGGTACGCCGAAGCGTGTCAGGGCTACGGTGATGCACGACGACGCACCCCACCTCGGTCAACGCCGGGGACGCGACCCTGTCGGTCACGGGAGGTCGACCAGATCGGTGTAGCCGGCCGCCTGCTCGGAGATCTGGCGTCGGAAGTCGAGCCGATCGGCCAGGAGGGTGGCGTAGCGGCGGGCCTCGGCCCGCCCCCGGACGCCGTCGCGCAGGACGTGGCTGATGGCCTCCGCGAACGCCTCGGCATCCGGTGCCGGCTCGAGCACCTGGGCGCCGACGAGGTCGTTCACGCCCTCGGCACCCACGGGGGTGGCGACGACCGGGAACCCGAGTGCCATCGCCTGGACAACCTTGAACTTCAGGCCGGCGCCGCGCAGCAGGGGCGCGATGGCGACCTGGGCGCCCCGGTAGGCGTCGAGCAGGTCGGGGAGGTAGCCGGTCACCTCGACCTCCTCACTTGCCTGACTGCGCAGCCATGCCGAGGGTCGCGCTCCGGCGAACCGGACGCGAACGGTGGGGTGGTCGTGCTGGACGCGAGGGAACACGGAGGTGAGGAACCAACGTGCGGCCTCGTCGTTCTCGTCACGCCAGAAGGCGGCGGTGAAGACGAGCAGATGGGAGTCCTCCGGCTCGACCCTGTCCGCGGGCAGGGTCACCACCGGCGGCGTGGTGCGGACGTCGGAGGCGACGCCGAGCCGCGCCAAGGTCTCGATGTCGGCCTGCTTGAAGACGAAGACCCGATCGCAGGCGGAGAGCTGACGTCGCTCAGCGCGACGAACGGCGGGCAGGGCGAGTCGCGCGACGACACGGGTGGCCAAGGCGGCGCCGCTCGCGGCGCCTCCGACGCTCTCGGAGTACACGTCGTGTGGCGTCGCCACCAGCGCCGCGCGCGCGTTCCAGCGGCGGACGACGGGCGCGTGCTGGATCGAGCCCATCCACTGCAGGTCGATCACGTCCGCACCTCCCAGCGCCGAGCGCACGGGTTCGCCGATCCGGTCGGCCCAGGCCCGGGGCGGGAGTCTGCTGGTGCCGTGACGCACGAGCCGCCACGCGCGCACGACGAGGCTCGCGCGGTCCGGGGGTCCGAGCAGCACCCGCAGCCAGGCGGGGTGGCGACCGATCGTCCGCACGGTGTCGGGATCGTTCGGGACGACGAGCGTGACGGCGTGGCCGAGGTCGTGGAGCACCTCGAGATACCGCAGCAGGTACTCACCGCCCGCGTGGTCCACGCCTTCGTGGGGAACGTACGGCGCGAGGCTGACGATCTGCATGTCATGTCTCCGCAGGGACGCTCGCGGGCTGCCAGACACGCTCGCGCAGCTCCGACCACCGGCTCGAGCGTCGGCTCCTGCTCCGGGTGAGCAGATCGGGGTAGGTGCTGTAGAACGTGCGCATCGAGCGGAGCTCGTGCTTCCAGGGTGTCAGCCGCGGCAACGTGGTCGCCCGCTGCCACTGGTGCTCCCAGCGAACCCGGGGATCGATCACCACGCCGTGCCCGCCGAGCCACGACCGCAGTCCGATGTCGTGGTCCTCGTAGTAGATGAAGTAGCGCTCGTCCCAGCCGCCCAGATCCTGCCAGGCGGCGCTTGCACCTCCGAGGGCTGCTCCCATCGCCCAGGCAGCCCAGGTCGGCCGGTCCAGCTCGGTGTTGGTGTAGCCGAGGCGCTTCGCTGTGTTGCCCAGGAGCCGGTTCGAGAACTTGTCGGCGAGGTGCGGCAGGCCCCGGGCATTGGGCTGAGCCGTGCCATCCGGGTCCAGCAGCTGGGGTGCGACGAGGCTGTCGTTGGCATCGGCGGTGCGCGCCAGCTGGGGGAGCGTGGACGGGTCGAGCACGACGTCGGGATTGGCGAAGAGCGTCCACTTCGACGACACCTGCCGCAGAGCGCGGTTGTTGGCCGCTCCGAACCCGAGATTGTGCGGAAGGGAGATCACCTCGGCCCCGAGAGCACCGGCGACGGCCGCTGATCCGTCGGACGAGCAGTTGTCGACGACGATCCAGCGTGCGACGCCGACCGGCCACGACGACCAGCACTGTCGGAGCTGGGCCGCAGAGTTGAAGGTGACCGTGATGACGGTCCAGTCGCGCTCGGACATCGGAGGGCTCAGTATGCCCCGTCGTGGCGCAGGACGGCCCGCACGGTGCGGGCGAGGATCATCAGGTCACCGGCCATGGACCAGTTCTCGACGTAGTACAGGTCGAGGCGCGCGGCCTCGTCCGGCGTGAGGTCCGAGCGGCCGGAGACCTGCCAGAGGCCCGTGATGCCGGGCCGGACGCGGAGTCGGCGATGCATGGTGTGGCTGTACTGCGCGACCTCGGCGGCCACCTGCGGGCGCGGGCCGACCAGGCTCATCTGTCCTGCCAGGACGTTGAGGAGCTGCGGCAGCTCGTCGATCGAGTAGCGGCGCAGGAGGCGCCCGACGGGTGTCACCCGCGGGTCGTCACGCAGCTTGAAGAGCAGGGGGTCCGCGCCGAGGTCGTCCATGAGCGCGTCCTGCACCTGGTCGGCGCCGGGGCGCATGCTGCGGAACTTCCACACCCACAGCTCGCGTCCGTCGAGCCCGACCCGCCGGTGCCGGTAGAACACGGGGCCGCCGTCGGCGCGGACGGCGAGTGCCGTGGCGAGGAACACCGGGGCGAGGGCCACCAGGAGCAGCAGGGCTCCCAAGCGGTCGACGACCGCCTTGCCCCAGCGCATGGCGCGGGCCACCTGGGGCGGCTCGACGTGGACGAAGGGGAGGCCAGCCACCGGTCGCAGATGGATGCGCGGTCCCGCGACGTCGATCAGGTTGGGGACGACGATCAGGTCGATGTCGCGCCCCTCGAGCTCCCAGCCGATCTGGCGCAGGTCGACCGAGGACGCAAAGGAGCCACTGGCGATCAGCAGGGTGTCGGCGTCATGGTCGAGGCAGGCCTGCACGGCGCGGCCGGGCGCTCCGAGGACGGGAACGGGGAGCGGCTCCTGCGGGCCGGCGACGCAGGCGCCGACGACGGCGTAGCCGAGTCCCGGCTCGCGCGCCAGCGCGGCGTCGAGCTCACGGACCGCGACGGCATCGCCGACCACGACGACGCGGTGCTGCAGCTGCTGGCGCACCCGCAGCCGGGTGACGACCCGGCGCACGGCGTACCGCTCGAGGAAGAGGCCGGTGATGCCCAGGGTCCAGGTCAGCGCGAAGTAGGGGCGGGACATGTCGTAGTTGACGAGGTACGCGAGCATGGCGACGATCCCGCCCGCCGCGAACGAGGCCCGCAGGATGCTCTTGAACTCGTCGCTGCCGCGCGCGATCTCGCGACGCTCGTACGCGTCGCTGAGGGCGAGTGCGCCCCACCACACGGGGACGACCCACCCGAAGTCGATCAGCGGGATCCCCGTGAACCACTCGATGTGTGCGGGCGGCCAGGTGCCGTACCCGAACTTGATGCCGATGGCCGCGGCGGCGGCCGCGACGATGGTCATGGCGTCGAGGACCGCGACCACGACGACGAGCCGGGAGAGGGAGTCGCGTACCCGGCGGGTACCAGGGTCCTGGCCCACGTCCGGCGAGGTCGCGAGCAACGCCATCGCCCGGCCTCCTCATGACTCGTCCCCACGCTGTCAGCAGCACGCTAATGGGGGAGAGGGCTCACCAGGATCGGTCGATCCGCCGAAAATGACTCGAGGGTCGTAGTCCGTTGGGACTACGACCCTCGAGGCGTCGTGCTCAGTGGTCGGCGGGACCGTGCCGGTTGGGGCCGGCGGCGATCTGTGACTCGAGCTCGTGGAGCTCGTGCTCCGCGTGGTGCTGGGCCTCGTGGATCTCCTCGGCCGTGGGCTTCTGGACGTTGTCCGCGAAGAACACGGTGGCCAGCTTGGCCCGCAGCTTGCGCAGGCGCGCGCTGCGACCGGTGGCGCCCGAGGCGTCGATCTCCTCGACCGTCTCCGGCGTCGGGTCGTCGTCGCGGGCCGTGAGCGTGTAGGCCTTGCCCACGGGGAGCGGGAGGTGCTTCTCGGCGTACGCGCCCTCGGGGGAGCGGACCAGGACACCGGTCTCGTAGCCGTGGAGCAGCTTGCCCTCGTCGTGACGCTGGAGCGAGATGCACCAGCGGCGCGTGATGATGAAGGCGATGACCGGTCCGAGGAACACCGCGGCCCGCATGAAGTACGTGATCTCGTTGATGCTCAGGTGCATCTTGATCGCGATGATGTCGTTGCCACCCGCGGCCCAGGACAGGCCGTAGAAGGTCATCAGCGCGACCATGATCGCGGTGCGGGTCGGAGCGTTGCGCGGACGCTGGAGCAGGTGGTGCTCCCGCTTGTCGCCGGTGATCCAGGCCTCCAGGAACGGCAGCGCCATCAGGATCATCAGCATCAGCGGCGGCATCACGAGGATCGGGAGCATCACGTTCCAGGACAGGGTGATGCCCCAGATGTGCGTCTCCCAGGCCGGGATGATGCGCAGCAGGCCGTCGGGCCAGCCCATGTACCAGTCGGGCTGCGAGCCCGCGGTCACCTTGGACGGGTCGTAGGGACCGAACTTCCAGACCGGGTTGAGCGAGAACAGGCCACCCAGCAGGGTGATCACGCCGAACACGATGAAGAAGAAGCCGCCCGCCTTGGCCGCGTAGACCGGGAGCATCGGGTAGCCGACGACGTTCTGCTCGGTCCGGCCGGGACCAGGCCACTGCGTGTGCTTGTGGTAGACGAGCAGCAGCATGTGCGCCGCGACCAGGGCCAGCAGGATGCCGGGGATGAGCAGGATGTGCATGGCGTAGAAGCGCGGGATGATCGAGTCACCCGGGAACTCGCCGCCGAACAGGAAGAACGACATGTAGGAGCCGACCACGGGGGAGGCCTTCATGAAGCCGTCCGCGGCGCGGACGCCGGTGCCGGAGAGCAGGTCGTCGGGCAGCGAGTAGCCGGTGAAGCCCTCGATCGTGCCGAGCAGCAGCAGCAGGCAGCCGATGACCCAGTTGAGCTCGCGCGGCTTGCGGAAGGCGCCCGTGAAGTAGACGCGCATCATGTGGATCATCATCGAGGCGATGAAGATCATGGCGGCCCAGTGGTGCATCTGCCGCATGAGCACGCCGCCGCGCACGTCGAACGAGATGTGCATCGTCGAGGCGAACGCCGACGACACGTGCTGACCGCGCAGCGGGTCGTAGGCGCCGTCGTACTGGACCTCGGTCATGCTCGGGTCGAACCACAGCGTCAGGAAGACACCGGTCAGGAGCAGGACGACGAAGCTCCACAGGGCGATCTCGCCCAGCATGAACGACCAGTGGTCCGGGAAGACCTTGCGGAGGTTCTTCTTCATCGCCCCGCCGAGGCCCAGGCGCTCGTCGGCCCAGTTGGCGATGGCACCGGCGGCCTTGCCACCCTTGGTGGTGGCGGGCGTCGTGCCGTTGGTCGTGGCGACCTTGCTCATGTCACCAACGGTCATAGTAGTCACGCTCCCAGAAGCTCGGGCCGACGGGCTCGTCGAAGTCCCTCTGCGCGACCAGGTAGCCCTCGTCGTCGACGGCGATCGGCAGCTGCGGCAGCGGACGGCCGGCGGGGCCGAACACCACCTTGCCGGAGTCGGCGAGGTCGAAGGTGGACTGGTGGCAGGGGCACAGCAGGTGGTGGGTCGTCCGCTCGTTCAGCGAGATCGGGCAGCCGACGTGGGTGCAGATCTTGGAGTAGGCAACGATGCCGTTGACCGTCCAGTTCTCCCGGCTCTTGCCCTGGGCGTCCTTGCCCGGCTTGATGTCGCCCGGGTTCATCCGCAGCAGGACCAGCGACGCCTTCGACTTGATGACCTGGGCGTTCACGCCCTCGACCTCGGTCGGGTCCATGTCGTAGCGCTCCGGGTTGTGGAGGGCGTCGGGCTGGCAGTTGACCAGGTCGCCGATCTCCAGGTCCGAGGCCAGGATCGGGGTCCAGATGCCGTCGCGCACGATGCGCATCGGCTTGTCCTTGGTCCCGCTGCCCCAGATCGTGTGGTACAGCTTGTCGCCCGGCAGCGGACCCAGGTCGCGCAGCAGCACGACGGCCGGGAGGCCCAGCAGGCCGACCGCACCGAGCAGGGAGTTGCGGATCAGCGGCCGGCGGCCGATGCCCGACTCCGCGATGCCGTCGTTGAGCGCCTGGACGGCGACCTCGCGGTCCTCGTCGGCCGACTTCGCCGGGTGGCGCATCTCGACCATCTCGTGGTCGGCCATGAGCTTGCGGGCCCAGTGGATGATGCCGACGCCGATGAACAGCAGCGCGAGGCCCAGGAAGACGCCGAGGGCGATCGTCGAGGCGCCCTTGTTGCCGATCAGGGTCCAGTCGTCACCCACGTCGAGGGTGAAGTACGAGACCAGGAAGCCGACCGTCGCGAGCGCGGAGAGGCCGAACAGTGTGGCCACCTGGCGCTCGGCGCGCTTCTCCTTGGCGGGGTCGACGTCCGTCGGCCGCCACTGGTGCTCGGGCAGGCCCGGGTCCGCGATCGGAATCGCGAGCTCGCCCCCGCTCGGGTCGGAGTGGGTGTCGTGTGCGTCGGTCACGCTGCCGCCTCGTCCTTCTTCTTGCTCGAGCGGGTGGTGTGGGCCGCGATCCAGACGGCGAAGCCGACCAGGGCGCCGATGCCAACAAGCCAGGCGATGATGCCCTCACTCACCGGACCGAGGCCGCCCAGCGTGAAGCCGCTGTAGCTCGGGGCCTTGTCCAGCTCGTTGAGGTAGGCGATGACGGCCTTCTTGTCCTCGGGCGGGATGTTGCCGTCGGAGAAGGTGTCCATCGACTGGGGGCCGGTCAGCATCGCCTCGTAGATGTGCTTGGAGTCGACGCCGCGGATCTTGGGCGCGAAGCCGCCGCGCGGCATGGCGCCGCCGGAGCCCTCGAAGTTGTGGCACGCCGTGCAGTTGGCGAGGAAGATCTGGCCGCCGCGGCTGACGAGCGCCTCGACCTCCTTCTGGCTCATGCCCTCGGTGGAGTAGAGCTCCTTGTCGGGGACGGCCGGGCCGGTGCCGAGCGAGGCGACGTACGCCGCGAGGGCAGCGGTCTCCTCCTTGGTGTAGACGACCTCCTTGCGCGGCGCCTGGACGCCGGGCTGGGCCATCGGCATGCGGCCGGTGCCGACCTGGAAGTCGACGGCAGCGGCGCCGACGTCGGTCAGGGCAGGGCCGTACTGCGAGCCGCCCTGGGTGAGGACGCCCTCGCCGTTCTGGCCGTGGCAGAAGGCGCAGCCGACCAGGAAGAGCTCACGCCCCTCCTTGACCAGTGCTGCCTCGTCCTGGCTGGTGTCGGCCTGGGCCGGCGCGAGCGCTGCGTAGAGGCCGCCGGTCAGCAGGAGGCCGCAGACCAGCACCAGGAGTCCGGCGATCGGACCGCGGCGGTGCCGCGAGAGTCGACCGGCGGAACGGTTCAGAAGGCGCACATTCAGTCCTTGTCAGTCCGGAGGATCCAACAGCTCTTCGTCATCGGGGTGCCCCGTGTCACTTGATCAGGTAGATCGTCGCGAACAGGCCGATCCACACGACGTCGACGAAGTGCCAGTAGTACGAGACGACGATCGCGCTGACCGCCTGCTCGTGGGTGAAGCGCTTGGCGACGTACGTGCGGCCGAGGACGAAGAGGAAGGCGATGAGACCGCCGGTCACGTGGATGCCGTGGAAGCCGGTGGTCAGGTAGAACATCGTGCCGTAGGCGTCGTGGGGGATCGTGACGCCCTCGTGGATCAGCTCGGCGTACTCGAGCGCCTGGCCGCCGACGAAGATGGCACCCATGACGTAGGTCAGGATGAACCACTCGCGCAGGCCCCACTTGCCGACCTGGAGCAGCGAGCCGGCGCGCGAGACCTGGCCGCGCTCGGCCGCGAACACACCCAGCTGGCAGGTGAACGACGACAGCACGAGGATCGTGGTGTTGATCGACGCGAACGGCACGTTCAGCAGCTGCGTGTTCTCCGACCACATCTCGGGCGAGACCGAGCGGATCGTGAAGTACGACGCGAAGAGCGCCGCGAAGAACATGAGCTCGCTGGACAGCCAGATGATCGTGCCGACCGCGACCATGCTGGGTCGGTCGTGCTGGCCGTGCAGGCGCGAGGCCGGGAGAGTTGCCGAAGCTGAGATCGCCACGGGCGCCATTATGGCGGTATCGGATCGCATCGGCATCCCGACCCCCCGTTCTGGGCGTTCACCACCCACGACCTACGCTCGAACGGGTCCCGAAACCGGGATCGATCTGCGGAGGGGTGACGGGTGGGACTGGTGGTGTCCGCGGGTGGTGCGGGAGTCGAGAACCTCCCGCCGTTCGACGCCGGTGCGCTGCTCTCCCAGTGGGGGATCGCGCCGGTTCCCCTGATCATCACCGTCTGGGCCACGGGCCTGTACGCCGTGGGCGTGCTCACCCTGCGCCGCCGGGGCGACAGCTGGCCGGTCGGCCGCTCGATCGGCTGGGGCATCGGCATGCTGGCGTTCTACCTCGCCACCTCGTCGGGGCTGGCGGCGTACGACACGGTCCTGGTCAGCGTGCACATGGTCCAGCACATGGTGCTGTCGATGGTCGTGCCGCTCTCGCTCGCCCTCGGCGCGCCGGTGACCCTCGCCCTGCGCACCCTGCCGCGCCGGCCGCGCGGCTGGCTGCTCACGCTGCTGCACTCCCGGCTGGCCAAGGTGCTGGGCTTCCCGCCGCTGACCTTCGGCCTCTACGTCATCTCGCCGTGGGCGCTCTACTTCTCCGGTTGGTACGACGCGTCGCTGCGCTCGACGTACGTCCACGAGATGATGCACGTCCACCTGGTGGTCGTGGGCGCGCTCTTCTTCTGGCCGATCGTCGGGGTCGACCCGCTGCCCGGCCGCGTCGCGCACCCGTTCCGCGTGCTGCTGACCGTGATGACGCTGCCGTTCCACGCGTTCCTCGGCGTCACGATCATGGGCCAGAAGACGCTGCTGGGCGGCGACTGGTACCCGTCGCTGCACGACGGCCCGCTCGGTGCCTGGCTCCCGGACCCGTACGACGACCAGAAGCTCGCCGGCGGCATCCTCTGGGGCGCCGGCGACCTCGTCGGTCTGGTCTTCTTCATCGTGCTCTTCGCGCAGTGGGTGCGCTCGTCGATGAAGGAGGCCGAACGGGAGGACCGCCGGCTCGACCGCCTCGAGCGACAGGAGCAACGCGCCGCGAGCGAGGTCACCCCCGCGGACCCGGCACCGTCCGAGTAGCATCGCGCGGGTGACGTCCCCCAAGACCCTGAAGGTGCTCGTCTACAGCGACGACGTGCACACCCGTGAGCAGGTCATCCTGGCGCTGGGACGCCGTCCCCACCCGGACCTGCCGGAGCTGGAGTACGTCGAGGTCGCCACCGAGCCAGTGGTCATCCAGAACATGGACGCCGGCGGCCTGGCCATCGCGATCCTCGACGGCGAGGCGGTTCCTGCCGGGGGGATGGGCATCGCCAAGCAGCTCAAGGACGAGATCCTCGACTGCCCCCCGCTCGTGGTGCTGACCGGTCGGCCGCAGGACGCCTGGCTGGCGACCTGGTCGCGCGCCGACGCCGCCGTACCGCACCCGCTCGACCCGATCCAGCTCGCGGAGGCCGTGGTCTCGCTGCTCCGCGTCCGCGTCCCCGCCTGACGTGGCGACCTGGCCCGACGTCCTCGGCGCCCTCGTCGCCGGGGAGGACCTGACGCCTGCCCAGTCCGCGTGGGCGATGGGGCAGATCCTCGCCGGCGAGGCGACCCCCGCGCAGATCGCCGGCTTCATGGTCGCCCTGAGGGCCAAGGGGGAGTCGATCGACGAGCTCACCGGGCTCGTCGACGCGATGTACGCCGTGATGACCCCGATCTCCGTCCCCGGACGGCTGCTCGACGTGGTCGGCACCGGTGGTGACCGCTCCTTCTCCGTCAACATCTCGACCATGTCCGCGATCGTCGCCGCCGGCGCCGGCGCGCGCGTGGTCAAGCACGGCAACCGCTCGGCCTCCTCGCAGGCCGGCACGGCCGACGTCCTCGAGGCACTGGGCGTCCGTCTCGACCTGCCGGTCGCCCGGGTCGCCGAGGTCGTCGACGAGGCCGGGATCACCTTCTGCTTCGCCGCCGCCTTCCACCCGGCGATGCGGCACGCCGCGGTCCCGCGCAAGGAGCTCGGCATCGGTACGGCGTTCAACGCGCTCGGCCCGCTGGCCAACCCGACCCGGCCCGCCGCCCAGGCGATCGGGTGCGCCGACGCGAAGCTCGCCCCGGTCATGGCCGGCGTGTTCGCGCGCCGTGGCGTCGACGCGTGGGTGTTCCGCGGCGACGACGGGCTCGACGAGCTCACCACGACGACCACCTCGCGGCTGTGGCAGGTCCACGGCGGCGAGGTCACCGAGGTCATCGTGGACCCGACCGCCTTCGGCATCGCTCCTGCGACCACCGAGGACCTGCGCGGTGGTGACGCCCAGCACAACGCAGGCGTCGTGCTCGACCTGCTCGACGGGAAGGCCGGGCCGGTGCGTGACGCCGTGCTGCTCAACGCGGGGGCTGCGCTGGCCGTCTACGACGCCCCCGGGGCGCCGTACGACGAGGCGCTGGCCGCCGGCATCGCCCGCGCCGGCGAGGCGATCGACTCCGGCGCCGCGCGTGCGACCCTCGACCGCTGGGTCGCGGCAGCCGGTCGCTGACCCGCGCTCAGTCCGACGGGGGAGTGAGCAGCACCAGCTGCTTCGTGCGCTGCTCGACCGTCCAGCCGTCGCGCTCGAGCGCGTAGGCGAGGGGGGCGTCGTTCGGCAGCAGCGCGGCCCCGGGAGCGAGCTCGGCCAGGGTCCGGTCCCATCCGGGCTCGAGGTGGTCGAGATCGGTGTACCGCTCGAGCTCTGCGTCGGTGTAGACGTCCCCGTAGCCGTGCAGGGGTACGTCGAGCCCTGGCTCGAGCCGCAGCAGTACACCGCCCACGGGCCAGTCGGTCAGCACTCTCGTTCCCGCAGGCAGCTCGTCGAGCCGTGCGGTGAACGGCCGGACCCGGTCGGCCGAGTCGTCGAGGAGACCCTGGTTCGGCGCCACGACGAGGACTACGACGGCCAGGCCGAGAGCGACCACCAGCTCGGTCCGCGCGACCGGGCGGTGGGTGCTCCGGCGGGTCAGCTCGGGTGCGACGACCGTGGCCAGGGTCACCAGCGCGAGGGGCAGCGTGCGGCCCGAGTAGAGGGCGAACGCCCCGCCCATCGCGAGCAGGCCGACGTCGTAGGGACGGACATCGGCGCGCCGTACGAGCAGGAGCACGGCGGCCGCGGCGAGGACGGTCACGGGCGCGGCGGCGACGGTGATCAGCTCCGGGGCGGCCCACTCCGCGAAGTAGTCGGCGCGTGAGTTGACGAGCAGGACGGACGTCAGCAGGCGGGGACCGACCGGGGTCGCGAGCGCGGCGAGGAGCATGCCGGCCGGAACGGCCAGCAGGGCGAGGGCCTGGACCCGGCGCGGCCGCCGCTCGAGGATCACCAGGACTGCCAGCAGCCCACAGGTCGCCACGCCGATGAGCCACATCCCGTGGCACGTCGCCCACAGCCAGCCGAGGGGGATGAGCACCCACGGAGGGCGACCTGTCGTGCGCGCCCGGTCCCAGGCGGCCAGCACCGCGACCAGGAAGAGGTAGCTGAGCAGCTGCGGGCGCAGGGACAGGCTGGGCAGGCACCCGAGGACGACGACCACGGTGAGGGTGATCGCGACCCCCGGGCCGGCGTGGCGACGCAGCAACAGGTAGGTCGCGGCGACGAAGGCGACGACGACGGCCGCGAAGGCCAGCACCAGTCCCGTGGCGCCGGAGGAGTCGTCGAGGCGGGCGAGCAGGACCTGGGGGAGCCACTGGGTCGGGACCCAGTCGTTGGTGGAGGCCGAGCTGAGCTGGCCGGGGTGCGCGATCGACCAGTCGCGCCGGAACTCCTCGCCGAAGCGGAGGTGGAAGTAGGTGTCGAACGCCCGCAGCGGACGCCGTACGAGCGCGGTCACCAGCACGGTCAGGAGCAGCGCCGCCAGTGGCGGGTAGACCCGGGCGAGCAGGGGGAACCGGGGCTCGCCCTGTGCTCGGTCGGCCATCCTCAGTCGAGACCGAGCGAGAACGCCGCCTCGAGGTCGTGGCGGGAGTACGCGCGGTAGGCGATGTGGGTCTCGGTGTCCACGACGCCCTCGACCTTGTTGAGCCGGTCGGCGACCACCGCGGCGATGTCGTCGTGGGAGCTGACCCGGACCAGCGCGATCAGGTCGATCTGGCCGGTGACGGAGTAGACCTCGCTGACGCCCTCGAGCGCCGCGATCGCCTCGGCGACCTCCGGGATCCGGGCGGTCTCGGCCTGGACGAAGACGATGGCGGTGATCATGGGGCCACAGTAGTGGTGAGCAATGTCGTCGCGTGGCGACCCGCGCCCCGCACCGGGCAGGCCCATTCGCCGACCACCTCGACCAGTCGGACGCCGGGGGACTCCAGCCAGCGCAGGATGCGCTCGGACTCCTCGGCGGTCGCGGCGGGTGTCGGGCCGATCGTGGGCAGCACGGTCTCGGCCGAGGCGCGCAGGCCGTCGACGTACGCGACCGCGTCGGCGCCGGCCGGGATCACGCCGGCCGCGGCGAGCCGGCCGTGGCGCACGACGTGGACGGCCCAGCGGCCGTCGTCCTCGCGGCGGGCGGCGACCACCTCGGGGCAGCCGGTCAGCGCGGTCAGTCGCTGGGTGCGGGCCGCGGCGCGGACGAAGTCGGCGAGCCGGTCGCGGTGGTGGGCCGCCTCCTCGAAGCGTTCCTGCTCGGCCAGGTCCGACATCCGGGCGTGGACCAGGTCGACGACGTCGTCGGGCCGGGTGAGCAGGGTGTCCCTGAGCTGGCGTACGACGGCCGCGTAGGTCTGGGGGTCGACGCTGCCGTCGCAGGGGGCCAGGCAGCGCTCCATCTCGGCCAGCACGCAGGCACTGCGCTGCGGTTGCCGGCCGAAGCGGTCGTTGCACTGGCGGATCGGGAACACCTCGTGCAGCGCGGCGAGCGAGCTCTCCGCGGCCGCACGCGAGGAGAACGGTCCGAGGTAGTCGGCCTCGTCGTCGAGGACGCGCTTGACCAGGGACAGCCGCGGCCACGGCTCCCGGGTCAGCTTGAGCCAGGTGACCTTCTCGGGGTGGCGGGAGCGGCGGTTGTAGGGCGGCTTGTGCTCGGCGATCAGGCGCAGCTCGCGGACCGAGGCCTCCAGCGGCGTCGCGCACTCGACCCCGCTGACCGAGGAGGCGATCTGGACCATCTCGCCGATCCGGGTGCGCTTCTCCGAGGCGGTGAAGTAGCTGCGGACCCGGCGGCGCAGGTCGCGGGACGTGCCGATGTAGAGGACCCGCGCGCTGTCGTCGCGGAACAGGTAGACGCCGGGAGCGTGGGGGAGGTGCTCGGCGAGGTGGCGCTTGCGGCGCGCGACGCTCGCGACCTTGCTGGAGTAGCCCTGCAGCTCCTCGAGCGTCTGTACCCCGAGCCCGCCGAGGCGTTCCATCAGCCCGTGCAGCACGTCGACGGTGGCCCGTGCGTCGGCGAGCGCGCGGTGGTTGGGGGTGGTGCCGGCGCGGAAGACCCGGGCCAGTGAGGACAGCTTGTGGTTGGGGGCCTCGTCGCGGGTCACGACGTGGCGGGCCAGCTTGACGGTGTCGAGCACCTCGAAGTCGGGCCAGGCGATGTCCTGCTCGCGCGCGAAGTGGCGCAGGAAGCCCACGTCGAAGCGGGCGTTGTGGGCGACCAGCACGGACCCGGCGGCGAACTCGAGGAACGCCGGCAGGGCCGCGGCGATCGGCGGGGCGTCGGCGACCATGCCGTTGGTGATCCCGGTGAGCACGGCGATGAACGCGGGGATCGACGTGTGCGGGTTGACCAGGGTCTGGAACTCGCCCAGCACCTCGCCGCCGCGGACCTTGACCGCGCCGATCTCGGTGATCCTGTCGCCGTCGGCGACCGAGCCGCCGGTGGTCTCGAGGTCGACGACGCAGAAGGTCACGTCGTGGAGGGGGCGGCCGAGCTCGTCGAAGCTGCGCTGCGCATCCCACCGGGGTGTGAGAGGTGCTGCGGTCATGGGAGCGACGGTAGGCGCCACCTCCGACGCAACCCGGGAGGTCAGGGACATGTGTCGCGAAGACGGCTGGGTCTCGACGCGCTGCCGCGGCCTCGTTCCTCGGCCGCGTCGCTTGCTCGACCCAACCCGGCCCACGCCGGTCGCTCGTTCCTCGCGACCGGCAGCCGGGTTGTGTCGGGGGGCCCTGCGAGCCTCGCAGGCATGACGAGGATCGACTGCGACACCTGTGTGGTGCGAGGCCTGGCCTGCCACGACTGCGTGGTGACGGTGCTGCTCGGGCCACCGCCCGAGCTGGTGATCGGCGACGACGAGATGGTTGCCCTCGAGGCACTGGCCGACGGAGGGCTGGTGCCACCGCTGCGGCTGGTCCAGCCGGTCGACGGTCCGCAGGTCGAGTCCGCCTGACCGGCCCCGCCGTGACCGGAGGGGCTGGTGTGACCCACGTGACAGCTGTTGCGTGCAATCGTCCCCAACACGCCCCGGACCGGTTTGGTGCCGCCGGGAGCCGCGACTAGGCTGCTCCTTCAGGTGTCCGAGGAAGTGGGTCGACCGACCCGCGCGGACGCCGCGCTGAGTCCGGATCCACTCGGGGTTCCGGAGCCGGGGAACCAACCACTCTGGGGTGAATCCCGCTCGAGGCGCGAGGGCGAGGGTCCGACCGGACCACCGCCGGCGCGAGGAGTGCGGGTAGGGCGAGTCGTGCCCGAATCCGTCAGCTCACCCGGTAGGCGTACGACACCAGAGGGGACCGCCAGCTCGTGCTGAACGGCCGGACACGTACCACCGCTGCGCTCGCTGCACTTGCCGTCACCGGAGCGATCACGCTGTCGATCAGCGGCAGCCCCGCGCAGGCCGAGCCCGACATCGAGACCGTCAAGGCCCGGGTCGACCGGCTCTTCCACGAGTCCGAGCAGGCTGCCGAGCGCTACAACGACGCCGAGCTCGAGCTCACCGAGCTCGACAGCGACCTGTCGTCCCTCGAGTCCGACCAGTCCCGCCAGGGCGACGCCCTCGCCGGCGTCCGCTCCGACGTACGCGACTCGCTCATCCAGCAGTACCAGTCCGGCAACCTCGGTGCGACCGGCGAGCTGCTGTCCTCCGACACCCAGGGCTTCCTCGACGAGCTCTCCACCATGTCGACGGTGGAGGGGATCCAGGACTCGCTCCTCGCCGACTACGGCGACGAGCTCGAGGCCTACGACATCCGCAAGGACCAGACCGAGAAGCGCCGCTCCGACATCAAGGAGCTCAAGGCGACGCTGGCGGAGGAGAAGAAGACCGCCGACGCCAAGCTCGCCGAGGCCAAGGGCCTGCTCTCGAAGCTCGAGGACGAGCAGCGCGCGGAGTTCCTCTCGCGCAACGCCGGCCGTCCGATCGACCCGACCACGATCCCGGCCTCGGGCCGTGCTGCCGCGGCGATCAAGTACGCGCTCGCCCAGGTCGGCGACGCCTACGTCTGGGGTGCCGCCGGTCCCAACGCCTTCGACTGCTCGGGCCTGACGATGATGGCCTACGCCCAGGCCAACGTGAGCCTGCCGCACTCCTCGCGCGCCCAGTACAGCAGCGGCACGCACGTCGCCAAGAGCGACCTGCAGCCGGGTGACCTCGTCTTCTACTACAGCCCGATCAGCCACGTCGCGATCTACCTCGGCAACGGCCTGATCGTGCACGCGGCCAACCCGGGCGCCGGCGTCAAGGTCTCCGACCTCGACGAGATGCCCTACGCCGGAGCGGTCCGGCCTGGGTGAGCCCCCGGCTCCGCCCGCTCGCTGCAGCGCTGCTGGTCGTCGCGCTCGGCGCCGGCGCGTGCTCGAAGGACGAGTACGTCGCACCGCCGCCGGTGAGGACCAGCGACGTCGCCGATCCCGCGGCAGCTGCCGACACGCTGGCTGCGCTGCAGGACGCGATCCACGACGGTGACGCGTCGGCCGCCGCCGACCTCGGCGCCGATGGGCGCAGCCGCGACCTGCTGAGCGCCGTCGTCGCCAACGCCGGTGCCCTCGGCCTCACCGACGTGACCCTGCGCTACGTCACCGAGACCGGCCGCACCAGCGGCGCGGACGCCTGGGACGGCCAGGTCGCCGTCACGTGGCGGATCGAGGGGCACGACGCGGCCTCGGCGCGCACCGAGCTCCCGGTGTCCTTCGCCGGCCACGGCGCCTCGATCTCCGCGATCGGGGGCTCCGGTGCGCGGCTGCCGCTGTGGCTGTCCGGTCCGCTGAGCGTCGAGCGCTCCGGTGACGTGCTCGTCGCGGTGGCCGGCGACCCGAGCCGGGCTCCGGCCTACCTGGAGGCGGCGCGACGTGCCGTGACGCAGGTGCGCGCCGTCGTACCCGGTCGGGGTGGGCTCGTGGTCGAGGTGCCGGCCGATCCCGAGGGGCTCCGGGCCACCCTCGACACCGCGCCCGGGCAGTACTCCGCGATCGCCGCCGTCACCGCTCCCGTGGACGGCTCGCAGGCCCCGGGGAGCCCGGTGCACGTGTTCCTCAACCGCAGCGTGTACGACGGCCTCGACCCCGTCGCGGCGCAGGTCGTGATGACCCACGAGGCCGTGCACGCGCTCACCGAGGCGATCGGCGCTCGTCAGGCACCGCTGTGGCTGGTCGAGGGCTTCGCCGACTACGTCGCGCTGCGCGACGTCGACCTGCCGCTCACGAAGACCGCCGGACAGATCGCGGCGGAGGTGCGCAAGGACGGCGTACCGACGACGCTGCCGCCGGACAGCGAGTTCGATCCGACGGCCAGCCACCTCGGTGGCGTCTACGAGGCCGCCTGGCTGGTCTGCGTCACCCTCGCCGACCACGCCGGCGAACGGGCGCTGGTCGAGCTCTACGAGCAGGTCCGCGACGGCGGTGACCTCGCCGCCGCGCTGCGCGAGCACGCGGCCTGGACCGAGCCGGACCTCACCGCTGCATGGCAGGACCGGCTCCGGTCGTTGCCCGGCGTGGCAGGCTGATCCTCGTGGAGCAGGACCGATCGGCGGTGCGCAGGGTCGCGCTGGGCACCGTGCTGATCGGTGCGGCCGCCTTCGTCCTCGTCGCCGTCGGCCGCGTGCCGTGGCACCCCGTTCCCGGCGGACTGCCGGATCCGGTGACGGCCTCGTCGGTGTTCACCCGGGCGCAGATCGACCGCGGCGAGCACTACGCGCTGTGGGGCCGGATCTGGAGCTGGTCGCGGCTGGCCGTCTCGCTGGCCGTTGCGGCCTGGCTGGGCTTCGGCCCGGTCGGCCGGCGCTGGGCGGCCCGGCTGCGCGGCTGGTGGTGGGTCCGCGTCGTCGTCGTGGTCGCGGGCCTGACGCTGGTCGGTGAGCTGGTCACCCTGCCGTTCGGTGTCGCGCTGCGCAGGCTCGGGCTCCACGAGGGCCTGGTCGCCGGCACCTGGGCGGACTGGGGCGTCGACCAGGTCAAGGGCTACCTCGTCACCGTCGTCAGCACGTCGATCGCCGTGGCCGCACTCGTCGGCTGCATCCGGCGGCTGCCGCGGCTGTGGCCGGCGGTGGCCGGCCTGGCGGCGGCGGTCCTCGTCGTGCTCGGCTCGTTCGCCTACCCGCTGGTCGTCGAGCCGGTCTTCAACTCCTTCGAGTCGCTGCCCGACGGCCAGCTGCGCAGCCAGGTGCTGGCGCTCGCCGACGCGGAGGGCGTCCACGTCGACGACGTGCTGGTCGCCGACGCGTCGCGACGCACGACCACGCTGAACGCCTACGTGTCCGGCTTCGGCAACAGCCGCCGGGTGGTGCTCTACGACAACCTCGTGTCCGGCTCGCCCACCGACGAGACGCTCTCGGTCGTCGCGCACGAGCTCGCCCACGCGAAGTACGACGACGTCCTCACCGGGACGTTGCTCGGTGCAGCGGGCGCGGCCCTCGGTGCGGGGCTGCTCGGCTTCCTGCTGGCCGTCCCGCGCCGCGAACGGACGGGGGAGCGGGCGGACGACGGGACGGACGAGGTCTCCGTCGTACCGCGGGTGCTGGCGCTGGTCGCGATCGCGACCTTCCTGGCGGCGCCGGTCCAGAACGGCATCAGCCGGGACATCGAGACCCGTGCAGACCAGACGGCGCTCGAGGTGACCAACGCCCCCCAGGCGTTCGTCGACCTCCAGCGCCGTCTGGCACTGCGGTCCCACGCCGACCCCACACCTCCGGCGTGGTCGCAGTGGTGGTTCGGCTCCCACCCGACGGTGCTGCAGCGGATCGGGCTGGCCAACCAGTTCGAGGCCCGGGCTACGGACTGACCGCGGTGTCGAAGCTGGCGTTGGTGTTCTCGAAGAGGTGGCCGACGCCGCCGCCGACCAGCACCACCGCGAAGACGATCACCGCAGCGAGAAGCGCGACCAGGAGGCCGTACTCGACGGCGGTTGCGCCTCGCTCGGCGGGAACGCTCGGCTTGGTCATGACATCCCTTCGGGTCAGCAGTGCCGGGAAACCAGATCGACCGCGCACCATGACGGTGACGCGGTCGATGGACCGGAACTGGCTCAGTGGCCTGCGCCGGTGAGGCTGTCGTTGACGCCGCCGAAGGCACCCTTGAGCTTGCCGCCCAGGATGACGACCGCGCCGATGATGACGGCGGCGATGAGCGCGACGAGCAGGCCGTACTCGACGGCCGTCGCGCCGCGCTCCTCGGCACGCGCGAGACGGCCGTTGATGAGGATCTGCAGGTACTGGATCATGGGGTCTCCCTGTGCACTGGTTCTTCGTGTCCCCGGGGAGTGCTTCCCCGATGGACAGAACTCTGCCGGACCGGCACCAGAGGCGGATCGGGAGTTCGACTCCTCGCTGCTAGTCACTTCGGACTAGCGCTCCCCGACGTGCAGGAGAGGGGCTCAGCGCGCCGACGGCTGCACCGTCGAGAGCAGACCGATCCGCATCGCCGTGACCAGTGCCTGGGCGCGGTTGGCGGCGCCCAGCTTCTGGTAGATGCGGGCGATGTGGGACTTCGTCGTCGACTCCGAGAGGTAGAGCTTGGCGCCGATCGCGGCCGCGTTGAGGCCCTCGGCGAGCAGCAGCAGCACGTCGTGCTCGCGCTCGGTCAGCGCGGTCGACTCGGCCGACTGGCGGCGCATCATCGCGCCCACGAGACCGGCACAGACGAAGGCCTTGGGGGAGACGGCGGCGTGGCGCGCGGCCTTGATCACCTCGGTGGAGGGGGCGTCCTTGCCGACGAAGCCGGACGCGCCGGCCTGCATCGCGGCGAAGATCTGCTCGTCGCCGGAGTGCATGGTGAGCACGATCAGGCCGACCTGGTCGTTCTCCTTGCGCAGCGTGCGGACCACGTCGAGGCCGGTGCCGTCCTGCATCTGCAGGTCGGTGATCACGACGTCGGGGCGCACCTCGCGGGCGCGCTGGATGCCCTCCATCACCGAGCCCGCGGTCGCCACGACGCTGAGGTCGGGCTCGAGGTCGATGACGGCGCCGAGGCCGTCGCGGATCAGCTCGTGGTCGTCGATCAGGAGGACGGTCGTGATGTCGCTCATCGCTGCTCCGTGAGGATCGTGGAGTCGTCGCTGCCGATCGCGCTCCGTGGGATCTTGAGGGCCACCGAGACGGTGAGGCCCCTGCTGGCATTGTCGCGGACCACGAGCTCCGCGCCGATCAGTCTGGCACGTTCGCGCATGATCTTCAGGCCATGTGAGTCCGCGCGCGCCGCCTGCAGCCCGACGCCGTCGTCGGTGACGGTGATGATCGCCTCCGGTGCGTAGACCTGGCACCGGACGTCGATCGACGTCGCACGGGCGTGCTTGACCGCGTTGTTGATCGACTCCTGGGCGATCCGGAACAGCTCGGCCTCGACCTCGGGCCGCAGCCGGGTCGGCTGCTCGTCGAGCCGGACCCGGATCGGGATGCCCGACGACTCCGAGAGATGGCGCGCGACATTGCTGATCGCGGCACCGAGGCTCTCGTTCTCCCCGATGCTGGTGCGCAGGTTCATCACCGACTGCCGTACCTCGGCGACGACCTTCGACACGCGGTCGCGCAGCATGCCGAGGGCCTTGGCCTGCGCCTCGTCGGCCGGACGGGCAGCGAGCGCGTCGATGATGTAGCCGAGGGACGCGATGTCCTGCGCGACGCCGTCGTGCATCTCGCGGGCCAGCCGGTTGCGCTCGTCGGCGGTGGCGGCGTCGCGGAACTGCGCGAAGAGCAACGCGGCGTCGAGCTTGACAGCGGTGTCCGAGAGGTCTCGTGCCACGGCGCTCAGCGAGAGGGCCCGTGACGTGTCGGCGCCGACCGGCCTGAGCCCGGCGACGATCGCCTGGTCGCTGACCCTGAAGGCGAACCCCTCGCCGATCTCGATCGGCCTGGCGGAGTCCGCTTCCTGCAGGCGGACGTCGCCGGCAAGGGTCTCGGTCGCGACCGCGTCCGCAGCCCCGAGCTCGACCGTCGACGCCACCGGAGCCAGGGCGTCACCGCGTGGCACGTAGAGAACCAGGGCCCGGTTCGGGATGTCGTCGCCGACCTGGCTGAGCAGCTCACCGCCCAGCGCCCCGACGTCGAGCCCGGAGCTGAGACTTCCGGCAAGGTCGATCAGCTGCCTGAGGTGCTCCTGCGCGTCGCGGTACGGCGCGAGCGGGTCCGCGATCCTGTCGGACGAGAACGTGACGGCCGCGATCAGGCTGAGTCCGAGGCCGGCCATCGCCCAGGTGAAGATGGCGATCGCCTGATCGGTCTTGATCGTCTCCCACCACATCAGGCCGAGCGCCACGACGGCGATCAGCTCGACGAGCACGGTCCGGAACATGGTGCGGACCCCGGCGACGGCCGTCGCGTAGAGCGGGGGGACGACGAGGGCCGCGAGGATGACCGGAGCGTCCTCCATCGCCAGGGCGCCGATGATGCCGATCGCAGCGGCCTCGGTCATCGGGCTGAGCGAGAGCTCGAGATCGCGCCGCGTGGCGGTCACCGCCTGGTAGACCCACACACAGCTCACGGCGGCGAGGGCGAGCAGGCCCTGCTCCTGGTGCAACCAGACGATGGGCCCACCGATGGCGAGCAACGCGAAGAGGCGGGAAGCCCCCACCACCGCGTACGTCTGGCTGCTCGGCATGGTGTCCACCCTAGTGCTGGAGCCGCCTGTTCACTTGCTGCCGAACGCGTCGATCGCGTTGAGGACCGCAGGCCCCATCACCACGATGAACAGGCAGGGCAGGATGAACAGGATCAGCGGGATCATGATCTTCACCGGCACCTGCTGGGCCTTCTCCTCGGCGTACTGCCGGCGCTTGACGCGGATCTCGCTCGACTGGACTCTCAGCACCTGACCGATCGGGATGCCGAAGGCGTCGGCCTGCACCATCGAGCCGACGAAGGTGTTGAGGTCCTCGACGTTGCTGCGGGTGCCCATCGCCTTCAGCGCGTCGGAGCGGCTCATGCCGAGCTGCATCTCGCGCAGGACGCGGGAGAACTCCTCCGCCACGGGGCCCGTGGTGTTGCGTGCCACCTGCTGCAGGGCCGCGTCGAAGCCGAGCCCGGCCTCCACGCTGATGGTCAGCAGGTCGACGGCGTCGGCGAGGGTGCGGCGGATCTGGTCGGCGCGGTGGGCGGCCTTGTTGTACAGGTAGAGGTCGGGGGCGACGAAACCGAGTGCGGCGGCGGCGAGCGCGATCACGAGCAGGATGGCGACCGAGCCGCCCAGCAGGGCGCCGTACGCGACGACCAGGACCGGGAAGGCCACTGCGGCGATGACCTTCATCGAGAGAACCCGGTCGATGGTCCAGCCGCGCGGGTTGCCGGCGAAGTCGAGGCGGCGCCGGATCCGGTCGGCCTTGTCCGCGCCGGTCAGACGCCGCCCGAGGGACAGGGCGCGGGCCTGGAAGGGCGCCAGGATCCGGTCGGCGAAGGGCCGGTCGGCTTCCTGGACCAGCTCGTGGCCGGCGTGACCGGAGCGCTCGAGCGCCTCGAGCGCCCGGGCCAGGCCCGTGGGCTGCTCCTTGGCGACGGCCGCACCGACCGCGGCGATGGCCGCCGCGAAGAGCAGAAGAGCGAGCAGGAGCAGCATCAGGCCTCCACCTTGACCATCCGGGACATCCAGAAGGCACCGATGACCATCCAACCGACCCCGAACACGGACAGGGTCCAGCCTCGGATGTCGGCGACCAGCGGGTGCAGGAACTCACGGTTGGTGAGGAACAGGAAGAGCGCGAACAGGATCGGCAGCGCGCACAGGATGATCGCCGACAGCCGGCCCTCGGCCGACAGGGCGCGCACGTGGCGGCGCAGGTACTGCCGCTCGCGCATGGTCGAGGCGACCGTGATGAGCAGCTCGGCGAGGTTGCCGCCGACCTGGCGCTGGATCCGGATGGCCATGACCGCCCAGCCGAAGTCCTTGCTCTCGAAGCGCTGGGCCACACCCTCGAAGGCGTCCTCGATCGAGACACCGATCCGGGCCTCGACCAGGACCCGCTTGAACTCCGAGGCGATCGGCTCCGGTCCCTCACGGACGACGGTGTCGACCGCCTGGGCCAGGGACAGGCCGGCGCTCAGCGCGCCGGACAGCAGCTGCAGGACCTCGGGCAGCGCGGCGTCGAACGCACGCTTGCGACGACCCGCCATGAACCGCAGGTAGAACGGCGGCAGCACGAAGCCGACGAGCATGAAGAGCAGTCCGAGGATGATGCTGCCCTGGCCGAGCAGCAGCCCGACGACACCGCCGGCGAGCACGGCGCCGATGTGCAGCAGCAGCCACTCCGAGGGCTTGAACTCGCTGCCCGCGGCGGCGAGCCGGCGCGTCATCCGGTCGTTGAGGGCGCTGTTGCGCTGCAGGATCTCGGCCGCTGCAGCCTTGGCCTGGTCGAGGACGGGGTCGGCCTGGGGCTTCGAGGAGCCGGACTTCCTGGCCAGCTCCTCGACACCCGTCACCCGGGTGCTGTACGCCGTCACGCGGTCCGCGATGCTCATCGGCGCGGGCTTGGCGGGGACCAGCAGCACGGCCACCGACAGCAGGCCGACGGCGAAGACGCCCACGCCGACCCACAACAGCCAACTGGGGGCGGTCAAGCCGCTGTCCTCGTCGGTGATGGTGGGCAGCGGTGCGGCGGTGCCGGGGGTGCTGGCGGCCTCGATGGTGGCCAGGCTGCGGGCGACGACGGCCTCGCCGTCGCTGGTCGGCAGGCTCACCTCGACGGTGGCGACCTTGGCGGAGAAGTCGTCGGGGAGGGGAGCGGTGACGAGGACCTGGTCGGCCAGTGCCTCGGCCTGCTCGGCGAAGGCCGCGGCGAGGGCGGTTCCGCTGGAGGTGATGACCTCGCCGCTGCCGGCCTCCGCGATCGTGCGCAGCGGGATGAGCTGGTCCTCGGCGAGGTCCAGACCGACGATGCTGACCCGGGTGCCGGCGTCCTTGATCGTGGCCACGGCGTCCTCGATCGACGCGGTGCTGCCGGCATCGGCGCCGTCGGACAGCAGCAGCAGCGAGCGCTGCCCGGTGTCGCTGGCGAGGTCGCTGGCGGCGATGATGCCGTCGTACAGCAGCGTGTTGCGCTGCAGCGAGAGCCCGTCGATCACGGTCCGCGCGGCGGCGCGATCGGTCGTCGGCTCGAGGGCGACGTCGACGGTGCTGTCGAAGGTGACGATGCCGACCTCGACGTCGTCGGGCACGGTGTCGAGGTAGGTCGACGCGGCCTTCTGCGCCGCCTCGAAGCGGCCCTGCTTGCGCATCGAGTTGCTGGTGTCGATCGCCAGCACCGTGGTGCGCTTGACCGCTGACCCGGAGGTC
This sequence comes from Nocardioides sp. F233, assembly GCF_057813895.1. NCBI lineage: Bacteria > Bacillati > Actinomycetota > Actinomycetes > Propionibacteriales > Nocardioidaceae > Nocardioides > Nocardioides sp. F233. The sequence goes on from NZ_JBVASH010000002.1 coordinate 764,438, forward strand.
GTGTGGCTCGCAGTCGCGTCCAGCGCCTTGCCGTCCAGCGTCGCGGTCACCCCGGACAGGTCGACCTGGCTGCCGGACGGCACGTCGACCAGGATCCGGATGCCGTCGCCGGTGGACTCGACGTGCGCGATGCCGCCGTCCTCGGCGTAGGCCGGCGTGCCGGCCAGCACGACGAACAGGGCGACGACGAGGGCGACCAGCAGCGCCGCTCCCCGACGGACGATCTGGTGCCCGCGCATCAGATGCGTTCCGTCCGGAAGATCGTGGGATCGACGGCGACGTTGGCGTAGGCCAGCTTCTCCACGAACTTCGGCCGCAGGCCGGTCGAGCGGAGCCGTCCGAGGATCCGGCCGTTCTCGTCGAATCCGGCCGAGTTGTCGAAGACGAAGATGTCCTGGAGGGTGATGATGTCGCCCTCCATCCGCTCGACCTCGGTGATGTGGGTGATCCGGCGCGAGCCGTCCTTGAACCGGGTCTGGTGCACGATCAGGTCGACCGCGGAGGCCACCTGCTCGCGGATGGCGCGGATCGGCAGGTCCATGCCGGCCATCAGCACCATCGTCTCCATGCGGGCGAGCGTGTCGCGCGGACCGTTGGAGTGCAGGGTGCAGATGGAGCCGTCGTGACCGGTGTTCATGGCCTGCAGCATGTCGAGCGCGGAGGCGTCGCGGACCTCGCCGACGACGATGCGGTCGGGCCGCATGCGCAGGCTGTTGCGGACCAGGTCGCGGATGGTCACCGCGCCCTTGCCCTCGATGTTGGCCGGACGCGACTCGAGCCGGACCACGTGGTCCTGCTTGAGCTGCAGCTCGGCGGCGTCCTCGATGGTCACGATCCGCTCGTCGGTCGGGATGAACGACGACAGGACGTTGAGGGTGGTGGTCTTGCCGGCACCGGTACCGCCGGAGACGATCACGTTCAGCCGGCCGCGCACGCACGAGTCGAGGAAGTCGGCCGTCTGCGGCGTCAGCGACCCGAAATTGATCAGGTCCTGCACCGTCAGCGGGTCGGTCGAGAACTTCCGGATGGTCAGCGCGGAGCCGTCGATCGCCAGCGGCGGGACGATGGCGTTGACGCGGCTGCCGTCGGGCAGGCGGGCGTCGACCATGGGGGAGGACTCGTCGACGCGGCGGCCGATCCGCGACACGATCTTGTCGATCGTGCGGCGCAGGTGGGCCTCGTCGGCGAAGTGCGCCTCGGCCTTGACCAGCCGGCCGTCGCGCTCGAGCCAGACGTCGTCGTGGCCGTTGACCATGACCTCGGAGACCTCGGGGTCGCGCAGGTAGGGGTCGATCGGGCCGTAGCCGAGGATGTCGTCGGTGATCTCCTGGGTCACCCGGACCCGGTCGGCCGCGCTGAGCGGCCGGTCCTGGGCGCCGAGGACGTCGGAGAGGACCGAGCGGACCGTCTGGTCGAGCTCGTCCTGGTCCATCTCGGCGTCGTACAGGTGCGGGCCGAGCTGCTTGATCAGCTCGGTGTGGACGCTGGACTTGAGGTCCTCGAGGCGGTCGTTCTCGGTGCCCGCCATGCGGCGGCCCGGCTTGCCGTCGGTGGCCGCGGCGGCAGCGCGCGACGAGAGCGGACCGGGGGTCTTGTGTGCGGCCGGGGCGTCGACCTCGGCGTGGGTCGCGACCGGCGCCGGTGCGGGCTGCTCGGTGACGCTCACGACCTCGGCGAGGAGCTCCGCGTCGGCGCTCGGGGTGGCGGCGTGGCGGCCCTGTGCGGAGGCCTCGCGGCGCGCGGCGGCGAGGCGCTCGGAGAGGCTGGACATGATCAGCTCCTCCCGCGGCGGAACAGCCCGCGCGAGCGGGTCGGCTCGGGCTGCTCGGCTGCGGCCGACGACGGTGCGGCGACCGGCTCGCCGGTGACCGAGGCCGCGAGGTGCGCGTAGGCGAGGCTCGCCGGGTGGCCCGGCTTGTGCGAGACGATCGGTGTGCCGGCGTTCGTGGCGGCGGCGATGTCGACGGCCGTCGCGACCTGCGCGCTGACCGGCATGTTGAGGATGCTCTCGACCTTCTCGACGCTGATGCCGACCTCGTCGTCGGCCCGGTTGAGCAGCAGGTGCCGGTGGCCGCGGGCGATGCTCAGCATGTCCATGGTCTCGAGGGCGACCTTGACGTTCTTCAGGGTCGGTACGTCGAGCGTCGCCACGATCACGCACTCGTCGGTCTCGTCCAGCGCGGTCAGGGTGGCGTCGTCGAAGGAGGGCGAAGTGTCGACGACGATGTAGTCGAATCCGTCGCGCAGCGCCCGCAGGATCCGCGAGATCAGCAGGGGAGTGACCCGCTCGCGCACGTCGGGGTGGGCCGGGGCCGCGAGGACGGTGAGCGAGTCCTGGTGGCGGGTCAGCAGGCCTTCGAGCATGGCGAGGTCGACCGAGTCCTCCGAGCCGACGGCCTGCTCGATCGAGTGGGTCGGGAAGAGCTGCATGGTGATCGCGACGTCGCCGAAGGCCAGGTCGAGGTCGACCAGACAGACCTTCCGGGCACCGCGGTCGGTCAGCGCGAGGGCCAGGTTGACCGAGGAGGTCGTCTTGCCGACGCCGCCCTTGGGGGAGAAGACGGTGACGACCCGGCCGAGCTGCCGGGCGCCGCCCGGTCCGCGCAGTGCCTGGTAGAGCTGGTGCGCGCGCTCGACGGCACTGGTCAGCGCCTTCTCGTCGCCGCCCGCGACGACGACGTCGCGGATGCCGGCGTGCATCGCCCTGGTCAGTACCTCGGTGTCGAACTGGTCGCGGACCAGCACGACGCTGACGGTGGGGCGCTTGATGCGCAGCTCCTCGGCCGTGGCGACAGCCGCGCCGAGGTCGACGCTCGGGCCGAGGGCCACGACGTACTCGTCCGTGTGCTGGTCGAGCCAGGCCAGGGCCCGCTCGGTCGAGGCGACCGCGTGGGAACCGGTGGGCATGGCGCGCACCAGGCTGTCGACGAGCGACGGATCCTGTTCGACGAGAACCGGCATGTCGTCCTCACTCGCTGTCGCGGATGGTGGCGCAAGGTCCGGTCTTGTCGAGCTGGACCTCGCTCTCTGCGTTGAGCAGGGCCACGGAGAGCTCGCCGCGCTCGCGACCGTCCTGGAGCCACTCGAACTGCTCCTGGGTCACGGCGAGGTGCAGGGCCGGGGCCTTCTCGGCGGCGCCGTCGCCGCTGGTGTCGGTGGCCGTCTCGGTCTGCGCGCCCTTCGAGATCACGGTGACGCGGTCGATGAGCAGGCAGGTCGGCGTGCTCGGGTTGACGGTCAGGAAGACCGCGAGCTGCGAGCCGGGCTCGATGAAGGAGCCCACCGGCAGGTCGAAGGACTCCGGCTTCGCGATCATGCCCGTGGGCAGCGGCAGCGAGGCCACGTCGACCGGGTCGCCGACGCCACCGAACTTGGTCGACAGCAGCTGCTCGCCGGCGTACAGCGTGGTCAGGGCGACCTTGCCGTCGAGGTCGCCGAGGTCGCTCTGGCGCAGTGCGTTGTCGAGCACCTGGCCCTGCGGTACGGCGGTCTCGGCGAGCTTGCCGGTGTCGAGAGCCGACTTGATGCTCTCGCCGGGCAGCACGGTCTTGCCTGCGGCGACGGTGACGATCTTCGTCGTCTGGTACTTCTCCGCGGCGCGCGACTCGGCGCTGCGGGCGAAGACGAAGACGAGCCCGACGCCGAGCGCGGCGATCACCGCGGCAACGACGAGCAACAACCTGCGACGGTCCACTTCAGAGCCCTCCCGCTCCCCATGTGCATGGTCACTGCTCCCCGGCTGCAGCGCACGGCGAGGCTAGCGAAGACGACAGCGATGGTGTGAGCGAAAAGGCCAAATGGGGCCGAATGATGCCCGATCGCCGGCGGCCGGATGGTCCGTTGGGACTATGTCCCACGAGGTCCCGTGGGGTACGGGCGACGGTCCCTCAGGAGTACAGCGCGGCGATCTCGTCGCGGCACTCGCGCATGACGACGTTCCGCTTGAGCTTGAGGCTCGGCGTCACCTGGCCGGCCTCCTCGGTCCAGTCCGCCGGCAGGATCGCGAACTTCCTGATCGATTCGGCCTTGGACACCGCCTTGTTGGCCTCGTCGACCGCGGCCTGGACCTCGGCGCGCAGGTCCTCGTCGTCGACGAGGTCGGCCACTTTGCCGGTCTTGCTGTGCTGCTCGGCCCAGGCGGGGAAGGCCTCCTCGTCGATCGTGACGAGCGCCGCGATGAACGGCTGGCCGTCACCGACCACCAGGCACTGGCTGACGAGCGCGGACGCGCGGACCCGGTCCTCGAGGACGGCGGGGGCGACGTTCTTGCCGCCCGCGGTCACCAGGATCTCCTTCTTGCGCCCAGTGATCCGCACGAATCCCTCGTCGTCGACCTCACCGACGTCGCCGGTGTGGAACCAGCCGTCGCTGTCGATCGCCTCGGCCGTGGCGTCGGGGTTGTTCCAATAGCCGGTGAAGACCTGGCCGCCGCGGAACAGCAGCTCGCCGTCGTCGGCGATCCGTACGGCGGTGCCCGGGATCGGGCGCCCCACGGTGCCGACCTTCTGGGCGTCCGGCAGGTTCACCGTGAGCGCGGCGGTGGTCTCGGTGAGGCCATAGCCCTCGAGCACGGTCACCCCGATCCCGCGGTAGAAGTGACCGAGCCGGTCACCCAGCGGCGCACCGCCGGAGACCGCGAACTCGCACCTGCCGCCGAGGGCCGCGCGGAGCTTGCCGTAGACCAGCCGGGAGAACAGGGCGTGCTGTGCGCGCACCCGGACCGGGATGCGGCCGCCCTCGAGGGCCCGGGACCAGGCGATCGCCGCCTCCGCCGCCCGGTCGAAGATCTTGCCCTTGCCGTCGGCGGTCGCCTTCTGCGACGCCGTGTTGAAGACCTTCTCGAAGACGCGGGGGACCGCGAGGATGAAGGTGGGCTGGAAGGTCGCCAGCTGCGGCAGCAGGTTCTTGATGTCGGCGCTGTGGCCGAGCCGGGTGCGGGACTTGATGCAGCCCACCTGGATGATCCGCGCGAACACGTGCGCCAGCGGCAGGAACAGCAGCGTCGAGGCGCCCTCTGCGTCGAACAGCCGCTCCAGCTCGGCGACCGCGACACCCAGCTCGGTCTGGAAATTGTCGTGGGTGAGCATGCAGCCCTTGGGGCGGCCGGTGGTGCCCGAGGTGTAGATCAGCGTCGCGAGGTCGGCCGGGCCGGCCGCCTGCCGGCGGGCCTCGAGGTCGTCGTCACTGACGCCCGCGCCCAGCTCGGTGAGGGTCGCGATCGCGCCGTCGTCGATGGTCCACAGGTGCTCGAGGGCCGGCAGCGCGTGGCGGGTGGCCTCGACCCGGCCACGGTGTCCGGCGTCCTCGCAGACCACGACGCGGGCAGCGGAGTCGGAGAGGATCCAGTTGATCTGGTCCTCCGAGGAGGATTCGTAGATCGGCACGGTCGCGGCGCCGGCGAACCAGATCGCGTAGTCGAGCAGGGTCCACTCGTAGCGGGTGCGCGAGATCACCGCCACCCGGTCGCCGGCCCCCACACCCGCGGCCACGAGGCCCTTCGCGACGGCGGACACCTCGGCCAGGAACGTGGCGCAGGACACGTCGTCCCAGCCGCCGTCGGCGTTGGGCCGACTGAACTGGACGGCCTGCGGCGCCTCGGCCGCGTTGCGGACCACGTCGTCGGTGAGGTTGCCCGTCGTCGGGATCTCGATGGTCTGCGGGGTCGAGTACTCGCGCACCCGTGCAGGTTACCGCCGAGTTGGGCGTGGCGTGGACCGCACCCGTCGGCGGGATCTCCCGGTCCGGTAGCCTTCCGGCCATGGCCGAACAGACGTCCTCGTCGATCGTCGTCGACGCCCCCGCCGCCGATGTGATGGCCGTCATCGCCGACTTCGCCGCCTACCCGCAGTGGGCCAAGGGGGTCACCGTGGCCGACGTGCGCTCGTCGTACGACGCCGCCGACCCGGCCCAGGCCGGTCGGGCCCGCGAGGTCTTCTTCGCGCTGGACGTCTCGCCGATCAAGGACGAGTACACGCTCTCCTACGTGTGGGACGGCGACCGCCAGGTCACCTGGACCCTCGTCGAGGGCAAGATGCTCAAGGCGCTCGAGGGTGCCTACGTGCTGCGCGAGGCCGGCGGCTCGACCGAGGTGACCTACCGGCTCGCGCTCGACGTCTCCATCCCGCTGATCGGCATGCTCAAGCGCAAGGGCGAGAAGATCCTCATCGACACCGCGCTCAAGGGCCTGAAGAAGCGCGTCGAGTCCGGCGCCTGACGGCAGCCGGAGGGACTTCGAGCGTGCGGATCGTTCTCTTCACCGGCAAGGGCGGTGTCGGCAAGTCCACCGTGGCCGCCGGCACGGCGGCCCTCGCGGCTGCGCAGGGCCTGCGCACCCTGGTGATCTCGACCGACGCCGCGCACTCCCTGGCCGACGCGTACGGTGCGGTCTCGACAGGCTCGACCAACTCAGGGGCCGAGCCCACCGAGGTCGCCCCTCACCTCTTCCTCCAGCAGGTCGACGCCCAGCTGCGCTTCGAGCAGTCCTGGGCCGACATCCAGCGCTACCTGCTGTCCGTCCTCGACGCCGTGGGCATGGACCCGGTCGCGGCCGAGGAGATGACGGTCATCCCCGGTGCCGAGGAGGTCCTCGCGCTGCTCGAGCTGCGCCAGCACGCCCGGTCCGGTGCCTGGGACGTGATCGTCGTCGACTGTGCGCCGACGGCGGAGACGCTGCGCCTGCTGGCCCTGCCGGAGGCGCTCGGCTGGTACCTCGAGCGACTGCTGCCGATCCAGCGCCGGCTGGTCAAGGCGCTGCGCCCCGTGCTCAACCGGGCGGCCGGCGTACCGATGCCCGGTGACGCCGTCTTCGACGCGATCACCCGCTTGCACGGCGAGCTCGACGACGTGCACGACCTGCTGTCCGGTCCGGGGTCGACGGTGCGGCTGGTCCTCACGCCCGAGCAGGTCGTGCTCGCCGAGGCCCGCCGCGCCTACACCAGCCTGTGCCTGTTCGGGTACCGCGTCGACGGCGTCGTCGCCAACCGCGTCTTCCCGGCCGGCGACGACGACCCGTGGCGTGCGGGCTGGGTCACCGCCCAGTCCGCGGTGCTGCGCGAGGTCGCCCAGTCGTTCAGCGGGCTGCCGGTGTGGACATCGGAGTACCAGGCCGCCGAACCGGTGGGGGTTCCGGCACTCAGCGCCCTCGCTGCTGACCTTTACGACGGCGCCGACCCGCTCGCCGTACCCGCGGGGGACGGACCGTTCCGGGTCTCCCGCGACGACGACGGGGGAGCCGTCGCCCACCTGTCCCTGCCCTTCGTGACCCGCTCGGAGGTCGACCTGGCCCGCAACGGGGACGAGCTCGTGATGACCGTCGGCTCCTACCGCCGCCTGCTGACGCTGCCGCCCGGCCTGGCGCGGCTGCGGGTGGCCGGCGCGAGCGTGGTCGAGGGCGAGCTCCGCGTGCGGTTCACCGAGCCCGAGCCGGTGGAGGCCCGATGACCGACGACCAGCCCCAGGACAAGAAGCCCGACGACATCGGCAGCGTCGGCGAGGAGGCGATGAAGCTCCTCGGTGCCTTCGCCGACCTGGCCAGGCAGCACACGGGTGATGCCGCCGGCGGGCTCGGCAACCTCGCCGGTCAGGCCGCGTCGATGGCCCACGAGGTCGGCGAGCACATCGCGACCGACGCGGTCGAGTGCAAGTACTGCCCGGTGTGCCGGGTGGTCCACGCCGTTCGGCAGACCTCACCCGAGGTCAAGGCGCACCTGATGGTGGCTGCCTCCTCCTTGCTGCAGGCCGCGGCGAGCCTGATGGAGACGCCGCCGGAGAGCGGCACCCGGACCTCCGAGGTGCAGCGGATCGACCTCGACGACCCCGAGGAGCCGACGCCATGAGCGGTGTCCTGACCTGCGGCATCGACATCGGCGGCACCAAGATCGCCGGCGCCGTCGTCGACGAGGACGGCACCGTCCTCGCGGAGGCGCGCGTGGTCTCGCCCGCGACCGACCCGGCCGCCATCGAGGCCGCCGTCGCCGGCCTGGTGGCGAAGCTCGTCGCCGAGCACCCGGTGACCGCCGTCGGCGTCGGCGCCGCCGGCTACATCGCCTCCGACCGGTCCACGGTGCTCTTCGCGCCCAACATCGCGTGGCGCAACGAGCCGCTCGGGGCCGACCTCAGCCGCCTGGTCGGGCTGCCGGTCGTCGTCGAGAACGACGGCAACGTCGCGGCCTGGGGTGAGTTCCGGTACGGCGCCGGGCGCGACCACGACGACCAGCTGATGGTGACCGTCGGCACCGGCGTGGGCGGCGGCGTGATCGCGGACGGCCGGCTGCTGCGCGGAGCCCACGGCGTCGCCGGCGAGATCGGCCACCTGCGGCTGGTCCCCGACGGCCGCCTGTGCGGCTGCGGCAACCACGGCTGCCTGGAGCAGTACGGCAGCGGCTCCGCGCTCGTGCGCGACACCCGCGAGGCCGTGCTGGCCGACCCGGCCGCGGCGGGCGGGCTGCTCGCGCGGGCCGGCGGGAACGTGGAGGCGATCGACGGGCCGCTGATCACGGCCGCCGCGCAGGACGGCGACGCGTTCGCGGTCGACCGGCTCGCGGTGCTCGGCGACGCGCTCGGCCAGGGCATCGCGTCCCTCGCCGCCGTGCTCGACCCGGGGGTGGTCGTGATCGGCGGCGGCGTCAGCGAGGCGCACGACCTGCTGCTCGACCCGATCCGCACCGCCTTCGAGCGCGAGCTCACCGGCCGGGGCTTCCGGCCCGAGGCCGAGATCCGGCTGGCCGCGATGGGCAACCGTGCCGGCGTGGTCGGCGCGGCCGACCTGGCCCGCGGCTGACATGACCGAAGGCTGGGTCGGCGTCGACGTCGGCGGCACGAAGGTGCTCGCCGTCCGCATCGACGCTGCCGGCGAGGTCCAGGCCACCGCCACCCGGCCGATGCCCGGCCGGTCCGCGGGAGCCGACGCCGTCGAGGAGGCGGTCGCGCTCGCCGCCCGTGACGTGTACGGCGACCGGTCGCCTGCCGGGCTCGGTGTGTCGGCCGCTGGTCTGGTCGACGCAGAGGGGGAGCGCTTCCTGTTCGGCGCCCACCTGCCGTGGCGCGACGCACCCGTGCGTCGGGCCCTCACCGACCGGACCGGCCTGCCCGTCGTGCTGGACAACGACGCCAACTGCGCGGCCCATGCCGAGCTGGTCGCGGGCGCCGCGCGGGACGTCCGCTCGGCGCTGCTGATCACCATCGGCACCGGCATCGGCGGCGCGGTCATCCTCGACGGCCGGGTGGTGCGCGGTGCGCACGGCCTGGCGGGGGAGTTCGGCCACATGCAGGTCGTGCCCGACGGACTGGCCTGCGAGTGCGGGCTGCGTGGTTGCTGGGAGCAGTACTGCAGCGGCCGTGCCCTCGAGCGGGTGACCCGGGTGGCGCTCGGCCGGCACCTCGACGGCCCGGAGGTCACCGCCCTGGCCCGTGCGGGCGACCGGGTCGCGCTCAGCTCGTTCGCGTCGGTCGGCACCTGGCTGGGCGTGGGAGCCGCAGGACTGGTCTCGGCCTTCGACCCCGAGCTGGTCGTCGTCGGCGGCGGAGTGTCCGCGGTCGGGGACCTCCTGCTCGACCCGGCCCGCACCGCCCTGGCCGGCTCGCTGCAGGGCACCGCCTACCGCGCCGTACCGCCGCTCGTGGCGGCACGGCTCGGGCCCGAGGCGGGCGCGATCGGCGCGGCCCTGCTCGCGCGGGACGCCCGCCCGTGAGCGCCACCTCCGTGCGGCTCTGGGCGTGGTGGGGGCTCACCCGGCTGGCCCTCGTGGTGTTGTTGCTGACGGCGGAGTCGGGGTCGATCTCCGACCTCAACTACTACAAGGTGAGTCTCGACGACCTCGGTGCCGAGGGCGTCGGCGGCACCCTCGCGGAGTACCCGGTGCCGGCCTTCCTGCTGCTCGCGGCGCCGTACGGGCTGCTGTACCTGGTGGGGGCCACCGATGCCTACCAGGTCCTCGTCCTCGCGCTCCTGCTGCTCCTCGACGCGGGCTTCCTGTCGGCTCTCGTCGGCCGTGGGGGAACCGGCGTTCCCGCGGTCGTCTGGCTGGTCGCCACCCCGGCGCTGGGGGCCATCAGCTATGCCCGGTTCGACCTGGTTCCCGGTGTGCTCGTCGCGCTGGCTCTGATCGCGCTGGTCGGCGCTCCGCGCCGGGCCGCGGTGCTGGCGGTGCTGGCGACCGGCGTGAAGTACAGCCCGGCGTTGGTGCTGCCCGGTCTCGCGGCCCCGGCTGCGAGCCGGCTCCGGGTCGTGGTGTCGGGTGCCGTGGCCGGGATCGGGCTGGTCGCGGTGAGCATCGCGGTCGGCGGTTGGGACCGGATCGTGTCCCCGCTGAGCTACCAGGGCGACCGCGGCCTCCAGATCGAGTCCGTCGCGGCGACGCCGGCGATGCTTCGGTGGGCGGTCGCGCCCGGTGACGACCGGATCTTCTTCGCTCCGTCCCTCGCCTGGGAGATCGAGGGCCCCTGGACCGACGCCCTGCTCCGCCTCTCGACGGTCGCGACCGGCCTCCTCGTGGTCGCGCTGGTCGTCCTGTGGGTGCTCGCCTGGACCCGCCTGCCGGACCCACGCTCGGCCATGCCGGGCGCGGTGTGGCTGACGCTGGGCGGGCTCTCGGCGTTCGTGGTGAGCGGCAAGGTCCTGAGCCCGCAGTACCTCCTCTGGTTGCTCCCCGCCGCGTGCGCCGGGCTCGCGCTGCTGGACGGCGCCGATCGCCGCCACCTGGGACGCTGGACGGCCGTGCTGCTCGCCGCCGCCGTGCTCTCCCATGTCCTCTACCCGCACGCGTACCGGGCGGTCATCGACGGTCACTCCGGCTGGAGCGCGCCCGTCGCGGGCGTGCTGGCCCTGCGCAACCTGCTGCTCGTCGGGCTGTGCGGCTCTGCCCTGGCGGCGGCGTGGAAGGCGATCAGACGCGTGCCCCGTCGTCCCAGGGATCCCGCGGCGAGCCGGGCGTCCTGATCACCAGGTAGCAGAAGCCGCCCACGAACCAGGCCACCAGCAGCCAGCCGAGCCAGGACGGCATGCCGATGCTGAAGACCAGGAAGACCAGCAGCACCGTCGGCGAGCAGAACACGCCCAGCCAGGCGAGCAGGCGGTCCGGCGGCGGCATGGGCACCGGCGGGGGCCGGTCGGGCACGAAGCGGTCGTCGTCGACGAGGTCGATCTCGTCGTAGGCGTCGTCGTACCGGCTGTCGTAGCGGTCGGCGTCGTCCTCGACGTCGGGCGCCGGGCCGGGGTCGTGCTCGGCCTGGCCGGGCGTCTCGAGGTCGACACGCTCGCCGTAGTTGTCGACGATCGCCTGCCAGGCAGCGGCGTCGTAGTCCGGGTCGTCCCGTTGCACGCCCTCAGGTTACGCCTCGGGCCTACGCCCCAGTCACCCGCGCGACGAACGCCGCCGACTCCTCGAAGATCGTCGGGGCGTCGTTGTCGAGGGTGGCCACGTGGAAGCTCTCCGGCAGTGCCACCCGGGTGACGTCGGTCGACGAGATGCCGCCGAGCACGATCGGCTCCGAGGCGTCGTCCACGACGTGGTCGTCGGCGGAGCGGAAGTAGACCAGGGGAGCGGTGATCCGCGGCAGGTCGGCGCGCAGCGCCGGCCAGGCCCGGATCAGCGAGTGGATCGCCTTCAGCGGGGTGCGGTCGTAGCCGTTCTCGTCGACACCGGGCTTCTTGATGTCGTTGGCGATCGCCGGGAACGACGGCACCAGGTGCTTGAGCACCGGCAGCAGCTTCACGTCGAGCCGCTTGGTCGCGACCGCGGGGTTGACCACCATCACACCGGCGACCTTGTCGGGCCGGTCCGCGGCCAGCCGCAGCACGAGCGCGCCGCCCATCGACAGTCCGCCGATCACGACCGCGTCGTGCTCGGCGCGCAGCGCGTCGAAGGTGCGGGTCAGCTCGGCGTACCAGTCCGCCCAGCGGCGGGTGTTGAGGTCCTGCCAGGTGGTGGCGTGCCCCGGCAGCAGGGGTACGGCGACGCCGTACCCGAGCGCGCCGAGGTGCTCGCCCCACGGTCGCATCGACGCCGGCGAGCCCGTGAAGCCGTGGCTGAGCAGCACGCCGATCCGGCGTCCGCCCGTCAGCTCCGGGCGGGCCGCGATGGTCAGCGCAGCGGTCTGGTCGGTCTCACGGTCCGGGGTGCTCGGAGGCATGACGGGATTGTGCCGCACCAACGCTAGGCTTCGTGGCAGTGGCGTCCGTTCGGGCGGGCGCCAGGCTCCTGGGGAAAGGTCCGATCGGTTGTTCTACTGGTTCCTGAAGTTCGTCGCCCTCGGGCCGCTGCTGAAGGTCGTCTTCCGCCCCCGGGCCGAGGGCGTCGAGAACGTCCCCCCCACCGGGCCGGCGATCCTCGCCAGCAACCACCTCTCCTACGCCGACTGGCTGTTCATGCCGCTGGTGATCCCGCGGATGGTGCGCTTCGTCGCGAAGGCGGAGTACTTCACCTCGCCCGGCATCAAGGGCTGGCTGCAGAAGAACTTCTTCAGCGGCACCGGCAACATCCCGATCGACCGCACCAGCGGTGACGCCGCTTCCGGCGCCCTCGTCTCCGCGAAGCGGGTGCTGGCCGAGGGCGAGCTGTTCGGCATCTACCCCGAGGGCACCCGCTCCCACGACGGCCGCCTCTACCGCGGCAAGACCGGCATCGCCCGGCTGACCCTGGAGACCGGCGTACCCGTCATCCCGGTCGCCGTCGTCGGCACCGACGTGGTGGCGCCCCCGGGCAAGAAGTTCGGCCGGATCACCCGCCCGACCGTGCGCTTCGGCAAGCCGCTCGACTTCTCCCGCTACGCCGGCATGGAGAACGACCGCTTCATCCTGCGCTCGATCACCGACGAGATCATGTACGAGATCATGCGGCTCTCCCAGCAGGAGTACGTCGACATGTACGCCTCGCGCGCGAAGTCGGAGTCGAAGTCCGAGTCGAAGTCCGAGCCCAAGAAGCTGGCGTCCTGACGCTGCCGTGACTGCGGGAGCGGTGACCACCCGGGCGGCCCTGGCCGTCGAGGACCGGATGTTCCGGGCCCTGGCGGTGCTGCGCGTCGTCGTCCTCGGGTACGCCGTCGTCCTCAACGCCTACCGCAACAACTTCGACCACCCGGTCCTCGGCTGGGTCTGCGTCGCGGGCATGGTGGTCGCGACCGCGGCCGCGATCGTGGTGTACGCCGCCCCCGAGCGCCGTGTCCCGGCGGTGCTGCTGGTCGACCTCGCGCTGGCTGTCGCCCTGCTCCTCGCGACGCCGGTGGTCAAGGGGCCGTGGTTCCAGGCCACCATCCCCGGCTACTGGATCGTCGGCGCGCTGCTGGCGTGGGCGGTGCGCTACGGCTGGCGGGGCGGCACGCTCGCGGCCGTGCTGCTCGGTGCGGTCGACCTGCTCACGCGCTCGCACGTCGCCCAGAAGGACTGGGGCAACGTCTTCCTGATCCTGCTCGGCGGCTCGATGGTGGGCTTCGTCTGCGAGTCCCTCAAGACGATGGCGGCCGAGCGGGACCTGGCCCAGCGGGAGGCCGCTGCGGCGCAGGAGCGGGCCCGGCTGGCGCGGGCCGTGCACGACGGCGTGCTGCAGGTGCTGGCGCTCGTCCAGCGCCAGGGCGGCGAGCTGGGGCGCGCGGCCGGTGCCCAGGAGCAGGCGCTGCGCACCCTGATCCGCTCGCAGGATGCGCTCACGGCGGCGCCCCGGGCGCTCGCCGGCCACGCCGACCTGGCGCGGGCGCTGGGCGCGCTCGGTGCCCGGCCCGGCACCGAGGTGGGCGTGCCCGCCGGTGTCGTCGAGCTGCCCGCGCACACCGTCACGGAGCTCGCCGCGGTCGTCCGCGCCTGCCTCGACAACGTCGAGCGCCACGTGGGCCCGGACGCCCGCGCCTGGGTGCTCGTCGAGGACCTCGGCGACCAGGTCGAGGTGAGCGTGCGCGACGAGGGCCCCGGCATCGCCGACGGGCGGCTGGACGCTGCTGAGCAGGAGGGCCGGCTCGGGGTGGCCGAGTCGATCCGCGGGCGGGTCCGCGACCTCGGCGGGACCGCCACGCTCGACACGGGCTCCTACGGGACCGAGTGGACCTTCGTCGTACCCCGTCGGCAGGAGCGATCGTGACCATCCACAGCACGCACCCCTTCGCCGACGCCGATCCCGATCCGGCACGCCGGTTCCGCGGCCGGGTCGGCGGCGCCGTGACGCTGTGGACCGCAGGCGATGAGCACGACCAGGCCGGCCTGACCGTCACCTCGCTGATGGTCGCGCTCGGCCCCGAGCCGTCGGTGCTGGCGCTGCTCGACCCCGACTCCGACCTGCTCGACGCGCTGCGGACGTCAGGCCGGTGCGTGGTGCAGCTGCTGACGTGGGCCGACCGGCAGCTCGCCGAGGCCTTCGCCGGTACGGCGCCCGCCCCCGGCGGCCCGTTCCGCCAGGCGTCGTTCGTCGCCGAGACCCACGGACCGCGGCTCGCGACCGCGACCACCTGGGCCGGCGTCCGGTTGGTGGGGGAGCGCGAGGTCGGCTGGTCGGTCGAGGTCACCGCGGTGCTCGAGCGGGTCGTGGTCGGCGACGAGGACGACCCGCTGCTCCACCGACGCGGCCGCTTCCTCCGCGTCCCTTGAGCACGGGCTAGGGTCCTGCCCATGACGGACCCGATCCGGGTGATGGTCGTCGACGACCACCCGATGTGGCGCGACGCCGTCGAGCGCGACCTCCAGGCGGCCGGTTTCGACGTGGTCGCCGTGGCGGCGACAGGGGACGAGGCGATCGCCCGGTTCCACGCGACCCGTCCGCGCGTGGTCGTCCTCGACCTGCAGATCCCCGGGCCCAGCGGGGTCGAGGTCACCACACAGGTGCTGGCGTCCGATCCGTCGTCGCGGGTGCTGATCCTGTCCGCGTCCGGCGAGCAGGACGACGTGCTCGCGGCCGTGAAGGCCGGTGCGACCGGCTACCTGCTCAAGTCCGCCTCGCGCGAGGAGCTGCTGACCGCCGTACGCCGGGTCGCGAAGGGCGACACGGTCTTCACGCCCGGACTGGCGGCACTCGTGCTCGGCGAGTTCCGGCGGATGAACGAGCCGGCCACGCCGCCGGGCGAGCGGCTCACCGACCGCGAGACCGAGATCCTGCGGATGGTCGCGAAGGGCGTGTCCTACAAGGACATCGCCGAGCGGCTGGTCATCTCGCACCGCACCGTGCAGAACCACGTGCAGAACACGCTGCGCAAGCTGCAGATGCACAACCGGGTCGAGCTGACGCGGTACGTCATCGAGCAGGGACTCGACGCCGACGACGAGGCGTGACGTCGTGGCGGAGCGACAGCGGGCCCGGCCCCGACAGGATCGCGCGGTCCAGACGCGTCGGCTGCTGCTCGACACGGCGGTGCGGATCCTCGACCGCGACGGCCTCGACCGGCTGACCACGTCGGCCGTGATCCGCGACGCGCACGTGAGCAGCGGGACCTTCTACCGCTACTTCAGCGACCGCACCGAGCTGCTCGCCGTGCTGCGTGAGGAGGCGGTGCACGCGATCAGCGACGACCTCATGGTCAGCGTCGTCGACGCGCTCGAGCTCGACCTCGACGCCGCGCTGCGGATGGTCGTCGTCACCCTCGTCGACGGCTTCGAGCGGCACCGCGGCGTGATCACCGCGATGGTCAACCAGATCCCCGCCGGCAGCAACGCCAACGTGCTCCCCGAGATCGAGGCCGACCTCCACCGCCTCGCCTCGCTGCTCCCGCGACGCCACCGCCCCGACCTCGCCCCCGAGCAGCTCGAGGCCGTCGTGTTCATGCTGATGGGCGTGCTGGTCTCGACCTGCCTGCGGATCGCTCTCGCCCGGCCGGACGGCGTGGAGCGCGCGGACCTGGTCGACCTGACTGTCACGATGATCGGCGCCGGCCTGCGATGACTCTGGAAGACTCCCAGCGTGGCTGACCTGCTGGAGATCGCCGACGAGCTCTACGCCCTGCCGCTCGGGGAGTTCACGCCGGCGCGCGACGCCCGGGCCAAGGAGCTCAAGGGCACGCCGCTCGCCGCACAGGTCAAGGCGCTGCGCAAGCCCAGCACCGCCGCGTGGGTCGTCGACCTGCTGGTACGCCGCGAGGCGGCCCAGGTCGACCAGGTGCTCAGCGTCGGGGCCGCGCTGCGCGAGGCGCAGGCGGCGATGTCGGCCGGTGAGCTGCGGGCGCTGACGAAGCAACGCCGCCAGGTCACCGCTGCCGTCACCACCCAGGCCCGCCGGATCGCGGCCGACGAGGGCCTGCGGGTCACCGAGGCCGTTGCCGAGCAGGTCGAGGCCACACTCACCGCCGCGATGGTCGACGCCGAGTGCGGTCGCGCGGTCCGCAGCGGCCTGCTCGTCAGTGCGCTGCACACGACCGGCCTCGAGCCGATGGACGCCGACGCCCTCGCGAGCGCCGTCGCGCTGCCCGAGGCCCTGGGGTTCAGCGCCACCCCGCGCGAGGCCGCCCGTCCGGGCCCGCCCGAGCTGCACGTCGTACCGGATCCGGACAAGGCGGCCAAGGCGATAGCCGCAGCCGAGGAGCGCCTCGCCGCCGCCCAGGAGGAGTACGACGCCGCGCGGGCCACCCACGACGACGCGTCCGGCGAGGTCGACCGACTCTCCGCCCGGTCGCTGCAGCTGGAGGCCGAGACCGACGAGCTGCGCCGCCGCCTTGCCGACCTCGAGGAGCAGGCCGAGGCGCTCGAGGAGGAGCTGGCCGAGGCGGAGGAGGTCCGTGACGGCGCCGGCGCGGACCTGCGCACCGCCACGGCCGAGCGGGACGCGGCGGAGAAGGCCCTGGAGCGGGTCAGGAGTCGCTGAGGTCCCGCACGATCGCCAGCACCCGGCGGTCGATCCAGGCCAGGTCGGGCGCGACCCGCATCTCGTAGTTCTCGGTGCCGACCCAGGTGTGGAAGTCGCGGTGCCCGGCGGCGGTGGCGAAGGCCTCGAGCTCGTCGCGCAGCGCGGCGTCGACGCTGACCTTCTCGTCCTCCGTCGAGGCGGTCAGGTAGAGGTCGTGCAGGTCGAGCAGCCGGACCAGCTCGTCGATCGGGGCGGCGTGGTCGTCGACCCGGAGGTCGACGGCGACGTCGTCGAGGCCGCCGTACCCGGCGCCGTCACGGACCACGAGGATCGCGGCGGACTGGCGGCCCCGGCGGTCGCCACCGGCGGCGTCACCCGCAGCCAGTGCCGCGATCAGCCGGTCCTGCAGCGGTGCGTCGGGGGAGCTGGCCAGCCAGGCCTCCTCCATGCCGGCGACGACCTCCTCGCCGGCCAGGCAGTTGCCCTGGACGGCGTACCCGTCACCCGTGCGGCCACCTGCCCACGGGATGCACTCGACGCCGGTGTGGGAGGCGGCGTTGCCGTCGATGTCGACGATGCCGACCTGGCGGTGCGCCCGGCCCTCGTCCTCCTCGAGCAGCCGCTGCAGCGCGACCGGCGCGGTGGCGCCCTCGTCGAGGTGGGACAGGGCGAGCCCCTTGTAGGCGACGTTGGCGTCGGCCTGGGTCGCGAGCGCGCCGACTCCAGCGACGGCGGCGGGCACGGCGGAGCCGACCGCCAGGAACTTGGACGCGACGGCGACACCCCAGGTCTCGCCGTCAGCGGACCGGGCCACGATCGAGAAGGTCATGGTCAGAGCCTAGGGAACCGCTGATCAATGGGCGCCGACGCGTAGCAGGCGGGATTGATCGGCGTTTCCCTGGATACCTCGTCGAGACCGGACGTACGTTGGGACGCATGCGCGTCGGAGTGCTGACAGGTGGCGGTGACTGCCCGGGCCTGAACGCCGTGATCCGGGCCGTGGTGCGCAAGGGGGTGAACGGCCACGGTTTCGAGTTCGTCGGCTTCCGCGACGGCTGGCGCGGCCCGCTCGAGGGCGTGACGATGCCGCTCGGGATCGAGCAGTGCCGCGGGATCCTGCCGCGAGGCGGCACCATCCTCGGCTCGTCGCGGACCAACCCCTTCGCCATCGACGACGGCGTGCAGCGGATCAAGGACAACCTCGCGGCCGCCGGGGTCGACGCGCTGGTCGCGATCGGCGGCGAGGACACGCTGGGTGTCGCCACGCGGCTGGCCGACCTCGGGGTGGCGGTGGTCGGCGTACCCAAGACGATCGACAACGACCTGTCCGGCACCGACTTCACCTTCGGCTTCGACACCGCGGTCAACATCGCGACCGAGGCGATCGACCGGCTCCACACCACCGCCGAGTCGCACCACCGGGTGCTCGTCGTCGAGGTGATGGGCCGCCACGCCGGCTGGATCGCGCTGCACGCCGGCATCGCCGGGGGAGCGAGCGCGGTCCTGATCCCCGAGGCGCCGTTCGACATCGAGGCCGTCTGCGCGCACGTCGAGACCCGCTTCCGCAGCGAGTACGCGCCGATCATCGTCGTCTCCGAGGGCGCCGTGCCGGCCGACGGCACCGGGATGACGCTGGTCAGCGGTGAGAAGGACGCCTTCGGCCACGTCCGGCTCGGCGGCATCGGGGACCGGCTGGCCCAGGAGATCGAGCAGCGGACCGGCAAGGAGGCGCGCGCCGTCGTCCTCGGCCACATCCAGCGCGGCGGCACGCCGTCCGCCTTCGACCGCTGGCTGGCGACCCGCTTCGGGCTGCAGGCGATCGACGCGGTCGCCGACGGTGAGTACGGCGTCATGGTCGCCCTGCGCGGCACGTCCATCGTCCGCGTGCCGCTCGTCGAGGGCACCGGTGCGCTCAAGCTGGTCAGTCCGGCGGAGTACGCCGAGGCGCAGGTCTTCTTCGGCTGATCTTGCTCGGGTCGGCGATTCACCACGGGATGTAGGCGACGCGTCACGTCCCGTGGGGAACTCCGCTGCAGAACCGCGGCTTCGACTACATCCCGTGATGAAGCCGCTGCCCCGCGACATGCCGCCGGCACCGGCAAGTGCTTCCGTTTCTCCGCCCCCTGCGCGAAGGTGAGGCACGGAGTACTTCCAATCTCGGGAAGGGATGACACCCCATGACGACGCAGACCACCGGCGCCGCGGCGCCGGGACAGCAGGGACAACCGGAGCTGAAGCGGGTCCTCGGACCCGGCCTGCTGCTCCTGTTCATCGTCGGCGACATCCTCGGTGCCGGCGTGTATGCCGTCACCGGGCGGCTCGCCGGACAGGTCGGTGGCATCGCCTGGCTGCCGTTCCTCGTGGCGTTCGCGATCGCCACGCTCACGGCCTTCTCCTACCTCGAGCTGGTGACGAAGTACCCGCAGGCGGCCGGTGCGGCGCTCTACGCCCACAAGGCCTTCGGCCTGCACTTCATCACCTTCCTGGTCGCCTTCACCGTCGTCTGCTCCGGCATCACGAGCGCCTCGACCTCCTCGGGACTGCTGGCCTCCAACCTGCTGATCGGCCTCGGCAACGACGCGCCGGGCAACGGCCTGGTACTGGCCGTGGCGCTCGCGTTCATGCTGGTGCTGGCGCTGATCAACCTGCGCGGCGTGGGGGAGAGCGTGAAGTTCAACGTCGTGCTCACCCTCGTCGAGATGACCGCCCTGGCGATCGTGATCGGCATCGGCTGCTACGTGATCGGCAAGGGCGACGGGAACCTCGACCGGATCACCGTCTTCGAGAACCCCGACGACAAGGGCCTGTTCATGGCGGTCACGGTCGCCACGGCGATCGCGTTCTTCTCGATGGTCGGCTTCGAGGACTCGGTCAACATGGTCGAGGAGACCAAGGACCCCGAGCGGATCTTCCCGCGGATGATGCTCACCGGCCTCGGCATCGCGGTCATCATCTACATGCTGGTCGCCGTCTCCGTCGTCGCGGTGATCCCCGCCGACAAGATCGGTACGCCGACCAACGCCGAGGCCGGCATCCTCATCGACGTCGTCAAGATCGGTGCCCCGGACCTGCCGATCGACGACTTCTTCCCGTTCATGACGGTCTTCGCGGTCGCCAACACCGCGCTGATCAACATGCTGATGGCCAGCCGGCTCGTCTACGGCATGGCCCAGCAGCACGTGCTGCCGCCGGTGCTCGGCAAGGTGCTGCCGGGCCGGCGCTCGCCGTACGTCGCCATCGGCTTCACCACCCTGCTGGCCTTCGGCCTGATCACCTACGTGCGCCTCGGCTCGGAGAGCACCATCGTCACCTCGCTGTCCGGTACGACGGCCCTGCTGCTCCTCGCGGTCTTCACCGTCGTCAACATCGCCTGCCTGGTGCTGCGCCGCGAGCCGTCCCGCCCGCACGCCTTCAGGGCACCCACCGTGGTCCCGGTCCTCGGCGCGATCCTGTGCGCCTACCTGCTCGGTCCGTGGGCCCGGCTCGAGGCCGACCTGATCCAGTACAAGATCGCTGCCGGCCTGCTCGGGCTCGGCATGGTGCTGTGGCTGCTGACCCGGCTCGTCCACAAGCCCGAGGGCGGTCACTTCGTCGACATCGAGCACATGGACATCGATCCGACCGACGATTGACCACTGGGTACGATTGGGCGGTGAACAGCCTTCCGTCCCTCGAGCAGTTGCACGCCATCGGAGCGAAGCAGCAGCCGTCGTACGACGACCCAGCGGCCGTGGCCGCTGCCGTCGCCCGTCTGCGCACGCTGCCCCCGCTGGTCTTTGCGGGCGAGTGCGACGAGCTGAAGGCGAAGATCGCGGCCGCCAGCCGCGGTGAGGCCTTCCTGCTCCAGGGCGGTGACTGCGCCGAGACCTTCGTCGACGCGACGGCCGACAACACCCGCAACAAGCTGCGGGTGCTGCTGCAGATGGCGGTCGTGCTGACCTACGCCGCGTCCGTCCCGGTCGTGAAGGTCGGCCGCCTCGCGGGCCAGTACGCCAAGCCCCGCTCCTCGGACACCGAGACCCGCGACGGCGTCACCCTGCCGGCGTACCGCGGAGACGCGGTCAACGGCGTCGAGTTCACCCCCGAGTCGCGCCGCCCCGACCCGCAGCGGCTGCTGGACGTCTACCACGCGTCGGCGTCCACGCTGAACCTCGTGCGCGCGTTCACCACCGGTGGGTACGCCGACCTGCGCCAGGTGCACACCTGGAACTCCGAGTTCGTCCGCAACAGCCCGGTGGGCCAGCACTACGAGGCGATGGCGGCCGAGATCGACCGGGCGCTCACCTTTATGAAGGCGATCGGCGCCGACCCGGAGGAGTTCCACCGGGTCGACTTCTACTCCTCCCACGAGGCGCTGATCATGGAGTACGAGCACGCCATGACCCGCATCGACTCGCGCACCGACAAGCCCTACAACGTCTCGGGCCACATGGTCTGGATCGGTGAGCGCACCCGCCAGCTCGACGGCGCGCACGTCGAGTACTTCAGCCACATCAGCAACCCGATCGGCTGCAAGCTCGGCCCGAGCGCGACCGCCGACGACGCACTGGCGCTGGCCGCCCGGCTGAACCCGACCAACGAGCCCGGCCGGCTGACCTTCATCACCCGCTTCGGCGCGGGCAAGATCCGCGACGGCCTGCCGCCGCTGGTCGAGAAGGTCACCGCCGAGGGCGTCGACGTCGCGTGGGTGTGCGACGCGATGCACGGCAACACGTTCGAGGCCTCCAACGGCTACAAGACCCGCCGCTTCGAGGACGTCCTCGACGAGGTGCAGGGCTTCTTCGACGTGCACCGCGCGCTCGGCACGGTCCCGGCCGGCATCCTCGTCGAGAACACCGGCGACGACGTCACCGAGATCGTCGGCGGCGGCGAGGAGCTCGACGAGCAGGGCCTGGCGCACCGCTACGAGTCGGTCGTCGACCCGCGTCTCAACCGCGTCCAGTCGCTGGAGCTGGCCTTCCAGGTCGCGAGCATGCTGCGCGCGTGATCGACCTCCGCAGCGACACCGTCACCCGCCCGACGGAGGCGATGCGTGCCGCCATGGCAGCGGCCGAGGTCGGCGACGACGTGTACGGCGAGGACCCGACCGTCCGCGCGCTCGAGGAGCGGGTGGCGGGGCTGTTCGGTCACGAGGCTGCGCTGTTCACGCCGACCGGGTCGCTGGCCAACGTGCTCGCGGTCGCGGCCGTCGTGGCGCCCGGCCAGGAGGTGCTCTGCGAGGCCCGCGCCCACATCGCG
This sequence comes from Nocardioides sp. F233, assembly GCF_057813895.1. NCBI lineage: Bacteria > Bacillati > Actinomycetota > Actinomycetes > Propionibacteriales > Nocardioidaceae > Nocardioides > Nocardioides sp. F233. The sequence continues at coordinate 786,427 of NZ_JBVASH010000002.1, forward strand.
CGGGCCGAGCTCGGTGCGCACGGCGCGGTCAGCGGGCTGACCATGCGCACCTGGTCCCACCCGCGCGGACAGGTCGACCTGGCCGCGCTCGAGGAGCTGTTCGCGCCTGACCTGGGGCCGTACTTCGTGCAGACCGCCGCGCTCTCGGTCGAGAACACCCACAACTTCGCCGGGGGCGCGGTGCTCCCGCTCGACGACCTGCAGGCGTTGCGCGCCTTCGCCGACGAGCGCGGCGTCGCGGTCCACCTCGACGGCGCCCGCATCTGGAACGCCCACGTCGCGACCGGCGTCCCGCTGGCGTCGTACGGCGCCGTGGCGGACGTGATGGCCGTGTGCCTGTCCAAGGGCCTCGGTGCACCGGCCGGATCGCTGCTCCTCGGCAGCGTCGAGCGGATGGCGCAGGCACGGGTACGCCGCAAGCGGCTCGGCGCCGGCATGCGCCAGGTCGGCATCCTCGCGGCCGGCGGCCTGCACGCCCTCGACCACCACGTCGAGCGGCTCGCCGACGACCACGCTCACGCCAGGCTGCTCGCGGAGGCCGTCGGTGTCGACCCCGCCGGCGTCGACACCAACATCGTGGCCTTCGACGTCGCCGACGCCCCGGGCTACGTGGCTCGCGCCCGCGAGGCGGGCGTGCTCGTGGGCGCCGTCGGTGCCCGCACCATCCGGCTGGTCACGCACCTCGACGTCAGCCGCGCCGACGCCGAGCAGGCCGTGCAGGTCCTCGCCGGCCTGGCCTGAGGTTGCGGCAGGCGCGCCAAGTTTCGAGACGCGTCGCTCGGGCCTCGCAGGCTCGGTCCGAGCCGACGCTCCTCAACCCGCGGCGCTCATCCGCGGGTTCGCGAGCTCACCCGCTGGCGCCGCGGAAGCGCACGTCGCTGATCGCAGTGAAGTCCCGGCCGTTCGGGCCCTTGCCGGGCGCGCTCACCTCGACCAGGTGCAGCATGACCCGTCGGGTCGCCACCGGGCCGACCGGCTGGAGCTGGACGCTCTGCCGGTCGCGGAGGTCCTGGGTGATCCGGGTGCCGTCGTCGAACTCCCACTGCACGGCGAGGATCCGCCGGTTGCCGCGGTACCAGTTGTCGGCGCCGTCGACCTTGGCGTAGCCGTTGAGCAGGCCGACCTCGGTCAGCACGACGGCCTGGCCGAGGTCGAACACGAGCGTCGCGCCGGTGCCGTCGCCGGGCATCCGCCACGCCGTGCGCGGCCTGGCGTCGAGCATGTTGCGGGCGACGTAGGTGACCGGGTGGTTCTGCCGGTCGCGGGACGCGGGCGCCGTGGCGGGGACCTCGGCCTTCGCCGTCGCGGTCAGGTCGCGCAGGTCGGCGGCGGCGGGCGGCTCGACCGGGGCGCCGGTGCCGCTGCTGTCGGGCAGGGGCTCGTCGGAGCCGTCGGGGCTCGACGGGGTGGTCGGGCCGGCGTCGTCGGTGCGCTGCCCCTGGGCCGAGTCGTCGCTGGCGTCGCCGTCGTCACCGCCTGAGCTGACGAGCAGGAAGGCGCCGATGCCGGCGACCAGCGCGAGGACCACGATCCCGAGCAGCCAGGGCAGCCACGGCGTCCCGGACCGCTCGCGCGACGCGGGGGCGGACGGCGCCGGTGCGAATGCCGGCACCGGGGGCGCCAGCTGGGTCATCGCCGCCGGCGGTGCCGCCGGGGGCGGGCCGGGCGGACCGGCCGGTGAGGTCGGGGCGTCGGCGTACAGCGGGTAGCGCGCCGCGGGCGGCAGCTGGCCGGTCGGCGGGGGTACGACGGGCGCGCTCGTGGCGGGCGCCGCCTCCGGGTGCCGGCCGGGAACGGGCTGTCCGCAGTTCGTGCAGAACCGGCCGACCCCGAGCTCGTGCCCGCAGCTGGTGCAGTCCGTCGGGGTGGTCATCGCGGGGCTCACCGTACCCCGACAGAACGGTGAGGTGTCACTGGATGTGACTCAGCCCGCCATCGCGCGCCGGCAGGCCTCCGCCTCGATGTCCTCCAGGTCGTGCTCGAGCACCTTGCGGGTGCGGTCGTAGCTGAAGCCCCCGAACATCGCCCACATCGTCCGCGAGAGAACGGATCGGTGGCTCATCTCGACCGTCGTGGTCATCGCCAGCCGGGTCCCGGTCGCCTCCGGACCGGACGGCGTGAGGCGGTAGGCGGTGCGGATGATGTCGTTGCCGACCTCGGCCTCGACGACGGTGCGACGCTCGGGCTCGGACTCGACGACGTGGATCTGCTCGGGTCCGTGGTGCCCGAACAGGGTCCGTCGCTCGCGCCAGGTGGTGCCGACGTCGTACCCGCCCTCGGTCAGCACCTCGCTCTCGCTGACGCTGCGCAGCACGTCGGGGGCGTGGGCGACATCGGTGATGACGTCCCACACCTTCGCGGGCGGGGCGGGGATGGTGCTGTGCACGTGGATGATGTGACCGGCCATGTTCATCTCCCAAGGGTTGGTCCCCCCACCCCATGGTGCGCCTGCCGGCCGGGTCTGGCCACCCCGTCACACCACCAGGTGGGTGACCTCGCCCTCGACGTGGCGACGCGGGACCAGCTCGACGACGAGCATGGCGGCGAGGACGAACAGCCCGCCGCAGAGCATCCGCCCGGTCAGCGACTCGCCGCCGAGCAGCACCGCGAAGAACGCCGCGAACACCGGCTCCATGCTCATGATGATCGCGCTGCGGGTCGCGGGCAGGTGTGCCTGCGCCCAGGTCTGCGCGAGCAGGGCCGCGGCGCCGGCGAACAGCGCCATGTAGACCAGGTTCAGCCAGTCGCCGCCCCGTTCGGGCAACACGATGCCCGGCTCGCCCGACACCAGCGCGGCGACCAGGCAGATCGCAGCGATGACCAGGATCTGCAGGATCGACATGCCGAGGGCGTCGGCGGGGCGCGACCAGGCACCGAGGGCGACGATGTGCGCGGCGTACAGCAGTGCGGCGACGAGGGTGATCGCCTCGCCGTACCCGATCGAGAAGCCGTCGAGGGTGAGCACGCCGAGCCCGGTCGTGGCGAGCACGACCGCGCCCCAGGTGGCCGGGGTGATCCGGGTCTTCAGGACCACGGCGGCGAACAACGGCGTCGCGACGACGTACAGGCCGGTGATGAAGCCCGAGACGCTGGCAGGGGTGTGCGCGAGCCCCGCGGTCTGCAGGATCTGGCCGACGCCGTAGAGCGCGCCGAGCACCAGCGCCCGGCGGCGTACGTCGGGCGCGAGCCGTGCCACCGCCCGCGGCGCGATCAGCAGCATCACGCCGCCGGCGAGCAGGAAGCGCACGGCCAGGAAGTCGACCGTGGGCACCCGTTCGAGGAGGTCCTTGATGAGGAAGAACGTCGAACCCCAGCACGCGGTCATCGCGAGCAGGGCGAGCGTCGCCAGGAGGGCGGTACGACGGGAGGTGCTGCCGGCGACCGCGGAGCGGTCAGACGACATAGAGGATGACCGTGCTGCCCTTGCGCACCTTGTCGCCGCCGCCCGGATCGGTGCTCCAGGCGACCGATCCGTTGATGTAGATGTCGGCGTGCTCGACCCGGACGTCGAGGCCGAGGTCCTCGAGCATGGCGATCGCGTCGTCGGTCGACTTGAGACGCACCGCCGGCACCACGACCAGCTCGGGGCCCTTCGAGACGACCAGCTCGACCTTGTCGCCCTTGTAGAGCGTGCCGGACTCGGGGGTCTGGCTGATCACGTCGCCCTCGGCGACGTCGTCGCTGTACTTCTCCTCGACGACCTCGACGGCGAGGCCCTTCTTGCCCAGCACCTGCTTCGCCTTGTCGGCGTCCTTGCCGACGAAGCTGCGGACCTTGAGCGGCTTGCGGCCCTTGGAGACGACGAGCGTGACCGAGGTGCCCACCGGCAGGCCCTGTGCCTCGGGGGTGCCGAAGGCCGGCGTGGACCGGATCACCCGGCCGGCCTCGACGGTCTCCGACCACTCCTCGGCGGGCTGGCCGGCGACGAACTTGACCTCGCGCAGGGCCGCGGTCGCCTCGTCGACGGTCTTGCCGGCGAGGTCCGGGACGTCGTACCGCTCCTTGCCGAGGGAGACGGTCAGGGTGACCTCGCCGTCGGGCAGGATCTTGGCCCCGGGGCGCGGTTCGGTCGTGATGACGACGCCCTTGGCGACGCTCTCGGAGTAGACCTCCTCGACCTCGGCGCCCAGCCCGGCCTTGTCGAGCTTCGCCGACGCGGCGGCCTGCTCCAGCCCGATCACGCCGGGGGTGGTCGTGTAGCGGCCCCAGCCGACCCACCAGGCCGTGGTGCCGACCGCGGCCGCGAGGACGACGAGGACCAGGGCGACCGCGATGCCCTTGGCCCGGCCCGGCCTGCGCTCGCGCGCTGGCCGGCTCTGCTTCGGGGGAGCCGGCGGGGGCGGCAGGGGAGCGACCGGGACGGGCGGCTGCGGGCGCTCGACGATGACCGAGGTGCGCTCGTGGTCCGGCGCGACGTCCGGCGAGACCAGGTCGGGCATGCCGTCCCACAGCGAGGCGACCGGCTCGGGCGTGGTGTCGCCGTCGACGTCCGCGGCCTCCGCCGGCGCGGCGGCGCGGGTCGCGGGCAGCAGGTCGGCGACCAGCTCGGGGTCGGAGCGGACGCCGTCGTGGAGCGCCTGCACGACGCGGCGCACGTGGTGCAGCAGCACCGTCGCGTCGGCCGGGCGCAGGCTGGGGTCGCGGGTGGTGGCCCGCGCGGTGAGGGCGTCGACGTAGTCGGGGATGCCCGGGACGACGCTCGACGGCGCCGGGACGTCCTCGTGGACGTGGCGGTAGGCGACCGCGATCGGGGTCTCGCCGGTGTGGGGCTTGGTGCCGGTGAGCAGCTCGAACAGGATCACGCCCGCGGCGTACACGTCGGCGCGTGCGTCGGCCCGCTGCTCCACGACCAGCTCGGGGGCGAGGTAGGACACGGTGCCGATGAGCACGCCGTTGGTCGCGGTGTGCTGGGTGTCGGCGCTGACCGCCCTGGCCAGGCCGAAGTCGGCGACCTTGACCCGCCCGTCGTCGGCGATCAGGACGTTCTCGGGCTTCACGTCGCGGTGGATCAGGCCCGCGCGGTGGGCGGCACCGAGTGCGGACAGCACCGGGTCGAGCAGGGCCAGCGCCCGCTCGGGCGACATCGGGGCGTCCTTCGTGACGGTGTCGCGCAGCGTGTGGCCCGGGACGTACTCCATGACGAGGTAGACGGTCCCGTCGCTCTCGTCGCGCCCCTGGTCGAAGACGGCCACCACGTGCGGGTGCGAGATCCGGGCGGCGGCCCTGGCCTCGCTGACGAAGCGGCGCGCGAACGAGTCGTCGTCGTGGGTCGTCGAGTCCCCGAGGCCCGGGTGCATGATCTTGACGGCCACGGTGCGGTCGAGGCGGGTGTCGACGGCCTCGTAGACACTGGCCATGCCGCCGCGGGCGATCCGGATGCCGATCCGGTACCGGTCGTCGAGGAGCCGGCCGAACTGGTGGTCCTCCACCCGCTTCGAGGGGTCGCCGGGGCGCGCGGCGGGGCCGCCGCGAGCGCGCTGGTCTTCGTGCACAGCGACCCTCCTGTGCATGTTCTGCTGGACCGGCCGGGGAAGGTGACCGGAACGACCATCGTACGGGGAGGGGCCACGCCTGACCGAAGCCACGCCGACGGGCGCAATCGCACCCGGGTGGGGGAAGATGGCCCCATGAGCGAACCGCGACTGGCCGACCACGACCTTGCCGCCCTCGTCGAGGAGTGGCTGGACTGGGACCAGGCCGCTGCCCTGATGGGCGTGACGCCGGCCAGCGTGCGCACGATGGTCCGTGACCACCAGCTCGCCGCCGCGAAGCCCGGCGAGGGCCGGCGGCAGGGCGTCCCGGCGCTCTTCATCGTCGACGGCGAGCCGGTCAAGGGCCTGCCCGGCCTGCTCACCGTGCTCCACGACAACGGCTTCGACGACCGTGAGTGCATCGCCTGGATCTTCCTCGACGCGGACCTCCCGGGCCGCCCGATCGACGCGCTGCACGAGAACCGCGGCTCCGAGGTCAAGCGCCGCGCCCAGGCGCTGGCGTTCTGAGGCTGCGCATGCCGAGGACGGGCCGCCGGACGACCCAGGTCGTCTCGACGGCCATCACCGTCGTCCTGCTGGTCGGGGTGTGGTGGCTGCAGTCGCGCGGCGGCGACGATCCCGAGCCGTCGCGGGCCAGTGACAGCCCGAGCGTCACGTCGTCGCCGAGCGCCACCTCGACGCCACATGCCTCGACCTCGCCGCGTGCCTCCTTCTCACCGACCCGGTCGGCGTCGCGCGACGAGGACGGCATCGCGTATGTCGACCTGGCCGACCTGCCGCGCGAGGCCGCCGAGACGGTCGAGTTGATCGACGCCGGCGGGCCGTTCCCGTACCCCGGCAAGGACGGCTCCACCTTCGGCAACTTCGAGGGCGTGCTGCCGGACCGGCCGCGCGGCTACTACGCGGAGTACACCGTCGACACCCCCGGACTCGATCACCGCGGCGCGCGACGGATCATCGCCGGCGACGGGGGAGAGCTGTACTGGACCGCGGACCACTACGAGTCGTTCGAGAGGATCCGCCGATGAGCGGTCTCGCAGCCGTCCTGGCCGGGCGCCACACGTCCGGGGTCCACCGGTGGGAGTCGGCGCTCGACGTCGCCTCGGTGCAGCACGCGGCCGAGCACGCCGGCTGGGGCTTCGGGTACGTCGACGGCGTTGCCCTCGACGCCCGCGCCGACGTGCTCCGAGCGATCGGCAGCGCGCTCGGGTTCCCCGACCACTACGGCGCCAACCTGGACGCCCTCAACGACTGCCTGCGCGACCTGCCCGGCCCGACCGTGCTGCTCTGGGACGCCTGGTCCGGGTTCGCGCGCGCCGAGCCGCGGTGGTTCGGGCTCGTCGTCGAGGTCCTCGGCGATCGGGGCGAGGCAGGTCCGGCGGTCGAGGTGCTGTTGCGGGGTGCGGGTCCCACGGACGCCGTACCGCTGTTGGCCTGAGGCCCGCGGGCGCAGTGCTCAGGGCGCCGTGGACGCGCTGCGCAGCTTGCGACGGACCCGGTTGAGGCGCGAGCGCACCGTCCCGACGGGGATGTCGAGAGCCTGGGCGACCTGCTCGTAGGGGAGGTCCTCCCAGGCGTGGAGCAGCAGCGTCGCGCGATCGTCCTCGCTCAGTGCGTCGAGGTGCTCGCGCAGCACCGCGAACCGCCGGTGCGCGTCGACGGCGTCCTCGACGGCGTCGACGAACGGTGGCTCGACGGGCTCGGGGCCGGGTGGCACCGCGGCCTGCCGGCTCGCCGACCGGAGGTGGCTGCGCAGGACGTTGGCGGCGATGCCGTAGAGCCAGGGCAGCGCCGAGTCGTGCTCGGCGCGGAACGTCCGTCGTCGCCGGAACGCGGTGGTGAAGACCTCGGACGCGAGGTCGTCGGCGGCCTGGGTGCCGGCTCGGCGGGCGAGGTAGCGGTGGACAGCCGTGAAGTGGCGCTCGAAGAGGGTGCCGAAGGCCTCGGGCCGCTGCCAGGAGGCGGCGATCAGGTCGCCGTCGGAGCCGGTCACGAGGCCGTCTCGCCGTAGAAGGACGCGGCGGTGCGGGACACCAGGCGGGCGAGGACGGCCCCGCCGCGCGGCCCGGGGTGGATGTGGTCGCCGGCGAAGTCCGGGACCCGGGCCCGCAGCGCCTCCCAGTCCGCGATCCGGGCATTCGCGTGGCTGCGGGCGTAGCGGCGCAGCTTGGCGTTCGCCGGCGCGATCCACGACCGGGGCCCGCTCGCCGTGACCAGGACGAACCGGTGTCCCGGCCCGGCGGCGCCGATGGCGTCGGTGAGCTGGTGGGGGGCGAAGTCGCCGTTCGTGCCCAGGGCGATGACGACGACCGGCCGCAGCGCGCCGGCCCTGCGCAGGCCCCGGATCCGCTTCTCGAGGCTCCACATCTGCATTCCGACGTGGGCGCGCAGGTCGGCCTGGGGGAGCAGGTCGTAGAGCGCCGGCGCGGCGGCCACGGTGACCGAGTCGCCGATGACGGTCAGGTCGCGGCCGTCCCCCGGCGCGGGCGAGGTCCACGGCGACGGCGCCGGGCCCGGGGCCGGCACCGGCGGCGGAGGCGGCGCGGCCTTGCGGTGCGCCTCGATCGCCGCCTGGCCGGTGTCGAGGCTCACCTGGAGCGCGCTGTGGTCGCGGGAGTTGCCGATCCCGGCGGTGACGGTGGCCGAGACCAGCGCGGCGACGACGGTGCTGACGGCGACGCCGACCAGTCCGGTGCGCCGCCCCAGCGCCACGACCTGCCCCGCCGAGGCCCGGTAGCCGATCCGCTGCACCGGCTGCTCCAGATGACGCCACGACAGCGCCGCGAGCGCCAGGGTGATCGGTACGGCGGCCACGGCGAGCGGCACGCCGGGTGCCACCTGCATCAGGACCACGATCACGGGCCAGTGCCACAGGTAGATCCCGTAGCTGCGCTCGCCCGCCCAGCGCAACGACGGCGCGGACAGGGCGATCGCGACCGGCGACCGGCCGCAGTCGGGACGCCGGGCGTCGCCGGTGAGGTGGAGCACGACCAGCGCCGTGGCGGTCGCGACCGCCGCCGTACCGCCGAGGTAGGTGAGGGGCGCGTCCCAGGGCAGCAGCGCGATCGCGACGAGGGTGCCGGCCGCCGCCGCGAGCGCCGTGCGCAGCCGCACCTCGACCGCCCACAGGGCGGCGGCGGAACCGACCAGCAGCGCGAAGCCGTGGGTGTCGGTGCCGAAGTAGAGCCGGTTCAGGGACGTGCCGGAGAGGTGTCCGGCGGCCATCGCGGCGATGCTGAGCGCGGCGAGTGCCGCGACGGCCCGGAACCGCCAGGCCGTGCCGGCGCTCCGGGTGACGGCGAGGACGAGCCACAGCAGCACCGGCCACACCAGGTAGAACTGCTCCTCGACGGCCAGCGACCACAGGTGCTGCAGCACCGGCGCCTCGAACCGGTCCTCGTACGATGCCGGCGCACCGGCCTGGTACCAGTTGCTGCTGAACGTCAGCGCGGCCAGCACCTGCTGCCTCAGCCGCACCTCGAGCGCGCCGCCGAGCACCCCGGCGGTCGCGGTCACCGCCAGCAGCACTGCCAGCAGCGCGGGCAGGATCCGTCGCGCCCGTCGTACCCAGAACTGCGCGAAGCGAGGGCGTCCCAGCGTGTCCGCCTCGCGCACGAGGTGCGCGGTGATGAGGAAGCCGGACAGGACGAAGAACATGTCAACGCCCAGGAAGCCGCCCGGCAGGCGCGCCGGGAACAGGTGGTAGCCGACGACCGCGAGCACGGCCACGCCCCGCAGCCCGTCCAGGGCGGGCACCCGGGCAGGTCGGGTCTCGGCGGCGCTCACGCGGGTGCGGACGGGGTCGCGGGGTCGGTCAGCTCGGAGACCAGGTAGCGCTGGCCGCCGAGCCGGGTGCCGTCCGGCAGCACGGTCTCGGTGCTCAGCAGCGCGCCGGTACGCCGGTCGAGCACCCAGGTGTCGACGGCGCCTTCGGCGAAGGTGAACCGCAGCGCGACGCCGTCGCGCCCCAGCACCCGTGCCGTCGGCAGTACTTGCGCGGCCACGTCGGCGGTCCGGGTGGCCGCCAGCACGCGGTAGAGCGACGAGCGGGTCGCCGACGAGAGCGCGGGGTCGGGCAGCAGGTCGGTGGCGACCCGGTACAGGACCCGTTCGGCGCTGTCACCGGGCTGGCCCAGGCCACGCTCCTCGCCCAGGGCGAGCAGGGCGTCGCGCAGCGCCGTGGGATCGGTCGGCAGCGCGGTGACCCGCGCCGTCGGCACGAAGCCCTCGGTCGCCGTCAGCGGTCCGTCCACGGGACCGACCTCCGCGCGCCCGTCCGGCTGGATGTACTGGTCGTAGACGGGTGCGCCCGGGTCGGTGAAGTTCTGGAACCTGATGTGCCGGACCCGGCCGCCGGGTGCGGGCACGTCGGAGCGCAGGCTGACGACGGCTGCCGCGCGCAGCGCCGTCGGCCCGTCGCCCGAGGTCGGGATCAGCGCGGTGGCGGACGTCGTACCGGGGTCGTCCCGGCCGACGAGCACGCCGGCCGTCGTGACGCCGCCGGCCACGACCGCGACCGCTGCGGCGGCTGCGAGGAGGCGGACCGTCCGACGGGCTGGACGAGCCAGGCGGGCCGGGCGGGTCTGCTCGGCTGCGATGGCAGCGGCCAGGTCGCGGCGGGCGGCCGCGGTCACCTCGACCGTGGGGTCCGGCGGCTCCGGCCTGATGCGTCGTACCTCGGCGGTCCAGTCGTCGCCGGTCGCGTTCGTGTCGTTGCCCATGCCCTGTTCTTGTCCGAACCGGTCGATCGGGTTCACGGCCCGCTGTCAGCGGTGCGTCGTCAGTGCGCGCGGCGCGTCGCCGCGGCGGCCAGCTGCTCGAGCACTCGGCACGCCTCCGCGTCCCAGCCGGCCTCGGCCTGGCCGCGGTGCAGGGCGTCGACGGCCTGGCGGGCGAGGTCGTCGATCATCGACTCGACCTCGGCGCGGGCGCCGCAGCCGTCGATGATCGCGCGCAGATCGGCGATCTCGGCATCGGACAGGGCAGTGCCGAGCGCTGCGTCGAGGCGCTCGGCGTCGGCGGGGGAGGCGTGGTCGAGTGCCAGCGCGACCAGCACGGTCCGCTTGCCCTCGACGAGGTCGTCGCCCGCGGGCTTGCCGGTGGTGGCCGGGTCGCCGAAGACACCGAGCAGGTCGTCGCGCAGCTGGAACGCCTCGCCGAGCGGCAGGCCGAAGGCGCTGAGCTGGTCGAGGGTCGCGGTGTCGGCTCCGGCGAGCGCGGCGCCGACGTGGATCGGGCGCTCGATGGAGTACTTCGCCGACTTGTAGCGCAGCACCGTCATCGCCTGGGCGACATCGGCACGGCCGCGGGCCTGCACGGAGACGTCCAGGAACTGTCCGGCGATCACCTCCGAGCGGCACAGGTCGAACACGTCGAGGGCCGGGCCGACCCGGTCCCAGCCCAGGCCGCAGCGGCGCAGCAGCTCGTCGGACCACGACAGCAGCAGGTCACCGAGCAGGATCGCGGCGGCGGCGCCGTACTGCTCCGGGTCGCCCCGCCAGCCGTCGGCCCGGTGGGCGCGCTCGAAGGTGCGGTGGGTCGCGGAGCGGCCGCGGCGGGTGTCGGAGGCGTCCATCAGGTCGTCGTGGACCAGTGCGCTCGCGTGCAGCAGCTCGAGGGCGGCGGCGGCGCGTCGTACGGCCTCGGCGTCGGCGCCGGTCGGCGCGCCGGCGAGCGCGGCGTAGCCCCAGTGGCAGAAGGCGGCCCGGAACCGCTTGCCCCCCGACACGGTGACCCGTGCCTCGGACAGCAACCGCGCGGCATCCCCACCGAGCGGTGCGAGCCGGGCCGACTGGTCGGCGAGGAAGGTGTCCAGGGTGGCCTGGACCTCGGTCCGGAACGGGGTCGGGTCCCACACCTGGCTGGTCACGGATGTGAGCCTAGTGACTCGGGTGATTGGCGAGATGCCCGACCCCGGCCCGCTCCGGACACCTACACTGCGGCTCATGACCACCGGTGCTGGGCGCTCCCTCGGCGAGATCATCCGTGAGGGCGGCCATTCGTTCTCCTTCGAGTTCTTCCCTCCCAAGGACGAGGCAGGTGAGGCGCAGCTCTGGGACGCGATCCGGGCGCTCGAGCCCTACCGCCCGACCTTCGTGTCGGTGACGTACGGCGCAGGCGGCAGCACCCGCGACAAGACGGTCGCGATCACCGGGCGGATCGCCCGCGAGACCGCGATGGTCCCGCTGGCCCACCTGACCTGCGTCGGCCACACCCGTGCCGAGCTCGAGGGAATCCTCGACTCCTACGTCGCCGAGGGCGTGAGCCACGTCATGGCGCTGCGCGGCGACCCGCAGGAGGGCCCGCGCGCCGACTGGACCCCGACCGAGGGCGGCCTCAACTACGCGGTCGAGCTGGTCGAGCTGGCCCGTTCACGCGGCGACTTCCGGGTCGGCATCGCCGCCTTCCCCGAGGGCCACCCCTCGGCGGAGTCGCTCGACGCCGACGCCGACGTGCTCGTCGCCAAGGCGAAGGCCGGCGCCGAGTTCGCGGTCACGCAGATGTTCTTCCGGGCGTCCGACTACTTCGACCTGGTCGAGCGGGTCCGTGCCCGCGGCGTCGACATCCCGATCCTGCCGGGCATCATGCCGATCCTGAACCTGGCCGCGATCCGCCGCCAGGGCGAGCTGATCGGCACCAGTGTCCCGGACGACATCGTCGAGCGGATCAGCGCGTACGACGGCGACCCCGCCGCCGTGCGCGCCGAGGGCATCCGGATCGCCGCGGAGCTGTGCGACGAGCTGCTCGCCGGCGGTGCGCCCGGCCTGCACTTCTACACGCTGAACCGGTCCAAGGCGACGCTCGAGATCTTCGAGGCGCTGCAGATCACGGTCTGACGCGGCCGGACCGGCCCGGCCCCTCGGGTCAGGCCGGTCCGATCAGCTGCGCGACCAGCGCGGCCGACTGGGTCACGAACGGCACGCCCGCACCCGGAGCGGTGTGGGCGCCGGCGGCGTACACGCCGGGGACGGGCGTGCCCGGGCCGATCCGCTGCCGGACGGTGCCGCGGCCCTGCCACAGCACGCCCATCGGCGAGCCGCGCCACTGCTCGACCTGGTCCCGCGGCGACAGGTCGACCCGGGTGACGACGTTCTCGCGGACGTCGAGCTTGTGCCGGGCGAGGGCGTCGAGGAGGTCCTCGGCGATCTTGCCGCGGCCGTGGATCGTCCACGCGGTGCCGCCGTCGGGCGCGATGCCGCCCGGACGCACGCTCAGCAGGGGTTCCTCGTGGATGACCAGCTCGTGTGGCAGGTCGGGGACGTCGCCGGCCAGCCCGACGTGCGACACGACCGGCGGGATCGCGGGCATGGTGCGCTCGACGTGCGGCGCCAGCACGGGCAGCCGGCGCGGGTCGATGGCGACCACGACGGCATCGGCGTCCGCCTCACCCTCCGCCGTGCGTACGGCGACCACGCGGCCCTCGCGCAGGACCAGGTCCTCGACCTCGAGCCCGGTGCGCACCAGCACGCCCCGGGTCTCCAGGCGCGCGGTCAGCAGCTCGACGATCCGCCCCATCCCGCCGGGCACCTGCCAGCCGCCGAAGCACTGCTCGAGGTAGGCGGTGACGCCCACCCAGGACGGCACGTTGCGCAGGTCGTGCCCCTCGGCGACCGCGGCGTGCCCTGCGACCAACGCCAGCCGCTCGTCGCGGAACGCGTGGCGCAGCCGCTTGTGGAGCGTCTCGCGGATGTCGAACATCGAGTCCAGCTCCTTGGGAACCGCGCCCTTGGTGCGCGGGTCCCAGGGGACCTCGACGTAATGGCGGCGCAACACGTCCCACACCGGTCCGTAGACGTCGACGTGGGTGGCCCACTTCTCGCCGAGCCCGGGACCGAGCGCGTCGAAGGCCGCGATCTGGTCGGCCCGGGAGCCGCCGGGCAGTAGCACCGAGGTGCGGTCGGCGAAGCGGTGCTCGCGCAGGATCGGCAGCGGCTCGAGGTCGGACTCGAGCTCCTTCTCCAGCGGGCGCCCGGACTTGCGGAACAGGTCGCGCAGGGCGGCGGGCAGCAGCGTGCTCGCGGGACCCGCGTCCCACCGGTACCCGTCCTGCTCGACCGGCGCGAGCGCCCCGCCGAGCCTGCCGGACGCCTCCAGCAGTGCGACCTCGTGGCCCAGCTTGGCCAGGCGGGCGGCTGCGGCCATGCCGCCGAGACCGCCGCCGACGACGACGATGCGCACGCGTTCAGTCCTTCGCGACGTCGAGGGGCTCGGCGCTGGTGAGCGCGAGCAGCTCGTCGTACGTCGTCGAGAAGACCGCTGCCGGGTGCCCGGCCGCCGCCCAGACCACCTCGTGGCGCTGCAGCCACGGGTCGAGGTAGGTGCGCACGGGCGCCGGGTGGCCGATGGGGGAGACCCCGCCGATCACCTGGCCGGTGTGCTCGCGGACGAACTCCGGCTTGGCGCGGCGCAGCGCCGGGCCGCCGATCGTGGTCTGCACCAGCTCGGTGTCGACCCGGTGCGCGCCGGAGGTGAGGATGAGCACCGGCGTGCCGTCGACGTCGAAGAGCAGGCTGTTGGCGATCGCCCCCACCTCGCAGCCCAGTGCCTCGGCGGCCAGTGCGGCCGTGTGGACCGAGTCGGGCAGAATGACGATCTCGCCGGTTCCGCCCCGGCGCTGGTGCTCGTCGCGGAACCGGGTGATCGAGGGATGCTCGGCCGACATGGGGGTGACCCTACCGAGCACGACCCCACCACGGACTGGAGGAACCATGCCCGAGACCGACGCCGAGCAGCAGGCCGCTCAGGAGGCCGCGCAGCCGGGCGAGGTCACGCCCCGGCCGCCCGCCGTCGTGATCGCGTGCTGGCTGCTGTGGTCCCTGGTCGCGGCCGGCCTGCTGGTGTGCGTGCTCGTCGTCACCCAGCGCGAGGACCTCGGCAGCGTCTGGTCGCCGATGCAGGTCGGGGACAGCACGGTCCGGCCGGTGGAGTTCGTCCCCGTCATCCTCGTCCTGTACGGCGTCACGGCCGTCCTGTCGCTGACGCTGATCGCGCTGTTCCGGGTCGGCTACAACTGGGCGCGGCACTCCCTGGCGGCGATCGTCGCCGGCGTGATCGTGGTCGCGGTCGGGACCGTGCGCACCGACCCGCCGACCATGGTCGACGGCATGGCCATCGCCGCCGCCGTGATCAGCGCGGTGACCCTGGTCTTCCTGTGGCACCCGCAGAGCCGGGAGTACGTGCGCGCCTCTTGAGCTGTGTCGGACCCCCGGTGTACCTTCGGATCATTCGAACACCTGTTCGAACAGATCCGGAGGAGAAGACGCCGTGGCCCAGCAGTTCGCCCCTCTCACGGTCAGCCCGCACACGCTGCCGGCGACCACCCACAACTACCTGATCCGGTCGGCAGAATCGCTGAGCGAGGCGGTCGCGGCGCGCGACGTGGCCACGCGCTACGCCTGCGCCCACGTCTCCGCGCTGCGGGCGGCCGCCGCGCTGCTGGCTGCCCGGGCCCGCCCCGAGGCGGGCCGACGACGCGCCCAGCGCAACGCCTGGGTGCTGCTGGCCGAGGTCGCACCCGAGCTGTCCGAGTGGGCCTCCTTCTTCGCGGCCGGCGCGGCCAAGCGGGCGGCGGCCGAGGCGGGCTCGACCCGGGCTGCCACCGAGCGCGAGGCCGACGACCTGGTCCGCGACGCCGACCGCTTCCTCGCCCTCGTCGAGCAGGCGCTCGGCCTCACGCCGCACGTCCCTCTCGGCGAGCAGCTCGCCGGCCTGGCCGTCGGCTGACGGAGCGCCTGTCCGAGCGTCCCGGAGGTGACCATTAGTGTTCGGCACATGGCCTCTCGCGAGCAGCGTGGATCGGTCCGCACCGCGGTCGTGTGGGACGCCCTCGAGTCCGCGCTCGCGGGTGGACCCCGCGACGTGGTGGACCTCGGTGGCGGCACCGGCGGCTTCGCCGTCCGGCTCGCCGAGTCGGGCCACCGGGTCCGCGTCGTCGACCCCAGCCCCGACGCCCTGGCGGCGCTGGCCCGCCGGGCGCGCGAGGTCGACCTCGAGGTCTCCGGCCTCCAGGGCGATGTCGCCGACCTCGTCGAGGTCGTCGGCGCCGGCAGCGCCGACGTCGTGCTGTGCCACGGCGTGCTCGAGGTCGTCGACCCGTCCCTCGCGCTGGAGCGGATCGCCGAGGTGCTCCGGCCGGGCGGCCTGCTCAGCCTCGTCGTCGGCCAGCGCCACGCCGCCGTCATCACCCGGGCGATGGCCGGCCACTTCCAGCAGGCCCGCGACCTGCTCGACGACCAGCAGCCCGTCGACACCCGTACCGGCCGCCGGTTCACCGTCGACGAGGTCCGCGACCTGCTCGCCGGCCACGGCTTCGGCGCGGTCTCGGTCCACGCCGTCCGGGTCTTCGCGGACCTGGTCCCCGCGGCCCTCATTGACCAGGAGCCCGGTGCCGCTGCGGCCCTCGTCGACCTCGAGCGCGCCGTCGCCCAGCGCCCGGAGTACCTCCCGCTGGCCACCCAGCTCCACGTCCTGGCGCACTCCGCCTCCTGACGCCCGACCCTCACGACCCGGGAGCGGGCCGTGAGCGTCACCTGCCCGATCCTGCACGTCGACATGGATGCGTTCTACGCGTCCGTGATGATCCGCGACCGCCCCGAGCTCCACGACGTCCCCGTGGTCGTGGGCGGCGGGCACCGCGGGGTCGTGCTGTCCGCCAACTACCCGGCCCGCCGCTACGGCATCCGTTCCGGGATGTCCGGCACCGAGGCCGCGCGGCTGTGCCCCGACGCCGTCACCATGCCGCCCGACTTCGGCCTGCTGACGCCGGTCTCGAAGGCGATCATGGAGACCTTCCGCACCGTCACCCCGCTGGTCGAGGTCACCTCGCTCGACGAGGCGTTCCTCGACGTGCGCGGCGCGGTCCGGCTGTTCGGGCCGCCGGAGGCGATCGCCGAGCGGCTGCGCTCGCGGATCCGCGCCGAGCACGGCATCACCTGCTCGGTCGGCATCGCCGCCTCCATCTCGGTCGCCAAGCTCGCCAGCCGACAGGCCAAGCCCGACGGCGTCCGGGTGATCCCGCCCGACCGGTTCGTCGCTGAGGTCCACCCCCTCGACGTGGGCGTGCTCTACGGCGTCGGAGAGGCGACCCGCCAACGACTCCACCGCCTCGGTCTGGTCACGGTCGGCGACGTCGCCGCGATCGAGGTCGACCTGCTGCGGCGGATGCTGGGCCACCACCTCGGCGGCCACCTGCACGCCCTGGTGTGGGGGAGCGACCGCACCGAGCTGGTGCCGGGTGGCGCCGGTGTCTTCGGGTTCGGGGAGGGCGAGCCCGAGGGCAGCATGGGGTCGCAGCACACGCTGGCCGTCGACGTACGCGATCGGGCACAGCTGCACCGCGAGCTGCTCCGGCTGACCGCCCGGGTCGCCGCCCGGGTCCGCGGCGCCGGCCGCACCGGCCGCACCGTCACCGTCACCGTCCGCTTCGCCGACTTCACCACCGTCCAGCGCTCCCGCACCCTGCGCGAGCCGACCGACGTCACGCAGGAGGTGTACGCCGTCGCGGTGCCCCTCCTCGACGGCCTCCTCGACGCCCGCGGCCCCCGCCCGCCGGCGGTCCGCCTGGTCGGCGTCCGGGTCGAGGGCCTGCGCCGCCTGCGCCCCGTCGACAGCCGCCAGCTGGCCCTCGGCGAGCGGGACCCCGGCTGGCCCGACGCCGACCGCGCCGTCGACCGGGCCGTCGACCGGTTCGGCAGCGCCGCCGTACGCCGGGCGAGCCTGCTGTGAGCCGGCTGGTCCGTCGTGACCGTCCCGGACGCCGAGCGGACAATTTCGGGGGACGGCCTACCACCGCTGGAGATGCCTGCCTACACTTGGAGGAAGAGTCATCGGGCGGGCAACCGCCTCACACGTGTCGGAGGATTCGGTGCCACTCTCGGAAGAGGAGTTGCGACTGCTGGAGCAGATGGAGCGCGCCCTCAGCGAGGAGGACCCGAAGTTCGCGTCCACCCTCCGGGGCACGACCCTCCGCCAGGCAGCCCGCCGCCGCGCCATCCTCGCCGGCGTGGTCTTCGCCGGCGGCATCGCCGTGATGATGGGCGGGGCCGTCAGCGGCTACTGGCCCGTCGGCGTCGCCGGCTTCCTGATCATGCTCGCCTCGGCCACGATCCTGCTCGGCTCGATCCGTGGCCAGCGCGGCGGAGCGGCTCCGAACATCTCGGCCCACCCGTCCGGCTTCGGCGTCGTCGACGGCGGCCGCCGCGGCCACCACGGCCGTGGTCACGGTCGCAGCCACGGCCGCTCCTCCAGCTTCATGGAGACCCTCCAGGCCCGCTGGCGTCGCCGCCGCGACCGTGGCGGTTTCTGAGCCGACTCAGTCCAGGCGCCTCATCCACAGCCCCCGCTCACCCGGGGGCTGTTTCATGTCCAGGGTCCGTCCCGGCGCCTCCGGCGCCTCCCGCCCACCGCCGGGCGGCTCGGAGCGAGGGCCCCGCCGTCGGCGCACCTCTTGTTCGCGAGGCGAAGGTCGTCCCAGCGCCGACGGCACCCCGACTTCGCCGCCCGGCGGTGGGCGTCCGGCGCCTGCGGCGCCGGGCCGGACGCTCGCGTGGAGCCGCCGGTCAGCGGCGCCAGACCGACAACGGCAGCCAGCGCGCGCGTCGCCGGGCCTGGGGCGTGACCCCGGCCTCCAGTGCAGCCACGACCAGCGCACCGTCCTCGGCGACCGGCGTGCGCTCGAGCGTGGCGACCGCGCCGGGGCGTGCGTACCGGGCGCGCTCGACCGCGAGGACCAGGCGCTCCAGGGCGTCGGCGGCCTCGGGGGCGGCGTCGGGGCCGGTGCGCGGGCGTTCGGCGGGGTGGTCGGTGGGGGTGGCGAGGTGGTCGAGCAGGAAGGCGCCGGCCTCGCGGGGGGAGCGGCCGGCGGGCCAGGGCAGGCCGAGGTCGAGTGCAGTGGCGCGGACCTCCTGCCAGACGTCGTCGGGCGTCCCCGCCAGTCGGGTACGACGCCCACGGGTCCGGGCGGTGGTCGGGCCACCGATGGCGGCGAGGCCGGCGAGCAGCAGCACGAGCACGACCGCGCTGCCGATCAGCACCGGCAGGGGCAGGCTGCGGCGGTTGCCGCCTCCGGCGGCGCCGGGGTCGCGGTCGATCTCGGGCCGGCGGTTCGGGCCGGCGCTCGGTGCGGCGGTGCCGGTGGCGCCGGAGGGGGCGGAGGTCGCAGCGCTCGGGCCGCCCCGGGGGTCGTTGCTGCCGCCGTCGACGGGGACCCGGGTGTAGGCGGGCACCTGCTGGACCCGGCCGGACGGGGTCGGCTCGAAGCGCACCCAGCCGGAGCCCGCGAAGTAGAGCTCGGGCCAGGCGTGCAGGTCGTGGCTGCTGTAGACCCAGGTGTCGTCACCCGCCGGGTCGGGCTGGAGGAAGCCGACCGCCACCCGGGCGGGGATGCCGAGCACCCGCGCCATCACGGCCATCGCCGAGGCGAACTGCTCGCAGTAGCCCACCCGGCCGCTGCGGGCCAGGAAGCCTTCGAGGGTCTGGTTGCCGGTGCCCTTCGGCGCCTTCTGCAGGTCGTAGGTGAACCCGCCGTCCTGGCGGAACCAGCGCTGGAGCAGCAGCGCGCGCTCGTAGTCGGTGGTGGCGCCGGAGGTCACGTCGCGGGCGAGGTTGCGCACCAGCGGGGGCAGCGTACTGGGGACGTGGAGGACCTCCTCGGACACGTCGCCGGTCCGGGCGTCGCGGAAGAAGGCGCGGTTGGTGCCGAAGTCGAGGCTGACGGCCTTCATCGTGTAGCTGATGTCGCGGGTGTCGAGGTCGTTGTCGGCGGCGAGGAAGTCCAGCGTCGCGGGATCGAAGCGCCAGTCGCCGGGGGCGTCGACCTCGGAGACGGGGTACTGCGTCGGCAGCCAGGTCGAGTCGAGGTCGTCGGTGATCGACACGTCGTAGCCGTAGGTGGTGCGCGGTACGTCGTCGGACAGACCGGCGGGCAGGGGCACCACCCCGTTGGCGCGGTCGTCGCGCGCGACGTCGCGGTCGCCACTGCTCCACTCGTCGCCGGTGTAGCGGTTGAGCACCGAGATCCGCAGGTACGACGGCGAGGGGTCGTCGGTGCGCACCTCGACGAGGGGCACGTCCGCGCCGCGCTCCAGGTCACGGCGCATGTCGGCGATCGGCTTGCGGATCCGGATGTCCCCGTTGCCCTTGCCGGTGCCGAGGTCGAGAACGTTGACGCCGACCGACGGCAGCAACAGCGGTACGACGAGCGCGAGCGCGGTCGCGGTGACCCCGATCCGCCCGGCGCCGGCCCGCATCGCCTCGCGCAGCGGGTTGCCGCGCCACACCGAGTCCTGCTGGGGCCCGACGGTGCGGCCCCAGCGCAGCAGGTGCTCACGCGACTCGAGGTGGAGCAGGACCAGGAAGCCGGCGGCGGCACCGAGGAAGCTGGTGGCGTCCGGTCCGCCGTCGAGCACGCCGCTGGGCAGGGCATAGACGGCGAGCAGCCCGAGCCCGGCGGCGGGGACGCGGCGCAGGGTGCAGGCGAGGGTCTCGACAAGGACGAGGACGGCGGCCCCGGCGACGACGAGCAGCGGCCACACCGGGGCGACGCGGTCGCCGATCGGTGCGGCGTACTGACGGGACGTGCGCACCGACGCCTCCAGCGACCGCCAGATCTCGGCGGCAGTGCCCCCGACCGGGATCAGCGACCCGGTGATCTGGTGGGACACGAAGACGGTGGCCAGCAGGACCTGGACGGCAGCGGTCACCCAGCGGGGTGCGCCGGACCAGCGCAGCGTCGCGCCACTCAGGGCGAGCAGTGCGGCGAGGACGGCGAGCGGGCGCAGGTAGCTGCCGGGCAGCTCGACGAAGCCGCGCCACGCGGTCAGGGCGGCCCACGTCGTGAGCACGGCGACCACGCCGAGCAGCAGCACCGGGCCGAACGGGCCGCGTCGGTTGGTGATCGTCGGGCCGGCGCTGGTCATGAGCGGGCACCTCCTCGTACGTGGGCCCGGCCGAGCTCGCGCCAGGCCACGTCGAGGTGGTCACGCGGGCCGAGCGCGGTGGCGCGCCAGGCCAGCGAGGTCACGGGTGCGGCGGCAGCCGCACCGAGCCCAGCGCGGCTCGGGGACCACTGGTCGACGTCGAGGACGAGCGCGAGCGCGGCACCGGCGTCGTGCCGGATCCGGCGCAGGGCCGCGTTGTCCTCGGGGAGGAAGCCGCCGAGCACGGCGACCACGACACCGCCGCGGGCCTGCTCGCCTGACCAGGTCACGTCGAGCGTCGAGCGGTGGGCCATCTCGAGGACGGCGAGGTGCTCGAGGGCCCGCTCGGCGCCGAGCGTGGGAGCGCCTGTGGACCCACCACCGATCCCGTCGGCGGTGCAGAGCTGGACGGCGTACCCGTGCTGCTCGAGGTGCACGGCGACCGACGCGGCCGCGATCACGGCGGCCTCGAGGCTGGACGCGGGGCCCTGGCCGCGGTGGGCGAGGCGCCGGTTGTCGAGCAGGACGGTGGCGTGCGCCTCCCACGGCTGCTCCTCGCGGCGCACCATCAGCTCGCCGATGCGTGCCGAGCTGCGCCAGTGCACGCGGCGCAGGTCGTCGCCGCGGCGGTACTCGCGCACGCTGACGTCCTCGGCCGACCCGGAGGCGAAGGCCTGCGGGCGGTGCTCGCCGGCGCCCTGCCAGCCGCCGGTCAGCGGGATCGCGGGGAGCGGTACGACACGAGGGGTCACCGTCAGCTGGGCGGTCCCGCCGATCGGCCGACGGCGCTCGACCAGGCCGAAGGGGTCGGCCAGGCGCGCGACGACCGGCCCGACGACGTACCGACCCCGGATGTCGGAGCGCACCGGGTACGACACCGTGCGCTCCCAGGCTCCGCCCAGACCCTGCAGCACGAACCGCGCTCGGCCGCCGAGCGCGTAGGGGAGGGTGTCCTCGACCAGCAGCGCACCGTCGGAGCGCTTGCGGTCGCTGGCGATGGTGAGGTCGATCCGCGCGGTCTCGCCGGCGCGGAGCAGCCGCGGCCACACGGTACGGGCGACCGTCGGGTCGTGCTTGCGCCGGCTGACGACGAAGGCGGCGAGCAGGGGGAGCGACAGCACCAGCACGCCGACCCGGGTCAGCGCGGGCTGGCCGAACCCGATGGCGCACACGACCGCGGTTGCCCCCGCCGCGACGAAGGCGCGTCCGCGGAGGGTCAGGGAGGAGAGGTGCCGGCGCATGGGCTGACCGTGCGTCTCGTCAGGAGGTCGGCTCGGGCACCGGGACCTGCGCCGCGATGCCCTCGAGGATCGCTGCCACGTTCCGACCGCCGATCGCCGCCTCGGCGCTGGGCAGCAGCCGGTGCGCGAGCACCGGCTGGACCAGGGCCAGCAGGTCGTCGGGCAGGACGTAGTCGCGGCGGTGGAGGGCGGCGCGGGCCTTGGCTGCGCGCACCAGGTGGAGCGTGGCTCGCGGCGAGGCACCGAGCACCAGCTCCGGGCTGTGCCGGGTGGCGGCGGTCAGCGCGACGGCGTACCGCTGCACCGTGTCGGAGACGTGCACGTGGCTGACGATCGCGCACATCTTGCGGATCTCGGCGCTGTCGGTCACCGGCTCCAGGTCGTCGAGCGGGCTGACCGCGCCGTGGTTGGCGAGCATCGCGATCTCGGCGGCGGGCACCGGGTACCCGATGGAGACCCGCGCCAGGAAGCGGTCGCGCTGCGCCTCGGGCAGGGGATAGGTGCCCTCCATCTCGACCGGGTTCTGGGTCGCGATGACCATGAACGGCGACTCGAGGTGGTAGGTGACGTTGTCGACGGTCACCTGGCGCTCGGCCATGCACTCCAGGAGCGCGGACTGGGTCTTGGGCGACGCGCGGTTGATCTCGTCGCCGATGACGATGTTGGCGAACACGCCGCCGGGACGGAACTCGAACTCCCGCGTCGACTGGTTGTAGACCGAGACGCCCGTGATGTCGGACGGCAGCAGGTCGGGCGTGAACTGCACGCGGCGCACGGTGGAGTCGATGCTGCGGGCCAGGGCCTTGCTCAGCATGGTCTTGCCGACGCCGGGGACGTCCTCGAGGAGCAGGTGCCCCTCGGCCAGCAGGACGACGATCGCGGCGGAGACGACCTCGCCCTTGCCCTCGATCACCTTCTCCACGTTGGCCTGGATCCTGCCGGCCACGCGCGCAACGGCGTCGACATCGGTGCTCGGCGACTCCACGGCTGTTCTCCCTCTCTTCAGCAGCCACGTCGCTGCGGTGGAGCAACCCTACGGCCGCCGTGGGAAGAGCGGCAGCACTCCGCGCACCTGCGCCGGAACCGGGCGCGGCTCCCCACCGGCGCTCCACTTCTCCTCCACTCCGCTCCACCTGCGCTCCCAGCGCGCTGACCTGCGCATTTGGCGGGCGCGGTGGTGCGAAACGCCGCACGAAGTGGGGCGTCGGTGGTTGACGGTGGGGGAAAGTGGAGTACTGTGGGGGAAAGTGGAGGAACGGCGGAGTCCGGTGGGACGGCTGGGGGTGGCCCGATGCTCTTCATGGGCACCTACACCCCGAAGCTCGACGACAAGGGCCGTCTCTTCCTCCCGGCGAAGTTCAGGGATCGACTGGCGGAGGGCCTCGTGGTCACACAGGGACAGGACAAGTGCCTCGTCGTCTGGCCGACCGATGTCTTCGCCGAGGAGGCCGAGCGGCAAGCCGCCCGGCCGATGACCAACCGCGCCGCCCGGCGCTACGCCCGGGTCCTCTTCGCCGGCGGCGACGAGAGCACCCCCGACAAGCAGGGCCGGATCGGCATCCCGGCACACCTGCGTGAGTACGCCGGACTCGAGCGCGACGTCGTCGTGATCGGAGTCCGGGACCGCCTGGAGATCTGGAACCCCGCCGCCTGGCGCGAGTTCCAGCTCGAGGCACTGGAGGAGTTCGCCGACCTCGACGAGGACGACGACTAGTCCGTCCGCAGCACCAGCACCACCAGCAGCACTGACAACACCACAGCGGATCCGCAGGACGAGGTCTCAGCCCGTTCCCGCTTCCCAGGCAGCCACCTGTAGCACCTTCCCCGGCCACAGGCGACCTGCCGAACCCCGCCTTCTGGGGCACCTTCCCCGGCACCAGACGGCACCCCGAACACCGGGGTGGGAGCGGGCCGGGACCTGGCTCTGCGGATCCGCCGCATTTACCGCAGCACCAGTTCGCAGAGTCATTTCCCAGGGTCGAGGGGTCGAAGCCATGAGCGTCGTTCGCACGCAACCACCGGAGGTCACCGGTGAGCGCCGCGTCCGCGAGCAGGCACGCGACGTCGTCGCCCTGATGGCCTTCTCCGCGTCGCTCTCGGTCGGCTGCACGCTCCTGCTCGTGCTGACCCACCTCGCAGGGCGCTGACATGAGCAGCCCCCGCCACGTCCCCGTCCTGCTGGACCGGGTCGTCGCCCTCCTCGCGCCCGCGCTCGACCACGACGGTGCGGTGCTCGTCGACTGCACCCTCGGCCTCGGCGGCCACAGCGAGGCCGTCCTCGAGCGGCTTCCGCAGGCCCGGGTGATCGGCATCGACCGCGACCCGCAGGCGCTCGCGATGAGCCGCGAGCGGTTGGCGCCGTACGGCGACCGGTTCACCGGCGTGCAGGCGGTCTACGACGAGATCGCCGACGTCGTCGCCGACCAGGGCCTGTCCGAGGTGGCCGCCGTGCTCTTCGACCTCGGCGTCTCCTCGATGCAGCTCGACCTGCCGGAGCGCGGCTTCGCGTACGCCGTCGACGCGCCGCTCGACATGCGGATGGGGGACACCGGCCCCACCGCAGCCGACGTCCTCAACACCTACAGCGCAGCCGACCTGGCCCGAGTCCTCAAGGAGTACGGCGAGGAGAAGATGGCGCGCCGGATCGCCGACGCCGTCGTCCGCGAGCGCCAGGTGGAGCCGTTCAGCAGCTCGGCCCGCCTCGTCGAGCTGCTGTACGACGTCATCCCGGCTCCCGCCCGGCGCACCGGTGGCCACCCCGCGAAGCGCACCTTCCAGGCGCTGCGGATGGAGGTCAACGACGAGCTGCGGGTGCTGCAGCGCGCGATGCCCGCCGCGGTCGACGTGATCGGTGTCGGCGGCCGTGTGGTCGTCGAGTCCTACCACTCGCTCGAGGACCGGCTGGTCAAGCGGACCTTCACCGCCGCGACCCGGCTCGACGTCCCCGACGACCTGCCGTTCGTGCCCGAGGGCGCCGAGCCGTCGTACCGGCTGGTCACCCGGGGAGCCGAGCAGGCCACCCCGGAGGAGGTCGAGGAGAACCCTCGCGCCGCCTCCGTCCGACTCCGCGCCATCGAGCGCATCCGCGCGAACACCCGTCCGAGCACGTCGTCTGGCAAGGGAGCCGAATAGACATGTCCTCCACCTCTCCGCTCCGCAACCGGCTCCCGTACGTCGCGCCCCGGGTCGCGCAGGCCGCCCTGGAGCGCGCCCGCCTGACCGTCGTCCCGCGGCGGCGCACCCGCGCCCCGCGGGTGCCGTTCGTGACCTTCGTCAGCGTGATCCTGCTCGGCGGTGTCATCGGCCTGCTGATGTTCAACACCTCCATGCAGCAGGCCTCCTTCCGGGAGACCGCGCTGCGCAACCAGGCCACCGACCTCGGGGCGCAGCAGGAGGCGCTCGAGATGGACATCCAGGCGCTCAACGACCCGGCCCACGTCGCCGCCGCGGCCGAGAAGCTCGGCATGGTGATGCCCAGCACCGGCGCCGGCGTCATCCACCTCGGCTCCGACAAGATCAGCGGCGACCCGCAGCCGGCGACGGGTGCGGACCGGCTTCCGCTGCAGCCGCCGGGACCCAAGCGCCCGGCCGACCTCGACCCGCCGCCGGTCAAGGTCAAGGTGAAGCCGACCACTGACGGCGTGCCCGCCACGGTTCAGTGACCCTTGCGGCCTAGGTTGGAACGCGTGAGCCGACCCACCCCCAGCCGCCTGCGGCGCCGCGCCGGAGAGGTCGTGCGCGGCGCTCCGAACCGCCGGATGCAGATCGGGTTCCTGCTCATCGCGATGGTGCTCTCGGTGTTCGCCGCGCGGCTCGTGCAGCTGCAGGGCGTGGACCCGCGGTCCTACGCCAAGATGGCGGCCGCCGAGGGCCAGCGGGTGGTGGCGCTGCCGGCGACCCGTGGCGAGATCCTCGACCGCAACGGCCAGCCGTTGGCCGACACGGTGGACGGGCGGATGGTCGTGGCCGACCCCCAGGTCACCGCCAAGGTCGCGCCCGAGCTGGCCACGATCCTGTCCGACCGGCTCGGCGTCGACTACTTCGACACCTTGCGCAAGCTGCGGGTCGAGGACAGTCGGTTCCAGTACATCGCCCGCCAAGTTCCGGCGAGCAAGGCCGAGAAGGTGGTGGCCGATGTCCAGGAGAAGTTCAAGGACGACAAGGGCCGTCCCTTCGCCGGTCTGATGACCGAGCGCGACCCGCTGCGCGTGTACCCGATCCACACGGTGGCGGCAAACCTCGTCGGCTTCCTCGGCGAGAACGGCAAGAAGGGCAAGGACGCCGCGATCATCGGCCTCGCCGGGCTCGAGGACTCCTTCAACACCTACCTGTCCGGCAAGGACGGCGAGGCCCGCTACGAGGTCGGTGCCGGCAACCAGATCCCGCTCGGCGACAACACCGTGACCCCGGCGGTCGACGGCCGGAACCTCACGCTCACCATCGACCGCGACCTGCAGTACTACACGCAGCGGGTGCTGCAGCAGACCGTGCAGAAGTCGGGTGGGGAGTCCGGGATGGCGATCATCCAGGACACCAAGACCGGTGAGCTGCTGGCGCTGGCCGACTACCCGACGTACGACGCCTCCGACCCGGCCAGCTATCCCAAGGAGCTCTACAAGTCCTCCGCGCTCACCGATGTCTACGAGCCCGGGTCGGTCGAGAAGGTGCTGACCATCAGCTCCCTCGTCGATGCAGGGCTGGCGTTCAAGGAGCAGCGCTTCAAGGTGCCCGGCCAGCTGCACCGCCAGGACCGCCCGATCGGTGACTACTGGGACCACGGCACCATCAAGCTCACCCTGGCCGGCATCCTGGCCAAGTCGTCGAACGTCGGCACCGTGCTCGCCGCCGACCAGTTCAAGCCCGGCCAGCTGCGCGGCTACCTCACGCAGTTCGGGCTCGGCTCGCGCACCGTCATCGGCCTCAACGGCGAGACCCGGGGCATCCTGCCGCAGGGCGCCGCCTGGACCTCCCAGGTCGGCGACCGCATTGCGTTCGGCCAGTCGCTGTCGGTCAACGCCGTTCAGATGATCACCGCGGTCAACACCATCGCCAACGGCGGCGTACGCGTGGCCCCGAGCCTGGTCAAGGGCGAGGCCCGTACCGACGCCGGCACCGAGGTCGGCACGGACGTCGCCACCAGCCGGCGCGTGATCAGCGCCGACGCCGCCCACGAGACGATGCTGATGATGGAGCGGGTGGTGCAGCCGTCGCCGATCGGTGTCGCGCCGGGCGCGCAGGTGCCCGGCTACCGGGTGGCCGGCAAGACCGGCACCGCGCAGCGCGTCGTCGACGGTCGCTACGACGGCAGCCTCACCGTCTCCTTCGCCGGCTTCGCGCCCGCCGACGCGCCGCGGTTCACCATCTACGTCGTGGTGCACAACCCGCGTGAGGGCAGC
Source organism: Nocardioides sp. F233 (assembly GCF_057813895.1). Classification (NCBI taxonomy): domain Bacteria; kingdom Bacillati; phylum Actinomycetota; class Actinomycetes; order Propionibacteriales; family Nocardioidaceae; genus Nocardioides; species Nocardioides sp. F233. Next base: position 813,471 of record NZ_JBVASH010000002.1, read on the forward strand.
GGCGGTGGCAGCGTCGGCGGTCCGGCGTTCGCCAAGCTGATGAGCCACGCCCTGCGCCGCTACGGCGTCGCCCCCACCGGCGCGAAGCCCAACCAGACACCGGTCGAGTGGTGAGCGCCTCCGCCACCCGCCCCGCCCACCCGCCGCTGACGTCCCTCGACGCCGTCGCCCGGGCGCTGGGACTCGCCACGACCCACCCCGACGTCGAGCTGCGGGGGATGACCCTCGACTCACGCCGGGTCCAGCCCGGTGACCTGTACGCCGCCGTGCCGGGCTCGCGTGCCCATGGCGCCACCTTCGCCGAGCAGGCCGCAGCGGCCGGCGCGGTCGCGCTGCTCACCGACGCCGAGGGGGCCGACCTGGCGGCCGCGACCGGGCTCCCGGCGCTCGTCGTCGACGACCCGCGCCGCGTGCTGGGCGCGGTCGCCGCCCTCGTCTACGGCGACCCGGCCGCCGCGCTGCGCACCATCGGCGTCACCGGCACCCAGGGCAAGACCACGGTGACCCGGCTGCTCGACGGCGGGTTGCTCGGGGCCGGCGTACGCAGTGCCGTGATCGGCACCGTCGGTACCCGGATCGCCGGCGAGGAGGTCAAGACCGCGTTGACCACGCCGGAGGCGCCCGACCTGCACGGCCTCTTCGCCCGGATGGGCGAGCTCGACGTGACAGCCTGCGCGATGGAGGTCTCCAGCCACGCCCTGGTGATGGGCCGCGTCGACGGTGTCGTCTTCGACGTCGCCGTCTTCACCAACCTGGGGCGCGACCACCTCGACTTCCACACCGACGTCGAGGACTACTTCGCCGCCAAGGCGAGGCTCTTCACGCCCGAGCACGCGCGGTTCGGCCTGGTCTGCGTCGACGACGAGCATGGCCGCCGGCTGGCGGCACAGGCGCCGATCCCGGTCCGCACGTACGCCGTCGGCACCGACGCCGACTGGACCGTCTCCGACGTCGACCAGCGCCCCGACGGCTCGGCGTTCACCGTCCACGGTCCCGGCGACGTCACCGTGAGCGGGTCGGTCCCGCTGGCGGGCGAGTTCAACGTCGCCAACGCGCTGGCCGCGATCGCCGCCGCGGCCGAGGCGGGCTTCGACCCGCAGGAGGTCGCCGACGGGATCGGTCGTGCGGGCGGCGTACCCGGTCGCCTCGAGCGGATCGAGACCGGCCGCGACCTGACCGTCGTGGTCGACTACGCCCACAAGCCCGACGCGGTCGACGCGGTGCTGCGGACCCTGCGGCCCGTGACCCGTGGCAGGCTGGTCGTCGTGATCGGCGCTGGGGGTGACCGCGATCGGGGCAAGCGCCCCGTGATGGGCGCGATCGCCGCCGAGCTGGCCGACCTGGTCGTCGTGACCGACGACAACCCGCGCTCCGAGGACCCGGCCGCGATCCGGGCCGAGGTGATGGCCGGCGCCCGCACGGGCACCGCCGAGGTCCTCGAGATCGGTGATCGCCGTGAGGCGATCGCCACCGCCCTGCGCGGTGCCGGCCCGGGCGATGTCGTCCTGGTCGCCGGCAAGGGCCACGAGGCCGGCCAGGAGGTCGCCGGGGTGGTCCACCCGTTCGACGACCGCGAGGTGGTTCGGGAGCTGCTCGCGGAGCTGCCGGCGTGGGGTGACGCGTGATCCCGCTCCCGCTCTCGGTGATCGCCGAGGTCGTCGGCGGCACCCTGCACGGCGCCGACGTCACCGTCTCCGCCCCGGCGTACGTCGACAGCCGCACCCCGCTCGCCGACGGCCTGTTCGTCGCGGTCGTGGGGGAGCGGGTCGACGGCCATGACTACGCCGACGGCGCCCACGCCGTGCTCGGCAGCCGCCCGACGACCGCGCCGACCGTGGTCGTCGCCGACCCGGTGGCCGCGCTGGGCCGCCTGGCCCGCCACGTCCTCGACCGGCTCGACGTCACCGTGCTGGCGATGACCGGCTCCCAGGGCAAGACCGGTACCAAGGACTACCTCGCCGCCGTGCTCCGCACCCTCGCCGGAGAGGCCGCGGTCGTCGCGACCGCCGCCAACAACAACAACGAGCTCGGCGTGCCCCTCACCGTGCTGCGCGCCGACGCCGGCACCCGCTACCTCGTCGTCGAGATGGGTGCGCGCGGCGTCGGCCACCTCTCCTACCTGTGCGACATCGCGCCGCCGTCGATCGCGGCCGTGCTCAACGTCGGCACCGCCCACGTCGGTGAGTTCGGCGGGCGCGACCAGATCGCGCGCGCCAAGGGCGAGCTGGTCGAGGCGCTCCCCGCCGACGGCACCGCGATCCTCAACGGCGACGACCCGCTGGTCGCCGCCATGGCGCCGCGCACCCGCGCCCGGGTCGTCACCTTCGGGGAGTCCGGCGACCTGCGCTGGCGCGAGGTCCACCTCGACGAGCTCGGCCGGCCCGGCCTCGTGCTCGAGCGCGACGGCGCGTCGGCGCCCGTGCAGCTGCTCCAGACCGGTCTCCACCAGGTCGCGAACGCCTCGGCCGCAGCCGCGATGGCGATGGCCGCCGGCTTCGGCCTGGCCGAGGTCGCCCAGGCGCTGGGGGCGGCGACCTCCGCGTCGCGCTGGCGGATGGAGGTCCACCACCGGGGCGACGGGCTGACCGTGATCAACGACTCCTACAACGCCAACCCCGACTCGATGCGGGCCGCGCTCGAGGCGCTGGTGGCCGTCGGCGCGCCGCGCGGGCGTCGTACCGTCGCCGTGCTGGGGGAGATGCGCGAGCTCGGTGACGAGCACGACGCGGGCCACCGCGCGGTCGGTGCCGACGCCGCCCGGCTCGGTGTCGACGTGGTCGTGGTGGTCGGCGAGGCCGCCTCCGGGATCGCCGAGGGCGCCCGGGCGGGAGCAGGTGAGGTGATCGTCACGGCCGGCCGTGAGGAAGCAACGGCCTGGGTGCGGCAGAATGCCGGGGCGGAGGACGTCGTCCTCGTCAAGGCGTCGCGCGGCGCCGCCTTGGAAGTCGTGGCAGAGGCGATCCTGATGAGTGGCACCGAGGAGACGACGGCGTGAGAGCGATCCTGCTCGGTGGTGGCATCGCCCTGCTGATCTCGCTGCTCGGCACCCGGGTGGCGATCAATGCGTTCACCAAGCTGGGCTACGGCCAGGAGATCCGCGAGGACGGTCCGACCAGCCACCACACGAAGCGTGGCACTCCGACGATGGGCGGGGTGGTCATCATCCTGGCCGCGGTCATCGGCTACTTCGCGGCCAAGCTGATCACGCTCACCGTGCCGAGTGCCTCGGCGCTGCTGCTGCTGTTCCTGTTCGTCGGGATGGGCCTCGTCGGCTTCCTCGACGACTTCATCAAGATCTACAAGCAGCGCAGCCTCGGCCTGCGCAGCAAGGCCAAGATGGCCGGCCAGACCGTGATCGCACTGGTCTTCGGCTGGCTCGCCCTCTCACCGATGCTCGAGGACTCGCACGGCCGCACCCCGGCCAGCGAGAAGGTCTCCTTCCTGCGCGAGCTGGACTGGTTCGTGCTGCCGATGATCCTGGCGATCCTGCTGATCTGGCTGTTCGTGGCCGGCTTCAGCAACGCGGTCAACCTCACCGACGGCCTCGACGGGCTCGCGGCCGGCGCCTCGGTCATGGTCTTCGGGGCCTACACCCTGGTGAACATCTGGCAGAGCAACCAGTTCTGCCAGGAGGAGCCGAGCGCCACCTGCTACAACGTCCGTGACCCGCTCGACCTGGCGATCATCGCCGCGGCGATCACCGGGGCCTGCTTCGGCTTCCTGTGGTGGAACGCCTCGCCGGCCAAGATCTTCATGGGCGACACCGGCTCGCTGGCGCTCGGCAGCGCACTCGCCGGCTTCGCGATCCTGACCCGTACCGAGCTGCTCCTCGTCATCCTCGGCGGCCTGTTCGTCCTGGAGACGGTCTCGGTGATGATGCAGGTCGGCTTCTTCAAGCTCACCAAGGGCCGCCGGATCTTCCGGATGGCGCCCATCCACCACCACTTCGAGATGCTCGGCTGGGAGCAGGTGACCGTGGTGATCCGGTTCTGGATCATCACCGGTCTCTTCGTCGCCACCGGCCTCGGCATCTTCTACGCCGAATGGGTCTCCCGTCTCTGATGCCTGACGTCTCCACCCTCGGCCGCACCGACTCCTGGGAGGGCGTGCGCGCCGTCGTCGCCGGCTTCGGCACCAGCGGCGCCGCGGCCGTCGACAACCTGCTCCACCTCGGTGCGACCGTGCACGCCGTCGCCGAGTCCGTGAACCCGAAGGTCCTCGAGCGCGCCGAGCTGCTCGAGGTGCTCGGCGCCCGGATCGAGGTCCACGAGGGGGCGACCGCGACGCTGCCCGAGGAGGCCGATGTCCTGGTCGTGTCGCCGGGCTTCCGCCCCGACGCGCCGATCATCGTGGCCGCGCGGGAGCGCGGGATCCCGGTCTGGGGCGAGGTCGAGCTGGCCTGGCGGCTGCGCGACCCCGAGCACCCCGCCCCGTGGCTGTGCGTCACCGGCACCAACGGCAAGACGACGACGGTGCAGATGCTCGACAGCATCCTGCGCGCCGCGGGCCTGCGCAGCGTCGCGGCCGGCAACGTCGGGCTGCCGCTGACCGAGGCGGTCATGGACCCGGAGCCGTACGACGTCATCGCGGTCGAGCTGTCCAGCCTCCAGCTGCACTACACCGACTCGATGTCGGCCGAGAGCGCCGCCGTGCTCAACCTCGCCGAGGACCACCTCGACTGGTACCCCGGACCGTCGGGGATGGACGACTACGCCCGCGACAAGGGTCGGATCTACACCAACGTCCAGCGGGCCTGCGTCTACAACGCGTCGGACCTGCGGACCGAGGAGCTGGTCAGGGACGCAGAGGTGCAGGAAGGCGCCCGCGCGATCGGCTTCACCCTCGGCACCCCGGCCGTCGGGATGCTCGGCGTGGTCGAGGACATCCTCGTCGACCGGGCCTTCATCGAGGAGCGCTCCACCAGCGCCGCCGAGCTGTGCACGCTCGACGACCTCGCCTCGACGGCCCCGCACTTCGTGGCCAACGCCCTTGCCGCCGCGGCACTCGCGCGGGCGCACGGCATCAGCCAGTCCGCCGTCCGCGACGGGTTGCGGGCCTTCCGCCCCGACGGCCACCGGATCGCGGTCGTCGCCGAGCACGACGACATCACCTGGGTCGACGACTCCAAGGCCACCAACCCGCACGCCGCGGCCTCCTCGCTGGCCGCCTTCGAGCCGGTCGTGTGGGTCGCCGGCGGGCTGGCCAAGGGCGCGACCTTCGACGACCTGGTGACCTCGGTCGGCGGCCGGCTGCGCGCGGCCGTGCTGATCGGCCGGGACCGCCCGGTGATCGCCGAGGCGCTTTCGCGACACGCACCCGATGTGCCGGTGATCGAGGTGGACACCCCTGAGACTGGAGCCCTCGGAGAGCTCGACCTGATGAGGCGCGTCGTCGCCGCTGCAGCCGAGGCCGCCCAGCCGGGCGACACCGTGCTGCTGGCGCCGGGATGTGCCTCGATGGACCAGTTCACCGACTACGCCGCGCGGGGCGACGCCTTCGCCGCGGCCGTACAGGACCACGTCAGGGGCTGACCGCAGCACAGCAGGATCAAGGGGGAAGCGACATCACCACCGCCCACTCTCCCATGACCCAGCCCGAGCGCATCCGCTTCGGACTGCTGCGTGCCCGGACCCGCCGGCCGGGCTGGCTGAGCGCCCTCAAGGACGCGCTCGACCGACCGCTGACGACGTACTACCTGCTCCTCGGCGCCACCGCGCTGCTGCTCGTGATCGGCCTGATCATGGTGCTGAGCGCGTCGAGCGTGCGCGCCTACCGCGAGACCGGCGACTCGTACACGATCGTGCGCCGCCAGATGATGTGGGTGCTCATCGGTGTCCCGTGTGCGTTCATCGCCTCGCGGGTGTCGGTGAAGTGGGTCCGCGGCTTGGCCTACCCGGCGTTCTCGATCTCGCTGGTGCTGCTGATCCTGACCGGCTTCGCCGGCCGCGAGGTCAACGGCAACACGAACTGGCTCGTGCTCGGCCCGATCCAGATCCAGCCCTCGGAGATCGCGAAGTTCTCGCTGATCATCTGGGCCAGCCACATCTACGCCAACAAGGAGCGCCGGCTCGGCAACCTGCACCAGATGCTGGTGCCGGTGGTGCCGGGCATGGTGCTGGCGACCGGGCTCGTCGTCCTCGGCAAGGACCTCGGCACGGCGCTGGTCTTCTTCGCGCTGCTCGTCGCGATGCTCTGGGTGGTCGGCGCCCCGGGCCGCCTGTTCGGGATGGTCTTCGCCGGCGTGACCGTCGCCGCCCTCGGCCTGGCCGCGACCTCACCGACCCGGCTGGCGCGCATCGCCAACTTCGCCGACCCGTTCAAGGACTACCACGGCACCGGGTGGCAACCGGCCCACGGCCTGTACGCCATGGCCAGCGGCGGCGTCCTCGGCGAGGGCATCGGCGCCAGCCAGCAGAAGTGGGGCCAGCTGCCGGAGGCCCACACGGACTTCATCTTCGCCGTCCTCGGCGAGGAGCTCGGCCTGGTCGGCACCCTGCTCGTCATCGGGCTCTTCCTGGTGCTGGCCTACGCCGGCGTCCGGGTCGCGCGCGAGACCAAGCAGCCGTTCGTGCGCTACTGCACCTTCGGCATCGTGGTCTGGTTGCTGTGCCAGATGATCATCAACGTCGGCATGGTGCTGGCGCTGCTGCCGGTCATCGGCATCCCGCTTCCCCTCGTCTCGTACGGCGGCTCGAGCCTGCTCCCGACGCTGGCCGCGCTCGGCCTGGTGATCGGGTTCGCGCGCCGCGAGCCCGCAGCCGCCCGGGCGCTCGCCCAGCGGCGCCGGGCCCGTTCGGCCGGTCTGAGCGCCTGAGTGGGCGCGCGATAGGTTCTGCCGCGTGAGGATTCTTCTGGCCGGCGGGGGTACGGCGGGGCACACCTCTCCGTTGCTCGCCACCGCCGACGCCCTGCGCCGACTCGACCCGGACGCCGAGATCACCTGCCTCGGCACCCCGCGCGGCCTCGAGAACAAGGTGGTGCCCGCGGCCGGCTACCCGCTGCGCCTGGTCCCACCCGTCCCGCTGCCGCGCAAGCCCGGCAAGGACCTGGCCCTCGTGCCGTCGCGCCTGCGCCGTGCGGTCAAGGCTGCGCTCGAGGTGGTCGACGACGTACGCCCCGACGTGATCGTCGGCTACGGCGGCTACGTGTCGATGCCGGCGTACGTCGCCGCGCGCCGCCGCAAGCTGCCCCTCGTCGTCCACGAGCAGAACGCGCTGCCCGGCATCGCCAACAAGGTGGGCGCCCGGATCGCCGACCGGGTCGCGGTCAGCTTCCCCGACACCCCGCTCAAGGGCGGTGAGTACGTCGGCCTGCCGATCCGCCGGATGATCTCCACCCTCGACCGGCCGGCCCTGCGCGCGGAGGCCCGTGCCTTCTTCGGGCTCGACCCCGACCTGCCGACCCTCGTCGTCACCGGCGGCTCGCAGGGCGCGCGTCGGCTCAACCAGGCCGTCAGCGGAGCCGCGGCCGCCCTCGGCTCGGCCGGCGTCCAGGTGCTCCACGTGATCGGCCCCAACGGCGCGAGCGACCCGAGCTGGACCGAGCCGGTCCCGACCGGCGTCCCGTACGTCGTGCTTCCGTTCGTCGAGCGGATGGACCTCGCCCTCGCCGCCGCCGACCTCATGGTCTGCCGCTCCGGCGCCTCCAGCGTCGTCGAGGCCGCGGCGACCGGCGTACCCGCGATCTTCGTGCCGTTGCCGATCGGCAACGGCGAGCAGGCGCTCAACGCGCGACCCGTGGTCGACGCCGGGGGAGCGCTGCTGGTGGACGACGCCTCGTTCACCGCCGACTACGTCGCCGACACGGTGCCCGCGTTGGCCACCGACGCCGACCGCCTGGCCCGGATGGGCGCCGCGGCCTCCGACCTGGTGCCGCGCGACGCGGACGACCGGCTGGCCCGGATCATCGCCGACGTGGCCGGAGCCGCCCGGTGAAGATCCCGGTCCCCGACGAGATCCTGCCGTCCGACCAGCTGGGTCACGTCCACCTCGTCGGCATCGGCGGTGCGGGGCTGTCCGGCATCGCCCGGCTGATGCACCAGGCCGGCGTGGTCGTCAGCGGCAGCGACGCCAACGACTCGGCCGTCGTCCAGGCGCTGCGCGCCGAGGGCATCACCGTCCACGTCGGCCACGACGCGGCCCACCTCGACGGTGTCGACACCGTCGTCGCGACCACGGCCGCCCGCGAGGACAACCCCGAGATCGTCGCCGCCCTCGAGCGCGGCCTGCGGCTGTGGCCGCGCTCGGCCGGTCTCCAGTCCGTGCTGCTCGGCAAGGACGTCGTCGCGATCGCCGGCACCCACGGCAAGACCACCACCACCGCGATGACGGTGACGGCCCTGCGCGAAGCCGGCGTCGACCTCACCTTCGCGATCGGCGCCGAGGTCGAGGCGCTCGGCACCAATGCGGCGTTCGGGAGTGGCGAGATCGCCGTCGTCGAGGCCGACGAGTCCGACGGTGCCTTCCTCGTCTACACCCCGCGGATCGGCGTGATCACCAACGTCGACGCCGACCACCTCGACCACTGGGGCACCGAGGAGGCCTACGAGGCCGCCTTCGCCGAGTTCGCCTCCCGCGCCTCCGTCACCCTCACCGACCGCGCCGACCTCGCCACCCGCACCGTCGGCTTCTCCGATGACGCCCGGCTGCGCGGCCATGACCTCGTCATCGAGGGTGGCCGCACCCGGTTCCGGGTGACCAGCGACGGCGCGGACCTCGGCACCGTCGAGCTCGCCGTACCCGGCCGTCATTACGCCCAGGACGCCCTGCTCGCCCTCGCCGTCGGTCTCGAGCTCGGCCTCGAGCCCGGCGCACTGATCCGCGGGCTCGCGAAGCACCAGGGCGCCAAGCGCCGCATGGAGGCGGTCGGCACCGCCGGGGGAGTGCAGGTCTACGACTCCTACGCCCACCACCCCAGCGAGATCCGCGGCGACCTCGAGGCCGCGCGCTCGCTGGTCGGCGACGGCCGGCTGATCGTGTGCTTCCAGCCGCACCTCGTCTCCCGCACCCGGATCTTCGGCGAGGAAATGGGCCGCGAGCTCGGCGCCGCCAACGAGGTCGTCGTGATGGACGTGTACGTCGCCCGCGAGGACCCCGACCCCGACGTCACCGGTGCGCTGGTGGCCGGCGCGGTCCCGCTCGCCGCCGACCGGGTCCGGTTCGTGCCCGACCGGGCGGCCGTCGTACCCACGCTCGTGGGGCTCGCCCGTCCCGGCGACCTGGTCCTCACTCTCGGCGCCGGCGACGTGACCACCCTCGCGCCGCTGGTCGTCGCCGCGCTCGAGGAGGCGGGCGATGGCGAGGGGTAGGGGCAAGGGGGCGACCCCGCAGGACCGGATGCGCCGCGCCTTCGCCCGGCGCCAGCGCGCCCGCCGCTGGCTCACCTGGCGCTACGTCCTGGCCGCCGTGCTGCTCGTCGGCGCGATCGTCTTCGGCGTCTATGCGATCTACTTCTCCTCCTGGCTGCGCGCCGACTCCGTCCAGGTGGTCGGCAACGCCCAGTTGTCCGAGAAGCAGGTGCTCGCCACTGCCGCCGTCCCACTCGGCGGGCCGCTGGCGACGGTCGACCTGCACGCGATCGAGGTGCGCCTGAAGTCCCTGGCCACCGTCAAGTCGGTCGACGTCTCGCGCACCTGGCCGCACGACGTACGCATCGACATCGTCGAGCGCACCCCCGTCGCCGTCCTGGACCGCGGCGACCGGCTCACCAACCTCGACGCCACCGGTGTCGCCTTCGGCCACCTCGCCAAGGCGCCCGACGGCCTGCCCCGCGTCAAGGTCGGCCCCGGTGCCGACGGCGACGCCCTCGCCGAGGGGGCGGCCGTCGTCGTCGCCCTCGACCCCGCGATCACCGATCTCGTCGACTACGTCGAGGTCCGCAGCGTCGACGAGATCGACCTGCACCTGCGCGACGGGCGGCTGGTGCGGTGGGGGAGCGCGGACCAGGCCGAGGACAAGGCCGCCGTGCTGCTCTCGCTGCTCAACCGCAAGGCGCAGGTGTACGACGTCTCGGTCCCCGGGGCCCCGACCACCAGCTGAATCGGCTGCAGGAATCGCCTCCTCAGCGGCGATTCCCTCGCTTCTTGCCCGTTGCAACGGGCAAGAAGCGACGGGTTCACCGCTTCAGCGGTGATTCCGACAGGGGGAGTCGGCGTGTCTGCGCCATCGGGCCCTGCGCCGTCCCTACTGTCGTGACCACGACGAGGTTGACATAACTATAACCCTCAGGCTGAGGGTAAGGGTTGTGGCAACACGCCGGCTGGCCACGGGGAAGCGGTCCGGCCGCCGACGTCGGTGAACGGACACATACACGCATCGCAACACCGGAGAGGTGGAGCCGCAAGTGGCAGCTGCACAGAACTACCTGGCCATCATCAAGGTCGTCGGGATCGGCGGAGGCGGCGTCAACGCCGTCAACCGGATGATCGAGGTCGGCCTCAAGGGCGTCGAGTTCATCGCCATCAACACCGACGCGCAGGCGCTGCTGATGAGCGACGCCGACGTGAAGCTCGACATCGGCCGCGAGCTCACTCGCGGTCTCGGTGCGGGCGCGAACCCCGACGTGGGCGGCAAGGCCGCCGAGGACCACGCGGAGGAGATCGAGGAGGTGCTCAAGGGCGCCGACATGGTCTTCGTGACCGCGGGCGAGGGTGGTGGCACCGGCACCGGTGGCGCTCCCGTCGTCGCCCGGATCGCTCGCTCGCTCGGCGCGCTGACCATCGGTGTGGTGACCCGTCCGTTCACCTTCGAGGGCGCCCGCCGCAAGAAGTCCGCCGACGAGGGCATCGAGCGTCTCCGCGAGGAGGTCGACACCCTCATCGTCATCCCGAACGACCGGCTGCTGCAGATCTCGGACCGCAACGTGTCGATGCTCGACGCGTTCAAGCAGGCCGACCAGGTGCTGCTGCAGGGTGTCTCCGGCATCACGGACCTGATCACGACCCCCGGCCTGATCAACGTCGACTTCGCCGACGTCAAGGCGGTCATGAGCAACGCCGGCTCCGCCCTCATGGGCATCGGCTCGGCCCGTGGCGAGGACCGCGCTCTCGCCGCCGCCGAGATGGCGATCAGCAGCCCGCTGCTCGAGGCCTCGATCGACGGCGCCCACGGCGTCCTGCTCTCGATCGCCGGTGGCTCGGACCTGGGCATCTTCGAGATCAACGAGGCCGCGGCGATGGTGGCCGACGCCGTCCACGAGGACGCCAACATCATCTTCGGCACGATCATCGACGACGCCCTCGGCGACGAGGTCCGCGTGACCGTCATCGCCGCCGGCTTCGACGGTGGCCTGCCCAAGCGTCGCGACGAGACCGTCGTACGCCGGCCGGCACAGCAGGCGCCGGCGACTCCGGCCCCCGCGCGCACCGCGCCCGCCCAGACCCAGCAGACCCAGCAGGCCCAGCCTGCGCAGACCCGTGAGGCCGCCGCCCCCGCGACGCCCGCCGAGCCGCAGCCGGTGGGTGCCCGCACCACGCCCGCGCCGATGCAGTTCGACGACGGCGACGACCTCGACGTCCCCGACTTCCTCAAGTGAGTCGTGTTCGCCTTCCGTGAGTCCGTCCACCTCGACCCGACCCCCGTTGACGGGGGCCGGGTCGAAGTGGCGTTCACCGACGCCTCTCTGGACGTCCGCGACAGCGACGGCCTCGCGGCCGCCCTCGCCGCGCTGGGGGAGGAGGCCGGAGTCCCGTTGTTCCGTCTCCACCAGGTCCACGGCGACGCCGTCGTCACGGTCGACGGCCCGTCCGACGCGGTCCCGACCGCCGACGCCCAGGTCACCGCGCACCGCGGCGTCGGACTGATGGTCCGCGTCGCCGACTGCGTCCCGGTCGTCCTCGGCGACCCGCTGACCGGCGTCATCGGCGTCGCGCACGCCGGTCGGCGCGGCGTCGAGCTCGACGTCGTCACCCGCACCGTCGAGCGGATGCGTGCGCTCGGCGCCCGCGACGTCCGGGCCTGGATCGGCCCCCACATCTGCGGACGCTGCTACGAAGTTCCTGCCACGATGCGCGACGAGGTCGCTGCCCGGGCGCCGGCGACGTACGCCGAGACCAGATGGGGAACGCCCGCGCTCGATCTCGGCGCCGGTGTCGGCGCCCAGCTCGCCGCCGCGGGCGTACCGGCGACGGTGGTTCCGGGCTGCACCCTCGAGGACCCGACGTTCCACTCCTACCGGCGTGACGGCGACGCGGCGGGCCGCTTCGCAGGACTGGTGTGGCTGTCATGACGCGCGTCGACGAGCTCCGCACCAACCTGGCCGCCGTCCACGACCGGATCGCACGGGCCGCCACCGACGCGGGCCGCGCGGCGGACGAGGTCGCCCTGGTCGTGGTCACCAAGTACTTCCCTGCCTCCGACGTCCGGCTGCTCGCCGACCTCGGTGTCACCGACGTGGGGGAGAACCGCCACCAGGAGGCCGAGGCCAAGGCGGCCGAGTGCGCCGACCTCGGGCTGCGCTGGCACTTCATCGGCGGCCTGCAGTCCAACAAGGCCGCCGCGGTCGCGCGGTACGCCGACGTGGTCGAGTCGGTCGACCGGGCCGCGTTGGTTCCGCGGCTGGCGCGCGGCGCTGCCGACGCGGGCCGCGTCGTCGACGTGCTGCTCCAGGTCAGCCTCGACCCGCCGGGTCGCGACCACCGCGCCGGTGCGGACCCCGCGACCCTCGCCGCGCTCGCCGACGAGGTCGCCCGTACCCCGGAGCTACGGCTGCGCGGCCTGATGGCCGTCGCGCCGCTCGACGACGACCCCGCGCTGGCCTTCGCCCGGCTGGCCGGGATCCGCGCCGACTTCCTGTCCCGCCACCCCGACGCGACGCTCCTGTCGGCCGGGATGAGCGGCGACCTGGAGGCGGCGGTCACCGTCGGTGCGACACACGTTCGCATTGGCTCCGCGGTCCTCGGAACGAGGCCTGCGGTCCAGTAATGTCCACAACACCACCAGACGTTCCCGGTCGGGGACGCGGATCACGGAGGCAACAGTCATGAGCGGTGCGATGCGCAGGATCGGTGAGTACCTCGGCCTGCTGGAGGACACCGGCTATGACGAGGCCGGCTATGACGAGTATGGCGACGAGGTGACGGACAAGGCCCGCGGTCGTGAGACCCGCCAGGAGCGCCCCGTCCGCGCCGTACCGTCCAACGTCACGAGCAGCACCTCGGGCAGCGTCGCCGACCTCGAGGAGCGTCGCCGCCCCGTCGCGGTCGCGCCGCAGCCGGTCGTCGCGGAGCTCTCCCGGATCACGACCCTGCACCCGACCACCTACAACGAGGCGCGCTCGATCGGCGAGGAGTACCGCGAGGGCATCCCGGTGATCATGAACCTCACCGAGATGGACGACGCCGACGCCAAGCGTCTCGTCGACTTCGCCGCCGGCCTGATCTTCGCGACCCGGGGCAGCATCGAGCGGGTCACCAACAAGGTGTTCCTGCTCTCGCCGCCGAACGTGACCGTCGCCGCCGAGGACAAGCAGGCGATCGCGGCCGACGGCTTCTTCAACCAGAGCTAGCCTGTCTGGGCCGAGCGTGTCGCTCGTACCTCGCGCCACGCAGCCGGCCACGCGGTCGAGTCAGTCAAGTGGTTGCGTTGGCGCGGCGGCAAGACGGTCGGCTCGCGGAAAGACCGCACTTCCTTCGCTCCGGTCGCTCCTACGTCGCTCCCTGCGCTCAGTCGGACGGCCTTCCCGCGACGACCGACGGCGGTGGTGACGGGCGCGAGCGGCGGTGGTGGCGGGCCGCGGTGGGGACGGGCGCGGGGGCTTCGCTGGTGGGCGGGCGATAGGTTGAGGGTGTGACGATCGTCGGCTGGATCATCGAGGGCGTGCTGTTCGCCTTCATCGCGTTCCTGTGGGTGCGCTTCATCACGGACTGGGTGCAGGTGTTCGCCCGGGCCTGGGAGCCCCGCGGTCCGGTCCTGGTGTTCCTGGAGCTGGCCTACAGCGTGACCGACCCGCCGATCAACGGACTGCGCCGCGTGATCAAGCCGATCCGGATCGGTAATTTCGCGCTCGACATCAGCTTCATCCTGGTCATGATCCTGGCCTACGTGCTGCTGTCGGTGAACCGTTCCACGCTGCTGCTCTGACATCTGCTCCGTCATCTGCTCTGATACTCCTGTGACGCCAGTGGCGGGCCGCGGATGCCGCCTTCGCCCGCGCAGGCGCTATGGTTCGTGAAGACATACCGTCGAGATTCTTCTTAAAGATTGGTGAGGTCCATGCCCCTGACGCCAGAGGACGTGAGCAACAAGCGCTTTACGCCGGTTCGGCTGCGCGAGGGCTACGACATGGGCGAGGTCGACCAGTTCCTGGACGAGGTCGAGGCTGAGCTCGCTCGGCTGACCCAGGAGAACGACGACCTCCGCGCGAAGCTCGCGGCCGCGCAGGCCGGGTCGTCGTCCGCGTCCTTCGACGCTCCGACCCAGCTGGCGCCGGTGCCCGAGATCCTGCCCGAGCCCCCGGCTCCCGCTCCCGTCGTTGCCCCTGCTCCGGTCGAGCCCGTCGTCGCGGCCCCCGTTGCCGCGCCCGCCCCCGTCCCGGGTGGCGTCCAGACGATCCGGGTCGAGACCGTGCCGGAGGCGTCCAACGCCGCCGCGCGCCTGCTCGAGATCGCCACGCGCAACGCCGACGAGCTCGTCGAGGACGCCAAGAACGAGGCCGACAAGATCGTCGGCGAGGCCCGGACCAAGTCCGACCGCCTCGCGTCCGAGGCCAAGGTCAAGGCCGACCGCCTCGAGTCCGACGCCCGCACCCGCGCCGAGATGCTCGACGCCGAGACCGCCGAGCGTCGTACCCAGCTCTTCGGCGACCTCGAGAAGGAGCGCGACAAGCTCTCCGCCGAGGTCGAGACGCTGCGCTCCTTCGAGCGTGAGTACCGCTCGCGCCTCAAGAGCTACTTCACCCAGCAGCTCGAGTCGCTGCAGACGCCGGGCGACACCCTGGCGCCGGTCGAGGAGGCCCCCGCTCCCAAGCGGCTGCGCTCCATCCTCGGCGAGGAAGAGGCCTGAGCCACCGGCTCCGACCTTCCTGACAGCTCGACCGGACCGGTCGGCCCGCACTGCGGGCCGGCCGGTTCGTCGTTCCGGGCCGGTCTCGCTCCCTGCGCGCCTCCTTGGACCGCTTCGCCGTACCCGCTACCCTCCGCAGCACGCCCACCGCTTGCTGGCGCGTGGGTCGCCGCCTTTCGAGGAGTCCTTCAATGGCCCGCAGCACGAAGAAGTCGTTGGCCGGTCAGGCCGCTTCCGCCGCCCGGAAGATCATCCGTCCACGGAAGGCGACGGCGACCGCCGAAGTCCCGGCGAAGAAGAGCGCCGCCAAGAAGACAGCCCCGGCCTCGAAGGCGGCTGCCGCCAAGAAGCCCGCTCCGGCGAAGAAGGCTGCGCCCGTGAAGAAGGCTGCGCCCGTGAAGAAGGCCGCGCCCGCGACGAAGGCGGCGCCCGCGACGAAGGCTGCGGCTCCGGCCAAGAAGGCAGCTCCGGCCAAGAAGGCCGCTCCGGCCAAGAAGGTCGCGCCTCCGGCGAAGAAGGCCGCGGCTCCGGCCAAGAAGGCAGCCCCCGCTCCCGCGAAGAAGGCGCCTGCGGCCACGAAGGCAGCCCCGGCCCCCGCCAAGAAGACGACTCCCGCGAAGAAGGCCGCCCCGGCAAAGAAGGCGGCCCCGGCCCCCGCGAAGAAGGCAGCTCCGGTGAAGAAGGCAGTACCCGCCAAGAAGGCGGCCCCGGCCGCGAAGGCCACCCCGGCCACGAAGGCTCCGGCCCGCAAGGCCACCCCCGCGTCCCTGGTCGTCCTCGACCACGAGGAGGCCTGGTCGGCCGCGGAGCTGGCCGAGGTGCTGGCCGAGCTCCACGAGCAGCGCGAGGCGAGCGCCACGATCCTCGAGGAGCAGGAGGCCGACCTCAGCGGCCTGCTCCGCGACTCCGGCGACGGTGCTGGCCAGGACCAGGCCGACCTCGGCGCGACCAGCTTCGAGCGCGACCACGAGCTCACGGTGCTCAACCACGAGCGGGAGAAGGTGGCCCAGATCGACAGGGCCCTGGCCCGCATCGACGACGGCACGTACGGCGTGTGCGAGTCGTGCGGCAACCCCATCGGCAAGATGCGGCTGATGGCCTTCCCGCGTGCCACACTGTGCCTGACATGCAAGCAGCGCGAGGAACGCCGGTAGACCACCGCGACGACGGACCCGGCCGGACCGGCGAGCGCCTGCTCGCCCAGCCGAGCAGCTGGCTGCTCTTCCTCGCGGTCGCCGTCGTCATGGTCGCGATCGACCAGGTCGCGAAGGTCCTGGCGGTGCGCCACCTGGCCGGCGAGCCGGACCGTGAGGTCGTCGGCGAGCTGCTGCAGCTGCACCTGACCTACAACCCCGGCGCGGCGTTCAGCCTCGGCACCCGGTTCACGGTCGCCATCACCGGCCTGGCCTGCGTCGCGACCCTGGTCGTGCTGTGGGTCAGTCGCAAGGCGGTCAGCAAGGTCTGGGCGGTCGGCCTGGGGCTGCTGCTGGCCGGCATCGACGGCAACCTGGTCGACCGGCTCGTCCGGGAGCCCGGCCCGTTCAAGGGCCACGTCGTGGACTTCCTGATGCTGCCGAACTGGCCGGTCTTCAACGTGGCCGACATCTGCATCAACGTGGGTGTCGGCCTGATCCTGCTCCAGGTGCTGCGGGGTGTGAGCCTCGACGGCAGCAAGGCCGAGAAGGCCCCCACGCCCGACACCCAGGAGGAGTCGTGACGACAGTCGACCACCGCAGCCTGCCGGTGCCCGACAGCCTCGACGGCGAGCGCGTCGACGTCGCGATGGCGCAGCTGTTCGGCGTCTCGCGCACGCGCGCGGCCGAGCTGATCGCCCAGGACCGGGTCGTCCTCGACGGCGCGCCGGTCAGCGGCAAGAGCGAGCGGGTCCTCGGCGGCTCCGTGCTCGACGTCTCGATCCCGGCCGAGGTCGACCTGCTCGAGGTCGTCCCGGAGCTGGTCGAGGGGATCAAGATCATCCACGACGACGACGCCATCGTCGTGATCGACAAGCCGGTCGGTGTCGCCGTGCACCCGTCCCCGGGCTGGCGCGGGCCGACCGTCGTCGGGCACCTCGCCGGCGCCGGCTTCCGGATCTCCACCTCCGGCGCGAAGGAGCGCGAGGGCATCGTCCAGCGCCTCGACGTCGGTACGTCGGGCGTGATGGTGATCGCCAAGTCCGAGCACGCCTACTCGGTGCTCAAGAACGCCTTCCGCCGCCGTACCGTCGACAAGACCTACCACGCGCTGGTCCAGGGCCACCCGGACCCGCTCGAGGGCACCGTCGACGCGCCGATCGGGCGGCACCCGAAGTTCGACTACAAGTTCGCGGTGATGGAGGACGGGCGGCACAGCGTCACCCACTACGAGACGCTCGAGGCGCACCGCTTCGCCAGCCTCCTCGAGATCCACCTCGAGACCGGCCGCACCCACCAGATCCGGGTGCACATGAGCGCGCTCAAGCACCCCTGCGTCGGCGACATCACCTACGGCGCCGACCCGGTGCTGGCCCGCCGCGTCGGCATCGAGCGGCAGTGGCTGCACGCCGTGAAGCTCGGTTTCGAGCACCCCGAGACGAACGCGTACGTCGAGTACGAGTCGACGTACCCCGATGACCTCGCGCACGCGCTCGAGGTCATCCGTGACGCCCACTGAGCCGTCGGCGCCGGGCCTCCTGCTCCGCCCGGCGGTGCCGGACGACGTACCGCAGATCGCCGCGGTGCAGGTCGCGGCCCGCGCCGTGGCCGCGATGCCGCCCGGGATCCACGGCCCCGAGGAGGTCCGGGCCTACCTCGCCGCGAACTTCGGGACGGCCGAGAACTGGGTCGCCGAGGCGGCCGGCCGGGTCGTCGGCTACGCCCGGTTCACCCGGACCTGGCTCAACGACCTGTACGTCGACCCGGCCCACCAGGGCACGGGCGTCGGCGGTGCCCTGCTCGACCTGGTGAAGGCGCGCCTGGGCGACGGGTTCAGCCTGTGGGTCTTCGAGCAGAACACCCCCGCCCGGGCGTTCTATGCCGCCCGTGGCCTGGTCGAGCGGGAGCACACCGACGGCTCCGAGAACGAGGAGCGGGCCCCGGACCTGCGGATGGAGTGGCCGGCCGAAACTGTCGGAGGGTCGGCCTAGAGTCCTCCGGACTGTCACGTAGGCTGGTCCTCTTCCCCGAGCGACCACCCTTGACCTTTGAGGAGAGCCGAACCACCGATGGCTGCTGACGCCGGGGACTTCGTCCACCTGCACGTCCACACCGAGTACTCCATGCTCGACGGAGCCTCGCTGCTCGACGGGTTGTTCACCCGCGTCAACGACCTCGGCATGCCTGCGATCGCGATGACCGATCACGGCAACCTGCACGGCGCCTACGACTTCTACTCCAAGGCGAAGAAGTACGGCGTCCAGCCCATCATCGGCATCGAGGCCTACATCACCCCCGGCACCCAGCGGGGCGAGCGGCGCCGGGTCCGTTGGGGCAAGGGCGACGCCGCCGAGGAGGGCGGCGACGACGTCGCCGGTGGCGGCGCCTACACCCACATGACGATGTGGGCCGAGTCCACCGAGGGCATGCACAACCTGTTCCGGCTCTCGTCCCGGTCCAGCCTCGAGGGCTACTACTTCAAGCCCCGGATGGACAAGGAGATCCTCGCCGAGCACAGCAAGGGGATCATCGTCTCCACCGGCTGCCCGAGCGGCGCGATCCAGACCCGGCTGCGGCTGGGCCAGTGGGACGAGGCGGTCCGCGAGGCGGCCGAGCTGCAGGACATCTACGGCAAGGAGTCGGTGTTCCTGGAGCTGATGGACCACGGGATCTCCATCGAGAAGCGGGTCCGCGACGACCTGCTGCGCCTGGGCCGCGAGATGAACATCCCGCCCATCGCCACCAACGACTCCCACTACAACAACCCCGACGACGCCGACGCCCACGACGCCCTGATCTGCGTCGCGTCCGGCAAGCGGCTCTCCGACACCAACCGGCTCAAGTTCGACGGCGGCGGCTACTACATCAAGTCCGCGGCCGAGATGCGCGAGCTGTGGGCCGACCGCTTCGGCATGCCCGAGGCGTGCAACAACACGGTCGCGATCGCCGAGCGCTGCGAGGTGGAGTTCAACGAGAACACCGGCGGCTACATGGCCAAGGCCGACATCCCGGCGGGGGAGACCGAGGAGTCCTGGTTCCGCAAGGAGGTCTGGCGCGGCATCGAGTCCCGCTACCCGGGCGACCGCCTGACCCAGGAGGTCAAGGACCGCGTCGAGATGGAGCTCGCCGTCGTCGCCCAGAAGGGCTACTGCGGCTACTTCCTCGTGGTCGCCGACTTCATCAACTGGTCCAAGGACAACGGCATCCGGGTCGGGCCGGGTCGTGGTTCGGGTGCCGGCTCGATCGCGGCGTACGCGCTGCGGATCACCGACCTGTGCCCGCTGGAGCACGGCCTCTACTTCGAGCGCTTCCTCAACCCCGAGCGTCCCTCGATGCCCGACTTCGACATCGACTTCGACGACGCCCGCCGCGGCGAGGTCATCCAGTACGTCTCCGACAAGTACGGCGCCGACCGGGTCTGCCAGATCGCGACCTTCGGCCGGCTCAAGTCCAAGGCCGCCATCAAGGACGCCGCCCGGGTGCTCGACCACGGGTTCGCGATCGGCGACAAGATCACCAAGGCGATGCCGCCCGACGTCATGGGCAAGGGCGTTCCGCTCAAGGACATCTTCAACACCGAGCACAAGCGCTACAACGACGGCGGCGAGTTCCGCGCGCTCTACGAGCAGGACGGCGACGTCCGCACGATCTACCAGACGGCGCTCGGCCTCGAGGGCCAGATCCGCAACTGGGGCGTGCACGCGGCCGGCGTCATCATGTCGAGCGAGCCGCTGCTCGACATCGTGCCGATCATGGCCCGCCCGCAGGACGGCGCGGTGATCACCCAGTTCGACTACCCGATGTGCGAGTCGCTGGGCCTGGTCAAGATGGACTTCCTGGGCCTGTCCAACCTGCGCATCCTCGAGGACGCGCTGACCAACATCAAGGCCAACAAGGACGAGGTCGTCGTCCTCGAGGAGCTCCCGTTCGACAACCGGGCCACCTACGAGCTGATGGGCCGGGGCGACACCCTGGGCGTGTTCCAGCTCGATGGCGGTGGCATGCGTGCGCTGCTGCGCTCGATGCTGCCCGACAAGTTCGCCGACATCACCGCGGTCAGTGCGCTCTACCGTCCGGGCCCGATGGGTGCCGACTCCCACAACAAGTACGCCCACCGCAAGAACGGGCGCCAGCCGATCGAGCCGATCCACCCGGCCCTCGCCGACGCGCTCGAGCCGGTGCTGGGGGAGACCTACGGCCTGATCGTCTACCAGGAGCAGGTGATGGCGATCGCCCAGGTCCTGGCCGGCTACTCCCTGGGCGCCGCCGACAACATGCGCCGGGTCATGGGCAAGAAGAAGAAGGCCGAGCTCGACGCCCAGTTCGAGGGCTTCGAGGCCGGCATGCTCGAGCGCGGGTATCCCAAGGACGCGGTCAAGACGCTCTGGGAGATCCTGGTCCCGTTCGCTGACTACGCGTTCAACAAGTCGCACTCCGCGGCGTACGGCGTCATCACCTACTGGACCGCCTACCTCAAGGCCAACTACCCGACCGAGTACATGGCCGCGCTCCTCACGTCCGTCAAGGACGACAAGGACAAGATGGCGATCTACCTCAACGAGTGCCGTCGGATGAAGATCCAGGTGCTCCCGCCCGACGTCAACGAGTCGGCCCACGACTTCACCGCCGTCGGGCGCGACATCCGCTTCGGTCTCACCGCGATCCGCAACGTCGGCTCCAACGTGGTCGACGGCGTCGTCGAGGCCCGGGTCGAGAAGGGCCGGTTCGCCGACTTCAACGACTTCCTGTCCAAGGTGCCCGCCACCGTCTGCAACAAGCGGGTCATCGACTCGCTGATCAAGGCCGGCGCGTTCGACGACATGAAGCACCTGCGTCGCGCCCTGGTCGCCATCCACGAGACCGCGGTCGACCAGTACGTCGACATCAAGCGCAACGAGGCGATCGGCCAGGACTCGCTCTTCGCCGGCCTCGGTGACGACGACGGCAGCGACGGCGGGTTCGGCGTGAGCGTCGCGATCCCCGACATCGACGAGTGGGACAAGATGACCCTGCTCGGCCACGAGCGGGAGATGCTCGGCCTCTACGTCTCCGACCACCCGCTGCACGGCCTCGAGCACGTGCTGTCCAACGGCACCGACTGCACCATCGGCCAGCTGGTCACCGACGAGAGCCGCGCCCACAACTCGACGGTCGAGGTCGCCGGCCTGGTCACCTCGATCCAGCGCAAGATCACCAAGAACGGCGACCCGTGGGCCACCGTCACGTTGGAGGACCTCGAGGGTGCGATCGACGTGCTGCTGTTCCCGAGCAGCTACCGGCTCGCCGCGCCGTACCTCACCGAGGACGCGATCATCCGGGTCCGTGGCCAGCTCGACACCGACCGCGAGCCCGCCCAGCTGCGCGGCCAGGAGGTCACCGTCCCCGACCTCGAGCGGAGCAGTGACGGGCCGGTCGTGATCAGCCTGCCCTCGAGCCGGTGCACCGGGCCGGTGGTCGCCCAGCTGCGCGAGGTGCTGACCTCCCACGCGGGGCTGACCGAGGTGCGGCTCCAGTTGTTGAGCCGTGACTCCACCAAGCTCATGCGCCTGGGGGACAATCTCCGGGTGACTCCCTCGGTCTCCCTCTTCGCCGATCTCAAGCACCTCCTCGGGCCGGGGTGCCTCGACCGATGAGGGCACGTGACCTGACCGGCGTCCTCGTCGTACCGCCGCTGCTCGGCGCCCTGCTGGGTGCCGCCGGTGGCTGGCTGTGGTGGGCGTGGTGGGGCCCCGCCCCGAAGGGGAAGATCTACGACACCGTGGCCGGCAAGGCCTGGTACCCCGACCCGTTCGACCCCGGCATCACCCGCGACTTCAGCGGTACGGCGACCTACGTCGCGATCGCCTTCGGCCTCGCCCTGCTGCTCGGCCTGGTCGGCGGCTGGCTCGCCCGCAACCAAGCGGTCGCGGGGATCATCGCGGTCCTGGTCGGCGCCGGGCTCGGCGTGCTGGTGATGACCCTGCTGGGGGAGTCGTTCAGCCCGGCCGACCCGGCCACGCTGCTGTCCGGCCACAAGGTCGGCGACATCTTGCCGGGCCATCTTGCGGTCTCGAGCTGGACGCCGTACCTCGCCTGGCCCGTGGGCGCGATGCTCGCCTACCTGGTGCTGATGCTGTCGCTCAACCCGACGACGACCGGCGAATCGGCGCGACCCGAGCAGCCGTCAGCCGCGCCAGCTCCGCAGGGCTGAGCTCGATCTCCATCCCGCGCCGACCCGCGGACACGAACACCGTGTCGTGGGTCAGGGCGGAGTCGTCGACCACGGTCGGGTGCGCCTTGCGCTGCCCGAGCGGGGAGATCCCGCCGACGACGTACCCGGTCGCCCGCTCGGCAGCCTTCGGGTCGGCCATCACGGCCCTGCGTCCGTCGACGGCGCGGGCCAGCGCCTTGAGGTCGAGCTGACCCGAGACCGGCACGACACCCACGACGAGGGCGCCGTCGACGTCGGCGAACAGGGTCTTGAAAACCCGGTCGGGCGCGACGCCCATCGCCTCGGCCGCCTCGCCGCCGAACGAGTCCGCACGGGCGTCGTGGTCGTACTCGTGGACCGTGAACGCGACCCCGGCCTTCTTGAGCACACCGATCGCGGGGGTCAATTGGGGCTCCACCGGGTGCGGGCGACCTCGGTCGCCGGCAGCGAGGTGATCACGTTGATGGCGCGCAGCTCGGCGCGCAGCAGGTCGGTCACCAGCACCAGGCGCTCGGCCGTGTCGTTGGCCTCGAGCAGCTGCTGGCGCTCGCCCATCGGCAGCGGCGTGCAGGCCGCGAGCGTCCAGGACAGGTACGTCGGGTCCTTCGGCAGCTCGCCCTGCAGCGGGTCGCCGGCGATCGAGCGGAGCACGTGCCGGTACGCCGTGAAGGTGGCCCGGGCCTGCTCCACGACCTCCTCGGGCACCTCCGTCGCCCGGCCCGGCAGCAGGGTGACCTCGCCGACCGGGTAGTCGCCCGTGGTGAGCAGACGGTCCAGCTGGATCCGGTCGCGGCCGACCGCCACGACGTCGAAGCTGCCGTCGGCGCGGGCCTCGACCTCGGTGAGCTGGAGCCGCACCCCGATCCGGTACAACGACTGGGTGCCGTGGTCGCCGACCTCGTAGCCCTCGCGGATCGCGACCGACCCGAACAGCCGCTGCGACGGGTCCTCGCCGCGCAGCAGGTGGTGCACCAGGGCCCGGTAGCGATCCTCGAAGACGTGCAGCGGCACGCTGACCCCCGGGTACAGCACCGCGTTCAGCGGGAACATCGGGAGCTGGTCGGTCACGTGTCCAACGTAGCGGGGACCACGGCGGCGACACGCGCGACGACCGTAGAATCGGGGCCATGTCCCTGATCCGTCGCATCGACCTGCGCGAGTCTGGTCCCCAGACCGACTACCGCGCAGCAGTGCCCCGTGCCGACTTCGACATCGAGGCGGCGGTGCCGGCGGTGCATGCGATCTGCGAGGAGGTCCGCACCCGCGGGCTGGACGCGATCGTGGAGTTCGGGGAGAAGTTCGACGGTGTGCGCGTCGACGACATCCGGGTCGCGCCGGCCGCGATGCAGGCCGCGCTCGACAACCTCGACCCCGACATCCGCGCCGGCCTCGAGGAGTCGATCCGCCGGCTGCGCGCGACCTGCGCCAACGAGCTCGAGCAGGACGCCGTCACCGACCTCGGCCCCGGCGCCCGGGTCACCCACCGGAAGGTGCCGGTCGGCCGGGTCGGCCTCTACGTGCCCGGTGGCCTCGCGCCGCTGGTGTCGTCCGTGCTGATGAACGTCGTCCCCGCGCAGACCGCGGGTGTCGAGTCGATCGCGCTCGCGAGCCCGCCGCAGAAGGAGTTCGGTGGGTCCGTGCACCCGACGATCCTCGCCGCGTGCGCGCTGCTGAGCGTCGACGAGGTGTACGCCGTCGGCGGTGCCCAGGCGATCGCGATGTTCGCCTACGGCGTCGGCCCGTGCCGTCGCGTCGACCTGGTGACCGGTCCGGGCAACATCTGGGTGGTCACCGCCAAGCGCATCCTCAAGGGCCAGATCGGCATCGACTCCGAGGCCGGTCCCACCGAGATCGCGATCCTCGCCGACGACACCGGCAACGCCGCCTACGTCGCCGCCGACCTGATCAGCCAGGCCGAGCACGACCCGCTGGCCGCCTCCGTCCTGGTCACCACGTCCGAGCGGCTCGCCGCCGAGGTCGAGGCCGAGCTCGACCAGCAGGTCGCCGCCACCAAGCACAGTGAGCGGATCACGACCTCGCTCGGGGGCAAGCAGTCCGGCATCGTGCTGGTCCGCGACCTCGAGCAGGGCCTCGACGTCGTCAACGCCTACGCCGCCGAGCACCTCGAGATCCACACCGAGGACGCTGCCGCCTGGGCCGCCCGGGTCCGCAACGCAGGCGCGATCTTCGTCGGACCGCACGCCCCGGTCAGCCTCGGCGACTACTGCGCCGGGTCCAACCACGTGCTCCCGACAGCCGGCTGCGCCTGCCACTCCTCGGGACTCTCGGTCCGCGCGTTCACCAAGTCGGTGCACGTCATCGACTACTCCGCCGACGCGCTCGCCGAGGTCGCCGGACACGTCGTCACCCTCGCCGAGGCCGAGGACCTGCCGGGCCACGGCGCCGCCATCACGGTCCGGTCGACGCGATGACGGCATCGACCGGCGGCAGCTGGCCGCCGCTGCGCGAGGAGCTGCGCGGGATCGAGCCGTACGGCGCCCCGCAGCTCGACGTACCGGTCCAGCTCAACGTCAACGAGAACCCCTACGGCCCGTCCGAGGCGTGCGTCGCCGACATCGCGGCGGCGGCTGCCGCGGCGGCCCGGACCCTCAACCGGTACCCCGACCGTGAGTTCACCGACCTGCGCACCGCCCTCGCGGCGTACCTCTCCAAGGACACGCCGGCCGGCATCGTGCCCGAGCAGGTGTGGGCGGCGAACGGGTCCAACGAGGTCATGCTGCAGCTGCTGCAGGCCTTCGGCGGGCCGGGACGCACGGCGGTGAGCTTCGCGCCGACGTACTCGATGTACCCGGAGTACGCCCGCGACACCAACACCCGCTGGGTCGCCGGCCGCCGTGCCGAGGACTTCGCGCTCGACCTCGACGCTGCGCGCGACCTGGTCAAGACCGAGCAGCCGAGCGTGATCCTGCTGCCGAGCCCCAACAACCCGACCGGCACGGCGCTGCCGCCCGAGGCGGTCGGGGTGCTCTGCGAGGCTGCGGGCGATGACGGGATCGTCGTCGTCGACGAGGCGTACGGCGAGTTCCGTCGCGAGGGTGTCCCGAGCGCGCTCGAGCTGCTGCCGGCGTACCGCAACCTCGTGGTGACCCGCACGATGAGCAAGGCGTTCGCGGGTGCTGGGCTGCGACTGGGCTACCTCGCCGCGGCGCCGGAGATCTGCGACGCGATCCGGGTGGTGCGGCTGCCGTACCACCTCTCCGCCGTCACCCAGGCGGTAGCGCTGGCCGCTCTCGGTCACGCGCCAGAGCTGCTCGGCAAGGTCGACGACCTGCGCCGCGAGCGGGACGCCCTGGTCGACTGGTTGCGCGCCGAGGCGTACGACGTCGCCGACTCGGACGCCAATTTCGTGTTGTTCGGGCGATTCGCCGACCGTCATGCTGTCTGGCAGGGTCTCCTCGACCGGGGAGTCCTGATCCGGGAGACCGGGCCGGACGGGTGGCTGCGGGTCTCGGTCGGCACCCCCGAAGAGATGGCAGCCTTCCGGGCTGCACTGACCGACGTAGATGGAGAGCGCGCATGACTGCCAGGACCGCACGGATCGAGCGGCAGACCAGCGAGTCGAAGGTCATCGTCGAGGTCAACCTCGACGGCACCGGCAAGCACGACATCTCCACGGGCGTCGGCTTCTACGACCACATGCTCACCGCGTTCGCGCGCCACGCGCTGGTCGACCTGACCGTGCAGACCGACGGTGACGTCCACATCGACGCCCACCACACGGTCGAGGACACCGCGATCACCCTCGGCCAGGCGCTGCGCCAGGCGCTGGGCGACAAGGTCGGCATCCGCCGCTTCGGCGACGCGACCGTGCCGCTCGACGAGGCGCTCGTGCACGCGGTCGTCGACGTGTCCGGGCGTCCCTACTGCGTCCACACCGGCGAGCCGGAGGGCCAGCAATACGTCCAGCTCGGCGGCTCCGGGGTCTCCTACCTCGGTTCGCTGACCCAGCACGTCTTCGAGTCGATCGCCTTCCACGGCCACTTCGCGCTGCACGTGCGGGTGCTCGCGGGCCGCGAGCCGCACCACATCGTGGAGACGCAGTTCAAGGCGTTCGCCCGCGCCTTCCGTGACGCGGTCGCGATCGACCCGCGCGAGACCGGCATCCCGTCCACGAAGGGTGCTCTGTGAGCGCTCCGTCCGTCGTCGTCCTCGACTACGGCTCCGGCAACCTGCGCTCCGCCGTACGCGCGGTCGAGCGGGCCGGTGCATCGGTCACCCTCACCGGTGACCTGGACACGGCGATGGAGGCCGACGGCCTGCTGGTGCCCGGCGTCGGCGCGTACGAGGCGTGCATGCGCGGGCTGCGGGCGATCCGCGGCGAGCGGATCATCGCCCGCCGGCTGTCCGGCGGCCGGCCGGTGCTCGGTATCTGCGTGGGCATGCAGATCCTGTTCGAGAAGGGCATCGAGCACGGCGTCGAGACCGAGGGCTGCGGCGAGTGGCCCGGTGTCGTCGAGCGGTTGCAGGCGCCGATCGTCCCGCACATGGGCTGGAACACCGTGTCCGTGCCCGAGCAGACGCGGCTGTTCGCCGGCATCGAGGACGAGCGCTTCTACTTCGTGCACTCCTACGGCGTGCGCGACTGGACGCTGGTCACCAACGACCGCACGCCCGCCAGCCACCAGCCGATGGTGACCTGGGCCGAACACGGCGGCGACCGCTTCGTCGCCGCGGTCGAGAACGGGCCGCTGTGCGCGACCCAGTTCCACCCGGAGAAGTCGGGGGACGCGGGCGCCCAGCTGCTGCGCAACTGGGTCACCTCGCTGGGCTGATCACCCGGCCGTCGAGCACGCTCACCACGGGTGCGGCGAGCACGGCGAGGTCGTCGCGTGGATCGTTGCCGTAGCCGACGAGGTCGGCCGGCGCGCCGTCGGCGATGCCGGGGAGCCCGAGCAGCTCGCGGGTGCGCCACGAACCCGCGCCGAGCGCCTGCTCCGGCGTGAGCCCGTACCGGGCGAGGAGCTCGATCTCGTGACGGACCCGGCCGTGCGGGCCCATGCCCGCATCGGTCCCGGCGAGGACGGGTACGCCGGCTTCGGCTGCCGCTGCGAGGGCCAGGGGCATCCGGTCGATCAGTTCGCCCATGGTGGACGGGAGCATCCCGCGGATCGCCTCGTTGATGCTCAGCGTCGGCACCCAGCTGCCGCCGTACGCCGCCAGCGAGGGGACCTGGTCGGGCTGCAGGAAGGTGGCGTGCTCGAGGGTGTCGATCCGGGCCTCGATGGCGGTCTGGATCACGTCCGGCAGGGCGCAGTGCATCGCCACCCGACCGCCGGCCGCGTGCACCGCGCGGGTCGCCGCGACGACCGCGGCCTCGCTGAAGGTGCGGGTCATCCCGGGCCCGGGAAGGGGGGAGTCGCCGATCAGCTTGACCCAGCCGCCGCTCCAGGCGAGCTCCTCGAGAGCTGCCTCGACCAGCTCGCCGTCGTTCACCTCGCGGGCCAGTCCGGGGAAGTAGCGCCCGGCCGGTGCGAGGAAGCGCCCGGCCGTGGTGACCCGGGGGAGACCCTCGTCCGGGCCGAGGCCGCGGGACTCCCGGTCGGGGCTGCCCGGCTCGCGGACCGCGAGCACGCCAGCGTCAAGGTGGGCCCGGGCGCTGGCCCGCACGCGCTCGCGGGCCGGCGCGTCGTCGCCCGCCGGACTCGCCAGCGAGAGGTGGGCGTGTGCGTCGGCCAGCCCGGGGACCAGCACCAGGCCGGTCCCCAGGGTGGTCGCGCCGGCGACGGGCGTGAACGAGATCCGTCCGTCGACCACGTAGACATCGCGGTCGGCGTCGTCGGGAAGCACCCGTCCCTGGAGATGCCAGGCGGACATGCCGACGACGCTACTCCGCTTTACTCGGGCAGGTCAGCGGACCTTGACGGTGGTGGTGCCGGACGAGGCCTTCGCCGCTGCCGCGCCGCTGTACGACGCGGTCACGGTGTACGTGCCCTTCTTCTTGAGCTTCTTGAAGATCGCCTTCGCCGTGCCGCCAGCCACCGTCGCGGTGACGGTCTTGACCTGCTTGGCGCCCTTCTTGAGGGTGAAGGTGACGGTGCCGGTCGGCGTCACCCCGGCGGCGCTCACCGTCGCGGTGGCCGTGACCTTGCGCGACTTCTTGGCGTACTTCGCCTTGACCGCCGTCGAGGAGGCCACGCTGGCCGTGAAGGTGCTGATCGTGTTGTTCTGCCCGGAGGCGACGGTGCAGGGGATGGCGAAGGTGGGGTCGCCCATCATTCCGATCAGCTTCATGCTGACGTTCTGGCTGCCGGCCGCGATCTGGTGCGTCGTCCCGGCCGCGCCGGCCGAGATCGCCGGCAGGGTGCCCGTGCCGGTGACGACCGCCGGGCCGCTGCTCCCGATGTTGGTGCTCGGGATCGTGATGGTCGTCGGAACCGCAGTGCCGTCGACGAGGTTCGTCGCCTCGACCGTTCCCGAGATGGCCGTGACGCCGAAGTCCCGCATCGTCTTGGCCTGGGCCTCCGGGATGCTCATCTTCGAGGTGATGGTCGGCGTCACCGATGTGCCGGCGGCGACGCTGGCCGGCGTGTCGGTGGTGACGTCCACGGTGAAGACGCTCTGGCCGAGCACGGGCACGGTGCAGTCGAAGTTGATCGTGGCCGCGGATGCGGTGCCCGCCGTACCGAGGACGACGGCGGTGCTGGCCGCGAGGCCGAGAACGGCTCCGGCGGAGACGGAGCGCAGGGTGAAGCGATGACGCAAGGTCATGTGGGTTTTCCCTCCCGAAATGTGTTGTTGTGCCGGCCGCCACCCCTCCCGAGTGGCGGCCGTTTCGACACCCCATCACAAAAAGAGAACAAGTTCTAGTCCCTGTCTCCCGTGTCGGCGAGACGCGGCGCAGGACCCGGGTCCGCCTCATCTAGGATCGCGGCCATGACCGGCTACCTCGAGCTGCTGCCCGCTGTCGACATCAAGGGCGGCCAGGCCGTCCAGCTGGTGCAGGGCGTGGACGGCTCCGAGAAGCGCTTCGGCGACCCGATCGAGGCGGCGCTGCGCTGGCAGGAGGCCGGTGCTGAGTGGATTCACCTCGTCGACCTCGACGCGGCCTTCGGCCACGGCAACAACCGCGAGCTGCAGGCCGAGATCGTCGGCCGCCTCGACATCCAGGTCGAGATGAGCGGCGGCATCCGCGACGACGAGTCGCTCGAGGCCGCCATGGCCACCGGCTGCCGTCGGGTCAACATCGGCACCGCCGCGCTCGAGCAGCCCGAGTGGTGCGCCCGCGCCATCGCGACGTACGGCGACCGCGTGGCCGTGGGCCTCGACGTACGCGGCCGCACCCTGGCCGCCCGCGGCTGGACCAAGGAGGGCGGCGACCTCTACGAGACCCTCGCCCGCCTCGACTCCGAGGGTTGCGCACGCTACGTCGTCACCGACGTCAACAAGGACGGCATGCTGCAGGGCCCGAACCTCCAGCTGCTCGAGGACGTCTGCGCCGCCACGTCGCGCCCCGTCGTCGCCTCCGGCGGCGTCACGACCCTCGACGACATCCGCGCGCTGATGAAGCTCGTGCCCGTCGGCGTCGAGGGCGCGATCGCCGGAACCGCCCTCTACACCGGGCAATTCACCCTCGAGGACGCGCTCAAGCTGACCCGGGGCGGCCTCGTATGACCCTCGCGGTCCGGGTCATCCCGTGCCTCGACGTCGACGCCGGTCGGGTGGTCAAGGGCGTGAACTTCCAGGAGCTGCGCGACGCCGGTGACCCGGTCGAGCTGGCCCGGCTGTACGACGCCGAGGGCGCCGACGAGCTCACCTTCCTCGACATCTCCGCGTCCCACGAGGGCCGCGCGACCACGATGGACATCGTCTCCGCCACGGCGGAGCAGGTCTTCATCCCGCTCACCGTCGGCGGCGGCGTCTCGTCGGTCGAGGACGTCGACCGGCTGCTGCGTGCCGGCGCCGACAAGATCGCCGTCAACACCGCCGCCATCCGCCGGCCCGAGCTGATCGCCGAGATCGCCGACCGCTTCGGCAACCAGGTGCTGGTCCTCTCGGTCGACGCGCGTCGCGTGGTCGCCGGCTCGGGCGTCTCGACGGACTCCGGCTTCGAGGTCACCACCCACGGCGGCCGTCAGTCCGCCGGCATCGACGCGATCGAGTGGGCCGTGCGCGCTGCCGAGCTCGGTGCGGGCGAGATCCTGCTCAACGCCATGGACGCCGACGGCACCACCGACGGCTTCGACCTCGAGCTGATCCGCAAGGTCCGCGCCGAGGTCTCGGTCCCCGTCATCGCCTCCGGCGGCGCGGGTGCCGTCGAGCACTTCCCGCCCGCCGTCGAGGCCGGTGCGGACGCCGTGCTCGCCGCCACCGTCTTCCACTTCGGCACGCTGCGGATCTCGGACGTGAAGTCCTCGCTGTCGGCGGCAGGTGTGCCGGTCCGGTGACGGGGGAGGGTCCGGCCATGACGTACGACACCTACGAACCGAGCGCCGCCGCGGGCCCTGCCGACTCCGAGACCGGCAGCCACGGGCCGTGGCGGGTCCTGGTCGAGTACTCCAACCGCGGCGACCTCAAGCCGCCCACGGTCGTGCAGGTCGGCAAGACGGAGCACGTCGAGCGCGGCGTCGCGCTCGAGGCAGCCCTGAGCGCCTGCCGCGAGTTCAACCCGCCCGACCCGGCGTTCGAGCAGAGCCGCCAGGTCTACCGCGACGGTCCCGACGGGTTCCTCGTCGTGCTCGAGGGCGCGATGTCGACCTTCCACATGAGTGTGCGGATCGTCAGTCCGGTCGGTCCGGCCGCGTCCGCTCAGTAACCGCCAGCGACGCCGTCGGCGCCGCGGTCGGCCAGGTCGCCGAGCTGGCCGGACGGGGTGTCGCGTGCGGGCGGCGTGCGCAGGTCGGCCTCGTCGACGCTCGGGTCGGCGCAGCCGCCCAGCAGGACGACGACGGTGAGGCACAGGACCCCGAGACGGGTACCGAGAGTGTCCATGCCGCCCGAGCATGGTCGAGATCCGGCGACGGCGTCGGGCTCTCTCCACAGGCCCCGCCCGGGGCGGTGGTCAGCCCTCCCAGCCCGCTGGCCGCAGCGCCTTCGGCAGCTTGGCCACGATCATCAGGTACGACGCATCGACCGCCTCGAGCAGCTCGTCGTCGGGGATTGCGCCGGTGAGCGACAGGTTGTTCCAGCCGGAGCGGCCGATGTAGGCCATGACCGAGGCGTCGTCGGGGTGGCGGTGCAGCCACTCGTCGGCGACCTCGCGGGTGGCGCCGGCCTTGACGCCGACGGAGTCGCGGCCGAGGAAGGCGAAGATCTTGCCGCGCTCGCCGGGGCCGACCTTGATCACGGGGAGCTCGTGGTCCCAGGGGTTGTCGGGCCAGGCGCCGGGCTTGGCGAGGCAGTGCGCGAGCAGGGCTTCGGCATCCACGTCCCGACGATATCCACAGGCGGAGGGATCGTGCTGGCGCGCCGCCCTCGGCGTCTGCAGGGTGGTGGTCGTCAACGACCGCTCTTCTCGGGAGGCCCCATGTATCCGCCGCTTCATCCGGACGACGGTGTCGTCATCAGTGGTTCGCTTCGCATCGACCCGCCGCTGAGAGCGGACGAGATGGACAGGTTGCGGGCGATTGCCTCGTCGAGCCTGCGTGCATCGCTCGACGACAAGCCGTCGACGCTCGTCGACGAGCTGGCGCCCGGGCACCCCGAGGGGCCCAGTCCGTGGGTGTGCTGTCCGGACGGGTGCTGCCTCGACCTCTGGGACAACGCCTACGTGCGCATCGACGCACTCGAGCCGTGGATGGAGTACCTGGTCGGAACGTTGCTCGTCGATCACGCCTTCGACGGTGCCCTCATGATCTGGGATTGCGCGACGCGCTCGTTCTCCGCGCTGGTGGTCGAGGGGACCCGGGTGCGCCGCAGGCCGGTTCTCCAGCGTCGGACGGGTGATCGCCGGTCAGTCCGGTCCCCAGGCGGAACCGGGCTTCGTGCGATCTGAGGGGTGTCTCATCTGCGCGGGGCCTGCCTGAGCACATGGAGTCGGCCCTACGCACCTGGAGAGCGCGAGTCCGTCCGTACCCTGACGCTCGTGAACCGTCTCGAGGGCCCGCCGGGGGACGTCGTCGCGCTCGCGCACGTCGCTGCCCGGCTGGTCCGGCGCGACCGTACGACGTGGCAGCGGCTCGTGCGCGAGCTGCCGGCGGTGCGGGGGCGGGCGGTCCAGCACGCGCGCAAGCACCCGCGAGCGGCCCCGGCACAGCGTGCAGGGACCGCGATCTGGTGGGTGCTGCTCGGGCTCGGCCTCTGCGCTGCCCTCAGTGCGGCCGCGATGCTCGGTCCGCCGGGCAGGAAGAGCACCTACATCAACGCGGACGACGCGACTGCGCTGGCGATGGTCAGCGGCGTGGTCGCCGCGGTCCTGCTCGGGTTGGTCCTGCTGCTCCCGGTGCCGCGCGGCCACACGTCGTACGCCGCCATGGTGCTGACGGTGACCACGGCCGGCCTGCTCGTGCTCCTCGTCGGCTACCGGCTGGTCATCGGCGCCGGGGACTCGCGGGGCCTCGCGCCCGACCAGCTCCGGCGGGCGGTGCCGCTCGCCGCGCTCGCCGCGCTCCTCACCGTCGGGGTCGCCGTCCGCACCCATCGCGTACGACGGCGCGAGCCCGATCCCGCGGGCGCCGACGCACACAGGCGGCACACGGAGAGCTGGACCACCGACCTGGCGGCGCTCCCGACCACCCCGGCGACCGAGGCCGCCTGGCAGGCAGAGATCGCCCGCCTCCCGGCGACGACGGACCCGCGGACTCTCGCCGAGGCGGAACGTCAGACGCCCGTCGCGTGGCTGGTGCGCACGTTCGTCGACCCCGACCTCGACGTCTCGGGCCTGCTGCGCGAGGAATAGGCTCGCGCGGTGCGAGGTTGCGGGCAGAAGTGAGCACAGGAAGCGGTACGACGTCCGCCGGGTTCGGCGTGCTCTGGGTGGCCATCAAGCGTGAGCCCTGGATCTTCGCGGTCTCGACGGTCGGGAGCCTGCTCTTCGGTGCGCTGACCGTCGCGGACGCGTGGGTGCTGGGCTGGTCGACCGACCACGTCGTGCTGCCCGCGTTCAAGGACGGCGAGATCGGCGGCGGCCTGCTCTGGGCGGTGCTGGGCCTGTTCGTCGGCGTCGCGATCCTGCGCGCGGTCGGCATCGTGGCCCGCCGGCTCGGGGCCGGCGTCATGCAGTACCGGATGCAGGCCCACAGCCGCCGCGCCGTCACCCGCCAGTACCTGCGCCTGCCGATGGAGTGGCACCAGAAGCACCCCACCGGCGAGCTGCTCTCCAACGCGAACTCCGACGTCGAGGCCGCCTGGGGGCCGATCGCGCCGCTGCCGATGGCGGTCGGCACGGTCGCGATGATGGTGATCGCGGTCGTGCAGATGCTGCTCACCGACCTGGCCCTGGCCGCGGTCGGCCTGCTCGTCTTCCCGCTGGTCATCGGCGTCAACGTCGTCTACCAGCGCCTCGCCCAGGGCTGGGCCACCCGCGCGCAGGAGCTGCGCGCCGAGCTCTCCGAGATCGCCCACGAGTCCTTCGACGGCGCGCTCGTCGTCAAGACGCTCGGCCGCGAGCCCGAGGAGACCCAGCGGTTCCGGGCCAAGGCCGAGGAGCTGCGCGAGGCCAACATCCGGGTCGGCCGGATCCGCGCCGCCTTCGACCCCACCCTCGCCGCCCTGCCGAGCCTCGCGGTCCTCGTCGTGCTCGTCCTGGGCGTGCACCGGGTCGTGTCCGGGTCGACGGTCCCCGGCGACGTCGTCACGATCGCCTACCTGCTCACCGTCGTCGCGTTCCCGATCCGGTCGATCGGCTGGCTGCTGGGCGACTTCCCGCGCAGCGTCGTCGGGTACCGCCGGGTCGCCGCGGTCATCGCCGCCACCGGCGCCATGGAGTACGGCGACAGGGAGGCACCGGCCGACCAAGGCGGCGCACGGCTCGAGGTCGACAGCGCGGCCTTCGGCTACACCGCCGACCGGCCGCTGCTGCGCGAGGTCACCTTCGACGTCGAGCCCGGCCGCACGGTCGCGCTCGTCGGTGCCACTGCCTCCGGCAAGAGCACGCTCGCCGGGCTGCTGGCGCGGCTGGTCGACGTCGACGCCGGTGCGATCCGGGTCGACGGGACCGACCTGCGCGAGCTGCGCCGGGGCGGACTCGCGGACGTGCTGGCCGTCGTACCGCAGAGCGCATTCCTGTTCGACGACACGGTGCGTGGCAACGTCACGCTGGGCATCGACGTGCCCGACGAGGAGGTGTGGGCCGCTCTGCGCACCGCCCAGGCCGACGGCTTCGTCGCCGCACTGCCGGACGGCCTCGACACACGGCTGGGGGAGCGGGGCACGTCGTTGTCGGGCGGCCAGCGACAGCGGCTCTCCCTCGCCCGTGCTCTCGTACGACGACCGCGGCTGCTCGTCCTCGACGACGCCACGTCCGCGGTCGACCCCGAGGTCGAGGCCCGGATCCTCGCCGGCCTCGGCGAGACCGACACCACCCTCGTCGTCGTCGCCTACCGCAAGGCGACGATCGGCCTGGCCGACGAGGTGCTCTACCTCGTCGACGGCCGGATCGCCGACCGCGGCCCCCACGCCGACCTGGTCGCCCGCAACGCCGACTACGCCCGTCTCGTGAACGCCTACGAGACCGAGCACGAGGAGGCGACCGCATGAGCACCGTCCTGCGCGCGCCCGAGCACACCCGCCTGGCGACCGGCGAGGACATCGGCGCCTGGGAGACCATCCGCCGCGGCGTCCGGCACTCGCCCGAGCTGGTCGAGGGGATCGGCTGGACGCTGGTCCTCGCCGTGCTCGCCTCGGTCGGCCAGGTCGTCGTACCGATCGCGGTCCAGCAGACCATCGACAAGGGCCTGCGCGGACCCGACGGACCGGACCCGACGTTCACCACCTGGCTCGCACTCGCCGCGACCGCCGCGATCGTGGTGACCAGCTGGGCGTCGTACGCCATGACGGCGCGGCTGTTCTCCTCGGCCGAGCGTGGTCTGGCAACGCTGCGGGTCAAGGCGTTCCGCCACGTCCACGACCTGCCCCTGCTCACGCAGAACACCGAGCGTCGCGGTGCACTCGTCTCGCGGGTGACCAGCGACGTCGACCAGGTCAGCCAGTTCCTGGTGTTCGGCGGCCTGATCTTCGTGGTCAGCGTCGGGCAGATGCTGATCGCGACCGTGGTGATGGTCTTCTACAGCTGGCAGCTCGCCGTCGTCGTGTGGGTCTGCTTCGCCCCGCTCTTCCTGAGCCTGCGCTACTTCCAGCGCAAGCTGGCCGCCGCCTACGGCACCGTACGACGCCAGGTCGGCGTGCTGCTCTCCGCGGTCTCGGAGCCCGTGGTCGGGGCGGCGGTCGTGAAGTCGTACGCGATCGAGGCGCGCACCCAGGAGCGGATCGACACCGCGATCGACGCCCACAAGGCGGCCAGCACCCGCGCCCAGGGCTTCACCGCGTTCTCCTTCAGCCTGGGCGGCATCTCCGCCGGCGTCGCCAACGCCGGCGTGCTCATCGTCGGCATCTGGCTGGGCCAGGGCTTCGCCTGGGGCGAGGGGATCACGGCCGGCGAGGTGCTCGCCTTCGCGTTCCTGGTGACGCTCTTCGTCGGCCCGGTCCAGATGGGCACGCAGATCCTCACCGACGCCCAGAACGCCATCGCCGGCTGGCGCCGCGTCATCGGCATCCTGGACACCCCTGCCGACCTGGTCGATCCCGGCCCCGACGGCCAGAGCCTGCCCAAGGGCGCGATCGACGTCCGGTTCGACGGTGTCTCCTTCGCCTATCCCGGCGGGGTCGAGGTGCTCAGCGACATCGAGCTCGAGGTCCCGGCAGGCCAGCGGGTCGCAGTCGTGGGGGAGACCGGCTCCGGCAAGTCCACCATCGCCAAGCTGCTCACCCGGCTGATGGACCCCAGCCGCGGCCGGGTCCTGCTCGACGGCATCGACCTGCGCGAGGTCGCTGAGACCGCGCTGCGGCGCAGCGTCGTACTCGTTCCGCAGGAGGGCTTCCTCTTCGACGACACCCTCGCGGCCAACGTCCGCTACGGCCGGCTCGGCGCCACCGAGGACGAGATCCGGGCCGCCGCCGACACCATTGGCCTCGGCGACTGGCTGGCGGGCCTGCCCGACGGCGTCGACACCCGGGTCGGCCAGCGCGGCGAGTCGCTCTCGGCGGGGGAGCGCCAGCTCGTCGCGCTGCTCCGTGCCCAGCTCGCCGACCCCGACCTGCTCGTCCTCGACGAGGCCACCAGCGCCGTCGACCCCGAGCTGGAGACCCGGATCGGCCGGGCCCTCGAGCGGCTGATGAGCGGCCGTACGTCGGTCACCATCGCCCACCGGCTCTCCACCGCCGAGGCTGCCGATGTCGTCGTGGTCGTCGACAAGGGGAGGGTCGTCCAGCACGGCCCGCACGCCGAGCTCGTGCAGCAGGCGGACACCCCCTACGCGAGGCTGCACGCGTCGTGGGTGGCCCAGCACGGATAATGGAGCACGTGACTTCCCTCCCCACCGAGATCGCCGACCGCCTCAAGCGCACCCCCGACGGGCTGGTGCCGGCGGTGGTGCAGCAGCACGACACCGGCGAGGTGCTGATGCTCGCGTGGATGGACGACGAGGCGCTGCACCGCACGCTGACCACCGGTCGGGCGACCTACTGGAGCCGCTCGCGGGGCGAGTACTGGGTCAAGGGCGAGACCTCCGGCAACCCGCAGCTGGTCAAGGAGGTCCGGCTCGACTGCGACGGCGACACCCTGCTGGTCAAGGTCGACCAGGTCGGTGTCGCCTGCCACACCGGCGCGCGCACCTGCTTCGACGACGGGCTGCTCCGTGGCTGAGGACGACGGCGCCCGCCGTACCTTCGGCCCGGTCGTCCTGCTCGGCCTCGCCGGCAGCGGCTTCGCAGCGGTCGCCGGCCACAAGGCCATGCTCGCGATCCCCGAGGCGACCCTGACCGCTGCCGGCGGCATCGCGCCGACCGTGCAGGAGCGCTCGGTGGAGTTCCCGCTCGCCGGCGCCCTGGCGCTGGTCGCGCTGGCCGCCTGGGGTGTGCTGCTGGTGACCCGCGGCATCGTGCGCCGCGGCGCCGCCCTGCTCGCGCTCGTCGCTGCCGCCGGCATCATCGTCGTGGTCGTGGTCGGGGGCTTCGTGCAGGACGACGACGCCACTGCCGATCTCGCCACCCGTCTCGGGCTCAACCTCACGGCCGTCGACGTCGAGCGCAGCGGCTGGCTCTGGATCGCCCTCGGCTGTGCCCTGGTCGCCCTCGTCGCGGCGGGAGCCGCCGTACGCCTGGTGCCGTCGTGGCCCGAGATGGGCAGTCGGTACGACGCCCCCACGGGCGCCGGATCGGCTGCCGCGGCGACCGCGGCCGAGGACCCGGCGGACCAGTCGAACCTCGACCTGTGGAAGTCCCTCGACGAGGGCCACGACCCGACCGACGGCTGAACCTCCTCACCCCCTAGAATCACACCCGATCCACCCGAACGAGCGAGGAGTTCCCTCTCATGGCCGACAACCACGGCAACACCCCCGCGGCCTGGACCGCCGTCCTCGTCGCGCTCGTCGGCTTCGTCGTGGGCGCGATCGGCATGTCCCTGCACCCGCTGAACTGGACCCTGTTCTGGGTCGGTACCGCGGTCGTGATCGCCGGTGGCGTCGTCTTCCTGGTGATGGCCAAGATGGGCTTCCACGAGGCCGGTCACTGAGCCAGGCCCCTGCCATGGCGCTCGCGGCTGAGCTGGCCCACACCGACGCTCCGGCGCGGTGGCGCCGGATGGTGCCGCCGGCCGCGCTGGTCGGCGGCCTCGCCGCGGCGAGCCTCGCGCTCCACCTGCGCGACCCGCACGACCAGGGCAGCTGGGGCGGTTGCCCGTTCGCAGCCGCGGGCTTCTACTGCCCGGGCTGTGGCGGCCTGCGCGCCGTCAACGACCTCACCAACCTCCAGCTCGGAGCCGCCGCCTCGAGCAACCTGCTCTTCCTGCTGGTCATCCCGTTCATCGTCTACGCCGTCGCGCGCTGGACGCACGGTCGCTGGACCGGGCAGGCCTGGGCCGTCCCCGAACGACGTGTGCTCGCGATGACCGGCCTTCTGTTGACGGCCATGCTGGTGTTCGCCGTGGTGCGCAACACCGGCGCCGGAGCCTGGCTCGCGCCCTGATCCCGAAAACGTAGGAGGCGCCGCCCGTCGGACGTCGGGCGGCGCCTCCGGGTGTCTGTCAGCGGCTGTCTGTCCGAGGGCGCTGTAGGCGGTGAAGGCCACGTTGCCGGCGCTCACGAGGATGATCCACACCACGCTGAGGACGACGCCGATCGCGCCGAGGATCAGGCCGGCGAGGGCCATGCCCTTGCCGGTCTTGCGGCCCTCGTCGATCTCCTTCTTGCCGAGGAAGCCGGTGACCAGCGCGGCGATGCTGAAGAGCAGGGAGCCGCAGCACAGCACGCCGAGGATGCCGGTGACGAGGGAGACGATGGCCAGCACGGAGGTCTGCTGGGGCTGACCGCCGTAGCCGGGCTGGCCGGGCATGCCGTAGCCACCCGGGGGCGGCGGGGGCGGGGTGCCGTAGTTCGGCGGCTCGTTGTAGCTCACGATGAGGTCCCTTCTCAGGTGTGCAAGGTGTCGGGCGGCCCGACCGAGTTGCGGGCAGTGTGTGGAACCCTAACGGCCGCGTGCCACACTCGACACCACGCGTTGGTGTGTCGGTGCCGTCGGACCGTTCCCACGCCGCGCTGTTTGAACCAGAGCGTGAACCAGAGCCCACCACAGAAACGTCACGGAGGCGTCAGATGTCGGCCCCCCAGGCCTCCCAGCCCACGGTGCTGGACGGGATCGTCGCCGGAGTGCTCGAGGACCTCGCCGCCCGTCAGGCGGTCACC
The DNA here is from genome assembly GCF_057813895.1 of Nocardioides sp. F233. Lineage (NCBI taxonomy): Bacteria > Bacillati > Actinomycetota > Actinomycetes > Propionibacteriales > Nocardioidaceae > Nocardioides > Nocardioides sp. F233. The sequence continues at coordinate 852,649 of NZ_JBVASH010000002.1, forward strand.
TCGGAGGCGGACCTGCGGGCCGCGCTCGCCGACGTCGACCCGCCGCGCGACCCGATGCCCCACTTCCGCGCCCCCGGCTCGAGCGTGATCGCCGAGGTGAAGCGCAAGAGCCCGAGCAAGGGCGCGCTCGCCGACATCCCCGACCCGGCGGCCCTCGCGAGCGAGTACGCCGCCGGCGGTGCGGGCGCGATCAGCGTGCTCACCGAGCAGCGGCGGTTCGGGGGCAGCCTCGCCGACCTGCGGGCGGTGCGCGCGACGGTCGACACCCCGCTGCTGCGCAAGGACTTCATCGTCACCGAGTACCAGCTGCTCGAGGCCCGCGCGGCCGGCGCCGACCTGGCGCTGCTGATGGTGGTCTCGCTGCCCGGCGAGCGGCTGCGCCGGCTCCACGACTTCGCCCGGGAGCTCGGCCTCACGGTGCTGATGGAGGTCCACGACGAGGAGGAGACCGCCCGCGCGGTCGAGGTCGGCGCCGAGCTGATCGGCGTCAACGCCCGCAACCTCAAGACGCTCGAGGTCGACCTCGACGTGTTCGGCAGGCTCGCGCCCCTCATCCCGGACGACCGGGTCAAGGTCGCCGAGTCCGGCATCTTCGGTCCGCAGGACGTCGAGCGGTTCGTCGGCGAGGGTGCCCGCGTGGTGCTCGTCGGCGAGGCGCTCGTGAAGGACGGCGCACCGCGCCAGGCAGTCGCAGCAATGACAGGAATCAGTGGATGAGCAAGTTCGATGCCGACGCGTTCGGCTGGTTCGGGGGGACGGGCGCGTTCGGCGGCCGCTTCATGCCGGAGGCGCTGATGGCAGCGCTCGACGAGCTCGACGTGGCCTGGCGCGACGCGATGGCCGATCCCGCGTTCACCGGTGAGTTCGAGCGGCTGCTCACCGACTACGCCGGCGTCCCGAGCATGCTGTACGACGCCACCCGGCTCGCAGAAAGCCCGGGGGTCGCCGGCACGGGGACCAGGTTCCTGCTCAAGCGCGAGGACCTCAACCACACCGGCGCCCACAAGATCCGCAACGTGCTCGGCCAGGCGCTGCTCACCAAGCGGATGGGCAAGACCCGCGTGATCGCGGAGACCGGCGCTGGCCAGCACGGCGTCGCGTCGGCCACCGCCGCGGCGTACCTCGGCCTCGACTGCACGGTCTACATGGGCGAGGTCGACACCGAGCGGCAGGCCCTCAACGTGGCCCGGATGCAGCTGCTCGGCGCCGAGGTGATCCCGGTCACGAGCGGCTCGCGGACCCTCAAGGACGCCATCAACGAGGCGCTGCGCGACTGGGTCGCCAGCGTCGACGACACGGCGTACCTGTTCGGCACCGCCGCCGGGCCGCACCCGTTCCCGAGCCTGGTGCTCAGCTTCGTGCGGGGGATCGGCGACGAGGCGCGCCAGCAGTGCCTCGACCAGTACGGCGCGCTGCCCGACGCGATCGCCGCCTGCGTGGGTGGCGGGTCCAACGCGATCGGCCTGTTCGCCGGCTTCGTCGACGACCCCGAGGTGGCGATCTACGGCTTCGAGGCGGGTGGTGACGGCGTCGAGACCGGCCGCCACGCCGCGACCATCTTCGCCGGATCGATCGGCGTGCTCCACGGTGCGCGCACCTTCGTCCTGCAGGACGAGGACGGCCAGACCATCGAGTCGCACTCGATCTCCGCCGGCCTCGACTACCCGGGCGTCGGGCCGCAGCACTCCGCGCTCTCGGCGGCCGGGCGGGCGACGTACCTGCCCGTCACGGACACCGAGGCGATGGATGCGATGGCCCTGCTCGCCCGCACCGAGGGGATCATCCCGGCGATCGAGTCCGCGCACGCCGTCGCCGGCGCGCTGCGGATCGCCAAGGAGCGCCCGGGCCAGACGATCCTGGTCAACCTGTCCGGTCGCGGCGACAAGGACATGGGCACCGCCATGGACTGGTTCCACCTGGGCGAGGCGGGGGAGAGCAAGTGAGCACCACCAGCACCGCGTTCGAGAAGGCGCGTGCCGAGGGCCGGGCGGCACTGGTCGGCTACCTGCCGGCCGGCTTCCCCGACGTCGAGGGCAGCATCGCCGCGCTGACGACCATGGTCGCGGCCGGCTGCGACGTCATCGAGATCGGTCTGCCCTACAGCGACCCGGTCATGGACGGCCCGATCATCCAGGCCGCCGCCCAGCAGGCTCTCGACGCCGGCATCCGCACCACGGACGTGCTGCGGGTCGTCGAGGCGGTCGCCGCCACCGGCACGCCCACGCTCGTGATGACCTACTGGAACCCGGTGGAGCGGTACGGCGTCGAGCGGTTCGCGCAGGACCTCGCCGACGCCGGGGGAGCGGGCCTGATCACGCCCGACCTCACGCCGGACTACGCGCCCGAGTGGATCGCCGCGGCCGACGCGCGCGACCTCGACAAGGTCTTCCTCGTCTCCCCGTCGTCCACCGACGAGCGGATCGCGCTCACCACGGCGGCCTCGCGCGGGTTCGTCTACGCCACCGGCATCATGGGCGTCACCGGCACCAAGCAGGCGACCGCCGCGGGTGTCGCCCCGCTCATCGCCCGGACCAAGGCGACCACCGACCTGCCGGTCGGCGTCGGCGTCGGGGTCAGCTCCGGCGCGCAGGCGGCCGACCTGGCGTCGTACGCCGACGGGGTGATCGTCGGGTCCGCGTTCGTCCGCACCCTGCTCGACCACCGCGGCGACCGCGCGGCGGGCCTGGCTGCCCTCGCCGCGCTCACCGAGGAGCTCGCGGGAGGCGTCCGTGCGTAGGCTCGCCGCCCTCGTCGTGCTGGTCGGCCTGGCGCTGTCGGCCTGCAGCAGCGACCCCGACACGTTCACCGGCACCCGGCTGACGAACCCGTTCAAGGCCGCGGACGTCGAGCTCACCGACACCAGCGGGGCGCCGTACTCCCTCGGGGCCGACACGAGGAAGCCCCTGACCCTGGTCTTCTTCGGCTACACCAAGTGCCCGGACTTCTGCCCGATGGTCATGAACAACCTGGCCGCGGCGATGAACCGGCTCGACGCGGCTGACCGGAAGAAGGTCGACGTGGTCTTCGTGACCACCGACCCCACGGTTGACGACGCGAAGACGCTGCGGACCTACCTCGACCGCTACGACAAGGGCTTCATCGGCCTCACCGGGAGCATCGATCAGGTGATCGAGGCGGGTGACGCGCTGCACGTCTACGTCAGCGACGGCAAGAAGCTGCCCACCGGCGGCTACGACCTCGGCGGCCACACGACCAGCACGCTCGCCATCGACCCGCGCCACCAGGCCGTGGCGCTGTGGAACCAGGAGACCTCCAGCGCGGAGTTCGCCTCCGACATCCACGCGCTGCTGACCGACGACTGACACACGCCCCGGACACGACCAGGAGTCGCCGTGCTTCCCGCCCTCATCGCAGCCACGATTCCCAGCCCGTCGCAGGGTGTGTGGCACATCGGACCGTTCCCGCTGCGTGGCTACGCCCTGTGCATCATCCTCGGCATCGTCGTGGCGATCTGGATCGGCGAGAAGCGCTGGCAGGCCCGCGGCGGCACGCTCGGCGAGGTCCAGGACGTCGCCATCTGGGCGGTCCCGTTCGGTCTCGTCGGCGCCCGGCTCTACCACGTCGCGACCGACTGGGAGAAGTACTTCGGCTCCGGCGGTGAGCCGATCAAGGCCCTCTACGTCTGGGAGGGCGGGCTCGGCATCTGGGGTGGCGTCGCCCTCGGGGCGCTCGGCGCCTGGATCGGAGCCCGCCGTCGCGGCATCAAGGTGCTGCCGCTGCTCGACGCGCTCGCACCCGGGGTCCTGGTCGCCCAGGCGATCGGCCGCTGGGGCAACTGGTTCAACCAGGAGCTCTACGGCCGACCCACCGACCTGCCCTGGGGCCTGGAGATCCAGCAGAAGCACTGGCAGTGCCTCGTCGACGGCGTGCAGACCAGCGGGATCAGCTGCGGGACCGCGATGGGCGGCCCGTACGCCGACGGCACGGTCTTCCACCCGACGTACCTCTACGAGTGCCTGTGGAACCTCGCCGCCTTCGCGATCATCCTGTGGCTCGAGCGCCACCACCGCCTCGGCCACGGCCGGGTGATGGCGGTCTACGTCATGGCCTACACGCTGGGCCGCGGCTGGATCGAGTACCTCCGCGTCGACAACGTCCAGCTCGAGAACGTCCTCGGCCTGCGCTTCAACGTGTGGACCTCGATCGTGCTGTTCGTCCTCTCCGCCGCCTACTTCGTGTGGGCGACGAGGAACCGACCGGGCCGCGAGGAGCAGGTGTACGTCGACGGACGGGGGCCGTCCGCCGAGGCGGACGAGCCCGCCGAGGAGCCCGCCGACGAGCCCGCCGACGGGGACTCGTCCACCATTTGATCCATACCTGACAACTTAATACAGTCGATCCACTAGACTTAGTTTAGTTACTGGATCGGCCATTTCGGGGGCCATGACCGGGTAGGGGTGCCCCTCTCATGTCGCACGTCGCCGTCCCGACGCCCTCGGCGTCCCCACCGGACCTCGGTCCGGACGAGCCGGAGGATGCTCCCCGGGAGCTCCCGGTGCGCCACTCGTTCCAGGATCGGGTGTTCCTGCAGTCGGTCCGGGCGCTGGCCTTCGTGGTCCTCGTCATCACCTCGGGCATCGGCGTCTTCCTCGGCCTGCAGGCGATCCCGACGCTCGACCACTACGGGCTGTCCTTCTTCACCGAGTACCGCTGGCTGCCCAGCCAGGACGTCGTCGGGATCGCCGCGGTCGTCGTCGGCACCCTCCAGGTCGCGCTGATCGCGCTCGCGCTGGCGTTCCCGCTGGCGCTGCTGACCGCGTTGTTCATCACCGACTGGGCCCCCGAGTGGTTGCGGCCCCTCCTGGTCCGCCTGGTCGACCTGATGGCGGCGGTGCCGGGCATCGTGTTCGGCCTGTGGGTGCTGCTGGTCGTGCAACCGCACGCCGCCCAGGTGAACCACTGGATCAGCAAGCACTTCGGGTGGTTCCCGCTCTTCCACGTGCGCACCGACGTCGACTACCCGATCTGGAACCAGGCCCCGGGCTACCCGTCGTACGCCGGCTCCGCGGCCATCGCCGCCCTCGCCGTCACGATGATGATCTTCCCGATGGCGACCTCCGTGATGCGCGAGGTCTTCGCCGAGGCGCCGGTGGGGGAGAAGGAGGCCGCGCTCGCGCTCGGCGCCACCCGGTGGGCCATGGTGCGCACCGTCGTGCTGCCCTTCGGTCGCGGCGGCATCATCGGCGGCACCATGCTCGCTCTCGGGCGGGCGCTCGGCGAGACGATCTCCGTGGTGCTGGTGATCTCGCAGGCCTACGAGATCAAGCCGTACGTCCTCGAGTCCGGGACGTCGACGATCTCCGCGCTCATCGCATCCGGCTTCAAGGAGGCCTCGCCCGCGCAGCTGTCGGCACTGCTGACCGCCGGCTTCGTGCTGTTCGTGATGACGCTGGCCGTCAACAGCCTGGCCGCGGTCGTCGTCGCCCGCTCCCGTGGCGGCGGGGTGACCGAGCTGTGAGCGCCGGGATCGAGGAGGAGCCGCGCCGAGCCGGGCGTCGTACCCCGGAGGACCGGTGGACGCTGCTCGGGGCGCTGGCGGGCGGTACGGCGACCACCTGGCTGCTGTACACCCAGGTCCTGCCGTTCTCCGGTGCGGTCGGCTTCGTGCTGATGTGGTTCTGCGTCTTCGTGGCGTTCTACGCCGCGCTGACCGGGCTGGCCCAGCCCCGCCAGGTGGTGCTCGACCGGGTGGTGAGCGCGGTGGTGATCGCGGCACCGACCCTGGTCGGCCTGGCGGTCCTGAGCACCGTGGTGACGACGGTGCTCAAGGGCCTCCCGGCGCTGACCCACCTCAACTTCCTCTTCGACGACATGTCGGGCGTGCGGGCCGACGACCCGTTCACGCTCGGTGGCATCGGCCACGCCATCCTCGGCACCGTCATCGAGGTGGCCATCGCGGTGGTCATCGCCATGCCGCTCGGCCTGGCCACCGCCGTGTACGTCTCCGAGGTCGGCGGCCGGGGCGCGGTGCTGGTGCGCACCGTCGTCGAGGCGATGACCGCGCTGCCCTCGATCGTCGCCGGCCTGTTCGTCTACACGGTGTGCATCGTCAAGCTCGGCATGCCCACCAGCGGCCTGGCCGCCGCCCTCGCGCTGGCCGTGATGGCCCTGCCGATCATGGCGCGCGCCAGCGAGGTCGTGCTCCGGGTGGTGCCGAACGGCCTGCGGGAGGCGTCGTACGCCCTCGGTGCGGGGCGCTGGCAGACGGTGTGGAAGGTCGTGCTCCCGACGGCGCGCCCCGGGCTCGCGACCGCGCTCATCCTCGGCGTGGCCCGGGCCGTCGGTGAGACATCGCCGCTCCTGCTCACCTCCGGAGCCTCGACGTTCCTCAACGCCGATCCCACCCACAACCCGATGAACTCGCTGCCGCTGTTCGTGTACGCGGCCGTGAGCACCGGGAACCCGCAGATGGAGCAGCGCGCGTACGCCGCCGCGACGGTCCTGCTCGCGGTCGTGCTCTCGCTGTTCCTGCTCGCCCGGCTGGCGGCCAGGGGAAGGAAGAACCGATGAACCTCCGATTCGCTCCCACCCGTGCGGTCCGGCTCCTCGCCGTCACGATCGCGCTGCTGCTGGGGATCCTCGCCGGCCCGGGTGCGGCCGGGGCCGTCGCCCCGCACGCCCTGATCCAGGGCTCGGGATCGTCCTGGGCGGCCAACGCCGTCAACCAGTGGGTGGCCGACGTCGCCAACCAGGGCATGAAGGTGGTCTACACGGCCAACGGCGCCGCCCAGGGGCGCAAGGACTACGCCAACAAGTCCACCGACTTCGGCGTGACCGACTCGCCGTACCGCGGCAAGGACCCGACGACCGGCCAGCCGGACACCTCGCTGGGGCGCGAGTACGCCTACCTGCCGATCGTGTCGGGCGGCACGTCGTTCCCGTACCACGTCGAGGTCGGCGGCACGATGGTCCGCAACATCCGGCTGTCCGGCGAGACGATCGCGAAGATCTTCACCAACCAGATCACCAACTGGAACGACGCCGCGATCACCAAGGACAACAACGGCAAGGCGCTGCCGTCGATCCCGATCATCCCGGTGGTGCGGGCCGACGGGGCCGGTGTCACCAACCAGTTCACGACCTGGCTCACGGCGGAGTACCCCTCGATCTGGCAGGCCTGCAACGGCAAGGCCGCGCCGACCGACTACTTCCCGCTCAACTGCGGGCAGGCGCACGGCACGCAGAAGGCGCAGGCGGGCTCGGACGGCGTGATGAACTACGTGAAGTCGGCCAACGCCAACGGCGCGATCGCGATGGAGGAGTACTCCTACCCGCTCATGGCGAACTTCCCGGTCGCCAAGATGCTCAACAAGGCGGGCTACTTCACGCTGCCGACGCAGTACAACGTCGCCGTCGCCCTCACGCAGGCCCAGATCAACGGCGACAAGACGTCGATCGACTACCTCACCCAGAAGCTCGACGGGGTCTACGTCAACCCGGACAAGCGGACCTACCCGCTGTCCTCGTACGTCTACGCGATCATCCCGACCTCGGCGACCGACAGCCGGATGACGACCGCGAAGCGCCAGACGATCGCCGACTTCCTCTACCACTCGATCTGCCAGGGCCAGTCCGAGATCGGGCCGATCGGCTACTCCCCGCTGCCGATCAACCTGGTCCAGGCCGGCTTCGAGCAGATCGGGAAGCTCAAGGCGGCCGACCCTGCGGTCGACCTCACCCAGCGCGACGTGAGCACCTGCAACAACCCGACCTTCATCAAGGACCAGCCGGCCGTGAACCACCTCGCCCAGATCGCCCCCAACCCGCCGGAGTGCGACAAGGTCGGCAACGACCCGTGCACGGGCACCGAGGGATCGTTCAACGAGAACCCCGGAGGCAAGGGCAAGAAGGGTGACAAGAGCGGCGGTACGGCGACGCCGGGCGCCGCGGCGCCCACCGACGCCGGCACGCCGGCCGACGTCGCGCCGGCACCTGTCGAGGGCGCCCAGGGCGACCTCGGGCTGCCCGCAGCGGGTGCGACCGGCGGGGGAGAGGCGGGCGCCGTCGTTCCGGTGACGCTCGCGGCCGACGCCCACGCCGGTCCGCCGCGCGTGCTGACCGCACTGGTGATCGGACTGTTCCTCGGGGTGCTCGTCATCCCGGGCGCGGTCGGCGCGCTGGTCGGACGGGGACGCCGGTGAGCGCGCGGGTCCGGGTCGCGCTCGCCGCGACCCTCGTCGCCGCCTCGACCGTGATCGGCGTACCCGTCAGCCTCCCGGGAGGCATGGGGATCCCGGCCGCCGAGGCGGCCGGGACCAGCGCGAGCGTGACGGCTGCCCGCGTCTTCGTCGACGCCGCCGGGACCGAGGAGGAGGTCGCCAGCCACGACGTCACCCTGCACGTCTCGGAGACCGAGAACCTGCGTGGGCGCCAGGAGATCCGGGTCAGCTGGGAGGGCGCCCAGCCGACCGGTGGCGTGGTGAGCGACCCCAACTCGGCGTCGGGCCGCCTGCAGGAGTACCCGTTCGTGCTGCTGGAGTGCCGTGGCGTCGACCGCGCGGGCGACCTCGCCGCGGGCCAGGAGCGGCTCACGCCGGAGACCTGCTGGACCCAGACGGCCGCAGAGCGCTACTTCCCCGACGACGGCGTACCGCCCTGGCGCTCGGACCGGTACGCCGCGGCCGAGGACCGCGACGCGATCGTGGGCGCCCCGGCCGACCGCCCGGCGTCGTGCCCCCGCCGGTTGCCTCCTGCCGAGCGCTGGCTGCCGCTGCGTGCAGCCGACGGCACGGTCTACTACGGCGGGCCCAGCCCGGGACTGGGCTGCATCAGCACGGCCCCCGAGTCCGACGAGAGCGGCGCTGGGGGCCTGCCGACCAACACCGTCTACGGGATCACCGGGAAGGACGGGCGTGGCAGCGCCCAGTTCGCGGTGTGGACCAAGGACGAGAACGCCACGCTGGGCTGCTCGGCCGCCGTCGACTGCGCCCTCGTCGCGGTCCCCGTCGTCGGCATCAGCTGCGACGCCTTCGGCACCGCGCTGCCCGCCGAACGGCGACTGAGCGAGACCAAGGCCGCCAGCGCCGACGCCGCCTGCCGCGCCCCGGACCGGTACGACGCCGGGCAGTCGCTGGGCGTCGAGGCCGCCAACCCCGCGGTCGCCGGGGCGATGTGGTGGTCCGCGTCGAACTGGCGCAACCGGATCACCGTGCCGCTCCACTTCGCGACCACCGGCGACGTCTGCAACGTCGTCGGCGGCGCGGAGCCACAGGCGCTGTTCGGCTCGGTCGCGCTCAACGAGCTGACGGCGTCGTGGCAGCCCAGGTTCTGCACCGACAAGGCGCTCTTCGCCTTCAACCACGTCCAGGCCGCCGACGGCGCGGCCCGGAACCTGCTCGACAGCGGGGACATCGACGCCGCGCTCGGTACGGCGCCCCGCTCGGGCGGGTACACCCGACCGGTCGCGCGCGCCCCGCTCACCCTGACCGGCTGGGCGATCGGCTACGCCGTCGACGGCGCCGACGGACAGCCCTACGACGACCTCCGGCTCAACGCCCGGCTGATCGCCAAGCTGCTCTCGCAGTCCTACTCGGCGCTCCCGGTCATCAAGGACGACCACGCCGGTCTGAAGGGCAACCCACTCAACCTCCTGGCCGATCCGGAGTTCACCGCGCTCAACCCGGGACTCCCGTCCTCCTCGGTGGTCGAGGCGGAGGCGACCTTGCAGAGCCTGGCCACCGACGCCGACCTCACGTGGGCGCTGACCAGCTACCTCGACGCCGACCCCGACGCCCGGGCCTGGCTCGACGGCGATGCGGACCCGTGGGGCATGAAGGTCAACCCGGCCTACCGCGGCATCGAGCTGCCGGTGGAGTCCTGGCCGCTGCTCGACAACTGGCCGCTCGACGACCAGGCCGCGCTCGACAAGATCACCAGCAGCCCGGTCAACATCTGCTACAACCGCAGCCCGGCGCCGTACCTCGCACTGGTGGCCAACCCGGTCGCCAACGTCGGCACGATCCTGCAGAACCTGCAGTACGCCGTCTCCGGGGCCCGCACCCGTTGCAACGCCGACGACGCCGGCGACCTCAGCCAGCTCGCGCTCAAGCAGCAGGGCCGCCAGCAGGTCGGGCACCGGTTCGTGCTCGGGATCGTGCCGCTCTCGGCGGTGCACCGCTACAGCCTGCGAGCCGCCCACCTCGAGACGGCGGACGACACCTTCGTCGCCCCCGACGACGCCGGCCTGGACGCAGCGGCTGCGCTGCTGCGACCCGACGAGACCGCCGCCGACTGGGAGCTGGCCTACGACGACCTCGCGACGACCGGCAAGGCGGCCTACCCCGGCGCGATGCCGGTGTACGCCGACGTGCCCACGAGCGGCCTGGTCACCACCACGGCGCGACGGCTGCAGAAGCTGCTGTGCTACGCCATGACCGACGGTCAGGTGCGGGGGTCGGCCAACGGCCAGCTGCCGGACGGCTATCTCCCGCTCAGCGCAGACCACGGTCTGGGCGCCCTGCGGGCGCGCACGCTCAACGTCGCCGCGGTCGTGGCCGCGCAGTCGGGCCAGCTGCCTGCCCTGGACGCGGCCGCGCCGACGGTGAAGACCGCGTGCGCGGCTCCGAAGAAGGTGCCGGAGGAGAAGCCCGGGGGCAAGAAGGCACCCGTCGCGGCGGGACCGGCGGTCGTCGTACCGCCGGCGGCCGCCCCGGCAGCCGGCCCCGGCGCCGCGGCCCCCGCAGCCGCGCCCGAGGTGGTGGACGCCGCCGTCGTGCCGACGGCGGGCGAGTACTCACCGTTCGGCAGCTACGGCGTGCTGACGCTGCCGCTGCTGGTGCTGCTGGCCGCGCTGGCCGGGGTCGTGGTGCGGTGGTCGGCCGAGATCCGCGGGCTCGCGCGCGGCGCGCGCCGCCTGGTCCTCCGCAAGGGGGCGTGATGAGCGAGCGGACCCTGCTGCGCACCGAGGCGATCGACGCCTCGCCACCGCCCCGGAGCGCCGGCCCGGACCGCCGGCGTGCCGGCTCTGGCGGTCTGTTCCTCCTCGCGCTGCTCGCGGGCTGGTTCCTCGTCTACTTCACGCTGCTCAGCGGGTTCGAGCAGGCCCACGCCCAGCGTGCGCTGTACGGCGAGCTGCGCACCGAGCTGGCCGAGGGCACCGCGCCGACCGGCGCCCCCGTCGCCCTCGGCGCCCCGGTGGCCCTCCTGGACATCGGCGTGCTCGGCCTCCGCTCGGCCGTCGTGGTGGAGGGCACCCGCAACGAGCAGCTGCAGGACGGCCCCGGCCACCAGCAGGGAACCGTCCTTCCCGGCCAGACCGGCGTCAGCGTGCTGCGCGGACGGTCGGTCTCGTTCGGGGCGCCCTTCGCCCAGATCGGGTCGCTGCGCCCCGGCGAGGTCGTCGGTGTGACCACCGCGCAGGGCAGCTTCCGGTACGTCGTCGAGCGGATCCGCCGCAAGGGAGACCCGGTGCCCGCGCCTCCGGCCGCCGACGGGTCGCGGCTGATCCTGGTCACCGCCGGTGGCAGGACCGGTCTCGGAGCACTGCGCCCGTCCGACACCGTGTACGTCGACGCCCTGCTGACGGGCACGGCTGTCGCCGGCGGTCCGGTCGGCCCCGCCGATCCGGAGACCACCGGGATGAGCGGGCGACTCGATGCCGGCACGCTCGGCCTGCTCGCGCTCTCGCTCCAGCTCCTGGCAGCCGCTCTCGCCGGCCTGCTGTGGGCCTGGCGCCGCTGGTCGACGACCGCGGCCTGGATCGCCGGGCTGCCGGTCGTCGTCGCCGCGCTCTGGCTCGTGTCGTCGATCGCGACCCGGCTGACCCCGGGGCTGATCTGACTGCCGTGACAGGCAGAACCTGTCGTCCGGATACCGGGACCCCGGTGCACGCGGGCAACCTGCCCTCTACCTTTCTCGTACTCGGGTAACTCGAGTTAGTTACTACAGAAAGGCCATCCATGTTCACCAGACGGCATGCAGCGGCGACGGCCCTGATCGGTCTGACGACCGCAGGCTCCCTCGTCCTCGCGCTCGCACCTGCCGAGGCCGACCTCGGGCCGCAGCCCAAGGACGTCGTCTCGGTCGGCTCCGACATCCAGCAGAACGCGTTCAACTTCCTCGCGGACGGCTACCACGAGCTCCCGGGCTACAACACCGCCGGCAACAAGTGGCGGTTCGTCAACTTCGACTCGTCGGGCGACGCGAACGGCCGCAGCGCCTACGTGTCGGGCACGTCCACGGTGGCCAACCCGACGATCGTGCTGCGTGCCGGGGCCGACAACGTCACCCGGCCCAGCGGAGGGAACGGCGGACTCAACAACCTGACCCGCGACGTACCCGGGTGGATCGACGTCGCCCGTAGTCCCAACAACCCGACCACCGACCAGCAGACGGCTGCCGAGAGCAACATCCACACCCGCCTGCGGACCGTCCGGGTCGCCCTCGACCGCGACCTGATCGCGACGGCGACCGTCACCAACGCGCCTGCCACGCTGAGCGGCGACGACGTCCTCAAGATCTACGAGGGCACCTACAAGAAGTGGGGCGACATCCCCGGCTACGCCGGATCGGCCCCGACCGAGGACATCATCCCGCTCTACCTGCCCTCGACCGCCGGCATGCTGAGCGTCTTCACCAAGGAGCTCACCCGGCTCAAGGGCTCGAACTTCGCGCCCGCCGCCGGCCTGCGAGTGGTGCAGCAGAACGACCCGACCGTGATCACCGGCCTGACCGACGCCGAGCGCAAGAACGCGATCGTCCCGTTTCCGCGTGGTCGCTTCCGGCTGCTCGAGAAGGGCTACTACGCCGACTCGCCGAACGGCGGCATCAACGCCTACTCCTCCACGCAGGACCGCACCGCGCTCACCGCTGCCGGCATCAAGCTGCTCGACCCGGAGAGCTCCGGTGTGAAGAGCCTCGCGCAGCCGTTCGGCACCGACTTCGCCTACAACGCGGTGTTCCGCGAGTCCGACTACCAGAGTGACGAGCCCTGGCAGCCCGGCAGCACGCTCAACTGGGTGCAGGCGCTGTTCTACAACCCCGGCGGCCCCGAGCCGTTCGTCAACACCGAGGCCGGCAAGGCGCTGCTGCGCGCGGCCGGCGTCGAGCCGGCGTACGACCCGTCCCGCGGCACCCAGTGAGCTGACATGACGACGGTGCTGGACCGACTCCCCACCCGGGCGGCGGTCGTCGTGACGGCGCTCGCCGCCGTCCTGGTCGTCGCCCTGGTGTGGCGGCCGTGGACGGGGCGCGCCGCCGCGGCGCCGTACGACGACCCGGGCGCCCACGGGCGGCTGACGCTGTGCGACTCCGACGGTGACGTGGTCACCGGGGGACAGGTGGACGAGCCGATCGCCGACTTCGCCCTCGGGACCACCAGCCCGGACGGGTACGACGCGCCCGGCGCGGTCGCCACCCTGTTCGCCTACCAGCCGCGCGAGGGCGTGCTGCCCGAGGAGTTCAGCGGCACGCCGTTGACGGCAGCGGCGACCCTGGCCGACCCCGGTCGGCCGGCGGCCCGGGTGACGGGGGAGTCCACGACGCTCGAGTCCTTCACGGCCGCCTTCCCGGCCGGCTGGGACGGTCACGTCCAGCTCCGCCTCCTGGTGGGTGCCCCCGGCGTCGGCACCGACCTCGCGAGCTACGACACCGCCGACGTGCGCATCGACGGCTCGCGCTGGGTGCTCGTCGACGGCGGTCACGCGTCGTGCGACGGCGCCGCCGCGGCCGTGGCGCCCACCCCTTCCTGACCGCGCGCGGTCATCGACGAACTTCGAGGAGACACCATGAACATCCGATCCAGAAAGGCGTGGGTGGGCCTGCTCGGCGCGGCCCTCGTGGCCTCGGCCGCGACCGGCATCACAGCCGCCCGGGCCGACGACCCACCCGAAGCTGCGTGGTACGACGGCGACAACGTCGCCATCGCCGACCCGCTGCGGGTCGCCGACCTCGTCCTGCGCAATGCGGCCGGTGACCCGGTCACGTCCGGCTCGGTCACGGCCGACCCGTTCGTCGCCTACGCGTCGAGCGCCACACCGCTGCGCGCGGGCGACGGCTTCGCGACCCTGTTCGTGCACACGCCGCAGGCGACCACGAACCAGGGCGCCTGGCCGGGACAGCAGCTCTCCGCCACGACCGCCTACCCCGCCGCCGGAGCGCCCGCCCCGCTGGCGGGCACGGCGTACCAGAAGGGCAGCGCTGCGGGAGACCAGAGCCTGGCCGACTACATCGCGGCGTTCGAGAACACCTCGAGCGCGGACGGCCTGGCCGGTGTCTACGAGATCCGGCTGCGCACGTCGTCGTCGGCGAAGGGGGTGGGCGACGCGTACGCCTCCACCTTCGTGAAGGTGACCGGCAGCACCTGGTCGGTCACGACGCCGCCCGTGCTCGGCGAGACGGATCCGGAGCCGACGCAGACCACCGCGACGGTCCCGGCGACGGTGGCCCAGGGCACGCCGTTCTCGGTCGCCGTCTCGGTCACCGGCACGGGCGGCAGCGGTGGCACGGTCTCCGTGACCGACGGCGCGACGCCGCTCGCGACCGGCACGGTCAGTGCCGTCGGCTCGGTCACCCTGCCGATCGGCGGCACCCAGCTGGCGCCCGGGGCGCACACGCTGACCATCGCCTACGGCGGCACCGCCCAGGCACAGCCGAGCTCGACGACCCGCTCGGTCACGGTCACCGCGGCCGCGCCCGCCCCGCCGGCGGCCTCGTCGACGACCCTCGTCGCGCCGAAGACCGCCAAGAGGTCGAAGAAGGTCAAGGTCACCGTGACGGTGTCCCCGGCCGCCACGGGCACCGTGACGATCTACGACAAGGGCAAGGTGCTCAAGCAGGTCGCGCTCGGGGCGGGCGGCACGGTCAGCGTGAAGCTGCCGAAGCTCAAGGCCGGCAAGCACAAGCTCACCGCGTCGTACGGCGGCAGCGCCACCGTGAGCCCGAGCACCAGCGCTGCGGTCAAGGTCAAGGTCTCGTAGCAACCACCGAGCAGGGTGGCCGGACCCGTCCCCGACGGGTCCGGCCACCCGGAGAAGGAGCGGACCGTGTCCGACACCACCACCCTGACCATCCCGGCCGTCACCGACGACGCCGCCCTGCCCGTGCGGCCCGTGCAGCCCGGCCGGCTCGACGCCGACCGGGTCTCGGCCTGGTTCGGGCAGCGCAAGGTGCTCGACCGGGTCAGCATCGACATGCCCGCCGGGCAGGTCACGGCGCTGATCGGGCCCTCAGGATGCGGCAAGTCCACCTTCCTGCGGATCCTCAACCGGATGCACGAGCTGGTACCCAGCGCCTCGCTCGCGGGCGAGGTGCGACTCGACGGCGAGGACATCTACGACCCGTACCGCCGGCTGACCGACGCCCGCAAGGCGATCGGGATGGTGTTCCAGAAGCCGAACCCGTTCCCGGCGATGTCGATCCGGGACAACGTGCTCGCCGGGCTCAGCCTGACCGGCGCCAAGGTGGCCCGCGGCGACAAGGACGACCTCGTCGAGGAGTCGCTGACCCGGGCCGGCCTGTGGGCCGAGGTGCGGGACCGGCTCAAGCAGCCCGGCTCCGCCCTGTCCGGCGGCCAGCAGCAGCGGCTGTGCATCGCGCGCTCGCTCGCCGTACGCCCCCGGGTGCTGCTCATGGACGAGCCCTGCTCGGCCCTCGACCCGACCTCCACCCGGGTCGTGGAGGAGACGATCCGCGAGATCGGCTCGCAGGTGACGATCGTGATCGTCACCCACAACATGCAGCAGGCGGCACGCGTCTCCGACCGCTGTGCGTTCTTCCTGGCCGCCCACGGCACGCCGGGGGTGATCGTGGAGCAGGGGCCGACGGATGTGATCTTCGACAACCCGCAGGACCCGCGCACGGCTGACTACGTGAACGGCCGATTCGGCTGACGGGCCGCCGAGATGTCCGGCGATGAAAACGGTGGGACACAGCGCGTTGACATGCTGCTAACCTGAAGCCTCCGCCGCGTGGGCCAGTGCCGTCCCTTGCGCCCCACCTTCTGTTAGTCCCTCCTTCGGCCCGCGGGGTCGACCGGACGGACGCAGACGTAGTCGACGGGAGAACCCTGGTGCCCTATTCGCACGCGTTCCCGCCGCCCGAGGGTCTCTACGACCCGCGTCACGAGCGCGACGCCTGTGGTGTCGCCTTCGTTGCGACGCTGACCGGTGTGGCCAGTCACGACATCGTGACGAAGGCCCTGACGGCCCTGCGCAACCTCGATCACCGCGGTGCCGCGGGTGCCGAGGCCAACTCCGGCGACGGCGCCGGAATCCTGCTGCAGGTGCCCGACGCGTTCCTGCGCGCGGTCGCCGCAGACGCAGGGATCACGCTGCCGGTCGCCGGCACGTACGCCGTGGGCACGGCTTTCCTGCCCGGTGACGACGGCCAGGTCGCCAAGACCCGGACCCGGATCGAGGAGATCGCCGCCGAGGAGGGCCTGGTCGTCCTCGGCTGGCGCGAGGTCCCGGTCAACCCGGACATCCTCGGCACCATGGCGGTCAGCGTCATGCCGACGTTCACCCAGCTGTTCGTCCAGGCGCCCGGCGGCGCGCTGAACGGCATGGACCTCGAGCGCCTCGCGTTCTGCCTGCGCAAGCGGGCCGAGCACGAGACCGACGTCTACTTCCCGTCGCTGTCGTCGCGCACGCTCGCCTACAAGGGCATGCTGACGACCGACCAGCTCGACAACTTCTTCCCCGACCTGCGCGACGAGCGGATGGCCTCGGCCATCGGTGTCGTGCACTCGCGGTTCTCGACCAACACGTTCCCGAGCTGGCCGCTGTCGCACCCGTTCCGGTTCATCGCCCACAACGGCGAGATCAACACCGTGATGGGCAACCGCAACTGGATGCGTGCCCGTGAGGCGCTGCTGGCCTCCGACGCCATCCCCGGCGACCTGGACCGGCTGTTCCCGATCTGCACCCCGGGTGCGTCGGACTCGGCCTCCTTCGACGAGGTCCTCGAGCTCCTGCACATGGGTGGTCGCAGCCTGCCGCACGCAGTGCTGATGATGATCCCGGAGGCGTGGGAGAACCACACCGAGATGGAGCAGAAGCGGCGCGACTTCTACCGCTTCCACTCCGCCACCATGGAGCCGTGGGACGGCCCGGCGTGCGTCGTGTTCACCGACGGCGCCCAGATCGGTGCGGTCCTGGACCGCAACGGCCTGCGTCCCTCCCGCTTCTGGGTCACCGACGACGGCCTCGTCGTCCTCGCCTCCGAGGTCGGCGTGCTCGACCTCGACCCGGCCACCGTGGTCCGCAAGGGCCGTCTCCAGCCGGGCCGGATGTTCCTCGTCGACACCGAGGAGCACCGGATCATCGAGGACGAGGAGGTCAAGGACCAGCTCGCCTCGGAGCGCCCGTACGGCGAGTGGCTGCACGGCGGGATCATCCACCTCGACGACATCCCCGAGCGTGAGCACATCGTGCACACCCACGCCTCGGTCACGCGTCGCCAGCAGATCTTCGGCTACACCGAGGAGGAGCTGCGGGTCATCCTCACGCCGATGGCCAACACCGGGGGTGAGGCGCTCGGCTCGATGGGCACCGACACGCCCATCGCGGCGCTCAGCGACAAGCCGCGGCTGCTGTTCGACTACTTCAGCCAGCTGTTCGCGCAGGTCACCAACCCGCCGCTGGACGCCATCCGCGAGGAGCTCGTCACCTCGCTCAACGGCACCATCGGTCCCGAGGCCAACCTGCTCGAGCCCGGCCCGGCGTCCTGCCGGCAGATCGTGGTCCCCTTCCCGGTCATCTCCAACGACGACCTGGTCAAGATCCGCCACATCAACCGCGACGGCGACCACCCCGGGTTCCAGACCCACGTGGCCCGTGGTCTGTACGACGTCAACGGCGGCGGCGCCGCGATGGCGGCCCGGCTCGACGAGATCTGTCAGGAGGTCTCGGCCGCGATCGAGTCCGGCGCGCGGATCATCGTGCTCTCGGACCGGCACGCCACGGCCGACCTCGCGCCGATCCCGTCGCTGCTGCTCACCGGTGCGGTCCACCACCACCTGGTCCGGGAGAAGACCCGTACCCAGGTCGGTCTCCTCGTCGAGGCCGGCGACGTCCGCGAGGTGCACCACGTGGCGCTCCTCGTCGGCTACGGCGCGGCGGCGGTCAACCCGTACCTCGCCATGGAGAGCGTCGAGGACCTCGCCCGCGAGCGCTACTACGTCAAGGCCGAGCCGGAGCAGGCGGTCAAGAACCTCGTCAAGGCGCTCGGCAAGGGCGTCGTGAAGGTGATGTCGAAGATCGGCGTCAGCACCGTGGCGTCGTACACCGGAGCGCAGATCTTCGAGTGCATCGGCCTGTCCCAGGCGGTCGTCGACAAGTACTTCACCGGCACCACCTCCAAGCTGGGCGGCGTCGAGCTCGACGTCGTGGCCCAGGAGGTCGCCGCCCGGCACGCCAAGGCGTACCCGCCGGCCGGCATCGCGCCCGCGCACCGCGAGCTCGAGATCGGTGGCGAGTACCAGTGGCGTCGCGAGGGCGAGCCGCACCTCTTCAACCCGGAGACGGTGTTCCGCCTGCAGCACTCCACGCGGACCGGTCGCTACGACATCTTCAAGCAGTACACGCAGGCCGTCGACGACCAGTCCGAGAAGCTGATGACGCTGCGCGGGCTGTTCAAGTTCAAGGATGCCGGCGCATTCGGCCGCACCCCGATCTCGATCGACGAGGTCGAGCCGGTGGCCGACATCGTCAAGCGGTTCTCGACCGGTGCCATGTCCTACGGCTCGATCTCGCGCGAGGCGCACGAGACGCTGGCCATCGCCATGAACCGGCTGGGCGCCAAGTCCAACACCGGCGAGGGCGGCGAGGACTCCGAGCGGCTCCACGACCCGGAGCGCCGCAGCTCGATCAAGCAGGTCGCCTCCGGACGCTTCGGCGTCACCTCGGAGTACCTCACCAACGCCGACGACATCCAGATCAAGATGGCGCAGGGCGCGAAGCCCGGTGAGGGCGGCCAGCTGCCCGGCAACAAGGTCTACCCGTGGGTGGCCAAGACCCGGCACTCCACGCCGGGCGTCGGCCTGATCAGCCCGCCGCCGCACCACGACATCTACTCGATCGAGGACCTGGCTCAGCTGATCCACGACCTCAAGAACGCCAACCCGTCGGCCCGCGTCCACGTGAAGCTGGTCTCCGAGGTCGGCGTCGGCACGGTCGCGGCGGGTGTCTCGAAGGCGCACGCGGACGTCGTACTGATCTCCGGTCACGACGGCGGCACGGGTGCGTCCCCGCTCACCTCGCTCAAGCACGCCGGTGGTCCCTGGGAGCTCGGTCTCGCCGAGACCCAGCAGACCCTGCTGCTCAACGGCCTGCGCGACCGCATCGTCGTGCAGACCGACGGCCAGCTCAAGACCGGTCGTGACGTGGTCATCGCCGCGCTGCTCGGTGCCGAGGAGTTCGGCTTCGCGACCGCCCCGCTGGTGGTCTCGGGCTGCATCCTGATGCGGGTCTGCCACCTCGACACCTGCCCGGTGGGCGTGGCGACGCAGAACCCGGCTCTGCGCTCGCGGTTCAGCGGCAAGGCCGAGTACGTCGTCAACTTCTTCGAGTTCATCGCCGAGGAGGTCCGCGAGCTGCTCGCGGAGCTGGGCTTCCGGTCGATCGAGGAGGCCATCGGCCAGGTCGAGGTGCTCGACACCGTCGACGCCGAGCGGCACTGGAAGGCGAAGGGTCTCGACCTCGCGCCGATCCTGCACAAGGTCGAGATCGCCGAGACGCACTTCCCCGACCAGGACCTCCGCAACACCGGCGGTCAGGAGCACGGCCTGGAGAAGTCGCTCGACGTCACCGAGATCCTGCCCCTCGCGGCGCCGGCGATCGAGAGCGGAGAGCCGGTCCGGGCGCAGCTCACGATCCGCAACGTCAACCGTACCGTCGGCACGATCCTCGGCCACGAGGTCACCAAGAAGTACGGCGGCGCGGGGCTGCCCGGCGGGACGATCGACCTGACGTTCGTCGGCTCGGCCGGTCAGTCGTTCGGTGCGTTCGTGCCCCGCGGCATCACGCTGCGGTTGGAGGGCGACGCCAACGACTACGTCGGCAAGGGCCTCTCGGGTGGTCGGATCGCGATCCGTCCCGACCGGAACGCCACGTTCCGGGCCGAGGAGCACGTCATCGCCGGCAACACCATCGCCTACGGCGCGACCTCGGGTGAGATCTTCATCCGCGGTGGCGTGGGCGAGCGGTGCTGCGTGCGCAACTCGGGCGCGACCATCGTGACCGAGGGCGTGGGCGACCACGGCTGCGAGTACATGACGGGCGGCCGCGTGGTCGTCCTCGGCAAGACCGGCCGCAACTTCGCGGCCGGCATGTCGGGCGGCATCGCGTGGGTCCTCGACCTCGCCGAGGCGCGGGTCAACCCGGAGCTCGTCGACCTGCGTCCCGTCTCCGAGACCTACGCCGCGGAGCTCGAGCAGATCGTCCGCGCGCACTTCGAGGAGACCGGTTCCGCGGTCGCCGAGGCGCTGCTTGCCGACTGGGAGGCCGCACTGCCGCGGTTCACCGAGGTCATGCCGCGCGACTACGCGAAGGTCCTGGCGGTCCAGGCCGACGCCGAGGCCGAGGGTCTCGACGCCGACGCTGCCGCCGCACGAGTGATGGAGGTGCTCCATGGCTGACCCGAAGGGCTTCCTGAAGAACACCCGCGAGGTGGCCGGACGTCGTCCGGTCGAGGAGCGGGTCCAGGACTGGGACGAGGTCTACCCGGGCGGGGTCGGTCGCGCGCTGCTGCCGATCATCAACGTCCAGGCCAGCCGCTGCATGGACTGCGGGATCCCGTTCTGCCACTCCGGCTGCCCGCTGGGCAACATCATCCCGGAGTGGAACGACCTGGTCTGGCGCGACGACTGGGACGGTGCCATCGAGCGCCTGCACGCGACCAACAACTTCCCGGAGTTCACCGGTCGCCTCTGCCCGGCTCCCTGCGAGACGGCGTGCGTCCTCGGCATCAACCAGCCGGCGGTCACGATCAAGAACATCGAGGTCTCGATCATCGACCGGGCCTACGAGTCGGGCTTCGTGCGGCCGCAGCCGCCCGAGTGGCTGACCGGCAAGACCGTCGCCGTCATCGGCTCCGGTCCCGCGGGTCTCGCCGTCGCCCAGCAGCTCACCCGGGCCGGCCACACCGTGGCCGTGTACGAGCGGGCCGACCAGCCCGGTGGCCTGCTGCGCTACGGCATCCCCGAGTTCAAGATGGAGAAGAAGCACCTCGAGCGCCGGCTCGACCAGATGCGCCGCGAGGGCACGGTCTTCCGCTCCGGCGTCGAGGTCGGCACCGGCAAGCTCACCGGTGACGCGCTCAAGGACCGCTTCGACGCCGTCGTCCTGGCCGTCGGCTCCACCGTCCCGCGCGACCTGCCGGTCCCGGGGCGTGAGCTCAAGGGCATCCACCAGGCGATGGAGTTCCTCCCGCAGGCCAACCGGGTCGCGCTGGGGGAGACGGTCGAGGGCCAGATCCGTGCCGACGGCAAGCACGTCGTCATCATCGGCGGCGGTGACACGGGCGCCGACTGCCTCGGCACCTCGATCCGCCAGGGTGCGGCCTCGATCACCCAGCTCGAGATCATGCCCCAGCCGACGGAGGACCGTCCGAACGGGCAGCCCTGGCCGACGTACCCGATGACCTACCGGGTCTCCTCCGCGCACGAGGAGGGTGGCGAGCGCGTGTACGCCGTGTCCACCCAGGAGTTCCTCGGCGACGAGGACGGCAACGTCCGGGCGCTGCGCCTGGTCGAGGTCTCCTTCGAGGGCGGCAAGCTGGTCGAGCACGAGGGCACCGAGCGGGAGATCCCGGCCGAGCTGGTCCTCTTCGCGATGGGCTTCGTCGGCCCGGAGCAGGGTGGCCTGGTCGAGCAGCTCGGTCTGGAGCTCGACGAGCGCGGCAACATCAAGCGCGACAACAGCTACGCGACCAACGTCGACGGCGTGTTCGTCGCCGGTGACGCGGGTCGTGGCCAGTCGCTCATCGTGTGGGCGATCGCCGAGGGCCGTGCGGCCGCGGCTGGTGTGGACACCTTCCTCACCGGCAGCACCCAGCTGCCCGCGCCGATCCCGCCGACCGCGCGTCCGCTGGTCGTCTGACGTACAACGACCCGGCTCATCCCGAAACCTTCGGGATGAGCCGGGTCGGCGTTTTTCACGTTCCAACTGACCGATAGGCTGGGCGCGTGCGAAGAGCCAAGATCGTGTGCACCCTGGGTCCGGCCACCAGCTCGGAGCGGAGGATCCGCGAGCTCGTGTACGCCGGGATGGACGTCGCCCGCCTCAACATGAGCCACGGCAGCCACGAGCAGCACGCCGAGGCCTACCGCCTCGTGCGCGAGGCGTCGGACGCCTCCGGTCACGGCGTCGGCATCCTCGCCGACCTGCAGGGCCCGAAGATCCGCCTCGAGCGCTTCGCCGACGGCCCGGTCCAGCTCCAGCGCGGGCAGCGCTGGACCATCACCACGCGCGACGTCGAGGGCAACGCCGAGATCTGCGGTACGACGTACAAGGGGCTCCCCGGCGACGTCGCCCCCGGCGACCCGCTGCTCATCGACGACGGCAAGGTCCGCCTCCGCGTCGTCGAGGTCGTCGACGGGACCGACGTGGTCACCGAGGTCCTCGTCGCCGGCAAGGTCAGCAACAACAAGGGCATCAACCTGCCCGGCGTCGCGGTGTCGGTGCCCGCGCTGTCGGACAAGGACACCGAGGACCTGCGCTTCGCGCTGCGTCTCGGCGTCGACTTCATCGCGCTCAGCTTCGTGCGCAACGCGGCCGACGCGGAGGACGTGCGCGTGATCATGCGCGAGGAGGGGGTCGTCGTCCCCGTCATCGCGAAGATCGAGAAGCCGCAGGCGATCGAGAACCTCGACGAGGTCATCGACGCCTTCGACGCCTTCATGGTCGCCCGTGGCGACCTCGGCGTGGAGTGCCCGCTGGAGGAGGTGCCGTTCCTGCAGAAGAAGATCATCGTCGCCGCCCGCCGCAACGCGAAGCCGGTCATCGTCGCCACCCAGATGCTGGAGTCGATGGTCACCAACCCCGCGCCCACCCGCGCGGAGGCGAGCGACGTCGCGAACGCCGTGCTCGACGGTGCGGACGCGGTCATGCTCTCCGGCGAGACCAGCGTGGGGGAGCACCCCGTCCACACGGTCGAGACGATGGCGCGGATCATCACCGCCACCGAGGACCACGCCCTCGTCGACGAGAGCTTCAGCCGCTTCGGCCGCATCGAGTGGGACCCCCACACCACCTCCGGCGTGATCGCCAAGGCCGCCGAGGAGGTCGCCCAGCGGGTCGGCGCCAAGTACGTCGTCGCCTTCACCCAGTCCGGCGACTCGGCCCGCCGCCTGGCCCGCCTGCGCAGCTCGATCCCGGTCCTCGCCTTCACCCCCGAGGCCCGCTCCCGCTCCCAGCTCGCCGTCAGCTGGGGTGTCGAGGCCTTCCAGACCTCCACCGTCGAGCACACCGACGAGATGGTCCGCCAGGTCGACGAGGAGCTGCTCCGCATCGGCCGGGTCAAGGAGGGCGACCGCGTCGTGATCGTCGCCGGCAGCCCCCCGGGCATCCCCGGCTCCACCAACGCGCTGCGCGTGCACCGGATGGGTGACGCGATCAACGAGGTGGCGCCGGCGTACCGACGGCCCTGAGGTCTCCCGTCGCACCGGACGAATTGGTCGTGGATCCAGCGGTATCACGACCGGATCGTCCGGTACGACGACCGCGTGGTGCCCCGGGTGGGATTCGAACCCACACTGGATGGTGTTTGAGACCACTGTCTCTGCCGTTGGACTACCGGGGCGGGCGCCGCGCAAAACCGTAGCCGAGACACTCCTCCAGCCCCGCACCGCCCGGCCCGATAGCCTGACCCCGTGACCGAGACCGCGCCGAACGAGCAGCCGCAGCCCCGCACCGTGGTCATCGCCGAGGACGAGACCCTGATCCGGATGGACCTCGCCGAGATGCTGGTCGAGGAGGGGTACGACGTCGTGGGCCAGGCCGGCGACGGCCAGAAGGCGATCGAGCTCGCCGAGGAGCTGCGGCCCGACCTGGTCATCCTCGACGTGAAGATGCCGGTGCTCGACGGGATCGCGGCGGCCGAGGCGATCGCGGGCCAGCGGATCGCGCCGGTGGTCATGCTGACGGCCTTCTCGCAGCGCGACCTGGTGGAGCGGGCGCGGGAGGCGGGGGCGATGTCGTACCTCGTCAAGCCGTTCTCGCAGTCCGACCTGGTGCCGGCGATCGAGATGGCGGTGAGCCGGTTCGCGGAGATCCGCCAGCTCGAGAACGAGGTCAGCGACCTCACCGAGCGGCTCGAGACGCGCAAGGCGGTCGACCGGGCCAAGGGCATCCTGCAGGAGCAGCTCTCGCTCTCGGAGTCCGAGGCGTTCCGGTGGATCCAGAAGACGGCCATGGACCTGCGCATGTCGATGCGCGAGGTGGCCGACGGCGTGGTCGCCCACGGCGTGCCGGGCACGCCCGCCCCGTAAATCGTCCGACGTTCGGGTCCTCCAGGTAACAGATTCGTCATGATTTGTGACCTGGGCCACCGAGTTGCTTCCACCGGCCCGTGCACCGGTGTAGGTTCCCGCGGCAGGACAACTCCGGGGTGGGCACCGCGCCGTCCCCGGCCGACGAGGAAGCGGGAGAAGTCTCTTGAGGCGAAACAAGGTATTCGGTGTCGGCGCTGCGGTGCTGGCCCTCAGCCTGACCGTCACGGCCTGTGGGTCCGATGACAGCAAGTCCGGCGACAAGGGCGCCAAGGGTGGCGGCGACCTCTGCGGCAAGAACATCGCGTTCCTCGGCGCCCTCACGGGCGACGCGGCTGCTCTCGGGCAGAACATGCTCGGCGGCGTGAAGCTCGCGCTCGACGAGTACAACAAGGCCAACGCCGACTGCAAGATCGGCGTCAAGGAGTTCGACTCCCAGGGTGACCCGAAGGTCGCGCCGGGCCTCGCCACCCAGATCATCAACGACGACTCGATCTTCGGTCTGGTCGGCCCCGGCTTCTCCGGTGAGTCGCTCGCGACCGGCAAGACCTTCTACGAGGCCGGCCTGCCGTCGATCTCGGCGTCGGCCACCAACGTGACCATCACCCAGCAGAAGTGGATCACCTGGCACCGCGTCATCGGCAACGACGAGGCGCAGGGCAAGGCGGACGCCAAGTACCTGACCGAGACCGCCGGCGCCACCAAGGTGTTCGTCGTCGACGACGGCCAGGACTACAGCAAGGGCCTGGCGGGCTACGTCAAGGAGGGCCTCGGCAGCGCCAAGGTCGGCGAGGACCAGATCACGGTCGGCCAGACCGACATGTCCGCGGTCGTCACCCAGATCAAGGCCTCGGGCGCCGACGCCGTCTTCTACGGCGGCTACTACGCCGAGGGCGGCCTGCTGGTCAAGCAGCTGCGCCAGGGTGGCTTCAAGGGCACCTTCATGTCGGGCGACGGCTCGGAGGACCCGGCCTTCGTGAAGGCGGCGGGCGCCGACGCGGCCGAGGGCGCTGTCCTCTCCGCCCCGGCTGCTCCGGCTCCGGCGGACTTCAACGACAAGTACAAGGCCGTCGTCGGTGCCGACGCGGGCCTCTACTCCACGCAGGCCTACGACGCGGCGAACATCTTCCTCGCCGCGGTCAAGGACGGCGCGTCCACGTCGGAGGAGATCAACAACTTCATCGGCAAGTACGACGGTGAGGGCGCCAGCGGCCCGATCGGGTTCGACGACAAGGGTGACATCACCTCCTCGACGATCTACGCGTACTTCGTCAAGGGCGGCAAGCTCGACCTCGAGAACCCGGAGGCGATCAAGTGATCGTCGGCGGGTGACCGGACGCGTCATCCGCTGAGCTGCGGCCGGGGGGCCACCGCCCCCCGGCCGCAGTCGAGTCAAGACCGGCGACCAGGGGGACCCCTTGCACTTCGACGTTCTCATCAACAACTTGGCGGCGTTCACCGTTGGTGGCCTGGTGTTCGGCGCGATCTATGCGCTGATCGCCCTCGGCTACACCATGGTCTACGGCGTCCTGCAGCTCATCAACTTCGCCCACTCCGAGGTCTTCATGTACGGCACCTTCGCCGTCGCCTGGGTCTTCGTGTTCTTCCACGGCACCGACTCGGTGACCTGGAGCCTGGGCAAGGCGTTGCCCCTCCTGGCGGTGGCACTCGTCGCCGCCATGGCCATGTCGGCCGGAGTGGCTCTCCTGCTCGAACGGGTCGCCTACCGGCCGCTCATCACCAAGGGCGCCCCGAAGCTGATCGCTCTCATCTCGGCGATCGGAGCGTCCTTCGCCCTCGCCGAGGCGATGGGCCTGCGTGACAAGTTCGCCGGCTGGGTCCACCTCGACGACAACCTCGACAACTACGTCGGCAAGGCCCGTGACGTGTACTCGAACCCGGTCACCATCGACCCGAAGGATCTCTTCGACGTCGGCAACTACACGGTGACCGACATCGACATCGTCATCATCGTCG
This sequence comes from Nocardioides sp. F233, assembly GCF_057813895.1. NCBI lineage: Bacteria > Bacillati > Actinomycetota > Actinomycetes > Propionibacteriales > Nocardioidaceae > Nocardioides > Nocardioides sp. F233. The sequence continues at coordinate 879,071 of NZ_JBVASH010000002.1, forward strand.
CCGCCGTCCTGATGATGGTCGCCCTCGACACCTTCGTGCGCCGCACCCGTTTCGGTCGCGGCATCCGGGCCGTGGCCCAGGACCCCGAGGCCGCGGCGCTGATGGGCGTGAACTCGAACCGGGTCATCCAGGGCACCTTCCTGATCGGCGGTCTGATGGCCGGTGCGGCCGCGACCCTGTACATGCTCAAGGTCGGCTCGACCCGCCAGAACGCCGGCTTCCTCCTCGGCGTCAAGGCCTTCACCGCGGCCGTCCTCGGTGGCATCGGCAACCTGCGGGGCGCCCTGCTCGGTGGCCTGGTCCTCGGCGTCGCCGAGAGCTACGGCGCGGCGATCTTCGGTTCGGAGTGGAAGGACGTCTTCGCCTTCATCCTCCTCGTCCTGATCCTCCTCGTCAGGCCCTCCGGCCTGCTGGGCGAGGCGCTCGGAAAGGCGCGTGCGTGATGACTGCAATCAGCAAGTCGCTGCAGGCGGTCGGCTCGGCGTGGGACGGCGTGCTCGACAGGTACGCGGCCCTGCCCAAGCCCCTCCGGCTGGTCATCCTGGCCCTGATCGCCATCTTCTTCTTCGCGCTGCCGCTGCTGCGGCCGCCGATCATCACGACGACCGGCTCCGACTTCGGTGGCGTGATGTTCAGCGTCGCGACGTTCGCCCTCGTCTCGGTGGGCCTCAACATCGTCATCGGGTACGCCGGCCTGCTCGACCTCGGGTACGTCGGCTTCTACGCCACCGGCGCCTACACCACCGGTGTGCTGACGGTCTACCACGGCTCCTGGCCATTCTTCCTGGTCCTGCCGGTGGCCATCGCCGTGACAATGGTGACGGGCGTGATCCTGGGCGCGCCGACCCTGCGGGTGCGTGGCGACTACCTCGCCATCGTGACGCTCGGCTTCGGTGAGATCATCCGGATCTCGGCCAAGAACATCGAGTGGCTCGGCGCCGCGTCCGGCATCAAGGACATCCCGCACCCGCCGAACATCGGCCCGAACCCCGAGGGCCCGTTCGTCGACCCGAGCGAGCGTGGCCTGTTCCAGATCCCACGGCTCGAGTGGGACGGACTGGTTCCCCACCTCGACCACGACCACCCGACGTCCTTCCTGATCTTCGGCTCGCAGGACGCCATTCCCTACTACTGGCTGCTGCTCATCGTGCTCATCCTCGTCGTGTTCGGCGACCGGCTGGTCAAGAACAGCCGGGTCGGACGTGCCTGGGAGGCCACCCGCGAGGACGAGGACGCCGCCGAGCTGATGGGCGTGCCGACCTTCCGGTTCAAGCTGATGGCCTTCGCCCTTGGCGCCGCGATCGGCGGCCTGTCGGGGTCCTTCCTCGCCAGCAGCCAGGCCGGCTACATCAGCCCGGACAGCTTCCCGCTGCTGTTCTCGATGCTGCTGGTCGCCGCGGTGGTCATCGGTGGAGCCGGCAACCGGTGGGGCGCGATCCTCGGCGGTGCGCTGGTGGTCTACCTGCCGGAGCGCTTCCGCGAGATCAACGACTACCGCTACTTCCTGTTCGGCCTCGCGCTGACGACCCTCGCCGTGTGGCGACCGGAGGGCCTGCTGCCGCCCGGCCGCACCCGCCGGGCAAAGGCGGCCGAGGCGGAGATCGAGGCTCTCGAAGAGGGCGAGCTGGAGGAGGACGCCAATGCCTGAGCAGACGACTGAGCAGACGATGGCGGCGTCGGGGGAGCGCAAGGCGCTGCTCGAGGTCGACCACGTGACCCTGCGGTTCGGTGGTCTCACCGCTCTCGACGATGTCAGCTTCGAGATCCGTGAGGGCGAGATCCTCGGCCTGATCGGGCCCAACGGCGCCGGCAAGACGACGTGCTTCAACGTCATGACCGGTGTCTACCGGCCGACGTCGGGCGAGGCACGCTTCGACGGCACCTCGCTGTCGAAGATGAAGAAGCACAAGATCACCAAGCTCGGCCTGGCCCGGACGTTCCAGAACATCCGGCTGTTCAAGTCGATGACGGTGCTCGAGAACGTCCTGGTCGGCACCGACGCCCACAGCAAGGTCGGCTTCTGGGACGCGCTGCTGCGCACCCCGCGGCACCGCCGTACCGAGGCCGCCTCGCAGGAGCGCGCCAAGGAGCTCCTCCACCTGGTCGGCATCACGGCCCGGCACGACGAGCTGGCCGCCAACCTGTCCTACGGCGACCAGCGCCGGCTCGAGATCGCACGGGCGATGGGCACCGGCCCGAAGCTGCTGTGCCTCGACGAGCCGGCGGCGGGCTTCAACCCCGCCGAGAAGGTCAGGCTCATGGAGCTGATCCGCAAGGTGCGCGACGCCGGCTACACCGTGTTGCTGATCGAGCACGACATGCGGCTGGTCATGGGCGTCACCGACCGGATCGTCGTCCTCGAGTTCGGCCGCAAGATCGCGGAGGGCGTACCCGCCGAGATCCGCGACAACCCGGCGGTCATCGCCGCCTACCTGGGAGTGGATGAAGATGCTTCTTGAGGTCGAGGACCTTCAGGTCAACTACGGCCACATCGAGGCCATCCGGGGCGTGAGCTTCTCCGTGCCCGAGGGCACGGTGACCTCGCTGGTCGGTGCCAACGGTGCCGGCAAGACGACCACGCTGAAGACGGTCTCGGGACTACGCAAGGTGCGTGGTGGTGCGATCCGGTTCCAGGGCCAGGACATCACCCAGCTCGCGCCGTACGAGCGGGTGAAGCTGGGGATCAGCCAGTCGCCCGAGGGGCGCGGCTGCTTCCCCGGCATGACCGTGAGCGAGAACCTCGACATGGGTGCCTACCTGCGCAAGGACCGCAAGACCGCGGCCTACCGGGAGGACCTGGACCGGGTGTTCACGCTGTTCCCGCGGTTGAAGGAGCGCGAGAAGCAGGCGGCCGGCAGCATGTCCGGCGGTGAGCAGCAGATGCTGGCCATCGGGCGGGCGCTGATGTCGCGACCCAAGCTGCTGCTGCTCGACGAGCCGTCGATGGGCCTGGCGCCGAAGCTGATCCAGCAGATCTTCACGATCATCACGGAGATCAACGAGCAGGGCACCACGGTCCTGCTGGTGGAGCAGAACGCCGCCCAGGCGCTCAAGCGCTCGCACGACGCCCACATCCTCGAGACCGGCGAGATCGTCCGGTCCGGCAAGGGTGCCGAGCTCGCCGTCGACCCGGCTGTCAAGGCCGCCTACCTCGGTGGTGACGTGTAGCGCGTCCTGCACGACGTACGACGAGGCCCGGGCGGATCATCCGCCCGGGCCTTCGTGTTGCCCTACCGTGCCTGCTGGGAGTCCTGTGGTGTCACAGGACCTTCGAGAGGAACGACTGGGTCCGCTCGTGCTGCGGGTTCGACAGGACGTCGGCCGGCAGGCCTTCCTCGACGACGACGCCGCCGTCCATGAAGACCAGCTTGTCGCCGACCTCGCGGGCGAACCCCATCTCGTGGGTGACGACCATCATCGTCATGCCCTCCTGGGCGAGCTCCTTCATGACTCCGAGCACGTCGCCGACCAGCTCCGGGTCGAGGGCGCTGGTGGGCTCGTCGAAGAGCATCATGTCGGGCTCCATCGACAGCGCGCGGGCGATCGCGACGCGCTGCTGCTGACCGCCGGAGAGATGGGCCGGGTACGCCGACTCCTTCTCCGACAGGCCGACCTTCTCGAGGTTCTGCCGGGCGATCTGGACCGCCTCGTCCTTGCCCCGGCCACGCACGTTGCGCTGGGCCAGGGTGAGGTTCTTGAGGACCGACAGGTGCGGGAACAGGTTGAACTGCTGGAAGACCATGCCGATCCGCGAGCGCATCTCGTCGAGGTCCGTCTCGGGGTCGCAGATGTCGACGCCCTCGATCAGGATCTCGCCGGCCGACGGCTCCTCGAGGCGGTTGACGCAGCGCAGCAGTGTCGACTTGCCCGACCCGGAGGGGCCGATCACGCAGACGACCTGGCCGGAGTCGACGAAGAAGTCGATGCCCTTGAGCACCTCGTGGTTGCCGTAGTGCTTGTGCAGGCCTCGGACCGCGATCGCCGGCGTCGGCTCGCCGTTGGCGAGGTTGGGGGAGTTCATCGGGTCGCCTTCCTCTGCCGGCGCTCCTGCCAGGCCACGAGCTGGGTGATCGGGATCGTGATGACGAGGTAGAGCAGCGCCGCCTGGATCAGGCTGGTCGACGTACCGGTCGACGGGCCCGAGGTCGTGAAGTCGTTGGCGACGTTCGTGAGCTCGCGGCTGTCGAAGGTGGCGCCGGCCACCGAGAGCAGGGCCGTGTCCTTGATCAGCAGCACGAACTCGTTGGTCAGCGGCGGGATGACGACCCGGAAGGCCTGGGGGAGCACCACCTTGAACAAGGTGGCCGTCCCGCTCATGCCGAGCGAGCGCGCCGCCTCGGTCTGGCCCTTCGGCACGGCCTGGATGCCTGCACGCAGGGTCTCCGACATGTAGGCGCCGGCGACCATGATCAGCGCGATCAGACCGGCCCCGGCTGGTCCACCCGGAGGCGTCCAGCCGATGGCGATCGGCAGGCCGAACGCCATGAACAGGATCACGATCAGCGCGGGCAGGCCCCGGAAGAACTCGACGTACACCGTCGCGAGCCAGCGCAGGGTCGCGACCGGCGAGAGCCGCATCAGGGACAGGACGAGAGCCAGGGCAAGGCCGCCGATGAACGCGATCGCGGTGTACTTGACCGTGTTGACCGCACCGATGGTGACCAGGTCGGCCCAGTTGCCGGCGGACCAGCCGTCGACGCCGCCCGAGTTCCAGAAGTTGTGGTGGATCTGCTTCCAGTCGGCGAGCGCGGCGATCGCGACCACGACCACGAGCACGCCGAGGTTGAGCCCCCAGATCGTGAGCCGGCGCCGCGTGGTGCGCTTCACTTCACCTCGAAGTACTTGTTGTAGATCGTGTCGTAGGTGCCGTCGGAGTGCATCTCCTCGAGGGCACCGTCGATGTCCTTGACCAGCTGGCTGTTGCCCTTCTTGATGGCGAAGCCGTACTCCTCGTCGGTGTCATAGGTCTCGACGACCTTGAACTGACCGTCGGTGGTGTGGTCGAGGTTGACCGGGAGGTCCTGCAGCAGCGCGTCCACCTGGCCGGCCTTGATCGCCTGGTACATCTCGGCGTCGCTGGGGAAGGTGGAGATCTCGGCGCCCTTGGCGTTCTCCTCGGCGTACGTCTTGCCGGTGGTGCCGCGCTGGACGCCCACCTTGACGCCCTTCAGGTCGTTGATCGAGGCGATCTTGCTGTCGGCGGCGACGAGCAGCGACTGCTTGGAGTCGTAGTAGCCGTCGGCGAAGTCGAGGTTCTTCTTGCGGTCGTCGGTGATCGTCATCGCGGAGGCGACGAGGTCGCACTGCTTCGCGTTGAGTGCCTGGCCGCTCTGGAGCGCGTCGAACGACGAGTCCTTGATGGTGAGCTTGAGGTCGAGGCGCTTGGCGACCTCGGTGACGATGTCGACGTCGAAGCCCTTGAAGCCCGTGTCGCTGGACTTGTCGAAGTCCTCGAACGGCGGGTAGGGCACGTCCGAGCAGACGGTGAGGGTGTCCTTCTTGATGAGGTCGGCGCCGGTGGCGGACTTGGCGCTGTCCTCGGAGCCACACGCGGTGAGCGCGAGGGTGGCGAGGGCCGTGATGGTGAGGGCGGTGATGCGCGACTTCTGCATGAGCGGCACTCTAGGCCCCGGTAGCCGGGCGCCGCGAGGCTCCGGGAGGCCCGCTTCTGCGGGGAATGCCCATTCCTGTCTCGGATACGAGAACATCGGATGACTGGGGTCGGCTGTACCCCTGTCGGGGCGCCGGACGGTGGGCGTAGTGTGTCCGCCTGACCGTTCGGGACCGAGCGGTCTGCGGCCGGGGGGTCATGGAGGGCAGGGTCGGGATGAGTCGCTACTCGCTGACGACGCGCATCGCCACGCGCGAGGACGCGCCGGTGCTGGCCGAGCTCTGGAGCGACGCCGTACGCCGGGCCGACCCGTCCGAGCAGCTCTCTGACGTCGAGCTGGTCGTCAAGGCCGCCGCAGCCTCGCCCGAGCAGCGCCTCGTCGTCGTCGAGTACGACGGCCAGGTGGCCGGTGCGGTCTACCTGCGGATCACCACGCTGTCGCCGCTCAACCTCGAGCCCTGCGTGCAGTCGATCCACCCGCGGGTCTTCGACGCCTGTCGCCGGCACGGCGTCGGGCATGCCCTGATGGAAGCCGCCACCTCGTTCGCCGAGGAGAACGGCATCCTGCACGTCGTCACCGCCGTACCGCACTCCTCGCGCGAGTCCAACCGGTTCATGGCGCGCCTGGGGCTGGCACCGGTCGTGATGTACCGGATCGCGCCGACCACGCTGCTGCGCAGCCGGGTCTCGCCGCAGCGCCAGCAGACCGGCGTCGACGGCAGCCGCAGCCGGGTGCTCGCGGCCCGTCGCTCGCTGCGCCGGGCGCGCACCGAGCGGCTCGTGCTGCCGGAGCCGGAGCAGGCCTGAGGGGCTACTTCTTGCCCGGGTCGCGCTCGAGCAGCGCGCAGGTGATCCGCGACGTGCACACGCGCCGGCCGGCGTCGTCGCTGACGACGATCTCGAAGCTGGCCATGGTCCGTCCGCGGTGCAGCGGCGTCGCGACGCCCGTGACGACGCCCGAAGTCGCCGAGCGGTGGTGGGTGGCGTTGATGTCGGTGCCGACGGCGAACCGGTCGGGGCCGGCGTGGATCGCCGCGGCGACGGAGCCGAGGGTCTCGGCGAGCACGACCGAGGCACCGCCGTGGAGCAGGCCGTAGGGCTGCGTGTTGCCCTCGACGGGCATGGTCGCGACGACGCGGTCCGCGGTGACCTCGACGAGCTCGATGCCCATCCGCTCGTTGAGCGCGCCCATGTGGGAGCGCATGTGGTCGGCGATCTCGTCGATGGTCGTCATGGGCCGAAACGATAGTCGGAGGGCATCGGTAGAGTCGCCGGGTGCCTCACGACCTGACGGAGACGACTCGCCCGCGACTCCTCCTCCTGGACGGCCACTCGTTGGCCTACCGCGCCTTCTTCGCCCTGCCCGTCGAGAACTTCTCGACGGCGACGGGCCAGAACACCAACGCGGTCTACGGATTCACGTCGATGCTGGTCAACGTGCTGCGCGACGAGCAGCCGACGCACGTCGCCGTCGCCTTCGACGTCTCGCGGCAGACCTTCCGCACGGAGGAGTACTCCGAGTACAAGGCCAAGCGCAACAAGACTCCCGGCGAGTTCAGCAGCCAGCTGCCGCTGATCGAGCGGATGCTGACGTCCTTCTCGATCCCGTTCATCAAGGCGCCCGGCTACGAGGCCGATGACATCATCGCCACCCTGGTCACCCAGGCGCTCGCCGACGAGACCGATCATCTGGCTGGCCTCGAGGTGCTGATCCTCACCGGTGACCGCGACTCCATCCAGCTGGTCACCGACCGCTCCACCGTGCTCTACCCGATGCGCGGCGTCTCCGACCTGTCCCGGATGACGCCCGCCTTCGTCGAGGACAAGTACGGCGTCCCGCCACACCGCTATCCCGAGCTGGCCGCGATCGTGGGGGAGCAGTCCGACAACCTGCCCGGCGTCCCCGGCGTCGGCGCGGGCTTCGCCGCGAAGTGGATCAACACCTACGACGGTCTCGACAACGTCATCGCCCAGGCCGACAAGATCACCGGCAAGAAGGGTGAGGCGTTCCGCGAGCACCTCGGCGACGTGATCCGCAACCGTCGCCTCAACGCGCTTGTCCGCGACCTCGACCTGGGCGTCGTCGTCGACGACCTGGCGCTCAAGGAGTGGGACCGCGCGGCGGCGCTGGAGCTGCTCGACGAGCTGGAGTTCCGCGGCGAGCTGCGCACCCGGATCCTCGACGTCGTCGCTCCCGGCGAGGACGTCCAGGTCGAGACCGGCGTCGCGCTCGACGGCACCACCCTCGGCACCGACGAGGTCGGCCCGTGGCTGGCGGAGATCGGCGACGCGACCGTCGGCCTCTCGGTCCGCGGCGCCTGGGGGAGCGGCACCGGCCGGGTCGACGGCCTCGCTCTCGCCCTGGCCGATGGACGCGCGGCGTACGTCGACGTGGCGTCGATCAGCCTCGCCGACGACACCGCCCTCGCCGCCTGGCTGGCCGACCCGGCGCGCCCGAAGGTGCTGCACGACGCCAAGGGCCCGCTGCACGCGCTCGCGGCCCAGGGCTGGACCCTGGCCGGCGTCGTGGAGGACACCGCGCTGGCGGCGTACCTCGTCGCACCGGACCAGCGCTCCTACGACCTCGGCGACCTGACCCTGCGCTACCTGCACCGCGAGCTCGGTCAGACGCAGGACCCCGACCAGGGTGAGCTGCTCTTCGACGACGGCGACGCCGACCAGGGTGGTGTCGCGAGCAGCGCGATGGTGCAGGCCCGGGCCGCGCTGGACCTGTCCGCCGAGCTCGCCGACGAGGTCGAGAAGGCCGGCGGCCGCGGGCTGCTCACCGACGTAGAGATGCCGCTCGTCGGCGTCCTCGCCGCCATGGAGCAGACCGGCATCGCCATCGACGTCGACCACCTCGAGGGCCTCGAGGCGCACTTCGGCGAGGAGGTCCGCAGCGAGGCGCAGAAGGCCTACGACGTCATCGGCCAGGAGATCAACCTCGGGTCGCCCAAGCAGCTGCAGGTCGTGCTCTTCGACGAGCTCAACATGCCCAGGACCAAGCGCACCAAGACCGGCTACACGACCGACGCCGACGCGCTGCAGTGGCTGTTCACCCAGACCGAGCACCCGTTCCTGCTGCACCTGCTGCGTCATCGCGAGGTGATCCGGCTGCGGCAGACCATCGAGGGCCTGCTCAAGACGGTCCAGCCCGACGGCCGGATCCACACCACCTTCCACCAGACCATCGCCGCCACCGGCCGGCTCTCCAGCACCGAGCCCAACCTGCAGAACATCCCGGTACGCACCGAGGAGGGCCGTCGGATCCGCGAGAGCTTCGTCGTCGGCAGCGGCTACGCGGCGCTGATGACCGCCGACTACAGCCAGATCGAGATGCGGATCATGGCCCACCTGTCGGAGGACGAGCTGCTCATCGAGGCCTTCCGCTCCGGCCGCGACTTCCACGCCGAGACCGCGTCGCGGGTCTTCGACGTCGCGCCCGACGCCGTCACCCCGGAGATGCGCGCCAAGATCAAGGCGATGAACTACGGCCTCGCCTACGGCCTGTCCGCCTTCGGCCTGTCCCAGCAGCTCGGCATCGAGCCGCGCGAGGCCAGCGCGTTGATGGACGACTACTTCGAGACCTTCGGTGGCATCCGCGACTACCTCGCCGGCGTCGTCGAGGAGGCCCGCCGCACCGGCTTCACCGAGACCATCATGGGCCGGCGCCGCTACCTGCCCGACCTCACCAGCGACAACCGGATGCGCCGCGAGGCCGCCGAGCGGATGGCGCTCAACGCCCCCATCCAGGGCTCGGCCGCCGACCTGATCAAGGTCGCCATGCTGCGCACCGACGCGGCCCTGAAGGACGCCGGGCTGGCCTCACGGATGCTGCTGCAGGTCCACGACGAGCTCGTGTTCGAGGTCGCCGACGGTGAGCAGGACGCGCTCGAGACCCTGGTCCGCGCGCAGATGGCCGGCGCCGCTGACCTCACGGTCCCGCTCGACGTGTCCGTCGGCACCGGCCGGTCCTGGCACGAGGCCGCGCACTGAGCGGCTAGGGGGCGGTCGCCGCCTCGTCGTCGCGGCGGTGCCGCACGACCTGCAGCGCGACGAGGACCAGCAGGACGGCGAGGTCGACCGACGCGACCTTGACGGCGAGGTCGGTCACGCTGGAAGCCGTCGCGCCGAGGCCGACGAGCGCCAGCGCCCCGACGCCGACGAGGTACTTCGTCCAGACGCCCCGGGTCGCCAGGCCGGCGTACACGAGGAGCTGGAGCAGCGAGAGGAGCGCGCCCAGCGTCGCGAAGAGCCAGAGCCGGTCCTGCACGCCGGCATAGCTCGCGCCGCCGACGAAGACGAGCGCGAGGTCCGAGAGGAAGTACGTCGCCGCGACGCCGAGGACGCCGAGCGTGCCGAGGAAGGCCAGGCCCTTGACGACGGCGGCTCGGCTCTCGCCGCCGGTCGACATCGACGGGAACAGCACGACGACCGCGAACTGGGGCAGGAAGAGCACGGCCTTGGTCACGATCAGGCCGCCGGCGTAGAGGCCGGCGTCGTGCTCGTCGAGGACGCTGCGGGCGACCACGATGTCGAGGTTCGCCATCGCGAAGAACGCCAGCAGCGCCACGGAGCTGCCGAGGGTCTCGCGCAGCACGTCGCGGCGGATCTCCGCCTCGGTCACGCTGGTCTCGCGGCGAGGGTGGCGACCGAGGGCCCACGCGCCCACCAGCACCGGCACCCAGGTCGAGACCAGAATGGCCAGCATCGCGCTGCTCTCCGAGCGCCAGACCAGGAGGAAGGCGATGCCGAGCAGCACGCGGGGCACGCCGACGGAGAGATACACCAGGCTCAGCGGGAACCAGCGGCGCTCGCCCTGCAGCACGCCTGCCTGGGCGCCCATCACCGTGGCGGGCACGATGGCGAGCCCGAGGAGGACGGCGGGCAGCAGGCCGTCGAGACGCAGCAGCTTGGTCACGAGCGGAGCGGCCAGCACCGTGGCGGCGCCGAGAACCAGCGCGGTGCGCCAGCCGGTGCGCAGCACCGCGGCCTCCACGGCAGCGACGTGCTCGGGGTCGGCGGCGATCCGGCGAGCAGACGTGGCCTGCAGCCCGAGCTGGAGCACGGAGAGCACCAGCATCAGCGCCATCACGCCGGCCAGGGCGCCGTACTGGCCCGGACCGAGCAGGCGGGCCGAGGCGATCTGGAAGCCGTAGGTGCCGACGTTCATCACGGCCATCGCGATGGCGATGCCGGCGCTGCTGTGCAGGAGCCGGGAGATGCGTGAGCCCGCCGGGCGGGAGGTCGTCGTCACCAGAGCAGATTAGGGGGACGAGGGGCGCGAACCTAAGCCGACCCGGCATCGGCGGGGCCGCGTCTCCTACAGTGTCGCCGGGCAGCCTGCGGGAGGAGGTGGGATGAGGGAGACGTCGCAGCCGGCCGTGCGGGGCACGGGAGTCGCGGTGGCGCTGTACGCCGTCATCACCGTTCTCATGCTGCTCCAGCAGCCCGGCGCCACCACGTACGACACCCGCGCGGAGCTCGCCGAACGACCCGCGAGCTTCCTCTCGGGGGCGTTCAGCCTCTGGCATCCGGAGTCGAACTTCGGGGAGTTCCAGAACCAGGCCTACGGCTACCTGTTCCCGCAGGGCACCTGGTTCTGGCTCACCGACCTGCTCGGAATGCCCGACTGGGTGAGCCAGCGGCTGTGGTCCGCGCTCATCCTCGTGCTGGCGTGCGAGGGCGCGCGCCGGGTCGCGCGCGCAGTCGGCCTCGAGGACCTGCCGGCGCTGCTGGCCGGCGTCTTCTTCGCCCTCTCCCCGCGCCTGCTCGGCACCGTGACCGTCCAGACGGCCGAGTCGTTGCCCGGGGCCGTGATGCCATGGCTGGTCCTCCCGGTCGCCCTCCACCTGCGGGGCAGGGTCTCCGGACGATCGGCGGCGCTGCTCAGCGGCGCCGCTGTGGTGTGCATGGGAGGAGTCAACGCGGTGGAGACGGCAGCCTGTCTGCCGCTCGCCGCGATCCTGGTGCTCTGGGGTGCCCGCACCCGCCTCACGTCATGGCGCTTCGCCGGTGGCTGGGCGGCAGCAGTCGGTGCTGCCTGCCTGTGGTGGGCGCTGCCGCTCGCGGTGCTCGCGAGGTACGCACCCCCGTTCTTCGAGTACGTCGAGAGCGCCAATGACACGACCTCGCTGATCGGCTGGTCGGAGGCTGCGCGCGGCGACTCCTCGTGGTTGGGCTACCTGCTGTCCGGCGACCGTCCCTGGTGGCCGGCGGCGTTCGACCTCGCGACCGATCCGATCCTCGTCGTCGCCGCGGCGGTCGGCGCAGCGCTCGGCCTGGCGGGGCTCGCACTGATGGACAGTCCGGTACGGCGCCCGCTGCTGCTCGCCGCGCTACTCGGCCTCGGCTGCCTGACCGTCGCCCACGGCGGCGTCGCCGGAACTCCGCTCGCGGACGGGTTCCGTGAGCTGCTCGACGGCCCCCTGCAGATCTTCCGCAACGTCCACAAGATCGACCCGGTGGTGCGGCTGCCCCTCGCGCTGGGCTTCGGTGCGGCTGTGGCGGTCGGCGTCGACCGCCTGGTCGCGCTGCGGCCGCGGCTCGATCCCGCCAGGAGCGGACTGGTCCTGGTGCCGCTGCTGCTGGTCGCCGTGCTCGGGCAGCCGTTCCTCGGCAGCGGGACCCGGACCCCGGGATGGACCGGGATCGCCACCCCTTGGCAACAGGCGCGGGACTACCTCGCGGCCGAGCAGCAGGACCTGGGGCCGCGGGAGGCCGACCGCACTCTCGTCGTACCGGGCTCGAGCTTTGCGCAGCAGGCATGGGGATGGACGCTCGACGAGCCGTTGGCGATCCTCGGCGGCGTCGACATGGTCAGTCGCACGCAGGTCCCGCTCGTGCCGGGGGAGTCGATCCGCTACCTGTCGGCGTTGGACCAGGCGATCGCCACCGGTCGCGTGACGCCGGCCCTCGTCGACCAGCTGGCCCGCGCCGGGATCGGGCACGTCGTCCTGCGACGCGACCTGGTGCGCCAGCTGACCCGCTCGCCCCACCCCGGTGGGGCCGCGGTCGCGCTGGCGAAGGCCGGGTTGCAGCGAGTCGCGGCGTTCGGCGCGACGGTCGGCGACGAGCCCGAGGTGGAGGTGTTCCGGGTCCCACGCCGACTGCCGCTCGTCCGAGCGACCGCCCTCGACGACGTCGTGACGGTCCGCGGGGCGGCCGAGAGCAGCCTGCTCGCCCAGGAGACCGGCCTCATCGGGGCCGATCAGCCGACGGTCCTCGAGGGGGAGCCCGGCTGGGACCACTCGGCGAAGGTCGTCACGGACACCGACCAGCGACGCGAGCGCGCGTTCGGCAACAACGACGAAGGTCTGTCGGCACTGATGACCGCCGACGAGCCGTGGCGCGTCGAGCGTGCGGCCCACGACTTCCCAGGAGACCCGGGCAGCACGCCCGTCGTCGCCCGGTACGCGGGCCTGCGTGGGCTCGAGGCATCCTCCGCCCAGGCCTATGCCGACAACTTCGGCCCGGTCATCACCGCGTCCGGTCCCTACGCAGCCGTCGACGGCGACCTGGACACGCAGTGGATCAGTTCGTCGGCGACCGACCCGGAGCGGCAGTGGCTCCGGCTGGACCTCGCTGCCCCCCGCGCGGTCCACACCGTGACCGTCACTCCCGTCGCCGCCGACGCCCAGGTCGTCCCGATCCGCACGATCGAGGTCGTGGCGGGCGCACAGGTGGTCCGTGCGAGGGTCGGTGCGACGGGTGCGCCCGTGCAAGTCCATCTCGACGGCAGCAGCGTCGACCGGGTCGAGGTCCGCGTCATCGAGGCGGCGTCCGCGGCGCGCTCGGCCCGGGTGGGCCTGCGCGAGGTGGCGGTCGACGGGCTGCACCCGCGCCGTACCTTCGCGGTTCCCGGCACCGCCGGTCCCGACGACGCCCTCGCCTTCAGCACGGTCCCGGGCCGGCGCGCGTGCTTCATCACGCTGACCGTGCCGGACTGCGACGTCACCCGGATCCGGCAGCCGGAGGAGGCTGGGGGGATCGACCGGTCGTTCGCCCTGTCGGCCTCCGGGCAGTTCCGGCTCACCGGCCACGTCGTGGCGCGGAACACGTCGGAGGCCGCGCGGCTGCTCGACCAGGTCGAGCGTCGCCCCCCGGTCGAGGTGACCTCTTCCTACGGCGGCGACCTCAAGGTCGCCGGCCGATTCGCCTACGACGGCCAGCCGACGACCGCGTGGGTCTCCGACGACGCCGACCCGTACCCGACCCTCACCTTCCAGTGGCGCCGCACGCGCACGGTCACGGGGATCCAGGTGCGATCGGATGGCGTCGCTGACGCCCCGGTGGCCGCGGTGATCACCTCTGGGCGGCGCACGGAGCGAGTCCTGCTCGGCGGTGCGGACCACGTCGAGATCGAGCCGCTGCGCACCAACCGCCTGCAAGTGCGCTTCGAGAAGGCGCCGGGTGCCGGGCACGTCGTCGTGCCGGAGATCGAGCTCACGGGCGTCAACGTGACCCGCCCGCTGGTTGCGGACGCGCCCACCGGAGCGCTGTGCGGGTTCGGGCCGGTCATCGAGATCGGTGGCCGTGAGGTCCGGACGCGGGTCACCGGGACCATGGCCGACCTGGTCAACGGCACGCCTCTCGAACTGGAGAGCTGCGACCCGCCCGGGCTCCGGCTCTCCTCCGGTCAGCAGGAGCTCCATGCGTCACCCACCACCGACTTCGAGCTCGCCGACGTCGCGGTCGTCCCGGTCGGACAGGAGCGGGTGACGGCGCGCCAGCGCGACGTCACCGTCGAGCACTGGGACAGCGCCCGGCGCACCGTCCGGGTCGACAGCGGACCCGAAGCCGTCCTCTGGATCCCCGAGAACGCCAACCCCGGCTGGGTCGCCGAGCTGGACGGCCGGCGACTCGAGCCGATCCGCGTCGACGGGTGGCAGCAGGCCTGGCTGCTCCCGGCCGGGCGGGGCCAGTCGACGCTCCGGCTGCGCTACGCGCCCGAGCAGACGTACGGCGTCGTGCTGCCGCTCGGGCTCGCGGTCAGTGGCGGCGTGCTCCTGGCCGGCGCTCTCTGCCTGGTTCTCCTCCTCGTCGGACGCCGCCCGCGACCCCGGCAGCGTCCGTGGCCCGCGGAGGGCGCCTTCTCGCGACCGGTCGTGTGGGCGACCTGCGTCGTCGCGGCCGTGGTCCTGCTGGGCCCGTTGGCGGCCGTCGGGCTGCTCGCCGGTGCGCTGCTGCCACGCCACCCCGCGCGCTCGGCCGCCGCCGTGCTGGTGCTGATGTCGGCCTCCGGGCTGCTCGACGCCCTCGGCGGCTCGCGGGTCGTCTCCAGCGCCGCCGACGTCGCCGCCGCCCTCGCGGTCGGTCTGGTCGCCGGCCTGGTCCTGGGGCGGCCCTGGCGCCCGGCTCGGGAGCAGGTGAGCCCATGAGCGCGTGGCGCGGACGGCAGGGCGCGGCGGCGATCGCCGTGCTGCTGTCGATGGTTATCAGCCGAGCGGTGCTGCTGGCCGGGTCCTGGTTCAACCAGGACGACTTCTACCTGTCCGGACGTGCGGCGTCCTCCGACCTGACCGCGGAGTTCCTGGTCCGCGACACCGCGGGCCACGTCAACCCGCTGCAGCAGCTCGCGTACTGGCTGCTGGCCCACGGGGCGCCGTACAGCTGGGCGAGCGTGGCGACCTTCGTTCTGCTGCTGCAGACGGCGGCGACCGTCGTGATGTGGCTGCTGCTGACGCGGCTCCTGGGGGAGCGTTGGAGCCGGGTGGTGCTGCTCGCGGTCTTCGCCTGGGCGCCGCTCACCCTGGCCACGACGCTGTGGTGGAGCGCGGCGATGGGTCTGTGGCCCCACGTCCTGTGTTCGCTGCTGGCCGTGTGGTTGCTGGTGCGCTGGCGGCAGGGTGACGCCCGGCCGACGTGGGCCGTGCTCGCGATCCTGTTCACCACCGCTCTCGGCCTGCTCTGGCACGAGCGCGCCGTCCTCATCCCCCCGGTGCTGTGCGGCGTCGCGGTGGCCCTGGCCGACGAGGCGGCCGGCTGGCGGCGGCTGTGGGCGGCGCTCAAGCGCTTCCGCTGGCTGTGGGCCGGGCAGGTGCTGCTGCTCGGCGGCTTCCTCGTGGCACACGGCATGCTGACCGACGTCGAGGGTGGCGAGAGCACCTGGAAGCAGCGCCTCGAGGTGAGCTGGTCGTTCCTGGGCCGCAACGTCGTTCCGGGGCTGCTGGGCGGTCCGTGGACCGGAGAGCTCGACGGCGGCGCGGTGCGTCCGGCCCTCTGGGTGGTCGTGGTCTCGCTCGTGCTCGCGCTCGCCGGTGCGGTGCTGCTGCTCCTGCGGGGCGGCCCGGCCCGCCGCTGGGGCCTGGCGTTCCTGCTCGGCTACGTCGCCGCCGACCTGGCCCTGCTGCTGTCGGGACGTGCCGGCTTCGGCTCGGTCATCGGCCTCGATCCCCGCTACTCGTCCGACACGGTGCACGCCGCCGTGCTCTGCGTCGCCCTGTGCCTGCGCGGATCCCGGCCCTGGTTGGGGATTCTCGACACGGCGTCCGCGCGGGTGCGCGGCATCGTCGTCGCCACCACGGTCCTGCTGTACGGCGCCGCGTCGGTCGCGGGCACCGCGCTGCTCGTGCCGCACTTCCAGAACACCGACGACAAGGCGTTCGTGACGACCTTGCGCTCGCAATTCGCCGCGGACCCCACGGTCGTCCTGTTCGACCGGCTGGCACCGGCCGACGTCGTGCTGCCGCTGGTGGGCGCGGACTCCCAGCTGTCCCGGATCCTCGGGCCGCTGCCCGAGCACCTGCGCTTCGACGAAGCGTCCGCGCGGCTGCGGATGGTCGCCGCCGACGGCAGCCTGCAGCCGGTCGAGTTCGCGGGCGTCGTGCGCGCGAAGGACGGGCCGGACGGGGAGTGCGGCTACGAGGTCGACCGCTCGTCACGCCGGGCCGCGTTCGCCGTGCCGGTCGACGGGAGGCTGCTCGTCCGGGTCTCCTACTTCACGGCCGAGGAGACCACCCTGACCGTGACGACGGGTGACTGGAGCGCCGACTTCCTCGCCACGCGCGGGCCGAACCAGATGTGGCTCGTGCTGCCGGACCTGACGGGGGAGGTCGACGCGCTCACCTTCCGCGGCGACGGCCGGTCGACCGTCTGCATCACCGACATCGGCGCCGGCCTGCCGGAGCAGCAGTGAGCCTGCGACGCGCGGCCGGACCCGACCAGGCGGTGACGCTCGCGATCACCGTGCTGGTGCTCGGTCCGCTGCTGGTCGGCGGCGGCTACTGGCTCGTCGGCGACATGGTCTTCGTGCCCCACCAGCCCTGGAAGAGCGCGTGGCTCGGCCTGGACGGATCGCTGCCCCGAGCGGTCCCGATGGACGCGCTGGTCTCGCTCGCCACTCACGTCGTCCCGGGCAGCGTGGTCCAGCGACTGCTGCTCGTCGGCGGCTTCGTCGCGGGTGGACTGGGGATCGCGCGCCTAGTCGGGGACCAGCGGTGGTACGCCCGCGCGGCCGCGATCACGCTGTTCTGCTGGAACCCGTGGGTCCTCGAGCGGCTGCTGATCGGCCAGTGGGCGATCCTGCTGGGCTACCTGCTGCTGCCGTGGGTGGCGCGCGCCGCGTTCCGGCTGCGGGCCGACCCGCGGGACTGGGGGCCGGCCGCGATCGTCCTGGTGCTGTCCGCCGTCTGCAACCCGTCGAGCGGGGTGATGGCGGTCGGCGTCCTCGCCGTGCTCGCGCTCGGCCGGGACCGTCGTGCCTGGTGGTGGGTCGGCCTGCTGGCCGTGGGGGCGAACCTCACCTGGGCCGTGCCGGCGCTCACTGCCACGACCGTGCGGGTCTCGACCCACGGCGTCTTCGAGGGCTTCGCGGCCCGGGCCGAGTCCGCGGCCGGTACGGCGGCCAGCGTGCTGTCGCTCGGCGGCATCTGGAAGACCTCGATCGTGCCCGAGGAGCGGACCAGCGCCGCGCTGGTGCTGCTCTCCTGCCTGCTGACGGTGGTGGCATGCGTGGGGCTGGTGCGCAGCGGGCCCGACCGGCGGCGCTGGGCGATCCTCGGTGCTGCGGCGGTCGTGCTCGCCCTCCTGCCGGCCCTCCCGGGCGGCAGCGACCTGCTGGAGGACCTCGCCGCCCACGTGCCCGGGCTGGCCCTGCTGCGCGACTCCCACCGCTTCCTGGCGCCGCTCGGCCTCGTGCTCGCCGTGGGCTCCGCCCATGCGGTGACCGTGCTGCGCGCCCGGATCCGGCCCGGCGTGGGCGCGCTGTGGAGCGCAGTGGCGCTGCTCGTGGTCGCGCCGCTGCTGCTCCTGCCGAGCCTGGCGTGGGGCGCGCTCGGCGAGCTGCCGCGCTCGTCGTACCCGCAGGCGTGGAGCGCGGTCGCCGACCTGGTCGGGCCCGACGACACGACCGTCGTGCTGCCC
Organism: Nocardioides sp. F233; assembly: GCF_057813895.1. Taxonomy (NCBI): domain Bacteria; kingdom Bacillati; phylum Actinomycetota; class Actinomycetes; order Propionibacteriales; family Nocardioidaceae; genus Nocardioides; species Nocardioides sp. F233. Next base: position 897,045 of record NZ_JBVASH010000002.1, read on the forward strand.
TGGGAGGGCTCCTACCGCGGCTACGCGTGGAACCACCGGCGCGCCGTGCTCGACCCGGCACCGCGGCTGCTGCCCGGCACGGTGCTGGTCGACGACCGGGTGGTGCTGTCGGACCGGGTGGTGCCGGCCGAGGACCCGCGGGTCGTCGCGACCGCCCGCGCCCTCGCCGATCCCGACCCGGCCGGCGCGCTGCGCGCCGAGGGAGTGCGCTGGGTCCTGGTCGAACGCGGCATGGGGGACCCGGCCATCCCCGCGGGCCGGATCGCGTACGACGCCGGCGGGCTGCTGCTCGTCGACCTCGCCGCTGACGGACCGGTGGCGAACGTTGCGGCCGGACACGACCGTTTGCATCACGTTCTGGTGTCGATCGGCCACTCTTGCGCGTTTCTTTTGCTTTTGGCCGGTGCCGCATGGATACTCCGGTCTGGGAGTAACGGGCATCACAATCATGAGAGTCATGGGGAGTGATGCTCTGTGCCGGTCTTTGGGAGGGGACCGTCGCATGAACACGATCATCGCCACTGTCGTCGGGGCACTCGCCTCGACCGCTGTCCTCGTCGCCGGCGTCAACGCCGCGCAGGGTGAGCACAAGCCCGTCAGCAACGAGAAGCTCTACAGCTACGCCAGCAAGTAGGGCGCCCTCGCCGCACCCCCGGTGACCTCGGTCGCTGGGGAGCGGTTCGTCGTACCGTCCCTCGGGAGGGGGACGGCTGAGCAGACGGCTTGGGAGGGTCCGATGCTGCAGATCGTCATTCCGGCGTACAACGAGGAACGTCGGCTGCCGCGCACCTTGCGGGAGCTGCGTCGTCACGTGACGGCGCACCGCGGGGTGCTCGGCCGGGTCGAGGTGCTCGTCGTCGACAACGCGAGCACCGACCGCACCGCGGAGGTCGCGCGTGAAGCCGACTCCGCGGCGCTGCCCGTCCGGGTGGTGCGGTGCGCACGCCGCGGCAAGGGCGCCGCGGTCCGCGCGGGGCTGCTCGCCACCGACGCCGACCTGGTGTGCTTCATGGACGCCGACGGCGCGACCGGCCTCGACGCGATCGAGGCGGCCTGGCGCGAGGTGCTGCTCGGTGCAGACGTCGTCATCGGGTCGCGGGCCGTCGCCGGCAGCGAGACCGAGGCGCGGCACTGCCGCACCCGCTCGCTCGGCGCGGCTGCCTACCGCCGTCTGGCCCGCCGGCTGGTCCCGGGGATCGCCGACACCCAGTGCGGGTTCAAGGTGTTCCGCGGCAGCGTGGCCCGTTCGGCCGCCCGCCGTCTGGAGACGGCCGGGTTCTCGTTCGACGTCGAGCTGCTCGTGCGCCTGCGCGGACTCGGCGCCCAGGTGCGGGAGATCCCGGTGACCTGGACCGACGTGCCCGGGTCCACCTTCGTGCCGTCGCGGCACGGGGCGGCGTCCTTCGCCGAGCTGGCCCGGATCGCCTGGCGCTGCCGGGCCCTCGACCGGCCCGAGCCGGTGGCGGCCGTTCCGGTGGTGCTCGCCGGGAGCCAGGCGTGACCGGGTTCGGTGCAGAGCTCGCCGGCAAGCGGGTCGTGGTCGTCAACTGGCGCGACCTCGACCACTCGCTGGCCGGCGGCGCGGAGATCTACGCCTGGCAGTTCGCCCGGGCGCTGCACGAGGCCGGCGCGCGGGTGCACTTCGTGACTGCCCGCGACGAGGGTCAGGCGCCGCGCGAGGTGCGCGACGGGATCGACGTACGACGGGGCGGCGGGGCGCTCACCTTCTACCTGTTCGCGCTGACCTGGCTGCTGCGGCACCGGCGCCGGATCGACGCCGTGATCGACCCGGCCTGCGGTCTGCCGTCCTTCTCGCCGCTGGTCCTGCGTCGCGGCACGCCGGCCCTGCTGATCGTCCACCACGTGCACCAGGCTCAGTTCGCGGTGCACTTCCCGGCTCCGGTGGCGGCCTTCGGCCGCTGGATGGAGCGGGTCGCGATGCGCCGCGTCTACCGGCACCAGGTCACCGCCGCGGTGTCCGCGTCGACCGTGGCCGAGATGCGCGAGCAGCTCGGCTGGACCGGCGACGTCCGGATCCTGGAGAACGGCGCGGACCTGCCGGCCGCCGACCTGGTCGACGCCACCGCGAAGGATCCCGACCGGGTCGTCGTCCTCGGCCGGTTGGTCACCCACAAGCGGGTCGACCTCGTGCTCGACGCGGTGCGTCGGGCGCAGGACCGGGCCGAGCTCGCCGGTCGCACGATCCGGGTCGACGTCATCGGCCGCGGACCGGAGCGCGACCGGCTGGTCGCCCGGGCTGCCGAGCTCGGTCTGACCGGACAGGTGAGCTTCCACGGATTCCTGCCGGCCGCCGCCAAGGACGCCCTCCTCGCTCGGGCGGCGGTGCACGTGTGCGCCTCCGACGCCGAGGGCTGGGGCCAGGCCGTCATCGACGCGGCCGCCCACGGCGTCCCCACCGTGGCCCGGGACGTTCCCGGGCTGCGCGACTCGATCCGGCCGGGGGAGAGCGGCTGGCTGGTCCCCGACAGCGAGGATCCCGCCACCGTCGTCACCCGGATCACCGAGGCGTTGACCGCCGCCCTGGTCGACACCGCCGACCCGGGGACCCGCGTCCGGCGCGCCGAGGCGTGCCTGGCCTGGGCCCACAAGTTCGACTGGTCGCAGATGCGCCTGCAGGCGCGCGACCTGACCACCCAGCTCCTCGGGCACGCGGCCGCGCTGCCCGACCGTCACCACCCACGCGACGCTCGCGTGGCCGTCTGAGAGGCTCGCCCATGCGCAGCAAGCTCGCCGCCGTGTCCGTCGGACTCGGTGTCTTCCTGATCGTGGCGGCCGCTCTGGTCCGCTTCTACGCCTACCCCGTGCTCGCGAACGTGCCCCCCGACTACGAGGGGACCACCAAGCTCGAGGCCAAGGGGGCTGAGATCTTCAACTCCGATCCCGAGGTGCTCGCGCCGGAGACCTCTGACCTCGACATCACGTCCTTCACCATCGCCGACAGCGGCGTCAAGGCGTCGGGCGACACGGTGGTCTGGGTGAACTCGACGACCGTCAAGCGGGCCGATGGCACGAACTTCCAGCAGACCCGTGAGCGGGCGCCGTTCGACGGCAAGACGGGTGCGGCGGTCGACTGCGCGAAGTGCGGCTCGTGGGAGGAGGTCGCCAGCGCCGACGACTTCACCAAGGTGGAGCGGGTCGATGTCACCCGCAAGGGGCTGATCTACAAGTTCCCGTTCGCCACGGAGAAGAAGGACTACCCGGTCTGGGACGGCACGCTGGGCAAGGCCGTCGACGCGAAGTTCGAGGGCGAGGAGAAGATCGACGGTCTCAAGGTCTACAAGTTCGTGCAGACCATCCCCGAGACCAAGGTCGAGACCCGCAGCGTCCCCGCGTCGGTCTTCGGCTCGACCGCCACGGGCAACGTCGACGCCGAGATGTGGTACCAGATGACCCGGACGTTCTGGGTCGAGCCGACCACCGGGTCGCCGGTCAACCGGGTCGAGGACCGCGTCCAGGAGCTGCGCTACGACGGCACCAGCGTCCCGGCGTTCACCGGCACCGTGCAGTACACGAAGGCCCAGGTCGACGACCTGGTCAGCGACGCCAAGGGCAACTCCAGGCTGCTCGGCGGCATGAAGCTGGTCTTCCCGGGCCTCCTCCTGCTGCTCGGCGCGGCCCTGGCCGCCGGCGGCGTGTTCCTCGGCAAGGGCGCCCGTCAGCAGCGGGCGGCGGGCAACGACCACAAGGCACTCGTCGACGCCTGAGCCCCTCAGGACTCCTCTCGCAGGAGGGAGACGACGGCCTCGAGCAGCTGCTCGAGGCCGTTGTCGTTCCACTGAGCGGCGCGGGCACGCAGGGTCAACGTCGTGCGGCCGCGATGCCCGACGGCGCCGAGCGAGATGCCCGTCCCGCCGGCGGTGACCGGATGGAAGACGAGGCGCTCGACGTGGGGGGCGTCCACCTCGCCCAGGTGGGACACCAGCAGCGTCGAGCCCAGCCGAGGGGCCAGAAGGCGCAGCCCGCCCATGGCAGCCCGGCCGGCGAGACGCGACCACGGCTGTTCGCGGGCCGGCGTCGGCGGCGTGACGACGGGGGCGGTGCGCAGCGCCGTGGCGACGCCCGCGAGGTCGAGCCGCTCGACGTCGCCCAGGCGCAGCAGCACGCTGTGGTCCGCGAGCTCGTCTCCTGCGGACTGGTCGCGGACCGCCCCGACGGCGACCGCGACGTGACGGGCCTGCCGGCCGCGGGCGGCCTGGTGACGCACCACGGCCCGGGCCGCAGCGTGGACCAGCGGGGCAGCGCCCACCGTGCCCGGCAGCTCGGCCGTGACCAGCACGTCGCCGGGGCCCGGTACCGGTGCGGACGGGGGAGTCACCTGGGCGGGCGGGCGGAAGGCCACCTCGCCGAGGCGGCGCGCCACCGTCGCGACGAGACTGCCGGTCGTCGTCCGGTCGCCGACGCCACGGGCCGACGACGTCGCCGGACCGAGCCCGAGCCGGTCGAGGACGGTCAGCAGGCCGAGGCCGTCGAGCGCGCTGTGGTGGGCCGACACCACGACGTCGCGGCCGTGGACGCCGACCAGGAGCGGATCGGGCGCCGGGGCGACCAGGGCGTCGTACAGGTGGGCGATGGTCGGTGCGGTGAGCGGCGGGCGCGCGGTCCAGCCCTCGGCGCGGACCAGTGCGTCCAGCCGCCCGGCCAGCTCGGCGGTCCGCACCTGTGCCGGCAGGCTCGCGGTCAGCAGGATCCGCCAGCCGATCCGCGGATCGGCGACCCAGTCGCTGTCGTCGGCACTCACGGCTTGTGGGCGAGGACGACCAGGCTGACGCCCGGCAGGCGCTTGACCGGCAGCCCACGCTCGACGGCGAGGGCGGCGCGCAGGCCGGCGTTCAGCACCGGGTGCACCTCCTCCATCTCGCTCTCGGCGGCGTGCTTGTTGCGGCGGCGGGCCCGGACGACCGGTCGGAGCAGGACGTTCCACGACCACAGGTTGTCGATGACGAGCCCGGCGCCGGTCACGAGGTCGGCGAGCTGCTGCTTCTCGTAGCGGCGCACGTGGCCGAGCGCGACGTCGTGCCCGCTCCACAGCGCCATTCCGGCCGGCACCGCCACCAGCACGCGGCCGCCGGGACGCAGCACCCGCGCGGTCTCGCGCGCCACGGCCACGTCGTCGTCGATGTGTTCCCACGCGTCGGTCGACATCACCAGGTCGACCGAGGCATCGGCGACCGGCAGGTGCCGGCCATCGCCCTGCAGGACGGGGATCCCGCGCGCTGCCGCGATGTCGGAGCCGGTGTCGGTGTACTCGACGCCGACCGCCTGCCAGCCGAGCTCGCGCAGCACCGCGGTGTTGCCACCCATGCCGCAGCCGACGTCGATGGCTCGGCCCACCGGCCACTCGCGGACGGTACGGCGCACGAGGGCCCGACGGGCGGCGTACCACCAGTGTCGGTGCTCCAGCTCGGCCGACTTGGCGATCTCCTCAGCGTCCACGGGTCAACCCTAGAGATCGGCGCCGAAGATCGCGGTCCCGGGCGTGAACCGGCCGCGGGTCCCGGACCACCCGCCCCAGAGCCGCTCGTGACCCTCGGGCCACTCCGGCTCGAGCAGCGTGGTCAGCCGGAAACCGGCACCTGCCAGCAGTGCGACCCAGTCACCGAGCGTGCGGTGGTGCTCGACGTACGACGTCAGGCCGGTCTCGTCGTCGATCTCGACGTAGGGCGTGCGGTCCCAGTACGACTGGGATGCGATCAACCCCTCCTCGCCGGGGTCGTCGGGGAACATCCACCGCGTCGGGTGGGTGATCGAGAACGCGAACCGGCCGCCCGGGCGCAGCACCCGCGCGGTCTCGGCGACCGCGACGTCGATGTCGGCCACGAACTGCAGCGCCCCGAACGACGAGAACACCACGTCGAAGCTGCTGTCGGCGAACGGGAGCGCGGTGGCGGTGCCGAGCACGCTGGGGACGACGACCCCGCTCGCCTCGTCGATGCGGCGCGAGTGCTGCAGCTGCCGGTGGGAGAGGTCGAGCCCTGTTGCCCGACCGCCCTGGCTGCGTACCCAGCGCGAGCACTGGCCGGCGCCGGAGCCGACCTCGAGCACGTCGCGGTCGCGCACGTCGCCGAGGATCCCGGCCGCCTCCTCGGTCAGTCCCTCCGGGCCCCAGACGAAGCCGATGTCACCGAGGAACCCGCCGTGGGTGGCCTGGTACTCGTCGGCGTACCGGTCCCAGTCGGCACCGTTCGCACGCTGCGACTCCAGCTCGTCGGCGGCCCGCCGGTGAGCGGTCACGGGGGGATGTGGCCATGCTTCGACGCCTTCTGCGCCCTCGACGTCCTGCACGTCTGCCGAGGATAGTCGCCGCCGGTTGGACTCCCGCCTCGGGCGGCGCGTACTCTGGAACGTCTGTGTTCTGGCCTGCCCGCCCGGGCGGCGGTCCACAGCCGCATCATCCCGACTACATCTGCCCACTTCAAGGACTGACCACCTACATGACGAGCACCCTCTCGACCCCGCTCTCGAGCAGCTACGACGACAACGCGCCCCAGGTCGCGGTCAACGACATCGGCTCGGAGGCGGACTTCCTGGCCGCCATCGACGCGACCATCAAGTACTTCAACGACGGCGACATCGTCGACGGCACCATCGTCAAGGTGGACCGTGACGAGGTCCTGCTGGACATCGGCTACAAGACCGAGGGCGTCATCCCCTCGCGCGAGCTGTCGATCAAGCACGACGTCGACCCGTCCGAGGTCGTCCAGGTGGGCGACAAGGTCGAGGCTCTCGTTCTCCAGAAGGAGGACAAGGAGGGTCGCCTGATCCTGTCCAAGAAGCGCGCCCAGTACGAGCGCGCCTGGGGCACGATCGAGGAGATCAAGGAGGCCGACGGCGTCGTCGAGGGCACCGTCATCGAGGTCGTCAAGGGCGGCCTCATCATCGACATCGGCCTCCGCGGCTTCCTCCCCGCCTCGCTCGTCGAGATGCGCCGGGTCCGCGACCTGCAGCCGTACGTCGGTCAGACCCTCGAGGCCAAGATCATCGAGCTCGACAAGAACCGCAACAACGTGGTCCTGTCGCGCCGTGCCTGGCTCGAGCAGACCCAGTCCGAGGTTCGCCACGGCTTCCTCACCCAGCTCCAGAAGGGCCAGATCCGCAAGGGTGTCGTGTCCTCGATCGTCAACTTCGGTGCGTTCGTGGACCTCGGCGGCGTCGACGGTCTCGTCCACGTCTCGGAGCTGTCCTGGAAGCACATCGACCACCCGTCCGAGGTCGTCACCGTGGGTGACGAGGTCACCGTCGAGGTCCTCGACGTCGACATGGACCGCGAGCGTGTCTCCCTGTCGCTGAAGGCGACCCAGGAGGACCCGTGGCAGCACTTCGCGCGGACCCACCAGATCGGTCAGATCGTCCCCGGCAAGGTCACCAAGCTCGTTCCCTTCGGCTCGTTCGTGCGGGTCGAGGAGGGCATCGAGGGCCTGGTCCACATCTCCGAGCTGGCCGAGCGCCACGTCGAGATCCCGGAGCAGGTCGTCCAGGTCGGCGACGACGTCATGGTCAAGATCATCGACATCGACCTCGAGCGTCGCCGGATCTCCCTCTCGCTCAAGCAGGCCAACGAGACCGCTGCCGCGGCGGACGTCGAGGAGTTCGACCCGACGCTGTACGGCATGGAGGCCACGTACGACGACCAGGGCAACTACATCTACCCCGAGGGCTTCGACCCCGAGACGGGCGAGTGGCTCGAGGGCTTCGACGAGCAGCGTGCGAAGTGGGAGGAGCAGTACGCCAAGGCGCACGCTCGCTGGGAGGCCCACGTCAAGCAGCAGGCCGACGCCAAGCAGGCCGAGATCGAGGCCGGCGAGTCCAGCTCGTACTCCTCCGCTCCGGCCGACGGCGGCGACACCGTGGGCGGCTCGCTCGCGTCCGACGAGGCGCTGCAGGCGCTTCGCGAGAAGCTGACCGGCGGCAACTGATCGCCCCACGCTTCACCGCAGCAACCACGAAGGCCCCGACCGCACGGTCGGGGCCTTCGGGCTTTTCGGCAAGGGACCTCAGGGGCGCGACGGTCCGGCCGATGGTGACCTGCATGCGTGCTCCAGCCGTGCTCCTCGCCGTCGTGCTGGCCCTGCTCGGCGTTCCCGCCGCATCCGCCGAGCCGGCGCCGACGATCGAGGTCGCGGTCACCGGTGACGGCGTCGCGCTGCGGCCGGTGTTCGACCCCACGATCAGCCGGTACGGCGTCGCGACCTCCGCCGCGACCGGTGGCCGCGTGACGGTGTCGGCGACGACGAGTGACCCTGCGGGCGTCGTACGCGTGGACGGGGCGGTCGTCACCGGGCCGACCGAGGTCGCGGGGCTGACCTCGGGCGACGAGGTCTCGGTGATCGTCGACGACGCGACCGGGCACCACGCCTACGCGCTGGTGTACCTGCCGGCAGCCTTCCCCGAGATCACCACGGTGGTCGACGGTCCGGGCGTCTCCGACGGCAACGTGCTGCTGACCCTGGGCACCGTCGCGGTGGCGCTCGACCGCAACGGCGTGCCGGCGCAACTGCGCGACTTCGGTACGTCGGTCGCCGACCTCAAGCCGGCGCCCCACGGGCACTACACGGTGATGGTCCGCCGTCCGGGCGCGACCAGCGACTGGGACCTGGTGGAGCTGGATGAACGGTTCGGAGACGTCGCGACCTCGCGCACGGTCGGGCTGGTCAACACCGACAACCACGACGTGATCCTGCGTCCCGACGGCAGCCGGCTGTTCGTCGCCTACGAGCCGGACGCCGTCACCGGGCTGGTCGACGCGGTCATCCAGGAGGTCGACCCGGCCGGCGCCGTCGTCCACACCTGGGACAGCGGCGACGTCCTCGATCCCGCGGTCGAGACGACGGCCGGTGCCTCGCCGGACTGGGCGCACATCAACGCGATCCAGCTGCTGCCGGACGGCGACGTGCTCGCCTCGTTCCGCCACCTCAGCGCCGCGCTGCGCATCGCCTGGTCCGACCACGACGGATTCCACCGCGGGGACGTGGTGTGGCGCTTCGGCGGGCGGCTCAACGACTTCACCTTCGTCGGCGACCCCGACGGCGGCCCGTGCGCCCAGCACACGGTGAGCCGGCTGCCCGACGGCCACCTGCTGGTCTTCGACAACGGCTCCACGGTGCTCGGCCTGAACCCGTCGTACTGCGTGGACCCGGCGGACCGTCTCGGCGCGACGATCAACCGCGCGACCACGCGGGTGACCGAGTACGCGCTGGACGAGGACGCGATGACCGCGACCCTGGTCAGCAGCTGGTCGCATCCGGGCCGGTTCGCCTACTTCGCCGGCTCGGCACGGCGCCTGCCCGGCGGCAACACCCTGGTCGACTGGGCCGCGGACAAGCAGGCGCTGGTCAGCGAGGTGGATCCGGACGGCACGATCGTGTGGGAGCTCGCGGCGCCCTCGGTGTTCAGCTATCGCGCCGAGAAGGCCGAGGTCCCGGACCGGACCGACCCCGTGGTGAGCGTGTCGCTGCCCGGTGACGGGCACTACGACCGGGGCGACCAGGTCGCCCCGCAGGTGCGGTGCACCGACCGCGGCGGCTCGACCCTCCAGTCCTGCACCTGGTCCGCAGCTGTCCCGACCGGCGCCGTCGGGCCGCAGACCTACACCGTCACCGCCGTCGACGGCTCCGGCAACACCACGGTGGCGCGCCGTACGTACGTCGTCACGTCGCCCGATCCCGCGATCGCGGTGCGGTCGGCGGGGAGCTGGAACGAGAAGCGCGTCCTGCACCTGCCCCGGCGCGGGGTGGTGCGTCGCGCCCTGCTGAGGGTGACGAACTCCAGCGTCCGGGCCACCGACCTCGCCGTGGTGGCGGGGTCGGCGGGCGGGCGGTACCGGGTCCGCTACCTCGCGGCCGGGCGGGACGTGACGGCCGAGGTGCGGGCCGGAACCTGGCGCACGCCGGTGCTGGCTGCCGGCGAGGCGACGCTGCTGGAGGTGGTCGTGAAGCGGCGCAGCGTCGCGGCGATCCGGCCGCGGAGCCTCGAGGTGTGGGTGAAGGGGACCGGTGCCGCCGACGCGGCGAGCCCGGCGAGCTCGGTGCGGCTGGGCCTGCGCGGGCGGTGAGCCGCGGCGCGGTCCGCGTCCGGGCCGTGGTCGGCGTCGAGGCCGTCGTGGCGGGCCCAGATGAGGAGGGCGCCGAGGCCCGCGACGAGCAGGAGGAGGATCAGTGCGGTGGTCATGGCAGAAATTCTGCTCCCGTGTGGATCCTGCCACCAGTGGCAGAAAAGACGGCCTGCGTTGATTTTCTGCCAACGGGCTGCGACAGTGGTCGGGTGCTGACCAACGTGGCTGTGATCGCCTTCGACGGCGTCGCCCCCTTCGAGCTGGGGATCCTCTGCGAGGCCTTCGGGATCGACCGCACCGAGGACGGCGTGCCGGCGATCGACTTCGCCGTGTGCGCCGAGGACGACCGGCCGATGCGCACCTCGATGGGCTTCACCATGCAGGCCGCCCACGGCCTGGACCGCGTTGCCGACGCCGACCTGGTCGCCATCCCCGCGATCAAGGGCGGCGTCGCGTCCGCCGTGGTCGTCGACGCCATCCGCGCCGCGGCCGACCGCGGCGCCCGCCTGATGTCGGTGTGCAGCGGCTCCTTCGTGCTCGGCCAGGCCGGCCTGCTCGACGGCCGCGAGTGCACGACGCACTGGATGCACACCGAGCGGCTGCAGCGGGAGTACCCGCTCGCCAAGGTGATCCCCGAGGTCCTCTACGTCGACGCCGGCCAGGTCGTCACCGGCGCAGGCAGCGCGGCCGGCCTCGATGCGGCGCTCCACATCTGGCGTCAGGAGTACGGCGCCGCGGTCGCCAACGTCATCGCGCGCCGAGCCGTCGTACCGCCGTACCGCGACGGGGGACAGGCCCAGTACATCGCCCGCGCCGTTCCCGACTGCGAGGCCGACACCCTGCGGCCGCTGCTCACCTGGATCCTGGAGAACCTCGGTGAGGACCACTCGGTCGAGGCCCTGGCCAAGCGTGCGCTGATGTCGCCGCGCACCTTCGCGCGGCGGTTCCGCGACGAGACCGGTACGACGCCCCACCACTGGGTCACCCGGCAGCGGGTCAATGCCGCCGAGGAGCTGCTGGAGCGCACCGAGCAGCCGGTCGAGTGGATCGCGGGCGAGGTCGGCTTCGGCAACGCCGCGACGCTGCGCCACCACTTCGTGCGGGTGCGCGGGGTCAGTCCGCAGAGCTACCGCCGCCAGTTCGCCTGCTGAGCGGGGGAGAGGTGCTGCTCCACGAGCTGCTCGACGACCCTGCGCTCGGTCTCGAGGTGCTGGTCCCCGGTGCGCCGGGCCGTGAGGTCCGCATGGTGCACAGCATCGAGGTCGCCGACCCCGGGGAGTTCCTCCGCGGCGGCGAGGTCGTGCTCACCACCGGTGCCTGGCAACGGCTCGGCCAGACGCCCGCGGCCTGGCTGTCGAAGGTCGCGGACGCGGGCGCGATCGCCGTCGGCTTCGGACGGCTCGCCCCGGACGAGGAGCCGCCGGCCGAGCTGGTCGCCGCTGCTCGCGAGCGCGGGCTGACCTGCTTCGCGGTGCCCGTCGCGGTGCCGTTCGTCCAGCTGGCCGAGGTGTTCGTCGCCGCCAAACGGGTCGAGTGGGAGGCGCCACTGCGTCGCCAGCTCGAGCACCACGGTGCCATCGTCGCCGCGCTGCGGGCCGAGCGCGGGGTCGACTCCGTGCTGCGGGTGCTGCGCAGACGGCTCGGCATCGAGGTCGCGGTCGTCGCCGGTACGACGACCCACGGCCCCGTCCCCGAGCACGGCTGTCCGGTGACGCTGATCGGCGAGGGTCTCGCCGACGCGTCGCTGGTCCTGCCGCGCCCGCTCGTCGAGCTCGACGTCGACGTCCAGGCCGCCGTGTCCAGTGCGATGCCCTTCCTGGCCCTCGAGCTGGAGCGGGAGCGGGCCGTGCGTGCCACGGAGCAGCGCTACGCGTGGGAGGTGGTCGAGTGGATCGCCACCGGCGTGGCTGCGTCGGCGGTGACCGCCCGCCTCGAGGCGCTCGGGGTCCCGCTCGACCGCACGCTGCGCTGCCTGGTCGCCCGGGGCGTGGGCCCGGAGGCGGTCGCGGCCGCGCTGGCGCCGTACCTCATCGTCGAGCGGGCCGACGACGTCGTGTGCCTGGTGGGCGAGGACGTCGCCCGGGTGCCGGTCGCCGGGTACGTCGGTGTCGGGCAGCCGGCCGCGGCCGGGGAGCTGCGGGTCAGCCTGCTCCAGGCGCGGCACGCCGCCGACGCGCTGGTGGCCCGGGGCGTCGAGGGCTGGCTGACCCACGAGGAGCTGGCCAGCCCGGCGGTGCTGCTCGCGGCGCAGGACCCGGCGGTGCTCGAGGCGCTCGCCCGGACCGTGCTCGGCGGGGTGCTCGACAGCGACCGTGACCGGGGGACCGAGCTGGTCGCCACGCTGCGTGCCTTCCTCGACGGCGGCGGGCGCTGGCAGGAGACGGCGGACGCGCTGCACGTGCACATCAACACGCTGCGGCACCGGATGAAGCGGGTCGAGGAGCTGACCGGCCGCTCGCTGGCCTCGACCGCCGACCGGGTCGACCTGTTCCTGGCGTTGCGGGCCCTGTCCTGATTGGAGGATCCTCCAATGCCCTTCGTCGACATTGGATGATAGACCTCTCCCGTTCGGACGTGCGGTGGCTCACGCTGGGCGGAGCCGAGAAGTGACCAGCCAGGGAGGCGCAGCATGACCGTCGGACCCGTCGACGCGACCCAGATCCCGCGGTACGCGGGGGACACCACCTTCGCCCGCCTGCCGCGGCTCAGCGACGTCCGCGACGCCGACACCGTCGTGTGGGGCGTGCCCTTCGACGGCGGTGTCTCCTACCGCCCCGGCGCGCGCTTCGGCCCGAACCACATCCGCCAGTCCTCGCGGCTGCTGCGGCCCTACAACCCGGCCAACGACACCGAGCCGTTCAACCGGGCGCAGGTCGCCGACGCCGGAGACCTCGGCGCCAACCCGTTCTCGCTCGACGAGGCGATCGCTTCGATCGAGACCGGCGCCCGCGAGCTGTCCGGTACCTCGCGCACCCTGCTCACCATCGGCGGCGACCACACCATCGCCCTGCCGCTGCTGCGGGTACAGGCCGAGCGGCACGGACCGATCGCCGTGCTCCACTTCGACGCGCACCTCGACACGTGGGACACGTACTTCGGTGCGCCGTACACCCACGGCACGCCGTTCCGTCGTGCGTCCGAGGAGGGGCTGATCGACTTCACCCACGCGATGCACATGGGCATCCGCGGGCCGCTCTACAGCAAGCTCGACCTCGACGAGTCCGAGGCGCTGGGCTTCTCCGCCGTCCACGCCCGCGACTTCGTGCGCTCGCCGATCGACGACATCATCAACCGGATGCGCGACCGCCTCGGCGACCGCCCGGTCTACGTGTCGCTCGACATCGACGTCCTCGACCCCGCCTTCGCCCCCGGCACCGGCACCCCCGAGGCCGGCGGCCTCTCCAGTGCCCAGCTGCTCGAGGTGCTCCGCGGCCTCGAGGGCCTCAACGTCGTCGGCGCCGACATCGTCGAGGTGTCTCCGGCGTACGACCACGCCGAGATCACCGGCATCGCCGCCGCGCACGTGGCCTACGAGCTGCTGTCGGTGCTGCCGGGCAAGCCTGCCTAGTCCGCTTCCTCGGCCAGCAGGTGTCCCGCACGCGTGCCATCGGGCGATTCTCCTCGGGGCTGTCGGACCACGCAGCACCTTTGTGTCGGACCCGCGTGATGGGGTGTCGGCATGGTCACCGATCGGGCGGTGGCGGACCTGGCGGGTCTGCCGGCTGAGGGGGTTCTCGACTTCGTCGAGGCTGCTCATGCTGCGCGCCTGGAGGCCGAGCGGCAGGTGTTGCGGGCGGCGTACCAGTGGGCGGTGCTGCACCATCCCGACCGGCTGCCCCCGTCGGATCGTCGTGGTCGGTCGCGTGCGCGCCGGCTCGGTGGGGCGGGGACTCCGTGGGTGACCGAGCACGCTGCTGCAGCGTTCGGCGCGCGGATCCAGACCAGCCCCTACGGCGCGCGGCGGTTGATCGCGGACGCGCTCGACCTGGTGCTCCGCCTGCCCAGGTTGTGGGCAGGCGTCGAGGCCGGGACGGTGCGGGTACCCCACGCCCGGTGGGTCGCTGCGGCGACCCGGGAGCTGTCGGTCGAGGAAGCAGGATGGGTCGACGTCGAGGTGGTCGAGGCCGCGGACGGCCGGTTGTCGTGGTCGCGCTTCGAGTTGCTGGTCGAGGGCAAGGTCGCCGCGGCAGCGCCGGAGCTGGCTCGGGCTCGTGAGGAGGCTGCGGCCAAGGAACGTTGCGCCCGGGCCTCCCGCGTCAATCGGCACGGTATGGCGACCTTCGTGATCAAGGCCGACGCGGTCACGATCGCGGGGATCGATGCTGCCGTGACCGCGGTCGCCCACCGGTTCACGGAGACGATGCCCGATGCGTCGGTGAATGATCGTCGGGTCGCGGCCGCTGCGTTGTTGCTGAACCCGGCCGCCCATCACGAGCTCGACGAGACGGTGGGTCCGGTGAAGGTGCGGGCGAAGGTCTACCTGCATCTGTACGCCGACTCGCCGATCGTCCGGGTGGAGGGTCATGGCCCGGTCACCGTCGGCAGGGTGATGGAGATGCTGGACGGCAGCGCGGCGAAGGTGCAGGTGACGCCGGTGGTGGATGTCGCGGGGATGGCGCCGGTGGATGCCTACGAGATCCCGGCCCGGTTGCGTGAGGCAGTCCATCTGATCCATCCCGCCGATGTGTTCCCGTTCGCGGCGAACACGTCGCGGCGGATGGATCTGGACCATGCGGTGCCGTACAGCGAGGGCGGGGTCACGGGGATCGAGAACCTGGGGCCGTTGACAAGGACGCACCATCGGATCAAGACCCATGCCGGATGGCAGGTGCGACATCCGTTCCCCGGGATCGTGATCTGGCGCGATCCCTACGGGGCCTTCTACCTGGTCGATCCGACCGGAACGCGACGTATCACCAGCCCACGGGCTGGTGAGGAACCCACGCGTGCGGATGTGATGGTCACGCAGATGCTCCTCGACTACGCCGCGTGAGCTCGACGTCAGTAGCCGACGAGCTTGGGCTTCGCCTCGATCGCGCGCAGCGGTTGGCCGGGGCCGTCGATGGTGACCGTGCCGGGGATGGTCTGCCAGGGGCCGTCGGCGACCTGGTAGCGGCCGGTGTAGGTGGTGGAGAGGCTCGGCAGGTAGTTGCCCTTGAGCTTGTAGTTGTGGGTGATGGTGAGGGCCGGGTAGGGCGCGCCGGGTTCGGTGGTGCTGGTTGTCTGGCCGTCGCCGAAGTGCCAGGTGTAGGTGGCGGGGGTGGCTTCGAGGGTGACGGGTTGGTCGAGGAGGGTGACCGTCACGGTGGTCGGGGTCGTGGTGGTGGTGTAGAAGTTGGTCTTGAAGTTGACCAGGGTGAGGCCGTCGGGCGGTTGGATCACCAGGGTGCCGGGGTCGAGCTTGAGCTCGGCGAACGCTCTGCGGACGTCGTCGACGGTGAGTACCGGCGTTTCCTCGGCACCGCAGTACGACACGGCGATCTCTGGGGTGGACCCTGCCTGCTCGGCGCCCGGGCAAGCAGCTTGGCCGATCAGGATGGTTGGGCCGTTGGGAGTGGGCCCCGAGGACGCGTTGCCAGCCGGTGCCGGCTGCCCCTCTGCTCCTCGGGTGTTGTCACCGTCGATGGCATCGGCGACCAACCCGCCTTCTGTAGTCCCGGCCGTGACCTCGGGATCGGGATCATCGCCGTCGGCCACGGCCGCCCCGCTCCACGTCACGGAGCAGATCACCGCGACGGCGAGCGCCGCCCTCACCTCGACTCCAGGACGTCTGTTCGCCATGCACCGTCGACCCAGATCAGATACGCGATGAAGCGGTTGTCCTTCGGCGCTACACCTTCCTTGCTGCCATCGCCTCGAACGATGGTCTGTGCAGCGTTGCGAGCGGTGAGCGCAACCTCCATCCCGTAGATCGACCTGTCCTTTGGGGACACGTCCTTCAGGTGCCGGACGGTCAAGGTGTAGTCACCGCCCTCGGTGTGTCCGCCGGCCGTGTAGAGGTCGGTGACGGCATTGATGGCGCGCCGACAGCCCTCGCACGTCGTCCCGGAGACGGACTTCAGGCCGGTCACGTCGCCCGTCGCCTGGGCGTAGTTGATCAGCTCCCAGTAGTACTCGATGAACGCCCGAGCCCCGGCCTCACTCGCTTCGGCAGCAGCAGCGGGCAGCTCCGGCTCGACCGGATCGGGCGCGGCCGACGTGGGCGTCTCCATCTTCCCCGTCGGGGTCCACGTCGAGGACGGATCCCGCGGCGACGCGTCGCCGTCCGAGCACCCGGCAAGCGCTAGCAGCACCACGGCCGCGAGGGCGGCACATTTCGTCGTACGCAAAGGTCCTCCCGAGAATTGCAGCGCCCGGACCGGGGACGCGTTCGCGACGCTATCCCGATCCGGGCGGCAGGCGCCACCAGCAGGTGGCGAGGTGTGGAAAGGCCCTCAGGCGTTCACCAGGTGCGTGCCCACACGGCGTACTCGGCTGCGCGGAGCCGGTCGAGGGCGGCGGTGGAGAGGGGCTCGGCGGCGTCGATGACGACGTAGCCGAGTCCGTCCTTGGTGGACAGGACCTGGTCGACGACGTTGTCGCCGGCCTCGGCGAAGGTGGCGTTGAGGTCCGCGAGGACGCCGGGGACGTTGTGGTGCAGCAGGCCGAGGCGGCGACCGGTGGGCAGCTCGGGCGGCTGGACGGCGGGCAGGTTCACCGAGAGCGCGGTGCTGCCCTCGAGGGCGAAGCGGGCGAGCTTCTCGGCGACGAACCAGCCGATCTCCTCCTGCGCCTCCTGCGTGGAACCACCGATGTGCGGCGTCAGGATGACGTTGTCGAGGCCGCGCAGCACGGACTCGAAGGCGTCGCCCTGGGCCTTGGGCTCGGCCGGGAAGACGTCGACGGCGGCGCCGGCGATGTGGCCGGAGACCAGGTGGTCGCGCAGGGCCTCGTTGTCGACGACCATGCCGCGCGAGGCATTGATGAACAGGGCGCGCGGCTTCATCGCGGCGAACTCGGCGGCACCGAAGAAGCCGGCGTTGCCCGGGCGGCCGTCGACGTGGAGGCTGACGACGTCGGAGACCTCGAGCAGCTCCTTCAGCGAGCGCACGCGGCGGGCGGTGCCGTGGGCGGGGCGGTCGGCGGTGTCGTAGAAGACGACGTTGAAGCCGAGGGCCTCCGCGACGGTGGAGAGCTGGGTGCCGATGTTGCCGTACCCGACGATGCCGAGCGTGCGGCCGCGGACCTCGTGGCTGCCCTTGGCCGACTTGTCCCAGACGCCCTCGTGCATGCGCTGGGTCTTCTCCGGCAGGCGGCGCGCGAGCGCGATGATCTCGGCGATGACCAGCTCGACGACGCTGCGCGTGTTGGAGTACGGCGCGTTGAACACGCCGATGCCCTGGGCGGCAGCGGTCTTCAGGTCGACCTGGTTGGTGCCGATGCAGAAGCAGCCGACGGCGACGAGGTCGGACGCGGACTCGAGGACCTTCGTGGTCACGTTCGTGTTGGAGCGCACACCGAGCAGGTGCACACCCGGCAGGGCGGCGAGCAGCTCGTCCTCGGACAGGGAGCCCGGTCGCAGCTCCACCTCGTAGCCCCGGGCCTCCAGGGTCTCGACGGCGGCCGGATGGATGTTCTCGAGCAGCAGAGCCTTCACGAGGAAACCCTACGGCCCAGCGCGACTCCGACCGGCAGCGGGCTGAGGCGTGGACACCCTCACGTACAGGTGCTTTCGTGGATCCATGACGCGCATCGTCGATGCCGACTACCTCGTGGTGGGGGCCGGCGCGATGGGGATGGCCTTCACGGACGCCCTGGTCGACCATGCCGACGTACGGGTGGCTCTCGTCGACCGCCGTCACGGGGTGAGCGGGCACTGGCTCGAGGCGTACCCGTTCGTGCGCCTGCACCAGGCCTCCGCGTTCTACGGCGTCGCGTCGACCCTGCTGGGCGGTGGTCAGCTCCAGCAGCACGGGCCGGAGGAGGGCCTGCAGGAGCGGGCCACGCAGGCGGAGGTCTGCGCCTACTACGCCCGGGCCCTCGACCGGATGGTCGAGTCCGGCCGGGTCGAGTTCTTCCCGAACAGCGAGTACGTCGGTGACCGCACGGTCGCCTCGCGCATCTCGGGGGAGCGGTTCGTCGTGCCGGAACGCTGCCGCGTCGTCGATGCGCGCTACCTCGCGCCCAGCATCCCGGCGGAGAAGCCGCCCCCGTTCGAGGTCTCCGACGGTGCCCGGGTGCTGGCGGTGAACGAGCTCGCGCGACTGGAGGAGGCGCCGAGCCAGTACATCGTCGTCGGGGCGGGCAAGACCGCGACCGATGCCTGCATCTGGTTGCTGTCCCGGGGCGTGGATCCCGATGCGATCTGCTGGGTGCGGGCCCGTGACCCGTGGATGATGAACCGGGCGGTCGTCCAGCCGCGGCCCGAGGTCTTCCTCGCCATGGCCGCCGACGTCATGTCGACGGCGGCGCGCGCGTCCTCGGTCGAGGACCTGTTCCTCGGCCTCGAGGACGCCGGCGTGATGCTGCGGATCGACCGCACCGTGATGCCGACGATGGCCAAGGCGCCAACGCTCGCCACCTGGGAGCTGGAGCAGCTGCGCACCCTGGAGAACGTGGTGCGGCACGGCCACGTCGTGTCGGTGCGGCGAGGCAGCCTCACCTTCGCCGACGGGGACGTGGGGATCGCCGAGGACGCCGTCGTCGTGCATTGTGCGGCAGACGGTCTGAAGTACCCGCCGCAGGTGCCGGGGTGGCAGCCAGGGTCGATGACCCTGCAGGCGATCCGGGCCGGGTTCCCCTGCTTCGGTGCCGCGCTGACCGGGTACGTCGAGGCCACCCGCCACGACGACGACGAGAAGAACCGGCTGTGCCCGCCCACGCCGTACGGCAACTCGATGGTGGAGTGGGCCCGGATGAACGCCCTGGGCACCCGCGCCGCGATGGCGTTCTCGGCGGAGCCCGACATCAAGGAGTGGGCCAGCTCCGCCGCGATCAACCCGGCGCGGATCCCGCCCGGCCACGCCGGATCACCGGCACTCGACAGTGCTCTCGAGCGGCTGGCGGCGTCCACGCCTGCCGGCGTGGCCGCGCTCGCGGAGCTGACCTAGTTTCGACCTCGTGAGCAGCCTCCTCGAGCGCCTCACCGCGGCGCAGAACCTCCACGACGCAGCGCTCTTCGCGTCGTACTTCGCCGAGGACTACGACAGCCGGCAACCCGCCCACCCGGGCCGGGCGTTCTCCGGACGTCAGCAGGTGCTGGAGAACTGGACCGCGGTCTTCGCCGGCGTACCGGACTTCCGGGCCGAGCTCGTGGCCACCGCCCGCGACGGGGACGTCGAGTGGGGTGAGGTCGACTGGACAGGTCGCCACACGGACGGCTCGCCCTTCGCCATGCGTGGAGTCCTCATCCTCACCGTGCACGACGGCCTCGTCGCGGCCGCACGGCTGTACGTCGAGCCCGTCGAGCGCAGCGACCAGGACATCGATGCTGCCGTGGACGACCTGTACCGACCGCCGCGCGAGCGCGGCACGAGCACCGAGGACTGAGCACGGCCGAAACCGCCGGCCCCCGGCGGGAGGTGCGCCTCCGGCTACCCGATTTTGACCGTCGACACCCGTCTCCGAGCGGCATAGCGTGAAGAGCCTGTGCTGGAGCGGGAGGTGGTGTCGATGTGTGACGAGAGTGCCGAGGTGCCCGGCTCGATCCACTCGGTGGTGACCCGACGCGGAGTCCTGGCCGGCGCAGCCGCCCTCGCCGGCGTCAGCACTGTCGCCACCGCGAGCGAGGCCGACGGTACGACGGGCGCCGCCCGCCGCGCGCCCGGTCGACGCTTCCCGGGCCGGCCGCCGGTCCCACCACCGCTCGTGGTGCAGGGCGGACCGCTGCTCGACCCGCTGACCGGCGACGTGGTCGAGGACGCGGTCGTCGTGCTCGCCGAGGGCCGGGTGCTGGCGTCCGGCAGCCGCGACGCCACCCGGGCCGCCGTACGGGAGGTGTCCGGGACCGCACGCACGATCGACACCGGCGGCGGCTGGATCCTGCCCGGCCTGGTCGACGTGCACGTCCACGTCAACGCGCTCGCCGACGCGGCGGGCGTGCTGCACGCCGGGGCGACGTCGATCCGCAGCGGGACCTCGAACTTCTACCAGGACGTGGCGATGCGGCCGTTGGCGACGTGGAAGCCCGGCGTCGTCCCGCGGATGCGGGCGGCCGGTGTCTTCGTGACGCCCGACCTCGGCGACACCGTCCTCGCCGACCCCGACCTGGCCCCGCTCGCGAGCCTCGCCGGTGGTGTCCGCTCGCCCGAGGCGCTGGCGTACCTGGTCCGGGTCAACCTCTCCCGTGACGTCGACGTCGTGAAGACCCGGGCCAACCCGCGCGCCGGCATCGCCGCGCAGGACCCCCTCGAGCTCGTGTACGACGAGACCCAGGTCGGCGCGGTCGTCCGGGCGGCGCGCCGCGGCGGAGCCGGTGTGCTCTGCCACGCCTACAGCGCCGAGGGCTGCCACGGTGCGGTCGCGGCCGGAATCCGGAGCCTCGAGCACGGCGTCTTCGTCAGCGAGGAGACCCTCGAGCTGATGGTGCGGCGCGGCACGTACTTCACCCCGACCCTCGGCCCGATCCTGGGCCTCGCGGACGACCCGGACCCGATCCTGGCCCAGCGTGGGCGCGACTACGGGCCCGTCCTGAAGGCCGCCGTCCTGCGTGCCCACGAGCTCGGCATCCCGGTCGTGGCCGGCACCGACACCTTCGGTACGGCGACCCGCTCGATCGGCAGCGAGGTGCGGCTGATCGGCGAGACCGGTGTCCCGGCGCTCGACGCGCTGCGCGGCGCGACCACCACCGCGGCCCGGTTGCTCGGCTGGCAGGGTCAGGTCGGCCGGCTGACGCCGGGCCACCTCGCCGACCTCGTCGTCCTCGACGACAACCCGCTCGACGACCTCACCGCGATGGAGCGGGTCCAGCTGGTCGTCGCCCAGGGCGTCGTGGCCCGCGACGACCTCGCCGCCTGAGCACAGGAAAGAAGTTCGGTCGCACCCGGTGAGTTCCGTCGATCCCGGCGGTACGTAGTGCATGGACACCAACAAGACCGACCACACCACCGATGTCGACCAGATCGACGCCGTCCTCGCCGAGACCTACCGGGCCTGGGCCGACAACGACGCCGACGGCTTCGTGCAGCACTACACCGAGGACGCCACCGCGATCATGCCCGGCTCGCTGCGTCCCTCCCGGACTGCAGTCCGCGACGCCATGGCCGCGGGCTTCGCCGGACCGCTCAAGGGCAGCACCGCCGTCGATCGCCGCGTCGACCTGCGCTTCCTCGGCGCCGACGCGGCGATCGCGCGCAGCGAGGCGGGGATCCTGCTCGCCGGCGAGACCGACGTGCCGGCCGAGCGGATGGTCAACGCCACCTGGGTGTTCGAACGACGCGACGGCAGGTGGATGATCGCGGCGTACCACAACAGCCCTGCCTGATCGGAGCCCGGTGACAAGCACGTACGACGACGCCGGGTTCGCCCGGCAGCTCGAGCCGTTCCGCAGTGAGCTCACGGCACACTGCTACCGCATGCTCGGCTCGGCCCACGACGCTGAGGACGTCGTGCAGGAGACCTACCTGCGCGCATGGCGTGCCCGGGAGCGGTACGACGACCAGCGGGCCTCGGTGCGCACGTGGCTGTACCGCATCGCCACCAACGCCTGCCTCACCGCGCTGAAGGGCGGCAACCGACGCCCGCTGCCGTCCGGCCTGGTGCCCGAGACGGACCCGCGCGGCCCGTTCGAGCTGGGGGAGGTGCCGTGGCTGCAGCCGATGCCGGACGCCCGCGTGCCCGGGGTCGACCCGAGCAGCATGCGGCTCGCGTTCGTCGCCGCGCTGCACCACCTGTCCGCCCGGCAGCGCGCGGTGCTGGTGCTGCGCGACGTCCTCGACTTCTCGGCGGCGGAGACCGCGGAGATCATCGACACGACCGTCGTCTCGGTGAACAGTGCACTGCTGCGGGCCCGGGCGAGCATGGCGAAGGTCGATGTCGACGCCACCAGGGAGCCGGACGAGGTCGAGGCGAGGGCGTGGGTCGACCGCTACACGGCGGCCTTCACTGCGGCCGACGTCGACGCCCTCAAGCGGCTGCTCAGCGCCGACGTGGTGATGGAGATGCCGCCGATGACCAACTGGTTCCGCGGGCCGGAGAACTACGGCGTCTTCATGGACTGGGTCTTCGAGGTCAACGGCACCGACTGGCGCACGGTCCCGGTCGAGGCCAACGGCCAGCCGGGCTTCGCGGCGTACGTGCTGCGTGACGGCAGCTACCACCGGCACACGCTGCAGGTCCTCACGCTGTCGGAGGCCGGGTTCACCCGGAACTCGGTCTTCATCGACGAGCAGGTCCTCGACACGTTCGACCTGCCGGCCCGGCTCCCCGGCTGAGAAAAAAGCGGAACCGCCCCTCACCATCGGCACGGTGAGGGGCGGCCCGGAGCTGAACCTCGTGACTGACTCAGCTCCAGTCGACGCTGTAGTAGCGCGTCTCCTGGTACTCGCGGATGCCCTCGTGGGCGCCCTCGCGGCCGATGCCGCTCTGCTTGACCCCGCCGAACGGCGCGGAGGGGTCGGAGACGATGCCGCGGTTGATGCCGACCATGCCGGCGTCGATCCGCTCGCCGAGGCGCAGCGCGTCCTGGAGGCGGCCGGCGTACACGTAGGCCGCCAGGCCGAACTCGGTGTCGTTGACCGACGCGAGCAGCTCGGCCTCGTCGGTCCAGGTGACGATCGGCGCAACCGGGCCGAAGATCTCCTCGGAGAGGATCGGCGCACCGACGGGTACGTCGACCAGGATCGTCGGCGGGAAGAACCAGCCGTCGGCAGGGACGGTGCCCTGCACGGCGATCTTCGCGCCGTCGGCGACCGCGGCGTCGACCAGCTTGGTGATGCCGGTGAGCGCCTTCTCGCTGATGACCGGGCCGATCTGGTTGGACTCGTCCGCGGACGGGCCGACCTTGAGCGCGGCGACGGCGGCCGAGAACTTGTCGACGAACTCGACGGCGACGTCGGCGTGCACGTAGAACCGGTTGGCCGCGGTGCAGGCCTGGCCGCCACCACGGAACTTGGCGATCATCGCGCCGGCGACGGCCGCGTCGATGTCGGCGTCGGCGGTGATGACGAACGGCGCGTTGCCGCCCAGCTCCATGCTGGAGTTGAGGACTCGGTCCGCCGCCTGGCGCAGCAGGGTGCGGCCGACACCGGTGGAGCCGGTGAAGCTGACCTTGCGGACACGGGCGTCCTCCAGCCAGGCCGTCACGACGGCGGCGGCGTCGGTGGTCGGGACCACGTTGACGACGCCCTCGGGCACGCCGGCCTCGAGCAGGATCCTCGCCACCGCGAGCGCGGTCAGCGGGGTCTCCGCGGCCGGCTTGAGGACGACGGTGCAACCGGCGGCCAGGGCCGGCGCGATCTTGCGGGTCGCCATCGCAGCCGGGAAGTTCCACGGCGTGATCAGCGCGGCCACGCCGACGGGGGCGTAGGTCACCAGGGTCTTGGCGTTGCCGGCCGGCGCGTCGCCGTACGTGCCCTCGCCGCGGACGGCCTCCTCGCTGAACCAGCGGAAGAACTCGGCGGCGTAGTTGACCTCGGCGCGGGCGTCGGCGACGGACTTGCCGTTCTCCGAGGCGATCAGGCCGGTGAGCAGGTCGGCGTCGCGGATCATCAGGTCGTAGCAACGACGCAGGATCTCGGCGCGGACCCGGGCGGGCGTCGCGGCCCAGGCCGGGAAAGCCGCGGAGGCAGCGTCGACCGCGGCGGTCGCGTCGGCGACGGTGCCGTCGGCGACGGTGTCGATGACCGCGCCGGTGGCGGGGTCGTGCACCTCGAAGGTGGTGTCAGTCATCGTTGTTTCTCCAGTCGTTCAGAGGATCACGGGTAGAGGCCGCGCAGCTGGTGCGCCTGGGCCACGCGCTCGACGGCGAGGCAGGTGGCCGCGGTGCGCAGGGGTACGTCGAGCCGGGTGGCGGCGGCGTTGACCGACTCCCACGCGTCGAGCATCCGCTCGGCGAGGCGGTCCTCGACCTCGTGCTCGCTCCACCAGTAGGCCTGGTTGGCCTGCACCCACTCGAAGTAGGACACGATCACGCCGCCGGCGTTCGCCAGGATGTCCGGTACGACGAGCCGGTCGGCCTCCCGGAAGATCCGGTCGGCCTCGGGCGTGGTCGGGCCGTTGGCGCCCTCCACGATGACCTTGGCCTTGACCCGTCCGGCGTTGTCGGCACGCAGCACGCCCTCGACGGCAGCGGGGACGAGCAGGTCGACCTCGGCCTCGAGCACGTCGTCGTTGGTGATCGGCTCGGCTCCGGGGAAGTCGACCACCGAGCCGGTGGCGTCGACGTGCTTCTCCAGCGCCGGCACGTCCAGGCCGCCGGCGGCGAACACCGCGCCGTACTGGTCGGACACCGCGAGCACCCGGGTGCCGGCCTCGGCGAGGAAGCGGGCGGCGTACCGGCCCACCTTGCCGAAGCCCTGCACGGACGCCGTGGCGCCGTTCGGGTCGATGCCGCGCGAGCGCAGCGCCGCCAGGGCGACGTGGACGACACCGCGCGAGGTGGCGGTGGCACGGCCACGCGAGCCGCCGAGGCTGATCGGCTTGCCGGTGGTGACGCCGAGGACGGTGTGGCCCTGCTGGACGGAGTAGGTGTCCATCAGCCAGGCCATGGTCTTCTCGTCGGTGCCGATGTCGGGCGCCGGGATGTCGCGCTCGGGACCGATCAGCGGGCTGATCTCGCTGGTGTAGCGGCGGGTCACGCGCTCCAGCTCGGCGGCCGAGTAGTTGCGCGGGTCGATCCGCACGCCGCCCTTCGCGCCGCCGTACGGCACGTCGAGCAGGGCGCACTTCCAGGTCATCCACATCGCCAGCGCGCGGACCTCGTCGAGGTCGACGTCGGGGGAGTAGCGCAGACCGCCCTTGGCCGGGCCGCGGGAGAAGTTGTGCTGGACCCGGTGGCCGACGAACAGCTCGGTGGTGCCGTTGTCACGGCGCAGCGGGATGCTGACGGTCACCTCGCGGCGCGGCGTGGCGAGCATCTGGTGCAGGCCCTCGTCGTAGCCGAGCAGCGTGGTGGCCTCCCGCAGCTGCGTGCGGGCGTCGTTCAGCGGCCCGATCGCGGTGGCGACGGGCTCCTGGAGCGCGGTCATCAGTTCTCCTGGAAGACTTCCGTGAGGAGGTCGAGCGCCTCGTCGAGCAGGTGGTCGGGCATCGACAGCGGCGGCAGGAAGCGCAGCACGTTGCCGTAGGTGCCGCAGGTCAGCACGACCAGGCCCTTGGCGTTGGCGGCGGCGGCGACCTTCTTGGTGAGGTCGGCGTCGGGCTCGGTGGTGCCGGGCTTGACCAGCTCGACGGCGATCATCGCGCCGCGGCCCCGGACCTCGCCGAGGCGCGGGTCGTTCTCCTGCAGGGCGGCGAGGCGCTCGGTCATGGTCTTGCCGATGGTGCGGGCGCGGTCGACCAGGCCCTCGGCCTCGATCGTCTCGAAGACGGCGAGCGCGGCGGCGCAGGCGAGCGGGTTGCCGCCGTACGTGCCACCGAGGCCGCCGGCGTGCGCGGCGTCCATCAGCTCGGCGCGGCCGGTGACGGCGGCGAGCGGGAGGCCGCCGGCGATGCCCTTGGCGGTCACGATCAGGTCGGGGACGACACCCTCGTGGTCGCAGGCGAACAGCTCGCCGGTGCGGGCGAAGCCGGTCTGCACCTCGTCGGCGACGAAGACGACGCCGTTCTCGCGGCACCAGGCCACGAGGGTCGGCAGGAAGCCCTCGGCCGGGACGATGAAGCCGCCCTCGCCCTGGATGGGCTCGATCACGATCGCGGCCAGGTTGTTGGCGCCGACCTGCTTCTCGATGACGTCGATCGCCTTGCGGGCCGCCTCGACGCCGTCGAGACCGCCGTCGCGGAAGGGGTAGGACAGCGGGGCGCGGTAGACCTCGGAGGCGAACGGGCCGAAGCCGCTCTTGTACGGCATGTTCTTCGCCGTCATCGCCATCGTGAGGTTGGTGCGGCCGTGGTAGGCGTGGTCGAAGACGACCACGGCCTGCTTGCCGGTGGCGGAGCGGGCGATCTTCACGGCGTTCTCGACGGCCTCGGCGCCGGCGTTGAACAGCGCGGAGCGCTTCTCGTGGGTGCCGGGGGTGAGCTCGTTGAGCTTCTCGGCGACGGCCACGTAGCCCTCGTAGGGGGTGACCATGAAGCAGGTGTGGGTGAACTCGGCGACCTGGCGGGTCACGGCCTCGACCACGCGCGGGGCGCTGTTGCCGACGGTCGTCACGGCGATGCCGGAGCCGAGGTCGATCAGCTGGTTGCCGTCGGCGTCGACGAGGATGCCGCCACCGGCCGCGACGACCTGGACGGGCAGGCCGACGGCGACGCCGGACGCGACCGCCTTCGCCTTGCGGGCCGCCAGCTCCTGCGAGCGGGGGCCGGGGATCGCGGTGACGAGGCGTCGCTCCTGGGTGATGCCAGGGCCGCCGGAGGTGTGCCCGGAGGTGTTGTCGGTCATGGGTACGACGGTAGGACCGCCCGGCGCGCCCCACCATGCTCCATCTGCACAATTTGGATTGAATGGTTGTGCAAGAATCGCACCATGGTGACGGTGGCCGACCTGGTGGCGATGCCCGGGCTCGGCCTGCGCCCGGCCGAGGGCGCGCCTCCGCTCGACGGGCCGGTGCTGCGCTGGGTCGCGACGAGCGAGCTGGCTGACCCGACGCCGTACCTCGAGGGCGGGGAGCTGCTGCTCACGACCGGCCTCGGCACGCGGGGGTGGAGCCAGGAGTGGACGGCGTACGTCGACCGGCTGGCCGACGCCGGCGCGGCGGCCCTCGGGCTCGGCACCGGCCTCACCCACCCCTCGCTGCCCGACGCGTTGGTGCAGGCCTGCGCGGCGCGCGGGCTGGTGCTGCTCGAGGTACCACGGGCCACGCCCTTCGTCGCCGTCTCCCGCGCGGCGGCCGAGCTGCTCCAGGACCAGGAGGCAGCCACCACCCGGCTCGCGCTGGACCTGCAGCGCCGGCTCACCCGGGCCGCGCTCGGCCTGGACCTGCGCCCGCTCGTCGAGCGGCTGGCCCAGCTCCTCGACGCGAGCGTGGCGCTGGTGCAGCGCGACGGCGAGCCGGCCGACGGCCCGCTCGGCGCCCACCCCGAGACCCTCGACCTCGACCTCGTCCGGGCCGAGGTCGCCGGGATCAAGGGCCAGGGCCTGGGCGCCGTCTCGACGACGACCCGCGACCGCGACACCACGGTGGTCCGCCCGATCGGCCTCGCCGGACGCCCCGAGCTCTACCTCGCCGTCTGCCTGCCCGGCGGGCTCGACGAGCCGCAGCGCTCCGCGGTCAGCACGGCAGCGGTGCTGCTCAGCCTCGCCGTCGAGCGCCGGGCCGAGCGTCGCGCGGCCGACCGACGGCTGCGCGGACGTGCCCTCGAGCTGCTCTGCGCCGGCGACCTGCGCTCGGCGGAGGTGCTGCTCGACGCAGCGGAAGGCGGCCGGGCGGTGCCCGAGCGGCTGCGCGTCGTACGGATGACCGGGCCGGAGGAGGCGCTCGGCGACGTGCTCGAACGCCTCGAGGAGGGCCTCGCCGACGACGGAGTGCTGGCCGGCCTCGTCGACGGGGAGCTGGTGGCGGTCGCCGTACCGTCGCGGGTCGGGGCCGTGCTCGCCCTGGCTGCCGGGTTGCGGGCCGGCGTCGGCCGCGCCGTCCCCGCGCAAGAGGCCCGGCGCGGCGCGGAGACGGCCGGCCACGCCCTCGACCGCACCACCGCCGCGAGCCCGTTCCGGCGCTGGGAGGAGGTCGCCGATGCCGGGCCGCTGGCGCTGGTGCCCGAGTCCCTGGGCCACGAGTACGCCGCCACCTTCCTCGCGCCGCTCGACGCCGAGCACCGCACCACCCTGGCCGCCTTCCTGCGCCACCACGGTTCCCGCGGCGCCGTCGCCGACGACCTCGGCGTGCACCGCAACACCGTGCGCAACCGGCTGGCCGAGATCGAGCGGCTCACCGGGCTCGACCTCGACGACCCGGCCGCCCGGGTGGGGGCGTGGCTCGCGCTGGAGCTGTCCGGCTGAGCCGCTCCCCGGTCACTCCGCAGGGGAAGTGACGTGGAGGGCGTACTCCACGTCCGTGCGGAAGTCGCCGCTCCGGCCGCTGATCGTGAGCCGGTGCTCGCCCGGAGGCAGCGCGTCGAGGACCGTCCACAAGCCGCATCCGACGCCCGTGGTGGGTCCGTCCGGGGTGTCGACGACGACGTGCTCGGCATCGAGGGACAGCAGGGGCAGGTCGACACCGTCCAGCCGGATGTGTCCGCGAGCGTCGACCATGAACTCGGCGCACTCCTCGACAGACTGCGCCACCCGGTTCACGGCAGGTACGACGACCCGACGGCCCTCCGGCACGTCGCAGGAGCGCACGGCTCTCCCGCCGTAGGTGCCGGCCAGGAACCACAGGTCGCTCGGCTGGCCGACCGCGCAGTGCTCGCCGGTCCGGTCCTCGACGGGATCCCGGCCCGCAGGTGCGGTCCACGCCCAGGACCACCACCGGGCCTGGAACGCCTGGACCGCGGCGGGCGACGTCACGTCGGTGCCGGAACCCTGATCTCCCGTCGACCCGGACGAGCAGGCCGTCGCGAGCAGACCGGAGAGGACGAGTGCGATGACCTTGGTCACCCCCCGCACGGTAGTCGTCAGCTGCCCGAGGCGAGCTCGGAACGCCGCACCTTGCCGGTCAGCGTGCGCGGGAGCTCGGCCAGGAAGACGTACTCCTTCGGCCGCTTCGGCGGTGCCAGCTGCTCCCGGGCGAAGCCCCGCAGGTCGTCCTCGGACGGCCCGTCCGGACCGACCACCACCGCCGCACACACCCGCTGGCCCCACTGCGGGTCGTCGACGCCGTAGACCGCGATGTCCAGGACGCCGGCGCAGGTGCCGAGGACCTGCTCGACCTCGGTCGGGTACACGTTGACGCCGCCGCTGATGACCAGGTCCTCGCGGCGGCCGTCGAGGAAGAGGTAGCCGTCGGCGTCGAGCCGGCCGAGGTCGCCGACGGTGAACGCCGGCCCGTCGGGGGTGTCACGCCAGGCGGCGGCGGTCTTCTCGGGCGCGCCGAAGTAGGTGAACCGGGCGAAGGACGGGACCGTGCACCAGATCGTGCCGTCCGCGTCGGTCCGCAACCCACGACCCGGGCGGGCGCGGCCGACGGTGCCGGGGCGCTCCAGCCACTCCTCGCTGCGGCAGGCGGTGAACTGGCCCTCGGTCGAGCCGTAGAACTCCCACGTCGAGCCCGGCGGGAAGGCCTCGATCAGCCGGTGCTTGAGGTCGGTCGGGCACGGGGCGCCGGCGTGCGCGACCAGCCGGAAGCAGGACAGGTCGGGCGTGCCGTGCTCGTCCCAGTGCGCGAACAGTCTCTGCAGGTGGGTCGGCACGCAGAACATGGTGGTCGGCCGCTCGGCCTCGATCGCCGCCGTCACCGCGGCCGGGTCGAACGGCCCGGGGATCACGATCCGGCCACCGGCGAGGACGGTTCCCATCGCGAACCGCAGCGGCGCGGAGTGGTACAGCGGGCCGAGCACCAGGTTCACGTCGTCGGGGGAGAAGCCCCACAGGTCGCGCTCCTCGGCGACCAGGGCCTCCGCGTCGCCGGCGGACAGCGGTCCCGACCAGACGCCCTTCGGCACCCCGGTCGTGCCGCTGGTGCAGTGCATCGGACGGCCGAGCGGGAGCCCCGGCGCGGGCAGCGACGAGACGAGAGCGGCCAGCTCCTCCGTCGTCCGTACGACGACCGTCGGCTCCAGTCCGGCGAGGATCCGTGACTGCTCGGCGGGCGTGAGCCGCGGGTCGAGCGGGATCGGGAAGACGCCCGCGGTGAGCATGCGGACCACGGCGTCGACGTACGCGTGGGAGCCGGACAGGAGCAGGGCGACCCGTTCGTTCTCCACAGCCTCACAGTAGGGTCCGCGTGTGCGCGTCGGACTGACCGGGGGGATCGCCTCGGGGAAGAGCACCGTCTCGTCGATCCTGCGGGAGCTGGGGGCGGTCGTCATCGACGCCGACCAGATCGCGCGCGAGGTCGTCGCGAAGGGGACACCGGGCCTCGCGGCCGTCGTCGAGGCCTTCGGGGCCGAGATGCTGACCCCCGAGGGCGAGCTGGACCGCCCGAGGATGGGCGCGCTCGTCTTCGGTGACGAGGCTGCCCGGCGCCGGCTCGAGGGGATCGTGCACCCGCTCGTGTTCGAGCGCTACGCCGAGCTCGAGGCCTCCGCGCCCACCGACGCGATCGTGGTCCACGACATCCCACTGCTCGTCGAGTCCGGCCGCGCCGAGGAGTTCGACGCCGTGATCGTCGTCGACGCGCCCGAGGAGCTGCAGGTCGAGCGGATGGTGCGCGACCGCGGCTGGACCGAGGAGGACGGCCGCTCCCGGATCGCGGCCCAGGCGACCCGCGAGCAGCGGCGGGCCGTGGCGACGTACCTCATCGAGAACACCGGGACGCACGAAGACCTCCGTCGGCAGGTGACGGAGGTCTTCGCGGAGCTGACGGGCGCCTGAGTCAGGCGGCCATGTCGGGGTCGCCCAGACGACGCAGCTTCTGCAGCGCCTCGCGCTCGAGCTGGCGCACCCGCTCGGCGGAGATGCCGTGCTTGACGCCGATGTCGGCGAGCTTGTGCTGGCGGCCGTCGACCAAGCCGTAGCGCTCCCGGATGATGTCGGCGGCCCGCGCGTCGAGCTGGTCGACGAGGTTGTTGAGCCGCTCGCGGGCCTCGACGTCGAGGACGGTCAGGTCCGGGCCGGGCGAGGTCTCCTGCGCCATCAGGTCACCGAGCGAGGTGTCGCCGTCCTCGTCGATCGGGGTGTCGAGGCTGACGTGCTCGCGGCCCCACGCCATCAGGTCGAGGACCCGCTCGACCTCGAGGCCGAGCTCGGCCGCGATCTCGGCCGGCTCCGGGTCGCGGCCCAGCTGGCGCTCGAGCGTACGACGGGCGCCGCCGACCTGGTTGAGCTCCTCGACCACGTGCACGGGCAGCCGGACCACGCGGGCCTGCTGCGCGATGCCGCGGGTGATGGCCTGGCGGACCCACCAGGTGGCGTAGGTGGAGAACTTGTAGCCCTTGGCGTAGTCGAACTTCTCGACCGCGCGGATCAGGCCGGTGTTGCCCTCCTGGATCAGGTCGAGCATCGGCATCTGTGCGCGGCCGTACTTGCGAGCGATGGACACCACGAGGCGCAGGTTGGCGTTGATGAACTCAGTGACGGCCTTGCGGCCCTCCTCGGCGATCCACTCGAGCTCGGCCTCGGTGGCCTGCTTGGGGGCACCGCCCTTGCGACGGCCGACCCGGCCCTCGGCGAGCAGCTGCTCGGCGTACAGGCCGGCCTCGATCGCCTTCGCGAGCTCGACCTCCCGCGCCGCGTCGAGCAGGGGGGTGCGGGCGATCTCGTCGAGGTACAGCCCGACGCTGTCGCGTCCCTCGATCTCGCGTCCGGTGTTGCGCGTCCTCGTCATCGTCGCTGCCATGGCGTCCCTCCTTGCCCCGTGCGGCTGGAGCCCATCCGCACCTGTGGTTCCCAACACCGGGGAGGTACCCGGGATTCCCCCGGGACCTTCGGTGTTGCTCTCACCGGCTTTGACGTCTGGGAAACCCCGGAAGTTGCGCCTGAGGACGAATCTCAGGGAGTTCTCAACTTCGCCGGGAACGCAGCGCCTCCAGCGCCAGGCAGAGAGCGGCCACGTCCCGTGGTCGGTCCAGGCGGCGACCGGTCCGCTCCTCGAACCGGCGCAGCCGGTGCCGGACCGTGTTGGCGTGGCAGGAGAGCCGCTGTGCGGTCTTGCTGGCCGACCCGCCGACCTCCACCCACACCTCGAGCGTCTCGAGCAGGCTGTAGCGGTCGGCCTCGGCGACCCACCCCGACGACATCCGGATCGTGCTCGGCGGCAGCCCGGACCCGTTCGCGCCCGACCCCGAGGCCAAGCGCAAGGGCATGTACGCCTTCCAGCCGACCGCGCTGAGCATCTCCCGCGGCGACCTGTGGCGCGACCGCCGGGCCTTCGCCGACGCCGTGCTGCACCCGGACTCGCCGCTGCACCCGTTGGCCGCGTCCTTCGCCGCGATCGCCGCGGAGGAGGCCGACGCGCTGCTCGAGGCCGACGGCCCGCTGCGGTTCGACGCCCTCAACGCCGCCTTCCAGCGGCTCACCCGCCGGGTCGTGCTCGGCGCGGCGGCCGCGGACGACACCGGGCTCACCGAGCAGCTCGGCGAGCTGATGGCGGCCGGCAACAAGATGCCGGGCCAGCCCGCGCCGGGGTACGACGCGTTCCACGAGCGGCTGGCGTCGTACGTCGCCGCACCGGATCCCGACGCGCTGGCCGGACTGGTCGCCGCCGCCCCCGCCACCGACGAGACCGACGTGCCCGGGCAGCTGATCCACTGGCTGTTCGCGATGGGCGACACCCTGCCGACCACCCTGTTCCGGGCGCTCGCGCTGCTCGCCACCCACCCCGACGCGCTCGACCGGGTCCGCGCGGAGCTCGGCGACGGGCCTGCCACGGTGGAGACGATCGCCGGGTCGTCGTACCTCGCCGGGTGCGTGCTGGAGGCGACGCGGCTGTGGCCGACGACCTCGCTGTTCGGGCGGGTGCAGGCTGCCGAGTACCGCTGGGTCAACGGCCAGAAGACGCCCGAGGGCACCCAGCTGCGGATCCCCAACCTCTTCAACCACCGCAACAGCGCCCGCATCCCGTACGCCGACCGGTTCGCCCCCGAGGAGTGGAGCGAGGGCACGGCCGGTGACGACTGGTCGTTCAACTTCTTCAGCCACGGCCCGCAGGGCTGTCCCGGGGCGGGGCTGTCGATCTTCCTCGGCCAGGCCGTGCTCGGCCGGCTGGTCGCGACCGCGACGCCGACGCTCGAGGCAGGTCCGCGGCTGAGTGGGGACGCGGACCTGCCCTACGGCTTCGACGTCTACTCGTCGGCGATCGGCTGGCTCGGGGAGGACTGAGCCGACGTGAGGGGCGCCACGTCGGCCAGGCCGAGGCGGTCGAGGATCCAGGCCAGCGAGAAGGCCCGGTCCTCCCAGGCGCGGTAGCGCCCGGACACGCCGCCGTGTCCGGCGGCCATCTCGGTGCGCAGCAGCACGTCGGCCTGCGGGGCGCGCTCGCGCAGCCGCGCGACCCACTTGGCGGGCTCGACGTAGAGCACCCGGGTGTCGTTGAGCGAGGTCTCGGCCAGGATCGGCGGGTAGGGGAGGTCGGCGACGTTCTCGTACGGCGCGTAGCCGGCGATCCGCTCGTAGGCGACCGGGTCGTCGGTCGGGTTGCCCCACTCGTCGTACTCGGGAACGGTGAGGGGCAGCGTCGCGTCGAGCATCGTGGTGAGGGTGTCGACGAACGGGACGCCCGCCACGAAACCGCCGAACGCGTCGGGCGCCTGGTTGGCGACCGCGCCGATCAGCAGCCCGCCGGCGCTCGCGCCCTCCGCGACGATCCGGTCCGCGGTGGTCCAGCCGGCCTCGACGAGGTGGCGTGCCGCGGCGATGAAGTCGTCGAAGGTGTGCTGCTTGTGCTCGAGCTTGCCGTCGTCGTACCAGTGCCGGCCCATCTCGCCGCCGCCGCGCACGTGGGCGATCGCGAACGCCGCACCGCGGTCGAGCAGCGAGAGCCGGCTGACCGCGAAGTAGGGGTCGATCGAGGCCTCGTAGGCGCCGTACCCGTAGAGGTGGACGGGGACCGGCTCGGTCGTGCGCACGCCCTTGCGGACGACCAGCGAGATCGGGACCTGCACGCCGTCGACCGACGTCGCCCAGAGCCGGTGCTCCTCGTAGTCGTCGGCGTCGTAGCCACCGAGGACCGGCGCCTGCTTGCGGAGCACCAGGTCGCCGGAGCGCAGGTCGTGGTCGTAGACGGCCGAGGGGCGCGCGAGGCTGGTCATCCCGACCCGGATGGTCGGCTGCTCGAAGGCCGGGTTGCTGCCCGCGCCCACGGTGGCCAGCTCGCCGGGGAACTCCACGAACCGGTCGCCGGTCACGGGGTTCTCGGGGTCGTCGCCGAGGTCGAGGACGCGGACCTGGCTGCTGCCACCGCTGCGCTGCTGCACGACCAGGTGGCTCTCGAAGGCGTCGACGTCCTCGAGGCGGACCGCGAGGTCGTGGGGGAGCAGCGGCTGCCACTCCTTCGGAGGAGTCGGTACGGCGGGCGCGTGGCCCAGCTCGAACTCCGGACCGGTCGCGTTGTGGAGCACGAGGAACCGGTCCTCGCCGCCGACGACCGCGTGCTCGAGGGAGTACTCGACGCCGTCGGTGCGCTCGGCGAAGCAGACCGGCTGCGCCTTCGGGTCGGCCGCGTCGAGGACGTGGAACTCCGAGGTCGTCTTCGAGCTGGCCGCGATCATCACGTAGCGGCGGCTGCGGGTGCGGCCGACGCCCACGAAGTAGCGCCCGTCGGGCTCGTGGAAGACCAGCTCGTCGTCGGCCTGCGCGGTGCCGAGGCGGTGCCGCCAGACCTTGTCGGGACGCCAGGCGTCGTCGACGGTCGTGTAGTAGAAGTGGTCCGGCGAGCCGCCCCAGGTCACGCCGCCGAGCACGTCGGTGAGCACGTCCTCGTGCAGCTCGCGGGTCGCCAGGTCGAGCACGCGCACGGTGTAGCGCTCGTCGCCGACCACGTCGACGGCGTACGCGAGGAGCTGGTCGTCGGGGCTGACCGACGAGCCGCCGAGGCTGAAGAACTCGTGACCCTCGGCGAGCGCGTCGAGGTCGAGCAGCACCTCCTCGCCGGGCAGCGCGGGCTGGTCCGGGCTGGCATCGGCGGCGGGCTGCGGGGGAGTCCAGTCGTCCGGGGCGGTCACGGGGACGCGGCAGCTGGCGCCGTACTGGCGACCCTCGAACGAGCGCCCGTAGTACCAGAACCCGCGCACCCGGGTCGGGACCGACAGGTCGGTCTCGAGGGTGCGGGCCTTGATCTCGTCGAAGATCCGGCCGCGCAGGTCGGCCAGGTGCGCGGTGCGCTCCTGCGTGTACGCGTTCTCGGCCTCGAGGTGCGCGATGACCGCCGGGTCCTCCTTGTCACGCAGCCACTCGTACTCGTCGGTGCGGGTGTGGCCGTGGTTCGTCGTGGTGACCGGGTGGCGCGGGGCGCTCGGCGGGACGGGCATGCCCGGAACGCTACTGCTCCGTTGGTTGCTCGTCGGAGGGCGGGCGCCAGCGCTCGAGGTCGGGATCGTCGGCGCGGAAGGAGCGGACCGGTCCGGGCGGCGTCTCGGCGGTCTCGAAGCGCACCGTCACGACTCCCTTGCCGGAGCCCCAGACCCAGCCGCGGCCGTGCTCGGCGTGCACGACGTCCATGCCGGGTGCCCAGCTCTGCGGGCCCGCGTTGCGCCAACGGGCGCCGGCCTGGTCGGGCTCCTCCTTGGTGTCTTCGTCGGTGTCGTCGGGCGCGTCGGTCTCGGTGCCCGCCGCGAACAGATCCTCCTGGATCCAGTCGGCCAGGCCGGAGACGCCGACGCCGAGCAGGCGTACGCCGCCCGAGGTGTCCAGGTCCTCGAGCAGTGTCCGGGCGAGCCGCGCCACGGTCGCCGGGTCGTCGGTCGGGGCGGGCAGCGTCGACGACCGGCTCAGCGTGGTGAAGTCGTAGAGGCGGACCTTGATCGTGACCGTGCGGCCCGACAGCCCGCTCTTGCGCAGCCGCTTCGCGACCTCGCCGGCCTGGCGGGTGACGATCGCGCTCATCTGCTGCCGGTCGGTGAGGTCGGTCTCGTAGGTGCCCTCGACGCTGACCGACTTGGTCTCGCGGTCGGGTACGACGGCCCGGTCGTCCTCCGCGCGGGCGAGGTGGAACAGGACCTGCCCCTGCGCCTTGCCGACCAGCCGGACCAGCTCGTCCTGGCTGACCCGCTCCAGCTCCGCGACCTTGTGCACACCGGCCCGGCGCAGCCGTTCGACCGTCGCCGGACCGACGCCCGGGATCACCGAGACGTGCAGCGGTCGCAGCAGCTCCAGCTCGGTGCCGGGCTCGATGACGACCAGCCCGTCCGGTTTGCGCAGGTCGCTGGCGATCTTGGCGAGGAACTTCGACGACGCGACGCCCACCGAGGCGGTCAGGCCGCCCGTCACCTCGTGGACCCGGGCACGCAGGTCCTCGGCCAGCGCGGTCACCGTCGGCACCTCGAGGTCGGGCAGCCCG
The DNA here is from genome assembly GCF_057813895.1 of Nocardioides sp. F233. Classification (NCBI taxonomy): domain Bacteria; kingdom Bacillati; phylum Actinomycetota; class Actinomycetes; order Propionibacteriales; family Nocardioidaceae; genus Nocardioides; species Nocardioides sp. F233. Next base: position 933,282 of record NZ_JBVASH010000002.1, read on the forward strand.
GCCTCGGCGAGGTCGACGAACGCCTCGTCGAGCGAGAGCGGCTCGACCAGGGGGGAGCAGGCCCGTAGCACCCCCATCACCGCTGCGCTCGTCGAGCGGTAGGCCTCGAACCGGCCGGAGAGGTACGCCGCGTGCGGGCACCGGGCGCGCGCCTCGCGGGTCGACATGGCCGAGCGGACGCCGTACGCGCGGGCCTCGTAGGACGCTGTCGACACCACGCCGCGCCCGCCGGTCCCACCGACGACGACCGGCTTCCCGCGCAGCGACGGCTTGTCGCGCTGCTCCACGGCCGCGAAGAACGCGTCGAGGTCCAGGTGGAGGACCGAGGCGTGGGGGCGCACGGCCGTCACGTTAGTGCTCAGCGCTGACAGTTCGATCCGTCGCCTCTCCACAGGCGGGTTGCCGGCGGGTCCTTGCCCACAGGCCCGGTCGGCGATCCGGGCTCGCGTCGGACCTCCCGGCGAACGTCGTCGCCATGACCACGATCCCTCGCTCCACCGCATCCCTGACCGTCCGCGGCCACGCGGACCTGCTCGCCGCCGCCCCGGTCCTGCTCGGCTTCTGGCCCGAGCAGTCCGTGGTGCTGATGACCTTCGGCGCCCACCACCCCTTCCACGCCCGCGTCGACCTGCCAACGCTCGCTGCCCAGCGACCCGCCGTTCGCCGCGAGCTCGCCGACGTCCTCCTCGAGCCGGCCCGGCGCCACGGCGCCACCCACGTGGTGCTGCTCCACTACACCGACGACCCGGCGGCCGCCGAGGCCGTGCACCGCTCGCTGCGGCGGGCCTGCCGCCGCCTGGGCCTGGTCGTGATCGCGGGGCTGCTCGTCGACCGGACCCACTTCCGCGACCTCGAGGCCGCCGACCCCGACGAACGGCGCCGACGATGCGCCTACGACGTCGGCGGCCACCCGTTCGTGCTCGAGGCGCTGGTGTCGGGGCGGCTCACGCACCGCTCCCGGTCCGACCTGGTCGCGTCCCTCGATGCTGACCCGACGGCTGCCGACGGCGTCGCTGCTGCGCTCCTCGCCGGCCGGTACGCCGACGCGGGCGTGCCGACGAGCGGGCGGGCGGTCCGCGACGCCGGTGAGTGGGTGCACCACGCGGTCCACGACCTGGTCGCCGACGACGCTCTGCCCGACGACGCCGACCTCGCCCGGCTGTTGTGGGTGATGCAGTCCGCCCGGGTCCGTGACGCCGCGTGGTCCGACATCACTGGCCGCACCGCCGATGCCCACGTCCGGCTGTGGACCGACGCCGTTCGCCGCGCGCCCGACACCCTGGTGGCTGCCCCGGCCGCCCTGCTGGGCTGGGCGGCCTGGCAGGCCGGCGACGGCGCCCTCGCCTGGGTCGCCGTCGACCGGTGCACCCGCGCCGAGCCGGGCTACCGGATGGCCGACCAGCTGGCCGCGATCCTGCAGGGCGCCGTGCCGCCGCAGACCTGGGAAGGAGGATTCGCATGGGACAAGGGGCTCCCGGACGCGGGGTGAGTTATCTAAGGTCGGTGCATGGGAGACGACGTCGCGGCCCAGGAGTTCACCCCCGCCGACCGGACCCGCTACCGGGAGAAGGTCCGGCGCTGTCTCGACGTGTTCGAGCGGATGCTGCGCGAGTCGGCCTTCGACACCGACGATCCGTGGACCGGGGTGGAGGTCGAGCTCAACCTGGTCGACGCTGCCGGGGACCCGGCCCTGCGCAACGCCGAGGTGCTCGAGGCGATCGAGGACCCCGACTTCCAGACCGAGCTGGGCCAGTTCAACATCGAGCTCAACCTCGCGCCGGGGCCGCTGTCGGGCGGCGGCCTGGAGGGCTACGAGAAGCAGCTGCGGGCCAGCCTCAACCACGCCGAGGAGCGAGCCGCGGCGCTCGGGGCCCACCTGGTGATGATCGGGATCCTGCCGACGCTCGCACCGGAGCACCTGCGGGCCGAGGTGATCAGCGCCAACCCGCGCTACCGCCTGCTCAGCGAGCAGATCCTGCGGGCACGCGGCGAGGACATCTTCATCGACATCCGCGGCGTGGAGCGGCTCAACGCCACCGTCGACACGATCATGCCGGAGGCGGCCTGCACCAGCACCCAGTTCCACGTGCAGGTGAGCCCGGACCAGTTCGCGTCGTACTGGAACGCGTCCCAGGCGATCGCCGGAATCCAGCTCGCGGTCGCGGCCAACTCGCCGTACCTGCTCGGCAAGCAGCTGTGGTCCGAGACCCGGATCCCGCTGTTCGAGCAGGCCACCGACACCCGCGGCGAGGAGCTGAAGGTGCAGGGCGTGCGACCCCGGGTGTGGTTCGGCGAGCGCTGGATCACCTCGGTGTTCGACCTGTTCGAGGAGAACGTCCGCTACTTCCCACCCCTGCTGCCCGTGATCGACGAGGAGGACCCGCTCACCGTCCTGGAGGCGGGAGGCACGCCGAACCTGTCCGAGCTGCGCCTGCACAACGGCACGATCTACCGCTGGAACCGGCCGGTCTACGACATCACCGGGGGCCTGCCCCACCTGCGGGTCGAGAACCGGATCCTCGCGGCCGGGCCGACCGTGGTCGACACCGTGGCCAACGCGGCGTTCTACTTCGGCCTGGTCCGGGCGCTCGCCGAGAACGACCGGCCGCTGTGGTCGCAGATGTCGTTCAGCGCCGCGGAGGAGAACTTCCACAGCGCGGCGCGGTACGGCATCGACGCGGAGGTCTACTGGCCACAGCTGGGCCGGGTGCGGGCGACCGAGCTCGTCGTACGCCGCCTGCTGCCGCTGGCCCACGAGGGCCTGGCGGCCTGGGGCGTGCCGTCCGACGAGGCGCACCGCTACCTCGACATCATCGAGCAGCGCTGCCTGGCCGGTACCAACGCCTCGGACTGGTTCACCCGGCGGGTGCAGGAGCGCGCCGACGCCGACCGGTACGACGCGCTGCGGGCGGTGCTGGCGGAGTACCGGCAGCGGATGCACGACAACGATCCGGTGCACACCTGGGCCTGAGACCGCTCGCCGGCGTTGTACGACCTTGTACATCAACGTACGATATGGAGCATGTCCGTGATCAGCGCAAGCGAGGCGCGCCAGACCCTCCCGGCCCAGCTGGACCGGGTCGAGGCCGGCGAGGAGGTCCAGATCACCCGCCACGGGCGGGTGGTCGCGGTCCTCGTGCGGCCGGAGGTCCTGCGCACGCGCCGGGCGCGGGAGGCGTGGGCCGAAGCCGACCGGATCGGCGACATGCTGGAGCGGGCGCGCCACGAGCCGTTCAAGCCGGTGGCGGGTCCGCCCGGGTGGGCCGACGAGCTGGTCGCAGAGATCCGCGCGGACCGGGACGCTCGGTAGCGGTGGTGCTGACGGCCTTCGACGCCGATGTGCTCATCTACGCCGCCGAGAAGGACCACGCGTTGGGTGGCAGGGTCGCGGCATTGTTCGTGGGCAAGAACGACGTGGTCGGAGTCGGGTCGATCCTCCTCCTGACGGAGGTGCTGGCGAAGCCGATGCGCCAGGACCCTACGGCCGACAGGACGGCCGTCCTGCTCAGCCTGCTCGGTCGTCTCGAGCTGCACCCGGTTGACGAAGCGGTCGGACGGCTGGCGCTGACCTTGGCGGTGCGTCACGGCCTGCGCGTGGCGGACGCGGCGCACCTGGCGACCGCGGTGGCGGCGGGGGCCGACCGGTTCCTCACCAACAACCGCAAGGACTTCCCGCAGACGATCAGCGAGATCGACATCGTCTACCCGGACGAGCTCCCCGCGGCCTGATCCGCCTGAGCCGCCTGATCCGCGGGACGCCGCAGCCGCGTCCACCGCCGGCCCACGCCCGAGCGCGGGTCGCACCACGACCGGCGGGTGACGACGACCAGGTCGAGCCGGACACCGAGCTCTGGGCCGGCGCAGCCGACGGCGGCGGCCCAGGCGAGGTCCTCGACGTCGTGTCCGTCGGGTGTGCGGGTCAGCCAGACGAGCGGGACGGCCTCGCGCTCGAGGTGGTCGCGGCACATCGCCTCGAGCACCTCGGTGCGCAGGGCGAGGTCGAGCGGCTCGCCGGTGAGGATCTCGAAGGCGCGGACGTCGGCGCCGGGGATGCCGACGTGGAGGGTGGGCGGCAGCTGGCAGCGCCCCTCGGCCGCGGCGTGCTCCCGGACCGCGCGCAGGAGCACGCGTTCGAGCAGGGTCGGGACCGGCTCCTGGATCATGCCGGGGAGCCTGCCCGATCGGCGCCGGCGGCGGGAGCGTCCTCCACAGGGCGCACGACCGCCTCCTAGGCTCGCCCCATGAGGTCAGGTCTGATCAGCGTCGACGGGCTCCGCAGCAGTCTCGGGGAGGTGATCGTGCTCGACGTCCGGTACCGGACGGGCGCCCCGGCCGGCCCGGAGGAGTACGCCGCGGGCCACGTCCCCGGTGCGGCGTACGTCGACCTCGACCGCGACCTGGCCGCGGAGCCGGGGGAGCGCGGCCGCCATCCGCTGCCCGACGTCGAGGTCTTCGAGGCGGCGATGCAGCGAGTGGGCGTGCGGGCGGACCGGCCCGTGGTGGTGTACGACGACTGGTCGGGTCACGCGGCGGCGCGGGCCTGGTGGCTGCTGAGGTACCACGGTCACACCGATGTCCGGGTGCTCGACGGCGGCTGGACCGCCTGGCGCGAGGCAGGCGGCGACGTCGAGACCGGCGACGGCGCAGCGAAGGAGGCCGGCGACTTCGAAGCGGTCCCCGGCGCGCTGCCCGTGGTCGACGTGACGAGCGTGCGGGACGCGGGCGTGGTGGTCGACGCGCGGGCGGCCGAGCGGTACCGCGGCGAGGTCGAGCCGATCGACCCGGTGGCCGGGCACGTGCCGGGCGCGGTCAACGTGCCGACCAGCCGCAACCTCGACGAGGCCGGCCGGTTCCGCGATGCGGCGAGCCTGGCGGCGACCTACGCCGAGGTGGGTGCCGTGCCCGGGGCCGACGTCGCCGTCTACTGCGGGTCGGGGGTGACTGCGACCCACGACGTGCTCGCGCTCGAGCTCGCCGGGGTCACCGCCGCCCTCTACCCGGGCAGCTGGAGCGAGTGGGTGGCCGACCCGAGTCGGCCCGTCGCGACGGGGCCGGCCGCCGGCTGACCTACCAGTGCACGCCCCGGAACAGCTGGGCCATCAGCATCTGCTCGGTCTCGCGCCGGTTGGCGGCGGGCGCCTCCTCGGCGGCGGCTGCCGCCTGTGACGCGGGCTTCTGCCCCTTCGCGGCGGCGGAGTCCGGGAACACCTGGTAGGCCAGGTTGAGCACCCGGAAGGCGGTGCGCGGCGCGATCGTGTGTGCCAGCTCGCCGGCGGTGCCGAGCGCGGTGTTGATCTCGTGCGGCTTGTCGACCATCGCCTTGATCACGACGTCGGCGGCCTGGGCCGGGGAGATCGTGGGGAACTTGTCGTAGATCTTGGTCGGCGCGATCATCGGCGTCCGCACCAGCGGCATGTGCACGTTGGTGAACGTGATGCCGTGCCCGACCACCTCGGACGACACGACATTGCTCCATGCGTCGAGGGCGGCCTTGGAGGCGACGTACGCCGAGAACCGCGGCGGGTTGGTCTGCACGCCGATCGAGGAGATGTTGACGACGTGGCCCGAGCGCTGCTCGTGCAGCTGCGGCATCAGGCCCATCACGAGTCGGATCGCGCCGAAGTAGTTGAGCTGCATGGTGCGCTCGAAGTCGTGGAACCGGTCCTGGGACAGCTTGAGCGAGCGGCGGATCGACCGACCGGCGTTGTTGATGACGAAGTCGACGCTCGGCAGCTCGGTGGTGAGCTGCTCGCACAGGCGGTCGATCGCCTCGAGGTCGGACAGGTCGCACGGGAACACTTCGGCGCGACCGCCCCGCATCTCGATGATCGCCTTGGTGGCCTCGAGCTTCTCCTTGCCGCGGGCCACGAGGACCGGGATGCCGCCGGCCTGGGCGACCTTGAGCGCCACGACCTGGCCGATGCCGGAGGAGGCGCCGGTGATGACGACGTACTTGTCCTTGAGCGCGGCGACGGCCTTCGGGTCGCGGCCGGTGGCGTCGTCGAGGTTCTCCTCCCAGTAGCCCCACAGGCTGCGGACGTAGGACTCCAGCGGCGGCACGCTGATGCCGGAGCCGGCGAGCGCCTTCTCGGTGATCCGCGAGTCGAAGACCGACGGGAACGAGGTGTGCGCCAGCGCCTCGGCCGGCAGGCCCAGGCGGCCGAGCGTCTGGTCGAGCAGCAGCTGGGCCGGGCTGGTGCGGATCACCGCGGTCATCAGGCTGAGCGGGCGCAGCCGGGCCGGGATCAGGCCGAGCGGACCGGCGGTGGTGAGGCCGCGACCGACCGGGGTCGCGAACTGCGGCGCTCCGGCGGCGCTGCAGAAGGCGTTGAGCATGTCGACGACCGGCTGCGGCTCGGGGTTGACCAGGTGGAAGGCCTCACCGTCGCGGTCGGGCAGGTGGCCGAGGTGGTCCATCGCCTTGGCGACGTAGTCGACCGGCACCACGTTGGTGTCGCCGAGGTCGATGCCGACCAGCGGCAGCCAGGCCGGGAGGTGGTCGCGCAGCCGCTTGATCAGCGGGAACAGGTAGTAGGGACCGTCGATCTTGTCCATCGCGCCGGTCTCGGAGTGGCCCACCACGATCGCCGGGCGGTAGACGCGCCACGGCACGCGCGCCTCGTCGCGCACGATCTTCTCCGACTCGTACTTCGTCCGGTGGTACGGCGAGGGCAGCGGCTGGCCCTCCTCGAACATCGTCTCGTCGAACCGGCCGTGGTAGTCACCGGCAGCGGCGACGGAGGAGACCTGGTGGAAGCACCCGGCGTCCAGCGCCTCGGCGAGGGCGAGCGCGTTGCGGGTGCCCTCGATGTTCATCGCGTCGTTGGTCGCGTCGTCCGCGGTGATGTCGTAGATCGCCGCGAGGTGGAAGAAGTGGTCGATCGCACCGGCGTGCTCGCTGACCCAGGCATCGTCGACCCCGAGACCGGGCTGGCCCAGGTCACCGACGACGGGCTGCACCCGGTCGGAGCCCCACTGCCGGATCAGGCCCTCCATCCGGCCCAGCGACGAGGCGCGGCACAGGACGTAGATCGGACCCTCGCGGTGGTCGATCAGCTCATCGATGAGGAAGCGCCCGATGAAGCCGGTGGCGCCGGTGACGAAGTAGGCCATGCGCGCACGCTACGCGGTTTTGCACGGCTGCGGCACTGGTGGTTACCGATGGGTAATGAGACGTCCCTCACGCGTCGCCGGAGACGCGCTCGACCGGATTACTGGTCGGCAGCGCGGCGGGAGGCGACTGCCCGGGAACTTGCTTGGCTTTCGCGTCGCCGGAGACGCGCTCGACCGGATTACTGGTCGCCGCCGCCGAACATGATCTCGTCCCAGCTCGGGACCGACGCGCGACCGCGCTTCTTCTGCACCGGGCGACGGTGCTTGGCGCGCTCCGCCTCGGTCTCGGGCTCGGCCTCCTCGGCTGCCGGCGCGGCCGGGGTGGCCGGCTCCTCGACGGTCGCGCGGATCGGCTCGTCGGCGAGCGGCTCGGCCGCCTCGCCGGTCACCAGGTCGAGTGCCTGGTCGATCGAGTCGCCGAGCGGGAGGGTGTCCTCGCCGGCGTCGCCCCCGAGCGGCAGCTCCTCGGGTACGGCGGCCAGCCGGCGCTCGCGCACCTGCTGCAGGTCGTCGCGGGCCGGCGGAGCAGCGGGCGCGAGCACCTCGCCGATCAGCCAGCGGGCGTCGTCGTTGTCGGAGAGCACGTAGTTGCCGGGGGCGTCGTAGGTGAACCGCGCGACGCCGCCGCGCTCGCCGGTCTCGAAGGTGCCGGTCAGCACCCAGCGGCCGGTGTCGCGCCGGTAGGCGTCCCACGCCACGGCCTCGGGGTTGCCGCCCCGGCCGCGCAGGTGGGCGGCCACGGCGTCGCCGAGCACGCGGCTGGTCGCCGGACCGGACTGCCCCTCGCCCGGGGTACGCCGCACGGAGGCCTTCTGTGCCCGCTCGGCGATGTGCTCGCGCTCGGCGAGCACGGGGGCGACGTACGACATGATCGCCTCGACCGACGTGCCGGCGGCCTCGGCCACCGCCTCGGCGGACTCGCCGGACCGGATCCGGGTCTGGATCTCGCGGGGCCGGATGCTGCTGCTCATCGGTGTCTCCAATCGACGCGGTGAGTCGCCGCGCACGGCTGCGCGCAGGTCGGGGGTGATGTCGAGCGTGAACTCACCGCCGTTGTCGTCCACGAGCAGCAGTCGCCGCCGGTCGGACCCGGCGGACTGGCCAGCGGCGAGGGTCAGGCGCACGGGGCGCTCGGTGCCGCCCTGGTCCGCCGTGTCGGTCATGCTGCCCTCGGGTCGTTGCTGCTGGTGTTGCTGTGGTCAGGTGCTGCTCAGGTTATCGGTCGAGCCTACGCCCTCCAGCGGGCCCGTCCGCGGACGTAGAGCCAGGTGTCGCCCTGCCTGCGGAACCGGCTGATCTCGTGCAGCGATCCCGGCAGGTCGTCGCGCGTGAAGTGCGCGACGAACTCGACCATCCCGCGCTTGTCCTCGGGCCCGCCGGCCTGGGCGGCGAGCACCTCGAGGCCGGTCCACTCGATCCGGTCGTCGAGCTGCAGCGAGGGCGGCTGGGTGGCCGGGTGCCACGTGTGGAGGAGGTACGACGCGAGTCCCTTCACGAATGCGGAGTACCGCGAGCGCATCAGCGCCTCCGCGGTCGGCGCCGAGCCGGGGTCGCGGTGGTAGGGGCGGCAGCAGTCGTCGTACGTCCGCCCGGAGCCGCAGGGGCAGGCCGGGCGCGTCGACGAGGACGAGGACTCAGCCACCGAGCACCCGGTCGAGGTAGGTGTTGGTGAAGACCCGGTCGGGATCGAGCCGCTCGCGCAGGGCGAGGAACTCGGGCAGCCGCGGGTAGAGCCCGGCGACGACGTCGGCGTCGAGGGTGTGCAGCTTGCCCCAGTGCGGCCGCCCGTCGTGGGCCCGCATGATCGGCTCCATCACGCCGAAGTACGCGCGGTGGTCGGCGCGGCGGTGGGTGTGGAAGGCGAGGTAGCACGAGTCGCGGTCGTACGACGTCGACAGCGGCACGTCGTCGGCCGGCGCCACCCGGATCTCGACGGGGAAGGACACGGTGAGCCCGGAGCGCTCGAAAGCCGTGCGGCACTCGCGCAGCGCATCGAGGCCGGCCGCGCGGGGCACGGCGTACTCCATCTCGCGGAACACGACGTCGCGCTCGGTGGTGAACACCTTGTGGGCGATGTCGGTGTAGGTGCGCGGCCCGAGCAGTCGCGACGCGAGCCGGTTGGCGGCCGGGACCGCCCGCGGCACCACGTTGAGCGCGGCGGTCTGCGCGCCGAAGACCTTGTTGGAGAGCAGGTCGTCGTCGAGCCAGGCCCGCCAGCGGGGCAGCGGCTCGGCCGCGGTGAGGTCGGTGCCGACCCGGGTGTTGCGCTTGGTCAGCATCCGGTCGGAGTGGGGGAACCAGTACATGTCGACGTGGTCGTGGGCCGCGGTCAGGTCGTCGAAGGCGGCCAGCGCGTCGGTCCACGACATCGGCTGCTCCTCGGCGCGGAGCAGGAAGAGCGGCTCGACGGCGAAGGTGATCGTGGTCAGCACGCCGAGGGCGCCGAGGCCGACCCGGGCCAGGTCGAGGACGTCGGCGTTCTCGGAGGCGGAGGCGCGCAGCACCTCGCCGGTGCCGGTGACCAGCTCGAGGCCGACGACCTGCGCGGCCAGCCCCGCGGCGCGGCCGCCGGTGCCGTGGGTACCGGTCGAGATCGCGCCGGCGAGGGTCTGCTCGGCGATGTCGCCCATGTTGTGCAGGCTCAGGCCGAGCCCGGCGAGCTCGGCGTTGAACACCTTGAGCTGGGTGCCCGCGAGTGCCGTGACGGTCATCGCGTCGCGGTCGACGGCGACGATCCCGCGCATCCGCTCGGGACGCAGGTGGACGTGCTGCGGGGTCGCGATGCCGGTGAAGCTGTGACCGGTGCCCGCGCTCTTGACCGTCCGGCCGGCGGCCCGGGCCCGGCGGACGATCTCGGCCACCTCGACGGCGTCGGCCGGCTGGACGACCTCGAGGCCGTCGGCCGACTCGAGGCCGGACCAGTTACGCCAGGTCGGCGCGGTCTGCGGTGTGCTCATGGGGAGGCACGCTATCCGGCCGCGGCGCGAGCCGGATGAGGAGCGCGCCGACGAGGACGAGGACACCGCCGACCAGGCACACCAGGTACGCCGGCGAGGCGCCCGCCTCGTCGATGACGACCCCGGCGACGGCCGCGCCCGGGGCCAGGCCGACGGCCAGACCGGTCTGGAGGAACGCCATGCCCTCGGTGAGCCGGGCCGGCGGGAGCACCTGCTCGGCCAGGGACATCGTCGCGATCAGGGTGGGGGAGATGGCCAGGCCGCTGAGCAGCAGGACCGGCGCCATCACCAGCAGGTTGGGCACGAACGCCAGTGGCAGGGTGGCGACGACCATGCCGATCGCGCTGATCCGCAGCCGGTCGAGCGGCCCTCGCTGCCAGGTGATCGCACCGGACACCACGCCGGCGAGCAGGCTGCCGAGCGCCCAGACGGCGAGGAAGACGCCGGACAGCGACTGGTGGCCCTGCTCGTCGGCGAAGGCGACGGTGACCACCTCGGCCCCTCCGAACACGATGCCGAGCGCCGCGCCGACGAGGGTGAGGGGTGCGATCGCGCCCCACGGCATCGGCGGCCGGGCGGTGGTCAGGTCGGCGCGCGGGTGGGCCGGCGGCTCGGTGGCCCGCTGGAGCGCGAACGTCCAGGTCCCGGCGAGGCCGACGACCAGCGCCGTGCCCAGGCCTGCCGCGGGGTGGACGGAGGTGGCGAGGAGGGTGACGGCCACCGGGCCGGCGATGAACACGGCCTCGTCGCCGACGGCCTCGAAGGAGAACGCCGTGTGCAACAGCGCCGGCCGGTCGGCCAGCGTGTGCGACCAGCGGGCCCGCACGCAGGTGCCGACCGACGGCAGCGAGGCGCCCGCCAGCATCGCGAAGGCGTACGTCGACCAGGTCGGCCAGTCCCACGACAGCGAGCCCATCGCCAGGGCCAGGCCGATGCCCCACAGGGTGATCACGACCGGCAGCACCCGACCCTGCCCGAGCCGGTCGATCAGCCGGCCCTGCGGGATCGCGAACACGGCGTTGGCGATCACCGCGACGGCGGAGACCGAGCCGGCGAAGCCGTAGGAGCCGGTCTCGTGCTCGGCGAGCAGGACGATGCCGAGGCCGACCATCGAGATGGGCAGGCGGGCGACGAGCCCGACCAGGCTGAAGCGGGCGGTGGCGGGCGTGAAGATCTGGCGATAGGTCTGCAACATTGCCTGCTCATCGTCCTCCCTACGATGGGCGCGTGCCGAATCCGGACCCTCAACCGACCGAACAGCCGACCGACCCCTACGACGCGCTCCTGCTGCTCTCCTTCGGCGGGCCCGAGAAGCCGGAGGACGTCGTCCCGTTCCTGGAGAACGTCACCCGTGGCCGCGGCATCCCGCGCGAGCGCCTCGAAGTGGTGGGGGAGCACTACTTCCTCTTCGGCGGCCGCTCGCCGATCAACGACCAGAACAAGGCGCTGATCGCCGCGATCGAGAAGGACCTCGCCGAGCACGGGCTCGACCTCCCGGTCTACTGGGGCAACCGCAACTGGGACCCCTATCTGGCCGAGACCGTCGAGCAGATGGCACGCGACGGCGTACGACGTGTGCTGTGCCTGGCCACGTCGGCGTACTCCTCCTGGTCGAGCTGTCGCCAGTACCGCGACAACCTGGAGGCCGCGGTTGCGGCCGTCCCCGACGACCTGGTCGCGCCGGAGATCGACAAGATCGGCGCCTACTTCGACCACCCGGGCTTCGTCGCCGCGAACGCCGACGGCGTGCTCGCGGCGCTGGCGGACCTGCCCGACGAGGTCCGCGACGCCGCCCGGCTGGTGTTCGTCACCCACTCGATCCCGATCTCGATGAGCGAGTCCAGCGGCCCTCCCACGGATTCAGCGGAGGGCGGCGCGTACGTCGCCCAGCACGTCGAGGTCGCCGCCGCCGTCGCGGCGCAGGTCGCCGCCGCCACCGGCATCGAGCGGCCCCACGAGCTCGTCTACTGCTCGCGCTCCGGCGCCCCGCACGTCCCGTGGCTCGAGCCCGACGTCAACGACCGGCTCGAGGAGCTGGCGGCCGAGGGGACCGCCGCTGTCGTCCTGTCGCCGGTCGGCTTCGTGTCCGACCACATGGAGGTCGCCTACGACCTCGACACCGAGGCGCTGGCGACGGCCGAGCGGCTCGGGCTCCCGGCCCGGCGTGCCGCATCGGCAGGCACGCACCCTGCGTTCGTGGCCGCGATCCGCGACCTGGTGCTCGACCGGGCCTCCCGCGAGCGCGCGCTGGCGCCGGCCCCGCGCGACCACTGCCCGCTCGGCTGCTGCTCGGGCAGCCGATGACCGAGCCCGCTGCCCTCCGGACCCTGGCCGAGGAGGTCGCCCAGGCGGCCGCCGTCCTCGTGCGCGAGCACGCCGCCAAGGGCGTCTCCGTCGCCGCCACCAAGTCCAGCGACATCGACGTGGTCACCGCGGCCGACCGCGCCAGCGAGGAGCTCATCCGCCGCCTGGTGCTCGCGGCCCGCCCCGACGACGCCTTCCTCGGCGAGGAGGGCGACGACATCGCCGGCACGTCCGGCGTGCGCTGGGTCGTCGACCCGATCGACGGCACCGTCAACTTCCTCTACGGGATCCCGGAGTACGCCGTCTCCATCGCCGCCGAGGTCGACGGCGAGGTCGTCGCCGGAGTGGTGGTGGACGTCGCCAAGGGCGTGCTCTACGCCGGCCACCAGGGCGGCGTACCGACCCGTGACGGGCTGCCGCTGACCGTCCGCGGCCCCGCGCCGCTCGCGCACCGGCTGGTCGCCACCGGCTTCAACTACACGCGCCCCGTGCGCGAGGTCCAGGCCGCGGCCGCGGCCCGGCTGCTGCCGCACATCCGCGACATCCGCCGGACCGGATCCTGCGCGCTCGACCTGTGCCGGGTGGCCGAGGGCGCCCTCGACGGGTACGTCGAGGAGGGCGTCCACCTGTGGGACCACGCCGCCGGTGGGTTCATCGCCCGGCTGGCCGGAGCGCGGCTCCTGGTGACCGTCGGAGCCGGCGGCCAGGAGGCCGTCGTGTGTGGCCCGGAGCACGGTTTCGAGGAGCTCCTGGCGGCCGTCCGGACCGCTGGATTCCTGACCGCGGACGTGCGGGAATAGGACCGCTTCATCCACTGTTCTGGGGACTCGCACCGACCCGGGTGTCGCGAAGTGGCTCCCATGGTGCACAATCTGCCGCGCCCATCCGCACGCTTCCCGTGCGGTGGCGGTCACTGAGGGGAGAGAGCAACCGGTCATGGCGACTGACTACGACGCACCGCGCAAGAACGAGGACGAGCAGTCCGAGGAGAGCATCGAAGAGCTCAAGGCGCGCCGCCACGACAAGAACTCGGGCAAGGTCGACGAGGACGAGACCGAGGCGGCGGAGTCATTCGAGCTGCCCGGCGCCGACCTGTCCCACGAGGAGCTCGCGGTCGAGGTGAAGCCCAAGCAGGACGACGAGTTCACCTGCATGAGCTGCTTCCTGGTCCACCACCGCAGCCAGCTCGCAGATCCCAAGAAGATGATCTGCAAGGACTGCATCTGACAGACGACGAAGCGGCCGTGGCGGTCTGACCGCCACGGCCGCTTTGTCGTGTCCTGTCCAGTCGTTCCCCTCAGGCGTCGCCCTTGCGCAGGCCCGGGGGCAGCTGGCCGGTCGACTTGAGGTAGTAGCCGGCCGCCCGGCGCTGGGCGAGCATCTTGGCGAGCGCGACGAAGGTGCCGCTGGCTGCGGCCCACGCGACCGCCTCCCAGACACCGACGTCGGGGTCGGCCGGGTTCACCGGCGGCTTCTTGCCGGTCGCGGCGCGCCAGCTGGTGTCCAGCCCCTTCTTGGCCACCGAGGCGGCGCCGAGCGCCGCGACGAGGGAGAACGCCGACCAGACCTTGGAGCTGTCCTTTGCCATGGCTCCGAGCCTAGTGGGTGCTAGTGGTCGCGGGCGTTGAGTGCCGTCGCAAGGGCCCGCGGGTGGCGAGAGCTCACCAGCCAGTACGGCGCCGGGTCGGCCGGGTCGGTGATCTCCACCCTGACCGACTGGCGCAGGTAGGGGCGCAGCAGCAGGTACGCCCGGGCGTCCGCCTCGGGTCCCGACACCCGGCGGGTGCGGTCGGCGTCGAGGGCCTCGGCGGCACCGACGTACGACATCTCGATCCGGGCCCGGCCGGCACGGAACCAGCCGTCGGACACGACGACCCGGGCACCGCCGTAGGACCGCAGCCAGGCCGCCATCCCGGCGAGGACAACACCGGTCACCACCCACGCGAGCCAGGCGGCGTGGCCGATCAGCGCGACGATCAGGGTCAGCCAGAGCGTCGCGACGAGCATCGTGCCCTGGGCCCACCAGCGCAGCGGGACCCGCAGCCGCTCCTGGTAGCTCGCACTCTCGCTCACGGGGAGGATGATCCCATCCGTGTGGTCGGACCTCGTCGCGAGGGTCGCACCACTAAGGTCTCCCCGTGCCCGAGACCTCCACCGCCGACTCCGCCATCGACCTGGTGATCGCCGTCCAGCAGCTCGACCCCGAGCTGCCCCTTCCCGCCTACGCCCATCCGGGCGACGCGGGGGCCGACCTGGTCGCCGGTGTCGACGTCGACCTGGCGCCCGGCGAGCGGGCGCTGATCCCGACCGGGATCGCGATCGCGCTGCCCGAGGGGTACGTCGCCCTGATCCACCCGCGCTCGGGCCTTGCGGCCAAGCACGGTCTGTCGATCGTGAACACCCCGGGAACCGTCGACGCGGGCTACCGTGGAGAGATCAAGGTGCTGCTGATCAACCACGACCCGGTGGAGGCGATCACGCTGCGCCGGGGAGACCGCATCGCCCAGCTGGTGGTCCAGCGGGTCGAGCGGGCCCGGTTCGAGGCGGTGAGCGCCCTTCCGGACAGCGTGCGCGGCAGTGGCGGCTACGGTTCAACCGGAGGATTCCAGTCGTGAGGGTCGGCAACGGCCCGAGCGGCGCAACGAGGAGGACACAGTGAGGCTGCGGCGCAAGGCTGCCGACCCGACGGTCGACGACGCGGTGGACGAGACCACCGAGGTCGGCGAGACCGCCGACGACGCCGGGGTCACCGCGGGCGACCCGACGGCCGGTCCGTTCGACGCCGACGACCTCCCCGACGACGGCATCGCCCGGCTCGACCTGGGCTCCCTGCTCGTCGCGCCCACCGAGGACCGCGAGCTGCGGGTGCAGGTCGACGAGCAGTCCGGCGCCGTGCGCGCCGTGCTCCTGGCCGCCGACGAGGGCGCCCTCGAGCTGCGCGCCTTCGCGGCGCCGCGCAACGGCGACCTGTGGAGCGAGATCCGCCCGCAGATCGCCGCCGACGCCGCCCGCCGCGGCGGCACCGCCACCGAGCGCGAGGGCCGCTTCGGCACCGAGCTGGTGTGCGAGGTGCAGATGACCCGCGCCGACGGCGCCACCGGCACCCAGACCTCCCGCGTCATCGGCATCAACGGCCCCCGCTGGCTGCTGCGCGCGACGCTGCTCGGCGACCCCGCCCGCGACCCCGAGTCGGCCGACGCCTGGGAGGCCGCGATCGCCCAGGTCGCCGTACGCCGCGGCGCCCACGCCATGCCTGTCGGTGAGCAGCTCCCGCTCTCGCTGCCCGAGGGCGCGACGCCGCGCGCCGTACCCACCAGCTGAGCGGTCCCATGCGCACCAAGAGCCGCCTGCGGCGCACGATCAGCAAGTGGGCCAACCCCGACGAGGCGGAGGCCCGTGACCTCCGCGCAGCGTTCAGCGGCACCGGCGTCGTGTGCATCGGCGACGCCCCCGACCGCGAGCCGGTCCGGCTGCGCGGCACGCTGCGCACGGTGACGTTGCGCCCGCGCGGTGGCGTGCCTGCGCTCGAGGCGGAGCTGTACGACGGCACCGGCGTCGTCACCGTGATCTGGCTCGGCCGTCGGCGGATCGCCGGCATCGACCCCGGTCGGGCGCTCGAGGTGCAGGGTCGGATCGGCAGCCAGGACGGCACCCGGATGCTCTACAACCCGCGATACGAGCTGCTGTGAGCACGCCGGAGAACGCACCGGAGAACGCGGCGAGTCACCACCCGATCGGTGTCGACACCGTCGAGGCGCTCGTGCGCCGTCAGCTGGCGACCACCCTCGGCGGCCGGCGGGGCACGATCGAGGCTGCGCTGCCCGGCCTCGTCTTCACCCTGCTCTGGCTGCCCACCAAGCAGATCGAGCTGGCCCTGATCGCGGCGGGCGTCGTGGCCGCGGTCGCCCTGGTCCTGCGGCTGGTCCAGCGCAGCTCGACGCAGTACGTGTTCAACGCGATCTTCGGTCTCGCCATCGGCTGGGTGTTCGTCCGCTGGGCCGAGGGGTCGGGCGGCGACGCCTCCGACCAGGCGCTGGCGTACTTCCTGCCCGGCATCCTCTACAGCGGGGTCTACTCGATCGTCCTCGCCACGACCTGCCTGCTGCGCTGGCCGATGCTCGGCTTCATGCTCGGCGTCGGCACCGAGGACCCGCTCGAGTGGCGCAAGAACGACCAGGTCGTCCGGCTGTGCAGCCGGCTCACCTGGCTGATGCTGGCCCCAGGAGCCATCGGCGTCCTCCTGCAGGGGCCGGTCTGGCTGCTCGGCCACCACGACGTGATCCGGGCCGAGGTGGCGGTCACGATCATCGCGGTGCTGCGGCTCGGGCTGGGCTGGGTGCTGCGGATCGCGGCGTTCTCGACGATGTTCTGGCTGCTCGCCCGCAACGCGACGCCGCTCGAGGCCGCCGTGGGTGAGCCTGCGAACCCGCGGATCACGGCCGAAGATTGAGGAGCGTCCGGCTCAGTCCGAGCCTGCGAGGACTGAGCGGCGCGTCTCGAAATCCGGTTGTCTACGGATGCGATCCGGGCGCCAGGACTCGCTCCAGCTCGTCCTCGGCCTCGGCCGGGACGACGAACAGCAGCTCGTCGCCGGACTCGACCGGCTGCTCCGGCGTCGGCACGTAGACCTGGCCGTCGCGCAGGATCGAGACGAGCGCGCAGTTCTCCGGGAGCGGGATCAGGCCGGAGGCCTTGCCGACGTACGGCGAGTCGGTCGGCAGCACCATCTCGACCAGGTTGGCGTTGCCCTTGCGGAAGGTGAACAGCCGCACCAGGTCGCCGACGCTCACGGCCTCCTCGACGAGCGCCGACATGATCCGCGGCGTCGAGACGTTGACGTCGACGCCCCAGGCCTCGGTGAACAGCCACTCGTTGTTGGGGTGGTTCACCCGGCCGACGGTGCGCGGGACCCCGAACTCGGTCTTGGCGAGCAGCGAGGTGACCAGGTTGGCCTTGTCGTCGCCGGTGGCGGCGATGACGACGTCGCACTTGTCGAGTCGGGCCTCCTCCAACGACGACAGCTCGCACGAGTCGGCCAGCAGCCACTCGGCGTCCGGGACCCGCTCCGGGCGGATCGAGGAGGGGGACTTGTCGATGAGGAGCACCTCGTGGCCGTTCTCGATCAGCTCGCGGGCGATCGAGCGGCCGACGGCACCTGCTCCTGCGATGGCGACACGCATCTGTCTGTTCTCCCTCAGCCCTCGTGCTCGGGCCCGCGGGCCAGCACCTTGTAGGCCTGGTCCGCGGACTCCTCGCGGGTGACCAGGTGCAGCATGTCGCCCTCCTGGATGACGCTGTCCCGGTCGGGCAGCAGGCCCTCGCCGAGACGGTCGATCCACGCGACGCGGCAGCGGGCCTGCTCCTGGAGCTGGCCCACCCGCGCGCCGACCCAGACCTCGGGGGTCGGGAGGTGGTCGACCCGGATCGTGCCCGACGGGTCGCGGAAGTCCGGCTCGGCGCCGGCCGGCAGGATCCGGCGCAGCACCTGGTCGGCGGTCCACTTCACGGTCGCGACCGTGGTGATGCCGAGCCGCTGGTAGACCTCGGCGCGGCCGGGGTCGTAGATCCGCGCGACGACCTGCTGGATCCCGAAGCTCTCCCGGGCCACCCGCGCCGCGATGATGTTGGAGTTGTCACCGCTCGACACGGCCGCGAACGCGTCCGCGCGCCGGATGCCGGCCTTCTCCAGGACCTCCTGGTCGAAGCCGATCCCCGGGATCTTGTCACCGTTGAACCCAGGACCCAGCCGCCGGAAGGCGTCCGGCTCGCTGTCGATGATCGACACGGTGTGGTTGCGGTCCTCGAGGCTGCGGGCCAGGGTCGAGCCGACCCGTCCGCAGCCCATGATCACGACGTGCACGGTGAGCACGCTATAGCAGCGGGGCCTCAGGTTCCGAGTGCCCTCGCGAGCAGGACCTGGCGGGTGGGTGAGCCGGTCTTCGCGAGCAGGGCCTTCACGTGGTCCTCCGCCGTGGTCCGGGCGACGACCAGACGGGTGGCGACCTCGGGCGTGCCGAGGCCCTGGAGCACCAGGGCCAGCACCTCGGTCTCGCGCGGGGACAGCCCGTGCACGCGGGCGAACAGGTCGCTGCGCTCCTCGGCGGTCGCCGGCGCGATCGCCACCGCGATGTCCGCGCCCAGGCGCGCGGCCCGGACCGTCACCCAGCGGTTGCCGCCGAGGTGGACCCGGGAGCTGGGGTCGGTCGACCACAGCCCGGCCTCGACGGCCACCAGCGCAGCACCGGCGTTGTACGCCGCCGCCGGGATCGGGGCCATCGGTGCCATCGGGGCCGTCAGCTCCGGCGGTGGCAACAGCCGGAGCAACGCCTCAGCCGCCGCGTCGGTCTGGTCGAGGACCCGCAGCCCGTCGTCGAGCAGGACGACGCCCGGCGGCACGGGGGACAGGGCGGGGTCGCGGGCGGCGAAGGTCCGGGCGGACGCCGCGCGCAGGCCACGGGTGATGGTGGGCGCGAGCTCCTCGAGGAGGCGGCGATCGCGGTCGTCGTACCGGCCCCGGGTGTGCCACAGCTCGAGCCAGCCCCAGTGGCCGTGCCGGTCCGCGAAGGCGACGTAGGCCGTGTCGGTGACGCCGAACCGGGAGAGGTGGGCGTTCCACTCCGTCCGGTCGGGGATCAGGTGGCGCGCGCGGACCAGGCCGGGCAGCTCGGGCCAGGGGAGCATCGGCACGGTGGCGTGCGGCGAGCTCACCACGCCGGTGACCGGGTCGGTCATCGCGAACAGGTGCCCGTCGAACGTGAGGCGCTCGCGCAGCAGCGCCACCAGCCGCTCCCGCAGCTCGCGGTCGGAGCAGTCCGCCGCGCAGGTGCGCTCGGCGCGGACGAGCAGGTCCACCCCGTCAGGGTAGGGCGCGAACCCCCGGCCTCGGGGATGGTCCGGGTGCCCGGACCCGACGAGGCTGGCCGCATGATCACTCTCCGCGTCGACAACACCGTCCACGACTTCGACACCTGGTTCGAGGTCTTCAACCGCTACGAGGGCTTCCGCCGCACGAGCGGCGTGCGGTCGTACCGCGTCGTCCGGGTCGCCGACGACCCCCGGCAGGTCCGCGTGGACCTCGACTTCGACGACCTCGCGACGGCCACCGCCTTCCGGGGTGCGCTGGCGAAGATCTGGGCGACACCGGCCTCGCGGGACCAGCTGGCAGGGCACCACGAGCCGGTCGTCCTCGACCTGGTGGTGCAGCGAACGCTGGCCTAGCGGCACCCATGCCCTACCGTTGTCGCTCGTGGGTGTCGGAGACGTATCGAAGCGCATCCTCCTCGGACGCAAGCTGCGCAGCGCCCAGCTGGGGGAGACACTGCTTCCCAAGCGGATCGCGCTTCCGGTGTTCGCCAGCGACGCCCTGTCGTCGGTGGCGTATGCGCCCGACGAGGTCTTCATCATGCTGTCCATGGCCGGGGCGTCGGCGTACGTCTGGTCCTGGAAGGTCGGCGTCGCCGTCGCCATCGTGATGTTCACGGTGGTGCTGTCCTACCGGCAGAACGTGCACGCCTACCCGTCGGGCGGCGGTGACTACGAGGTCGCGACGGTCAACCTCGGCGCGACGGCCGGCATCACGGTCGCCAGCGCGCTGCTGGTCGACTACGTGCTGACGGTGGCGGTGTCGATCTCGTCCGGAGTCCAGAACGCCGCGTCGGCACTCGACTTCATATCCGGCCACGAGGCGATATTCGCGACGATCCTGGTGATCGTCCTGGCCGGGATGAACCTGCGCGGTGTACGCGAGTCGGGGAAGTTCTTCGCGATCCCGACCTACGGCTTCATGTTCGCGATCATCGGGATGGGCATCTACGGCTTCGTCCAGTACACGTCCGGCACGCTGCCGCAGGTCGAGAGCGCCCACCTGACGGTCCTGCCCGACAGCGACCACCAGGGCGAGCTCACCCAGATCGCGCTGATCATCCTGCTCGCTCGCGCGTTCTCCTCCGGCTGTGCCGCGCTGACCGGTGTCGAGGCGATCTCCAACGGCGTCCCGGCGTTCAAGCGGCCCAAGTCCAAGAACGCGGCGACGACGCTGCTGCTCCTGGGTGGCATCGCCGTCACCATGCTGATGAGCATCATGCTGCTGGCGCGGACCATGGGCATGAAGTACGTCGACCCGAACGACATCGACCGGCTCCGCAACGCCGACGGCAGCCACCTCCCGGACGGCTTCGACCAGCACACGGTCGTGGCGCAGCTGGCGCGAGCGGTGTTCACCGACTTCCCGCCGGGCTTCTACTTCGTCGTCGCCATGACCGGCATCATCCTCGTGCTCGCGGCCAACACCGCGTTCAACGGATTCCCGGTGCTGGCCTCGATCCTGGCCCGCGACGGCTTCGCCCCGCGGGCGCTCGGCTCGCGCGGAGACCGGCTGGCCTACAGCAACGGCATCCTGTTCCTCGCGGTCCTCGCGATCGTCCTGATCCTGGCCTTCAACGCCGAGACCACGAAGCTGATCCAGCTCTACATCGTCGGCGTCTTCGTCTCGTTCAACCTCAGCCAGCTCGGCATGATCCGGCACTGGACCCGGCACCTGAAGACCGAGACCGACCATGCGACCCGGCTGCAGATGCAGCGCTCGCGGATCATCAACGCCTTCGGCCTCGCGATGACCGCCGTCGTCATGGTGGTCGTGCTGCTCACCAAGTTCCTCGCCGGCGCCTGGATCGCGATCCTGGCGATGATCTTCTTCTTCATCGTGATGAAGGGGATCAAGAAGCACTACGACAACGTCGAGCGCGAGCTCGCCGCCGACGAGACCGACAAGGCGCTGCCGACCCGCGTGCACGCCATCGTGCTCGTGTCCAAGCTGCACAAGCCGACCCTGCGGGCGCTGGCGTTCGCGAAGGCGACCCGGCCGAACTCGCTCGAGGGCGTCTACGTGTCGGTCGACCAGAAGGACACCGTGCGGCTCCTGGAGGAGTGGGACGAGCGCAACACCGGCATCCCGCTCAAGGTGCTGCACTCGCCGTACCGCGAGGTGGTCAAGCCGATCGTCGAGTACGCCTCGGCGATCCGCCGCGCCAACCCGCGCGGGGTCGTGGCCGTGTTCATCCCCGAGTACGTCGTGGGCCGCTGGTGGGAGCAGTTCCTGCACAACCAGACCGCCCTGCGGCTCAAGGGCCGGCTGCTGTTCACGCCCGGCGTCATGGTCATCTCGGTGCCCTACCAGCTGCGGTCCTCGGGGATCGCGCTGGAGCGGGAGGAGCGCGAGGAGCACCGCGTGCACGCCGGGGACCTGCGCCGCGGCCGGGTGAGCGGCGACGACCGGCAGACCCCGCGGTGAGCCGGCCTGCCCGACGCCCGTCCCGCCGGCCCCGTGCCCGGACCAACCGCGGCGCCTCCGTTGTGGGCCGTCGGTTCGAGGCCGAGGTCGGCCCGGTCGCGCACGGCGGCCACTGCGTCGCCCGGGTCGAGGACCGCGTCGTGTTCGTCCGTCACGCCCTGCCCGGTGAGCGGGTGGTCCTCGAGATCACCGAGGGCACCGAGGGCGACAAGTTCTGGCGGGCCGACGCCGTCGAGGTGCTCACGGCCTCGCCCGACCGGGTGCCCGCACCCTGCCCGTACGCCGGTCCCGGGCTGTGCGGCGGCTGCGACTTCCAGCACGTGGCCGTCCCGGCCCAGCTGTCCCTGAAGGCCGACGTCGTGCGCGAGCAGCTGCGTCGCGTGGCGCGCCTCGACGTGGACGTGACCGTCGAGGCCGTGTCCGGCGACGAGGACGGCCTGCACTGGCGCACCCGCCAGCGCTACGTCCCGCTGCCCGACGGCGGACGCGGCATGCGCAAGCACCGCTCCCACGACGTGGTCCCGGTCGACGAGTGCCTGCTCGAGGCGCCCGGCGGTCCGTCGTACGTCGTGCGGGGGAGGACCTTCGAGGTCGCCGACGGTGGCTTCTGGCAGGTCCACCCGGGTGCCCCGGAGACGCTGGTCGGCGCCGTCCTCGAGGCACTTGCCCCCCAGCCCGGCGAGAGCGCGCTCGACCTGTACGCCGGCGTCGGGCTGTTCAGCCGCTTCCTGTCCGAGGCCGTCGGCCCGACCGGCCGCGTCGCCGCGGTCGAGGGAGACCAGGCCGCCTCGGCCCTGTCCGAGAGCAACTGCCCGGGCCTCACGGCCGTGCCCGGCGATGTCGCCTCGGTGCTCGCCACCGGCCTCGCCGGAGCCTGGGACCAGGTCGACCTCGTCGTGCTCGACCCGCCGCGGGTCGGGGCCAAGCGGGCCGTCGTCGAGCAGGTCGTGGCCCGCGCACCCCGCGCGGTGGCGTACGTCGCCTGCGACCCCTCCGCGCTCGCCCGCGACGTCGCGATCTTCGCCGAGCACGGCTACCGGCTCGCGTCGCTGCGTGCCTTCGACCTGTTCCCCATGACACACCACGTGGAGTGCGTCGCGCTCCTGGTCCCGTCCTCCGCGGAGTAGCCACGGCAGACTGACCGTCATGACGAACCTGGTCATGACGGACGGGGCGGTCGCAGGGCTGCTGGAACCCACCTCGGTGGAGCTGGTCCCCGGTGAGGTGGTCGTCGCCGTGGGGCGGCCGGGGCACGGCAACGTGGCGCTGGCGCTCGCGCTGGCCGGGCGGCTCCGGCTGACCGGCGGCGCGGTCGCGCTGGGCGAGGACGCCTCGCCCGGAGCGCTGCAGGCGGCGGTGGTGCTGGTCGACGTACCCGGGGTCACCGAACCGGACGACAGCGTGCCGTTCCGGGTGGTGGTGGCCGAGGAGCTCGCCCTCGCCGGGCGCCCGGCCGGGCCGCGTTCTGCGTCGGCGTGGCTGCGTGAGCACCGGTTCGCGACCGGGCCGGGGCTGCGGACCGAGGACGTGCCGCCGGCCGACCGGATCCGCTCGCTGACCGAGCTGGGGGCGGCGCGGCCGGATGCCCGGTTCCTGGTGCTGGTCTCGCCCGACCGGCACGGCCTGCACCGGCGGGACTGGTGGCCGGTCGTCCGAGCCGCGGCCGACGGCGGGCTCGGGGTCCTCGTCACGGTGAGCGAGGCGGTGGACCTGGCCGGCGAGGTCGTCCGGATGGCGACGATCGGAGGTGCGGCGTGAACGCCCTGCGCATCGCCTGGAGCGAGATCTCGCGGCTGCTGAGCATCCGGATGGGCCGGATCACGGTGCTGGCGCTCGTGACGGTGCCGACCATCTATGCCGGGCTCTACCTCTACGCCAACCACGACCCGTACTCGGCGCTGGACCGGGTCCCGACCGCCTTGGTCGTCGAGGACGCCGGCGCGACCGGCCTCGACGGCAAGGAGCTCGACGCCGGGCGCGAGGTGGCCGACGAGCTGCTGGAGTCCGCCGACTTCGGCTGGCACGAGGTCGACCGGGCCACCGCGAAGGCCGGGGTCGACGACGGCACCTACGACTTCGCGCTGCTGATCCCGCGCGACTTCTCGGCCGCACTGACCAGCAGTTCCGGCGGAGACCCCGAGCAGGCGCGGATCACCATGCTCACCAACGACGCGAACTCCTACCTGTCGACCACGATCGCCAACACCGTCGCCACCAAGGTCCGCGACGCGATCGGGCAGAAGGTCTCCCAGGAGGCGGTCGGCACCTTCCTGCTCGGCATCGCCGACGTCCGCCAGGGCCTGCAGCAGGGTGCCGACGGGGCCGGCCAGCTGCAGGGCGGGCTGAAGGAGGCGCGCAAGGGCTCGCGCAGGCTCGTCGACGGCAGTGCCCAGCTCGCCGACGGCACCGGGCAGCTGCACACCGGCGCGACCCAGCTGCACGACGGCCTGACCACCCTGGCCACCCGTACGGCGCCGTTGCCCCAGCAGGCTCGGAAGCTGGCCTCCGGTGCCCGTCAGGTCGCGGACGGCGACCAGGCGGTCGCCAACGCGGGCAACAAGATCGCGGGTGCGGTCCACGGCGCCCGGGTCGCGTACGACGGCGGCCGGGCCGACCTCGTGGCCCAGATGAACCAGCTCGGCCTCGACCAGGGCGCGCAGGACCGGCTGCTCGGGGTCTACGACCGGGTCGGCGGCAAGGTGCACAACGTCGACACCAAGGCGGGCGACGTACGCAAGCAGCTCAACCAGCTGGCGAGCGGCGCCGACCAGGTCGCCGACGGTGCCGAGCAGCTCGCGCGCTCGGCGCCCGCGCTCGTCGACGGGATCCGCCAGGCGCGCGACGGCGCCGACAAGCTGGAGACCGGCGCCGCCCGGCTCGACAAGGGCGCCGGCACCCTGCACGACGGCACCGTCGAGCTGCGCAAGGGCCTGCGCCAGCTGACCGCGGGCGCCGGCACGCTGCGCGACGGGCTCGCCGCCGGCGTCGAGCAGGTTCCGGACACCACCGAGCAGTCACGTCGGCAGATCGCCGAGACGATCGCCAACCCGATCGACGTCCGGGCCCGCAGCGACGCCGCTGCCCGCAACTACGGCGCCGGGCTGGCGCCGTTCTTCCTGGCCCTGGCTGCCTGGATCGGCGGCTACGTCCTCTTCCTGCTGGTCCGCCCGCTGTCCAGCCGGGCGCTGGCCGCCAACCAGCACCCGCTGCGGATCGCCGTCGGCGGGTGGCTGCCGCCGGCCCTGATCGGCGCGGTGCAGATGACCCTCGCCTTCGCGGTGGTGGCGCTCACCCTCGACGTCGGCATCGTCGAGAGCCTGCGGACCTGGTTGTTCATGATCCTGATCTCGGCCACCTTCATCGCGGTCGTGCACCTGCTGAACGCCCTGCTCGGCACCCCCGGCCAGTTCCTCGCGCTGGTCCTGATGGTGGTCCAGCTGGTGACGGCCGGCGGCAC
The DNA here is from genome assembly GCF_057813895.1 of Nocardioides sp. F233. Classification (NCBI taxonomy): domain Bacteria; kingdom Bacillati; phylum Actinomycetota; class Actinomycetes; order Propionibacteriales; family Nocardioidaceae; genus Nocardioides; species Nocardioides sp. F233. The sequence goes on from NZ_JBVASH010000002.1 coordinate 958,402, forward strand.
CTTCCCCTGGCAGACCATCCCCGAGCCACTGCACTGGCTGCACCAGGTGCTGCCGATGAGCTACGCCGTCGACGGCCTGCGCCAGCTCATGTACGGCGGCGACCCGGCCCGCGCGTCCACGGCGGTGCTGGTGCTGGCGGCGTACCTGGTCGGTGCGCTGGTGCTCACCTCACTGGTCGCGCGCAGGCACCGGGTGTGGACGCCGAGCCGGGTGAAGCCGACGGTGGTCCTGTAGGAGGCGTCAGCGCACGACGTCGTAGCAGAGCTTCTGCACGCCGTTGGCGTACGACGCGCTCTCGACGAGCTCCAGCTTCTGGCGGTCCTTGTCGGTCTCGCTCCACATCCGCTTGCCGGCGCCGAGGACCCACGGGAAGACCAGCAGGTGGTAGCGGTCGAGGAGCCCGGCGTCGGCGAGGCCGCGGGCCAGGCTCGCCGAGCCGTGGATCGAGAGCGGGCCGCCGTCGGTCTCCTTGAGCGCGGCGACGTCGTCGAAGGAACGCAGGATCGTGGTCTCGCCCCAGTTGGTGACGAGGTCCTCGTCCTTGAGTGTGGTCGAGACGACGTACTTCGGCATCGCGTTGTACGTCGGGAACTCGGTCGTCATCTTCGGCCACACCGGCGCGAACGCCTGGTAGCTGACCCGGCCGAGGAGCAGCGCGCCGGCCTCCTCCTGCTCGCGGGCCTTGAGCTCGTAGACGTCCTCGACGAAGTCGATGCCCTGGAAGGTCCAGCCGCCGTTGCGGTAGCCGTCCTCGGGGCCGGGGGCCTGGACGACGCCGTCGACGGAGACGAAGGCGGTGTAGATCAGGGTGCGCATGGTGACCTCCGGGGGTCGGGATGGGGGCGCTGACATCCTCTCCACGAACGGGGGAGGACCGGTACGACAGGCCGGGCGGATCTTTTTTCGGTGATTTTCCGGCTCGTGGCCTCGCCCGCTTGTCCTCATGTCGGCTTGAGGTTCTACGGTCACGAGCATGAGCATGGAGTCGATCGCCTGGAACCAGGTGTACCGGGGGATGCACGGCCCGGACGAGCAGCGGGAGTTCAGCACCGCGACCGCGAAGCGGATCCTGCGTTTCGCGCGTCCCCACCGCCGCAAGCTGATCGGGTTCGTCGTCCTCAGCGTCGTCACGGCCGGTCTCGCCGTCGCGACGCCGGTGCTGGCCGGTGACGTCGTCAACGCGATCGTGGCGGGCGACAACCGCTCGGTCGTCGTACGGCTGGCGCTGGCGATCGCGGTGCTGGCGGTGCTGGACGCGGCGCTCGGGCTGGTGTCGCGCTGGCTGTCGTCGAGCATCGGCGAGGGCCTGATCCTCGACCTGCGCACGACCGTGTTCGACCACGTCCAGCGGATGCCGGTCGCCTTCTTCAGCCGGACCCGGACGGGCGCGCTGGTCAGTCGGCTCAACAACGACGTCATCGGGGCGCAGCGTGCGTTCAGCCAGACGCTGTCCGGGGTGGTCGGCAACCTGGTCACCCTGGTCCTGACCCTGGTCGTGATGCTCGGCATCTCCTGGCAGGTCACCCTGCTCGCGCTCGTCCTGCTGCCGGTGTTCGTCGTGCCCGCGCGACGGATGGGCCGCCGACTGGCCGGCATCCAGCGCGAGGCCGCCGACCACAACGCCGCGATGGGCAACCAGATGACCGAGCGGTTCTCCGCGCCCGGCGCCACCCTGGTCAAGCTGTTCGGCCGCCCGGAGCAGGAGTCGGCGGAGTTCGCGGCGCGGGCGCAGCGGGTCGCCGAGATCGGCGTACGCACCGCGATGGTGCAGACCACCTTCGTCACGGCGCTCACCCTCGTGTCCGCGCTCGCCGTCGCCGTCGTCTACGGCCTCGGCGGCGCCCTCGCCCTGAAGGGCACCCTCCACGCCGGTGACGTGGTCGCCCTGTCCCTGCTGCTCACCCGCCTGTACGCCCCGCTGACTGCCCTGGCCAGTGCCCGGGTCGAGGTGATGAGCGCGCTGGTCAGCTTCGAGCGGGTCTTCGAGGTGCTCGACCTCGAGCCGTTGATCAAGGACCGCCCCGGCGCCCGGCAGGTGCCCGACGGCCCGGTCGCGGTCGAGCTCGACGACGTCCGGTTCGCCTACCCGTCGGCCGACAAGGTCTCGCTCGCCTCGCTGGAGGCGGTCGCCACGCTCGACACCCGCGGCGGCGAGGAGGTGCTGCACGGCATCTCCCTGCGCGCCGAGCCCGGCCAGGTCGTGGCCCTGGTCGGCTCCTCAGGCGCGGGCAAGTCGACCATCGCGCAGCTCGTGTCCAGGCTGTACGACGTCGATGCGGGCGCCGTACGCCTGGCGGGGGTGGACGTGCGGGACCTGACCGCCGCGTCGATCCGCAGCGCGGTCGGCATGGTCACCCAGGACGGGCACCTGTTCCACGACACGATCCGGGGCAACCTGCTGCTCGCGCGCCCGGAGGCGAGCGAGCAGGACCTGTGGGACGCGCTGACCCGGGCCCGGCTCGCGGACCTGGTCGGGGCGCTGCCCGATGGGCTGGAGACGGTCGTGGGTGAGCGCGGCTACCGGCTCTCGGGCGGCGAGCGGCAGCGGCTCACCATCGCGCGGCTGCTGCTCAAGCATCCGCAGGTGGTCATCCTCGACGAGGCGACGGCGTCCCTCGACTCGACCTCGGAGGCCGCCGTGCAGGCGGCGCTGGGGGAGGCGCTCGCCGGCCGGACCGCGCTGGTGATCGCGCACCGGCTCTCGACGATCCGGGCCGCCGACCTGATCGCCGTCGTCGAGGGCGGCCGGATCGTGGAGCGCGGCACGCACGCGGCGCTGCTGGCCGCGGGCGGTCGTTACGAGGAGCTCTACCGGACCCAGTTCGCGGAGGACGCGCCCGTGGTCCCTCAGTAGGGGACTCGTCCGGAGCCGGGGCGGCCCTCGTTGAGGGGGCCCGTGCCGCCCTCGAACCTGAGCAGGCCCAGCAGGGTGGTGAGGTCGGCGGCCGCCAGGACGGCGGAGCCGCTCGCCGCGCGCACGCCGACGTCGCCGGGCTCGACCTCCGTGGTCGTGTCACCGGCGTTGAGGCTGTCGAGCGCGTCCTGGTACTTCTGGAGATAGGAGTCCTTGAGCGTGGTGGCGAGCATCGTGTAGAGCTCCTCGGCACTCTCGACCGGGATCCTCTTGGTGAAATGGGGGAGGAGGGTGAATCCGGTGGCGTCCTCGATCGCCTGGGCGAGCTCGACGAGGTGGCCGCCCTTGCTCTGGACGTCGTTGACGTCGTTGACGATCGTCTTGACCGGCGTCACGAAGTCGCTGAGCACCGTCAGCGCTGCCTGGCCGATCGCCTGGACGTCGGCAATCCACGCGGGCGGCGGGTCGGCGGGGTCCTCGGGCTTGCGTCCGAAGGCCGCCCACTGCTTGAGCTGGGCCTTGACGCCCTTCTCCATGGATGCGGCGAAGGCGAGCGCCCCCACCTGGGTGCTGCCGATGACCTGGGCGGTCGCCGCGGTGCACCGGGTGAGGCGCCCGGCGATCTCGCCGCAGCGGACCAGGCCCTCGTTGTAGTTCAGGTAGAAGGAGCCGAACTCGATGGCGGCGTCGCTCTGCCAGAAGTTCGGGATGGTGCCCAGGCCGGCGAAGTCGTCGCCGATGTCGAGGGTGAGCTTGTCCGCCACCTCGGTCTGGATCGCGAGGATGGCCTGGGTCATCGTCGTGACGTCCGGCTCGGTGAACTGCGCGCAGATGCTGCGGGCGTAGTCGGCGATCCCGGCCGCCCAGGCGACGCCGTCGGCGTACGCGTCGTCGGCAGACTTCTGGATGCTGCGGATGAACTCGTACTTGTCGTAGGTCGCCCCGGGCGGCATGTACATGTCGGCGCGCCAGATCGACGGCCGGACCTCGAAGGCCCCGTCGGGACAGGGGAAGTGGTAGCCCTCCTCGAGGATCAGGACGTCGAGGATGCCCTCGTTGTAGGTGGAGTTGATCTCGGTGCGGGCAGCTTCGAGGTACTGCCAGGCGTTCTCGTTGCCGCGCAGGTAGCCGAGGTAGGTCTCGATCCGCCCGAGCAGGCTGTTGAACTCGTCGCGTGAGAAGGCCACGTGCTCACGCTCCTCGGTGACGGTCGCGGTTGTGCTGGTCGGCGCTGTCCTGCTCGGCCTGCTCACGATCGGTCCGGTCCTGGTCGACGGACACCGGGTCCGGCGTGCTCGGCGTGACCTGCGGGACCCCGTGGTCCGAGAGCACCGTCGCGCCGGGCGTCGCCGGGTCGTCGAGAGCCGGGGGCACGTAGCCGTGGTCGCTCGGCTCCGCGGCGTCGCGGACCTTGGCGGACAGGTTCCTCAGGTCGGTCCGGGCCGCCTCGTCATTCTCCACGTAGTCGTCCGCGGTGGCCTCGACCGCGAGGGCGCAGTCGTTCAGTGAGGAGACACCGATCCGCATCGCGTCGTGCACGTTGCCGCCTGCCTGGAGGACCGACCGGAGCACGGCGGGGTCGCCCGCGAGGGCGGCCTGCACGTTGAGCGTCTGCAGGTGCTCGTACAGGGTGGTGGTGTACACCGCCAGGTCGTGGGCTGCATCGGGCATCAGGTCGCGGCTCGCGGTGTACATCCGGTCGAGCTTCGACATCAGGGTCATGGGTTCCTCCGTTTGGTCTGCGGTCCCTGTTCCCGCGGCCGATCCGGACGAAACTGCGCCCAGGGCGCGAGCACGTCCGCGCACGTCGCCCCGACATCGTGTATCTTGATATCAAGAGATGTCCGGCACAGCCGTGCCGAAGACTTAGGTCAACCTCACTATCCGTTCCACCGTTCGCGGCGGCAGGATGCAACAGGAGACCTAGCGACAACGATGAAGTCGATGAGGACGGAGACGCGATGGCCAGCAAGAACAGCTTCGGCGCCAAGAGCACCCTGGACGTGGACGGCAAGTCCTACGAGATCTTCCGCCTCGACGCGGTCAAGGGAGAGGGCCTCGACGTCGAGAGCCTGCCCTTCTCGCTGAAGGTGCTGCTCGAGAACCTGCTCCGCACCGAGGACGGCGCGGACATCACGGCCGAGGACATCAAGGCCCTCGCCGGCTGGGACGAGACGGCCCAGCCCGACAAGGAGATCCAGTTCACGCCCGCCCGCGTGATCATGCAGGACTTCACCGGCGTCCCCTGTGTCGTCGACCTCGCCACCATGCGCGAGGCCATGGCCGACCTGGGTGGCGACGCCACCAAGATCAACCCGCTCGCGCCGGCCGAGATGGTCATCGACCACTCCGTCATGGCCGACGTCTTCGGCACGCCCGAGGCGTTCGCCCGCAACGTCGAGATCGAGTACGAGCGCAACCGCGAGCGCTACCAGTTCCTGCGCTGGGGCCAGGGCGCCTTCGACGACTTCAAGGTCGTCCCGCCGGGCACCGGCATCGTGCACCAGGTCAACATCGAGCACCTGGCCCGCACGGTGTTCACGCGTGAGGTCGACGGCGAGCTGCTGGCCTACCCCGACACCTGCGTCGGCACCGACTCGCACACCACCATGGTCAACGGCATCGGCGTCGTGGGCTGGGGCGTCGGCGGCATCGAGGCCGAGGCCGCGATGCTCGGCCAGCCGGTCTCCATGTTGATCCCGCGCGTCGTGGGCTTCAAGCTGTCCGGCGAGCTGCCCGAGGGCTCGACCGCCACCGACCTGGTGCTCACGATCACCGAGATGGTCCGCAAGCACGGTGTCGTCGGCAAGTTCGTCGAGTTCTACGGTCCCGGTGTCGCGGCGCTGCCGCTGGCCAACCGCGCCACCATCGGCAACATGTCGCCGGAGTTCGGCTCGACCATCGCGGTGTTCCCGATCGACGGCGAGACCACCAGCTACCTGCGCCTGACCGGTCGCTCCGAGGAGCAGATCGCGCTCGTCGAGAAGTACGCCAAGGAGCAGGGCCTCTGGCTCGACCCCGACGCCGAGCCGCGCTACTCCGAGAAGCTCGAGCTCGACCTCGCGACCGTCGTCCCGTCGATCGCCGGCCCGAAGCGCCCGCAGGACCGGGTGCTGGTCACCGACGCCAAGGCGTCGTGGCGCGAGTCGGTCCTCGACTACGTCGACAACGGCGACGCCGACGAGGCCGGCAAGGAGTCCTTCCCGGCCTCCGACGCCCCGGCGCAGTCGGTCGGCCGCCCGTCGACCCCGGTCGAGGTCACCCTCGAGGACGGCACGTCGTTCACCCTGGACCACGGCGCGGTCACGATCGCCTCGATCACCTCCTGCACCAACACGTCCAACCCGTCGGTCATGATCGGCGCCGCGCTGCTCGCCAAGAAGGCGGTCGAGAAGGGCCTGACCCGCAAGCCGTGGGTCAAGACCACCCTCGCGCCCGGCTCGCAGGTCGTCTCCGACTACTACGACAAGGCCGGCCTGACGCCGTACCTCGACAAGCTCGGCTTCAACCTGGTCGGCTACGGCTGCGTCACCTGCATCGGCAACTCGGGCCCGCTCATCCCCGAGGTCTCCGCCGCGGTCAACGAGCACGACCTCGCCGTCGTCTCGGTGCTCTCGGGCAACCGGAACTTCGAGGGCCGGATCAGCCCCGACATCAAGATGAACTACCTGGCCTCCCCGCCGCTGGTCGTCGCGTACGCGCTGGCCGGCTCGATGGACGTCGACCTGTTCAACGACGCGCTCGGCACCGACGCCGAGGGCAACCCGGTCTACCTCAAGGACATCTGGCCGAGCCCGGCCGAGGTCGAGGAGACCATCGCCGGCGCGATCAACTCGGAGATGTTCGCCTCGTCGTACGCCGACGTCTTCAAGGGCGACGAGCGCTGGCGCTCGCTGCCCACCCCCGAGGGCAACACCTTCACCTGGGACGCGACGTCGACCTACGTCCGCAAGCCTCCCTACTTCGACGGCATGCCGCACGAGCCGGTCCCGGTCACCGACATCTCCGGTGCCCGCGTCCTGCTCAAGCTCGGCGACTCGGTCACCACCGACCACATCTCGCCGGCCGGCTCGATCAAGGGCGACTCGCCCGCGGGCATCTACCTCACGGAGAACGGCGTCGCCCCGCGCGACTTCAACTCCTACGGCTCGCGCCGTGGCAACCACGAGGTCATGATCCGCGGCACGTTCGCCAACATCCGCCTGCGCAACCAGATCGCGCCCGGCACCGAGGGCGGCTTCACCCGCGACTTCACGGTCGAGGGCGGTCCGGTCAGCACGGTGTACGACGCCTCGGTGCGCTACCAGGACGCGGGCATCCCGCTGGTCGTCCTGGCCGGCAAGGAGTACGGCTCCGGCTCGTCGCGCGACTGGGCGGCCAAGGGCACCTCGCTGCTGGGCGTCAAGGCGGTCATCGCCGAGAGCTACGAGCGCATCCACCGCTCCAACCTCATCGGCATGGGCGTCATCCCGCTGCAGTTCCCGGCCGGCCAGAACGCCGCGTCGCTCGGCCTGACCGGTGAGGAGACGTTCGCGATCGCCGGCATCACCGAGCTCAACGACGGCACCACGCCGCCGACGGTCAAGGTCACCACCGACACGGGTGTCGAGTTCGACGCGGTCGTCCGCATCGACACCCCCGGCGAGGCGAACTACTACCGCAACGGCGGCATCATGCAGTACGTCCTGCGGAACCTGCTCCGCGGCTGACGCCTGCCGCTCTGCTCGATCCGAACGGCCCGTCCCTCCTGGAATGGAGGGGCGGGCCGTTCGGTGTTCTCGCGCGGCGTAGGAAATGGCGGCGGCCGGGTGCGTGCGACACCAACGGTAGGCCGGCCGGGCCCGTCGGCATGCCGTTGATGTCACTGGCATGGTCGAGGAACCGGTCGTCAGCAACCTGGTGTGGTGGATGATGGGGCCATGATCCTCGCCGTGACCATCGCCCTCGGTGGGTGCCTGCTGGCGCTCGGCGCGCTGACCGGAGCCGGTGAGCGGCGGAGGGGTGCGTCGGCGGCCGTCGTCGCCCTGGCGGCGGCGTTCTTCCCCGTGACCTGGCTGGTCTGGTACCTGCGCGACGAGCGACCCTACTGCCGAGGTGCGGCACAGCCCCACTGACTACGGTGGGCGCATGCTCGTCGCGTTCAGCATCAGTCCCTCCAGCTCCGACGACACCGGTGGCGTGTCCGAGGCCGTGGCCGCCGCGGTCCGGGTGGTCCGTGAGTCCGGGCTGCCCAACGAGACGACGTCGATGTTCACGACGATCGAGGGCGAGTGGGACGAGGTGATGGCCGTGGTGAAGCAGGCGGTGGACGTCGTCGCCGCGACCTCCGCGCGGGTCGGTCTGGTGCTCAAGGCCGACATCCGGCCGGGCTTCACGGGTGAGCTGACTGCGAAGGTGGAGCGGGTCGAGCGGGCGCTCGAGCAGTGAGCGAGCCGCTCTTCCCGCCGCCGCCCTACCCGCCACCGGCCTTCCCGCCTTCCGGCTTCCCGCCGCCGAGGAAGCGCTCGGCGGTTCCGATCGTGCTCGCCGTGCTCGCCGCCGTCCTCGTGCTCGCGGTCGCGATCGTGGTCCCGGTCGTGCTCGCGAGGAGCGACGACGCCGAGGCGGACGACGGCGCGGGCAAGGCGGAGCCCGACACGAGCAGCCTCGCCGCCGTGAAGCAGTACGACGGCCTGACCAACCAGCACCTCGCGCCGGGGGAGGAGCCGGACTACCCGCAGTCGCCGCCGGTCGGTGGCGACCACGCGCCGTACTGGCTCGAGTGCGGCGCGTACGACGAGCCGGTGCCGGAGGTCAATGCCGTCCACGACCTCGAGCACGGCACCGTGTGGCTGACCTACCGGACCGACGACGTCGACGCTGACGGCGTCCAGCGGCTCACCGAGGAGTTGCCGGCCAACGGGATCCTGTCGCCGTACGACGACCAGGAGGCGCCGGTCGTGATCACGGTCTGGGGCCGCCAGCTGGAGCTGACCGGCCCGGATGACCCGCGGATCGCCCTGTTCATCGCTCAGCTCGGCGCGGGCGACACCGCGCCCGAGCCGTTCGCGTCCTGCAACGGGGGAGTCGACCCCGCCGACCTGCCGCCGACCGGGGGTCCGGTCGTCTGACCTCCTGATAGGCCCCACCGATCAGCCATCCCGGAATCCGGGATGGCTGATCGCATTTCGGGCGATCTGGCGCTGAGCACCCTCACCAATCCTCTAGTCTTTAAGTCGATCGAAATAGTCGACTAAAAGAAGAAGAGGGACTCATGGGCGGGTACGCCGTCGCCGCGCTGCTGGTGACGCTGGGACTGTTCGCCGGCATCCACGTGCTGGGCCGGATGCGGGTGAACTTCAGTGTGCTGACCATCGGTGCGCTGGGGCTGGGAGTGGCGGTCGGCGTGGTCTTCGAGGGCCACCTCGACTACGTCGAGCCGGTGGGCAAGGTCTACCTGAACCTGCTGCTCGCGATCGTCGCGCCGCTGATCATCGTCTCGATCCTGTCGAGCATCACCTCGCTCGGCTCGACCGCCCAGCTGCGCACCATCGGCGCCCGCTCGATCGGTTGGCTGCTCGGGCTCAACGCGCTCGCGGTGCTGCTGACCCTGGGGCTCTCGCTCCAGCTCGGCATCGGCAAGGGTGCCGACCTGACGCTCGGTGAGACGAACACCTCGGCGCTGGAGAACATCAAGAAGCCGTTCACCGAGGTGTTCATCGACTTCTTCCCGACGAACATCGTCACCGACATCGCCGAGAACAACGTCATCCCGATCATCCTGTTCAGCGTCCTGATCGCGGTGTCCTACTCGCTCGTGGCGGACCGCGCACCCGCCACCGTGGCGCCGTTCAAGGCGTTCATCGACGCGCTGCGCGAGATCATCTATCGCGCCGTCGGGTTCGTGATCGCGCTGACGCCGTACGCCGTGCTGTCGCTGACCGCCGTCGCCACCGCCCGTGCCGCGGGCCAGTGGTCGCAGATGGTCTCGCTCCTCGGGGTGCTCGGCCTGGCGTGGCTGGCCTGCTTCGTGCACGCCTTCCTCGTCAACGGCGTGCTGCTGCGGGTGTTCGCCGACGTCGATCCCCTGCGCTTCTTCCGCAAGCTCCTCCCGGCCCAGCTGACGGCGTTCACCACGCAGAGCAGCGCCGGCACCCTGCCGGTGACCACGCGGCTGCTGCGCGAGCGGATCGGCGTCCCGTCCGACATCGCCGGCTTCACCGCGCCCCTCGGCACCACCATCGGCATGCCCGGCTGTGCCGGCGTGTGGCCGGTCCTGCTGGCCGTCTTCGGCGTCAACGCCCTCGGGATCTCGTGGGGCGTGCAGGACTACGTCGTTCTCGTCCTGCTCGGCGTGATCGTCTCCGTCGGTACGGCGGGCGTCCCCGGCACCGCCACGATCACCGCCACCACGGTGCTCACCGCAGCCGGGCTCCCGCTCGAGCTGGTCGCGATCACGCTGCCGGTCAGCATGGTCGCCGACATGGCGCGCACGCTCGACAACGTCACGTCCGCCGCCGTCGCCGCCACCATCGTGGCCCGCCAGGAGGGCCGCCTCGACGACGCGGTCTTCGACGGACTCGTCGTTCCTGACGACCTGGCCGGGGAGGTCGTCGACGACCGGGCCGGAGCGCTCGTCGACCCCGGCGTCCCCATCGGTGCCTGCGCGCTGCCCACCCCTGCTCCCACCACCACCCCCATCCCGCAAGGAGTCAACGCATGACCACCCGGCGATCCCACCGGATCCTCGCCCTGCTGCCCGTCGCCGCGATCGCGGCCACGCTGGCCGTCTCGATCGGCCCGGCCCCGGCCGCGCACGCCGACGGCTGGGTCGACGGGGGCGACGAGTTCCCCTGCCTCGACGACGTGACCTGCCTCTGGATCCAGGACTGCGAGCTCGACGAGAACCAGCACCCGATCTACCCCAACCGCAACGGCAGGACGTCGTACCCGGCCGGCAGCTACAGCTACAAGGGCGACAAGCCGACCACGACACCCACGCCGACCCCCACGCCGACGGCAACCCCGACGCCCAGCCCGACCGGCACCGGCAGCGGCACGACGGGCGCGGGCGGCAAGGCCACCGGCGGCAAGACCCCGGGCAAGGGCACCGGCAGCACTGGAACCACCGGAACCACCGGTACGACGGGTGCCGTCGTCGACCCGACCGACACTGCGACCGAGCAGGTCGCGCCCGGTGCGCCGAGCGCACTCGCCGCGCCCACCCTCACGGTCGACGGCGACACGGTGACCGTCTCGTGGGCCGCGTCGCCGAACGCCGAGATCGAGCAGGTGACCGGCTACCTGGTCCGCTTCACAGGCCAGGCCGCGGTCCAGACCGACGCGTCGAGGCTGGAGTACGTCTTCGAGGACGTGCCGCCCGGCAGCTACCGCGCGGCGGTCTGGGCCAGCAACGCGGCCGGCGAGTCCGCCGGCTCACCGCCGTCGGAGCCGGTCGTGGTCGGCGTCGACCCCGCCACGGTCGCCGGCACCGTCACCGTGACCGGTGACCTGACGCCCGGGGCCACCGTGACCGTCACCGGTACCGGCTTCGCGCCGCGGATCGAGGGCTACGCCCTCGAGCTGCACTCCGACCCGGTCCCGCTCGGCACGGTGAAGACCGACGACAACGGCGGGTTCACCGCGGACGTCGTCGTCCCCGCCGGCGTCACCGCGGGCGAGCACCAGCTCGTCGTCCTCTTCGACGGCGCCCAGGTCGCGACCACGCCGGTCACCATCGCCGCCGCAGCCGGCGCGCCCGCGAAGGCCGAGACCGACGCTGCCGCGGACGAGGAGCCGACGCCGGTGCCGGACAACGCCGGCCTCGCGATCCTCGGCGGCCTGGCCGGTGCCGGCGCGCTCGCCCTGACCTGGCACGTCCTGCGCGGACGCCGGCGCCGCCCGCGCCGCGTCCTCGTCCCCGCCTGACCTGCAGCACCCCGAAGCACCCCAAGCACCACCCATCCCGAGAACAAGAGAGCGATCCCCCTGATGAACCACCGCACCCACCTGAGGCGCACCGTCGCGGCCGCCACGGTCGTCGCGCTCGCGGCGTCGCCCCTCCTGGGCATCGACGCACCCGCGCGCGCCGCCGACCCCGACCCGGCCACCTATCCCGCAGCCACCCACGGTGCGACCGTCGACTGGTTCGACGACGAGTTCCCGGCGCTGGACAAGGGCAGCGTGTTCGAGACGGTCACCTTCGAGCGGTTCGAGTACCTGCTCAAGAAGAACACCGGCAGGTGGGCCTTCGTGATCGGTGGCCCGGAGGACGACTACCTCCAGGACACCATCGGCGCCATCCAGGACGTGGCGAAGGCCGAGGGCATCGAGAAGATCTACAACTTCGACCCCAACCTCGACGGCGACGCGCTCAGCGTCTTCGACCTCACCGGGTTCGACCTCGCGACGGCCGACAACGCCGGCAAGGACCAGTTCCTCGACCTCGGCGAGCGCCTGGTGACCAGCTACCTCGGCAAGGACGCCGAGACGCCGTTCGCCCTCGCCGACGACCCGGGGAAGCCGGACCAGCGGGTGTCGGCGCAGCATCCCTACCTCTTCGTGTACGACGCCGCCGGTGGCGAGACCAACCGCATCGTCGACGCGCTCGTCACGCCGCCGGCGGACCTGTCGTCGCCGGCCGCGCTGGCGTCGTACAAGACCGACGTGAAGCGGGTGCTGACCTCCGCCGACCTCGACGTCGACACCCAGTGGGACTTCCTCAGCACCGAGCACAACCGCCGCCACTTCGAGCGGTACGTCAAGAACGCAGACCCGGCGACCGAGGTGCTCAACCGCAAGCGGTTCGGCGGCGACATCTTCGACGCCGCCGAGGACCTCACGAACGGCGACGAGGACGACTTCCGGATCCAGAGCATCACCTACCCGGAGCTGATCGACATCCTCGACAGCGAAGGCGACTTCCTCATCCTGTTCGGCGGCACCTGGTGCCACAACACCGCGGCGATCATCAAGCAGACCGCCGAGTACGCGCGCCGCTACGGGATCAGGAAGGTCTACAACTTCGACTTCTCGCTCGACTCGACCGGCAACTCCGGATCGCTCGACAAGCACATCCGCGACAACGCCTTCCGCACCGTCAACGGCTCCTCGCTGCAGACCCGCCCGTCGTACCTCTACGGCCGGATCCTCGAGAAGCTCGCCAACGCGAAGACCCAGTACAAGGTCCTCGCCGACGAGCCCGGCACCCAGAGCACCAGCCCGGTGAAGTACGTCGTGGGCGGCCAGGAGAAGCTCGCCCGCAAGATCCAGGTCGGCCACCTGCTGTCCTACGACAAGGACGCCACCGCCGGCGGCCAGCCCGCGCCCGTGCTCGACCAGGCGATCCGTGACGACTGGACCAACCCGGACGGCGGCACCTTCGCCGGCAACGTCGAGTACATGACCGAGGTCTGGTTCACCAAGGGCAAGGACGCGGCGTATGACGCCGGTGACCCCGACCAGCTGCGCGGCAACGTCAACGTCAGCGCCGAGGCTGGCCAGAACTCGCTGCAGAACCAGCGCAACTTCGCCCGCGAGGCGATCGACGAGGTGCGCGACGTGATCGCCGGTGTGGCCGGGGGCTACGACAGCCAGGTCACCGTCACCGGTGCCCCGACCACCGTCCCGGCCGCCCACCCCGGCAACCTGACCGCCCAGGTGAGCGTCGGCAGCCGGTTCAGCGGCTTCTTCTCCGACCGGACCGCCGGCGCCACCCTCGCTCCGCTCACCGGCCTGCGCCCGCTGGGCGGCTCCGTGCAGGTGTTCGTCGACGACGCCAGGCTCGGCGAGGTCGACGTTGACGCCGACCGCGTGGTCGACGTGAGCCTCCCGCTCCCGGCCCTCACGGTCGGTCAGCACACCGTCCGCTACGTGTACGGCGGCGGCGCGGCCGGACTCGTCGGCGGCGCCGAGCGGACCCAGCCGCTCACGGTCCAGGCGACGACGGCAACGCCGAGCGGCCCGGTCGCCGCATCGGGCGCCACGCTCACGGTGACCAAGAAGCCGACCTCGAAGAAGGCCGGTGCGGCGCAGGTGACGCTCACCGTTGCCGCCGGCAAGGCCGGAGCGACCGGCACCGTCACGGTAGTCCTCACGAAGGGTGCCGCCAAGAAGACGGCGAAGCAGGCCGTCGTCGTCAACGGGGTCGCCACGGTGAAGCTGCCCAAGCTCGCCAAGGGCAGGTGGAGGGTCGCCGTCACCTACTCCGGTGACGCGACCTGGCTGCCGCTGACCGCGACCGCCAAGGCGATCAAGGTGACGAAGTAGCACCGGATCCCTCCCACGACCGGGTCCGGCGGCAGTGCCGCCGGACCCGGTCGGTCCCCTCCCAGCCCCTTGACCGGAGATCCCGTGACCACCTCCCTGCTTCCCGTCGTCGGCGGTGACCTCCGGGTCCCGCTCGTCACCGGCGGCACCGTCCCCTACGCCAACCTCGACATCGCCGCCAGCGCCCCGGCGCTCGGCAGCGTCGCCGAGCGGGTGACCCAGTTCCTGCCGTACTACTCCAGCGTCCACCGCGGCGCGGGGCATGCTTCGGCCGTGAGCACGGCCGCCTACGAGACCGCCCGGCGTACCGTCGCCGGCTTCGTCGGCGCCCGCTCCGACGACGTCGTCCAGCTCGTCCGGCACACCACCGATGCCTTCAACCTGCTCGCCACCGCGGTTCCCGGCGAGGTCGTCACGCTTGACGTCGAGCACCACGCCAACCTGCTCCCGTGGGCCGGCCCGGGGCGTCGCACCGTCACGGCACGCCCGACGCTCGCCGCTACTCTGGCCGCGCTCGACGCCGAGCTGGCCCGCCGCCCGGCGGCGCTCCTGGCCGTCACCGGCGCCTCCAACGTCACCGGCGAGGTGCTGCCGCTGGCCGCGCTGGTCGAGATCGCCCACCGGCACGGCGCCCGGATCGCGGTCGACGGCGCCCAGCTGGTGCCGCACCGGCGGGTCGACGTCACCGCGCTCGACCTCGACTACCTCGCCTTCTCGGGGCACAAGCTCTACGCGCCGTACGGCGCCGGGGCGCTCGTCGGCCGCCCGGACTGGCTGGCTGCGGCGCCGCCGTACCTCGCCGGCGGGGGAGCGGTCCGCTCGGTCACCCTCGACGAGGTGGTCTGGGCCGACGCCCCCGCCCGGCACGAGGCCGGCACCCCGAACGTCGTCGGCGCCGTTGCGCTCGCCGCGGCCTGCGAGGCGCTCGCCTCGCTCTCCGAGACCACCCAGGTCCGGCACGAGGCCGACCTGCGCGACCGGTTGCGCGACGGCCTGGCCGCGCTGCCCGGCGTCCGGGTGCTGCGCCTGTGGGACGGCGAGACCGACATCCTCGGCCTGGCCACCTTCACCGTGGACGGACACCCCGCCGACCTCGTGGCGCAGTACCTCTCCGCCGAGCACGGCGTCGGCGTACGGCACGGCAAGTTCTGCGCCCACCCGCTGCTCGCCCGGCTCACGGGCGGGACATCGGCCGTGCGTGCGAGCGTCGGCCTCGGGACGAGCAGTGCCGAGGTCGACCGCCTGCTCGACGGGCTCCGGCAGCTGCTGACGACCGGACCCCGGTGGACCTACGACGCCGACCACCTCCCCGTCCCCGACCCGCGGCCGCTGCCCGCCTGGGCGCTGCCGCCGGAGGTCGTGCGCGGGTAGCCCGATCAGCGTTCGAGCACCAGCTGCCACGCGAAGCCCACCTGGTTGAAGGGCGCGCGATCGCACAGCTCGAGCTCGAGGGCGAGCAGCTCGTCGTGGAAGGCGCGGTCGTACTTGGCGGCCTCGTCGACGAGCAGGTCGTTGGCGATCCGGTTTCCGAAGAGGCCGCGGACCCGCAGACCCGCGGCCTCCGCCTCGTCCCGCGCGTCGGTCCAACGGACCTTGCGGGCCGTGGTCCGGAAGGTCTCGACGCCCGCCCGCTCGGCGTGCAGCTCCTCCCGCGCGGCCGCCGGACCGTCGTTGAGCAAGGAACGCAGCACCCGCCCGTCCGGGTTCACGTCGACGAGCGACAGTCGTCCGCCGGGGCGCACCCGGCCGGCCAGCGCTGCGACGTCGCCGACCCCGGCGGGTCGGTAGCGCAGCACGAAGTGGCACAGCGCCAGGTCCCACTCGCCGTCCGGCAGGTCGTCGAGCCCACCGACCACCGTCGTCAGCGCGACGCCCGCGTCGTGGGCCCGCCGGCGTGCTTCGGCGAGCCACGCGGCCGACGGGTCGACGACGGTGACGTCGTGGCCCGCGGCTGCGAGCGGCAGTGCGTCCTGCGCGTCGCCGCCGCCGACGTCGAGGACCCGCAGCCGCCCGCCGAGCGCCTTGGCCTGGCGGCGGAGCACCTCGCCGACGACGGCGTACCGGATCCGTGCCCACGGCGTGCGCACGTACTCCTGCCAGGCCGCCAGCTGGTCGTCGAACACGTCCGTCACGACATCAGTCTCGACCACGCCGCCGCGAGGACTAGGGTCGGCACGTGACCTCCCTCACCGTGATCCCTGTTCCCGGCCACGGCGCGGAGGACGTCGTCGTGGCGACGTCCGGCCCCGACCAGGGCTGCGTCTTCACCGGCACCGAGGACGGCGCGATCTTCCGGGTCAGCCCCGACGGCGCGAAGGTCGACCGGGTCGCCCACACCGGCGGCCGGCCGCTCGGCATCGAGTTCGCGCCGGACGGACGGCTGCTCGTGTGCGACGCACAGCGCGGGCTGCTGTGGGTCGACCCGGCCAGCGGCGCCGTCGAGCTGATCACCGCCGAGGTCGACGGCCGGGCGATGGTGTTCTGCAACAACGCCGCGATCGCCGCCGACGGCACGATCTGGTGGTCCGACTCCTCGACGGAGTTCGGGATCGCGCGCTGGAAGGACGACTTCGTCCGCAACACCCGCACCGGCCGGCTGATGCGCCGCGACCCCGACGGCACGGTCACGGTCGTCCTCGACGGGCTCGCGTTCGCCAACGGGGTCGCGCTGTCGACGGCAGGGGACTTCGTCTGCGTCGCCGAGACCGGCGCCCGCACCGTCGTCCGGCACTGGATCAGTGGCGACAAGCAAGGCACCCGCGACTTCCTCGCCACCGACCTGCCGGGCTACCCCGACAACATCGCCCGCGGCTCCGACGGCCTGATCTGGATCACCATCGCCAGCCCCACCGATCCGCTGGTCGAGCGGCTCCAGCGCGGCCCGATGGCCCTGCGCAAGCTGGCCACCAAGCTCCCGGAGGAGTTCCAGCCGAAGCCGAAGCAGACCGTCCGCGTCGTGGCGTACGACGAGCACGGCACCCTCGTGCACGACCTGGACCTGCCGACCGCGCAGCAGGGTGCGGCGTACCACATGGTGACCGGCGTGCGGGAGCACGACCGCCGGGTCTGGCTGGGCAGCCTGCACGAACCCGCGATCGCGTTCACCGACCTGTGACCACCTAGACTGGCCGCCATGTCTGTCCTCGAGAGCATCAGCACCCCGCGCGACCTGCGGGCCCTGTCCGAGGACGAGCTCACCCAGCTGGCGGCCGAGATCCGCGACCTGATGATCCGCACCGTCGCGACCAACACCGGCCACCTCGGGCCCAACCTCGGCGTGGTCGAGCTGACCCTCGCGATCCACCGGGTCTTCGACTCCCCGCGCGACAAGATCGTCTTCGACACCGGCCACCAGTCCTACGTCCACAAGCTCGTCACCGGCCGCGCCGGCGACTTCGGCACGTTGCGGCGCGAGGGCGGGCTGAGCGGCTACCCGAGCCAGACCGAGTCCGAGCACGACCTGGTCGAGAACTCCCACGCCTCCACGGCGCTGAGCTACGCCGACGGCATCGCCAAGGCGTTCCGGATCCGCGGCGAGGACCGGCACACCGTGGCCGTCATCGGCGACGGCGCGCTCACCGGCGGCATGGCCTGGGAGGCGCTCAACAACATCGCGATCCAGCACGACTCGAAGCTCGTGATCGTGGTCAACGACAACGGCCGCTCCTACACGCCGACCATCGGCGGACTCGCGACCGCGCTGACCAGTCTGCGCACGAACCCGCGCTACGAGCACGTCCTCGACATCGTGAAGCGCCGCCTCAACGCGGTGCCCGGCGTCGGCGCGGCGGCGTACGACGCCCTGCACGCCATGAAGAAGGGCATCAAGGACGCGCTCGCGCCCCAGGGACTCTTCGAGGACCTCGGGCTCAAGTACGTCGGCCCGGTCGACGGCCACGACCGCTCGGCGATGGAGCAGGCGCTCGCCCAGGCCAAGCGCTTCGGTGGACCGGTCATCGTGCACGCGATCACCCGCAAGGGCTTCGGCTACGACCCCGCCGAGCGGCACGAGGCCGACCAGTTCCACGCGCCCGGCCCGTTCGACGTGCAGACCGGCGCCGAGAAGCCCAAGGGCCCGATCTGGACCGACCACTTCGCCGACCACGTCATCGCGATCGGTGAGCGCCGACCCGACGTGGTCGCGATCACCGCGGCGATGATGCACCCGGTCGGGCTCGACAAGTTCCAGGCCCGGTTCCCCGAGCGCACCTTCGACGTCGGCATCGCCGAGCAGCACGCCGCGACCTCCGCCGCGGGCCTGGCGATGGGTGGCCTGCACCCGGTCTTCGCGGTCTACGCGACCTTCCTCAACCGGGCCTTCGACCAGGTGCTGATGGACGTCGCGCTGCACAAGTGCGGTGTGACCTTCGTGCTCGACCGCTCCGGCGTGACCGGCGACGACGGCGCCAGCCACAACGGCATGTGGGACATGTCCATCCTCCAGGTCGTGCCCGGCCTGCGCCTCGCGGCTCCGCGCGACGTGACCCGGATGCGCGAGCTGCTCGACGAGGCGGTCGAGGTCGCCGACGCGCCCACCGTCGTCCGCTTCCCGAAGGGCCCGCCGCCCGAGGACGTCCCGTCGATCGGCACCGAGGGCGGCTGCGACGTCCTGGTCCGCAACGGCGCCCACGACGTGCTCATCGTCTCCGTCGGCTCGATGGCGCCGATCGCCGTCGACGTCGCCCAGCGGCTGGTCGACCAGGGCATCGGCGTCACCGTCGTCGACCCGCGCTGGGTCAAGCCGGTCGACCCCGCGCTCGTCGAGCTCGCCCGCACCCACACCCGCGTCGTCACCCTCGAGGACAACGGCGTCGTGGGCGGCGTCGGTGCGGTGCTGCTGCAGACCCTCGCGGCCGCCGATGTCCGCACCCCGGTGCGCATCCACGGCATCCCGCAGGAGTTCCTCGACCACGCCAAGCGGGCCGCGATCCTCGAGCGGATCGGCCTGACCCCCTCGGCGATCGCGCTCGAGGTGCTCCACGACATCGCTCGGGACAGCGCGGACCCCGCCCCGGAAGGACGGGCGCTCCTCGATGTCGACGGGTCGCGCTAGCGGTTGCCGCCGGAGGCGCCTCGTAGGTGGTCCGTGTTCCGAGTGCGTGCATCGCAAGGCGCAGGCGCGAAGCCATACCGGGTTGTCTCGCAAGCGTCTGCAACGCCGCGAGGTGCGTGCTCGGGGCGCGGGACGCCCGAGGCACCTTCGGTGGTGACCGCTAGGGTAGCCCTCCCGGCCCTCGCCCTGCTCCTGCTGCCGCTCACCGCCTGCTCCGACGACCCGCCCCCGCCGACCTACACGGGCAGCGGGTACGACGACGTCGCGACCCTGATGCAGAAGGCCCTCGACAAGCGGGCGCGCGGGCTGCGCACCCACGACGTCGCCCGGTTCCGCAAGGCGCTCGACCGTGGGGATGCCGGGCTGGTCGAGGAGCAGCAGACCTACTTCGACAACCTGGCCCAGCTGCCCGTCGGCGAGCTCCACTACGAGGTCGCCGCCGACACGATCACACCGGTCGAGGGGAGCGAGGACTACTGGGTCGAGGTGGTGCTCAGCCTCGGCCTCGACGGGTACGACGCCGCGCCGACCCGCACCCGCGACCGGTTCCTGTTCACACCCTCACCCGACGGCCGCCGGTTCCTCATCACCTCGACCACCGACTACTCCTGGGAGACCGCGCACCCGGGCAACGTCCAGCCCTGGGACGTCGGCCCGATCCGGGTCGAGCACGCCGTCGGCGTCCTCGGCATCTTCGACGACACGACCGTGCGCAACGCCGGCAAGGTCCTCGACGCGGCCAGCAGCGGGCGCTCCGACGTGCGCAGCGTGATCGGCTCCACCAGCGCGGCCACGCCGACGGGCGTGGTCGTCTACTCTCTGCGCGACCCGGCGTTCCTGCGCGGCCTCGCCGACCAGACGGTGGGCGACCCCGACCGCGCCGACGGGCTCACGATCGCCGTGCCGGTCGACGGCATGGACGCGAGCCAGGGCGTCGCGTCGTACCGCGTCCTCGTCAACCCGCGCGTCCTGGACCAGCCGCTCGGCGTGCTCGGGCGGCTGGTCCGCCACGAGCTCACCCACGCCACGCTCGGCTCCCGCGGCCGCGGCGCGCCGCTGTGGCTGAGCGAGGGCGTCGCCGAGTACGTGTCGGTCCAGCCGATGGCGCCGAGCCGCCGCCGGCTCCCGGCCCGCGCGCTCGACCTCGCCGCGACCGTCACCGACCTCCCGGGCGCGGCCCAGTTCGGCGGCCCCGACGCCGAGGCCTGGTACGCCGTGTCCTGGTGGGTCTGCGAGTACGTCGCCAGCGTCTACGGCCGGCCGGTGCTGTTCCTGCTGCTCGACCGGCTCGCCGACGGCGCGGACCAGGCACAGGTCCTGCCCGAGGTCCTCGGTGTCACTCCCGCGCAGCTGGCCCAACGGGGTGTAGGACTGATGCAACGCACCTACTCGGGACAGGAGAGCTGATGAGCCTCTTCCGCACCAAGTCCGTCGAGCAGTCGATCGCCGACACTGACGAGCCGGGCCACCGGTTGCGCAAGGACCTCTCGGCGCTGGACCTCACCGTCTTCGGCGTCGGCGTCATCATCGGCGCCGGCATCTTCGTGCTCACCGGCACCGTGGCCGCCAGCAACGCCGGCCCGGCCCTCGCGCTGAGCTTCGTGATCGCCGCCGTCGCTTGCGGTCTCGCCGCGCTCTGCTACGCCGAGCTCGCCTCGACCGTGCCGGTCGCCGGCAGCGCGTACACGTTCAGCTACGCCACGCTCGGCGAGCTCGTCGCGTGGATCATCGGCTGGGACCTGGTCCTGGAGTTCACCGTCGGTGCCGCGGCGCTGTCGACCGGCTTCTCGGCGTACCTCCAGGAGGTGCTGAGCATCGTCGACGTCACGGTGCCCTCGCAGATCAGCTCCGCCGCCACGGGCGTGATCGACCTGCCGGCTGTGGTGATCGCCCTGCTCGTCACCTTCCTGCTGATCCGCGGCACGAAGTTCTCCAGCCGCTTCAACCAGGTCGTCGTCGCGCTCAAGCTGGTCGTGGTCGCCGCCGTGATCGTGGTCGGCATCGCCCACATCGACGTGAGCAACTGGACCCCGTTCATCCCCGACGCCCAGCCCGCGCCCGCATCGAGCGGCGGCTTCGCCGACGTCCCGCTGATCACCAGCCTGCTCGGCCTCGAGCCCGCGGTCTTCGGACTCGCCGGCGTCATCTCCGGCGCCGCCATCGTGTTCTTCGCCTTCATCGGCTTCGACATCGTCGCCACCACCGCCGAGGAGACGAAGAACCCGCAGCGCGACGTCCCCATCGGCATTCTCGCCTCGCTGGCGATCGTCACCGTCCTGTACGCCGCGGTCAGCCTCGTGGTCACCGGCCTGCGCAGCTACAAGGACATCGATCCGAACAGCGCGGCGCCGCTCGCCGACGCGTTCAAGGCCTCCGGCGTCGACTGGATGCCCAACCTGATCTCGATCGGCGCCTGCATCGGCCTGGTCGTCGTGGCCATGATCCTGATGCTCGGCCAGTCCCGGGTCGGCTTCGCGATGGCGCGTGACGGACTGCTCCCGCGCGGGCTCGCCAAGGTGCACCCGACCTGGGGGACGCCGTACCGGATCACGATCGTGACCGGCATCGCCGTCGCCGCGATGGCCGGCTTCGTCGACCTCAGCACGCTGGCCCACCTGGTCAACATCGGCACCCTGTTCGCGTTCATGCTGGTCAGCATCGGCGTCGTGGTGCTGCGCCGCAGCCGCCCCGACCTGCCCCGCGGCTTCCGTACGCCGGCCGCCCCGGTCGTGGCCGCCGTGTCGACGCTGATGTGCTTCTACCTGATGCTCAACCTGACCGGCGACACCTGGATCCGGTTCGGCGTGTGGATGGTGATCGGGTTCGTCGTCTACGTCGCCTACGGCCGCAGCCACAGCCGCCTGCAGCAGCCGCGGGCGACCGAATAGGCTCTCCGTGTGACCTCATCGCCCCGTCTCGTCCACATCGTCGACGAGGTGCCCGAGCTGGAGGGCGTCGAGAACCTCGCGCTCGTGGTGGCGCTCGAGGGCTTCCTCGACGCCGGCAACGCCGGTGCGCTCGCCGCGCGCCACCTGGTCCGCGCCGGTGCGTTCTCGACCGACGGCGGCGGCGTCGTGGTCGCGACCTTCGACGTCGACCAGCTCCACGACTACCGCGCCCGCCGGCCCCCGATGACCTTCGCGCGCGACCACTACGAGGGCTACGAGGCCCCGCGACTGGTGGTGCGGATGCTGCGCGACGCCGGCGGTACGCCGTACCTCCTGCTGCAGGGACCGGAGCCCGACATCCGCTGGGAGGCGTTCTGCCGCGGCGTGCGCGAGGTCGTCGAGCGCTTCGACGTCGCGCTGGTCGTCTCGATGGGCTCGGTGCCGATGGCGGTGCCGCACACCCGGCCGATCGCGATCACCCACCACGCCAACAACCCTGACCTGCTCACCGGCACCAGCCCGTGGCGCGGCGAGCTGCGAGTGCCGAGCAGCGCCCAGGCGCTGCTCGAGGTCCGGCTCGGCGACTGGGACCACGACGCGCAGGGCTTCGTCGCCCACGTGCCGCACTACCTCGCCCAGCTCGACTACCCGCGCGCCTCGGTGTCCCTGCTGGAGCAGGTCGAGCTGGCCGCCCGGATCACCGTCGACCTCTCCGAGCTGCGGGAGTCCGCCGACGAGCGCGAGGAGGAGATCGGTCGCTACCTGTCGGCCAACGACGAGGTCCAGGACGTCGTCACCGCGCTGGAGCAGCAGTACGACACCTTCGCGCGCGCCGAGGAGGAGGGCAGCAGCCTGCTGGCCGAGGACGAGCCGCTGCCGACCGGCGAGGAGATCGGCCGGCAGTTCGAGCAGTTCCTGGCCGGCCTCGAGGGGCCCGAGGACAACGGAGGCGCGTCATGACCGACCAGGCGAGCGAGCGGGTGATGGGCGAGGCCACGCAGAAGCTGGTCGCCCTGCTCGACCTCGAGCAGCTCGACACGGACCTCTTCCGCGGCCAGCAGCCGGAGACGATCCGCCAGCGGGTGTACGGCGGCCAGGTGGCCGCGCAGGCCCTGATCGCCGCGTCCCGGACGGTCGACGAGGGCATGCACGTGCACTCGCTGCACTCGTACTTCCTGCTGCCCGGCGACTACAACATCCCGATCATCTACGACGTCGAGCGGATCCGCGACGGCAAGTCCTTTGCCACCCGGCGGGTGCTCGCGCGTCAGCACGGCCGCCCGATCTACTACCAGTCGCTCAACTTCCAGCGTGCCGAGGACGGCCTCGAGCACCAGGACGTCATGCCCGAGGTCAAGCCGCCCGAGGACGGCCTGGACCTGATGGCGCTGATGGCCGAGCGCGGCACCGACGACGGTCTGAGCAAGGAGTGGGCCGCGCTCGACGTGCGCTGGCTCGGCAACTCCGCCCACGGCATGGAGCCGGACCCGATGCACCCGTCGAAGACCCAGGTCTGGATCCGGGTCGACGGCCGGCTCAGCGACGACCCGATGGAGCACCTCGCGACGTTCACCTACGCCAGCGACGTCTCGCTGCTCGGCGCAACCCTCGCCGCGCACCCGGAGCACGGGCCGCACAAGGTTCAGATGGCCTCCCTCGACCACACGATCTGGTTCCACCGGCCGTTCCGGGCCGACGAGTGGTGGCTCTACGACCAGTGGTCCCCGTCGGCCAGCGGCGGCCGCGGCCTCGCCCTGGGCCGGATCTTCACCCAGGACGGCACCCTCGTCGCCACGGTCGCCCAGGAAGGCCTGATCCGGCCAAGGACGCAGTAGCCCGCGAGGAACGAGCGGGCTGCGTGGGCGTCCGCAGATTGAGCAAGTGACGCGACTGAGGGACGAAGCCGCGTCGGCGCGTCGAAATCCATTCGCTCTCTGCCTCACGGCCCTTGTGCCCGTCGCCGCACAGGAGTTACGTGAACCCATGGCGGACAAGCGCGCAGAGAGGCGGGGCGAGCACGACCTCGCGGTAACCGGGCCCGACCAGGTACGCAACGTGGTCCTGGTCGGGCCTTCCCACTCGGGCAAGACCTCCCTCGTGGAGGCCCTTCTCCTGCACACCGGGGCGATCAACCGGGCGGGCAGCACGGCCGACGGCACGACGGTGTGCGACACCGAGGACGCGGAGCGCAGCCACGGCCGCTCCATCTCGCTGGCGGTCGCGCCGCTGGTGCACCGGCGCGTGAAGGTGAACCTCGTCGACACCCCCGGGTACGCCGACTTCGTCGGTGACCTCCGCGCCGGGCTGCGTGCCGCCGACTGCGCGCTGTTCGTCATCGCGGCCAACGAGGAGGTCGACGAGGGCACCCGGACCCTGTGGCGCGAGTGCGACCAGGTCGCGATGCCCCGCGCGGTCGTGGTCACCAAGCTCGACCACCCGCGCGCCGACGTCGACGCGGTCGTCGCGCAGGCCCGCGAGGCGTTCGGCGGCAAGGTGCTGCCGGTCTACCTCGCCGGCGCCGACGGCCTGACCGGGCTGCTGACCGGCGGCGTTGACGACCCGCGGCACGGCGAGCTGATCGAGGCGATCATCGAGGAGTCCGAGGACGAGGACCTGATGGACCGCTACGTCGGCGGTGATGAGATCGGCCTCGACGTCCTGGTCGCCGACCTGGAGACCGCGGTCGCCCGGGCCAGCTTCCACCCGGTGGTCCCGGCCTGCGCCGCCACCGGGGTCGGGCTCGGCGAGCTGCTCGACCTGTGCGTGGACGGCTTCCCGTCACCGCTGGAGCACACCTCGCCCGAGGTGTTCACCCCTGCCGGCGCGTCCGTCGGCCGGGTGTCCTGCGATCCCACCGGGCCGCTGGTCGCCGAGGTGGTGAAGACCGCCGCCGACCCGTACGTCGGCCGGATCAGCCTGGTCCGCGTCTTCTCCGGCACCCTCGAACCGGACACCGCGGTGCACGTGTCCGGCCACTTCTCCTCGTTCTTCGCCGCGGACGCCGGCCACGAGGACCACGACGAGGACGAGCGGATCGGTGCGGTCGGGCACCCGTTCGGCGCCGCGCAGGTACCGGCCGCGCGGGTCCTGGCAGGCGACCTCGCCACCGTCGCCCGGTTGTCCCGCGCCGAGACCGGCGACACCCTCTCCGCCGTCGTCAAGCCGCTGGTGCTGCGACCCTGGTCGATGCCCGACCCGCTGCTGCCGGTCGCGATCGAGGCAGCCACCCGCTCCGACGAGGACAAGCTGTCCCACGCGCTCGGTCGACTGGCCGCCGAGGACCCGAGCCTGCGGGTCGTGAACAGCTCCGACACGGGCCAGCTGGTGCTCTGGGTGATGGGGGAGTCCCACGCGGACGTCGTACTGGAACGTCTGGCCGATCGCCACGGCGTCACCGTCGAGCAGCGTGAGCTGCTGGTCCCGCTGCGCGAGTGCGTCACCGGACCGGCGAAGGGGCACGGCCGGCACGTCAAGCAGTCCGGCGGGCACGGCCAGTACGCCATCTGCGACATCGAGATCGAGCCGCTCCCCGAGGGCAGCGGCTTCGAGTTCGTCGACAAGGTCGTGGGTGGCGCGGTGCCGCGCAACTACATCCCCAGCGTCGAGAAGGGCGTACGCGCCCAGATGGAGCGCGGCCTGCGCCACGGCTACCCGGTCGTCGACCTCCGGGTCACGCTGACCGACGGCAAGGCGCACAGCGTGGACTCGTCCGACATGGCCTTCCAGAGCGCCGGGGCGCTGGCGCTGCGGGAGGCGGCCGAGGCGTCCGGCGTCTCCATGCTGGAGCCGTACGACGACGTCACGGTCCTGGTGCCCGACGACCTGGTCGGCCCGGTGATGAGCGACCTGAGCGCACGTCGGGCCCGGTTGCTCGGCAACGAGAACGTCGACGGCGGCCGGACCCTGGTGCGGGCGCACGTCCCGCAGCGCGAGCTGGTCCGCTACGCCGTCGACCTGCGGGCCTCGACGCGAGGTGCGGGCACCTTCACCCGCACCTTCGCGCACTACGAGCCGATGCCCGAGGAGCAGGCGCGGCAGGTGACGCCGCGCCCGCACCACTGACGGGCTACAGGGCGGTGGTGCGCCCCAGCAGGTGGGGCGCACCGTTCTTCGGGTTGACCAGCGTGAAGTCGTAGCCCGCCGCGTTGGCCTCGGCGCCGAACTGCGCCTTGCCGGGCAGGAAGATCGGCTTCTTGAACGCGACCTCGACCTTCACCTGGTCGGGGAGCCGGTTCTGCAGCGCCGCGATGCAGCGGGCCTTGCTCCACATGCCGTGCGCGATGTGACGCGGGAAGCCCAGCGCCTTCGCGGTCAGCGGGTAGAGGTGGATCGGGTTCCGGTCGCCCGACACGGCGCCGTACGTCCGGCCGATGTTCTCCGGGATGCTCCACACCGGGCCCTTGGCCGTGATGGCGTTCAGCGCCATCCCGGGGTCGCCCTTCTCCTTGTCGCCCTTGCCGACCCGCAGGTAGGTCGACACCGACTCCCACACGACCTCGTCACCCACGGTGCCGGTGACGTTCATGTCCCAGGCGCGGCCCTTGGTGCTGGCCCGCAGGTTGTCGGCCTTCAGCGAGAGCGACACGGTCTCGCCGATCGCGACCGGACGGTGCTGCACGATCGTGTTCTCCAGGTGCACCGAGCCGATGGCCGGGAACGGGAACTTCGCGTCGGTCATCAGCTGCATGTGCAGCGGGAACGCCAGCATGTGCAGGTACGGCACCGGCGCGACGTCGCGGTTCGGGAAGCCGCACACGGCGGCGTACCGCTCCACGGCCGAGCGCTCCACCACCACGTCGTTGCGCGACAGGGTGAGGTCCGGCAGCGCGCCGCCGGTCTTCTTGATGCCCGGCAGCTGGTTCACGCCGGGGACCGCGGGCAGCGCGGCCTTCAGCATCACGGGGAGGGCCATCTCAGGCACCCAGCATCATCTGGCCGCAGACCCGCACGACGTTGCCGTTGACGGCGGTCGAGGCGGGGGAGGCGTACCAGGCGATGGTCTCGGCGACGTCGACCGGCAGCCCGCCCTGCGACATCGCGTTCAGGCGCTGGCCGACCTCCCGGGTCGCGAACGGCACGGCGGCGGTCATCTGGGTGATGATGAAGCCCGGCGCGACGGCGTTGATCGTGACGCCGTCCTCGAGCTTCTCGGCCAGGGAGTCGACGAAGCCGATCACGCCGGCCTTCGAGGCGGCGTAGCTGGTCTGGCCCAGGTTGCCGGCGATGCCCGCGATCGAGGCGACGCCGATGATCCGGCCGTTGGCGTTGACGACCTTCTGGTCGAGCAGCTCGGCGGTGATCCGCTCGGGCGCCTCCAGGTTGATCTGCAGCACCTTGCCGAAGCGCTCCGGCGTCTGGTTGGCGAGCTTCTTGTCCATCGTCACGCCCGCGTTGTGCACGACGATGTCGACGCCGCCGTGCTTCTCCTTGAGGTGGTGCGCGATCCGCTGGGGCGCGTCGGCCGCGGTGATGTCGAGGGTGAGCCAGTCGCCGTCGAGCTCGTTCATGACCTTGACCAGCTCGTCGGCGGCCTGCGGGACGTCGAGGCCGACGACCTTGGCGCCGTCGCGGTGCAGCACCCGGGCGATCTCCTCGCCGATGCCGCGGCTGGCGCCGGTCACGAAGGCGACCTTGCCGGCGAGCGGCTGGGTCCAGTCGGCAAGGGCCGAGCCGTGGGTCTCGTCGTGGGCGCCGATCCGGACGACCTGACCCGAGACGTACGCCGACTTCGGGCTGAGCAGGAAGCCGAGGGTGGACAGGACCGAGTCCTCGTAGCCGTCGGCCACGTAGACCAGCTGGACGGTGCCGCCCTTGCCGATCTCCTTGCCGAGGCTGCGGGTGAAGCCCTCGAGGGCGCGCTGCGCGATCTCCTCGCTGCCCTCGACCAGCGCGGGCGGCGTACCGATGACGACGACGCGGGCGCAGCTCTTGAGGCTGCGCATGACCGGGGTGAAGAACGCCTGCAGCTCGACGAGCTGCTCGACCGTGGTGATGCCGGTGGCGTCGAAGACCAGGCCCTTGTACTTCTCGCCCTCGGCCTGCGCGCTCGCGGAGGCGATGCCGAGCACGTCGAGCAGGCCGGGCAGGGACTCGATGAGGCGGCCGCGGCCGCCCACGAGGACGGTGCCGCTGACCAGCGGGTCGCCGGCCTTGTAGCGGTCCAGCTTGGTGGGGTTCGGCAGTCCGAGGTTCTTGACGAGGAGCTTGCCGATCGGGGAGCTCACGAAGCCCTGGTACTTGTCAGTCATGACACCATGTAACTAGATGTGTAACTCTGAGTCCACATTTCGTGATCTCGCCCTCAATCGGTTCTCCGGAGGGCCCCGCTGCGTGAGGATTGATCCATGACCGAGACTGTTCGCCGGGCCGCCGTACTGGGCGGTAACCGTATTCCGTTCGCCCGCTCCAACGGCGCCTACGCCACCGCCTCCAACCAGGAGATGCTGACCGCTGCTCTCGACGGCCTCGTGGCGCGCTTCGGGCTGGAGGGTGAACGTCTGGGTGAGGTCGCCGGTGGCGCCGTCCTCAAGCACAGCCGCGACTTCAACCTGGTCCGCGAGTCGGTGCTCAGCACCCGCCTCGCCCCCGAGACCCCGGCCATCGACCTGCAGCAGGCCTGCGGCACCGGCCTCCAGGCGATCAACTACATCGCCAACAAGATCAAGCTCGGCCAGATCGACTCCGGCATCGGCGGTGGCGTCGACACCACCTCCGACGCTCCCATCGCGATCTCCGAGAAGCTGCGCAAGAAGCTGATCCAGCTCAACAACGCGCGCTCCACCAAGGACCGCCTCGCGATCCTCGCGACCATCCGCCCCGGCGACATCGGCCTCGCGGTCCCGTCCAACGGCGAGCCGCGCACCAAGCTCTCCATGGGCGAGCACCAGGCGCTGACCGCCCTCGAGTGGCAGATCGCCCGCGAGGCCCAGGACGAGCTGGCCGTCACCTCCCACCACAACCTCGCGGCGTCGTACGACGAGGGCTGGCAGGACGACCTCATCTCGCCGTTCCGCGGCCTGGAGCGCGACAACAACCTGCGCGCCGACTCCTCGCTGGAGAAGCTCGCCAAGCTCAAGCCGGTCTTCGGCAAGGGCGAGGCCGCCACGATGACCGCCGCCAACTCGACCCCGCTGACCGACGGCGCCTCCGCCGTCCTGCTCGGCTCGGACGAGTGGGCCGAGGCCCACGGCCTGGAGGTGCTCGCGTACTTCGTCGACTCCGAGGTCGCCGCCGTCGACTTCGTCAACGGTGCCGAGGGCCTGCTGATGGCGCCGGCGTACGCCGTGCCGCGGATGCTCGAGCGCAACGGCCTGAGCCTGCAGGACTTCGACTTCTACGAGATCCACGAGGCCTTCGCCTCGCAGGTGCTCTCGACCCTCGCTGCGTGGGAGAGCCCGGTGTTCTGCAAGGAGCGCCTCGGCCTCGACGCGCCGCTGGGCTCGATCGACCGCAGCAAGCTCAACGTCAAGGGCTCCTCGCTCGCCGCGGGTCACCCGTTCTCCGCCACCGGCGGCCGGATCGTGGCCAACACGGCCAAGCTGCTCAAGGCCAACGGCGGCGGGCGTGCGCTGATCTCGGTCTGCGCGGCCGGCGGCCAGGGCGTCGTCGCGATCATGGAGCGCTGACGACCTTCGCTCGTCGACACGGCCCGTTCTCCCCCTGGGGAGGGCGGGCCGTTCGTCGTACCGCTGGGGTCAGGCGGTGACGAGCGCGACGGCCGAGCGGACCATGTAGGAGCGCACCTGCGCCGCCGAGATCTGCCCGACGGTCGGGATGCCCGGCGCGACCTCACTGACGAGGATGCCGAGCCGGGCCAGCTGCAGGGCGCCGAGGCCGCTGGCGTACAGCGCGTTGGCGAGGAGCACCGGGTCGTCGCTCAGGTTGAACGCGCCCTCCTCGACGCCGTGGCTGAGGGTGTCGGACAGGACGGTCAGGCAGGACGTGATCCCGCGCCCGAGCTTGAACAGCGGCCCCTCCGCGATCTCGTCGAGCAGCTCGTCGCCGGGCCGCACCATCAGCGCCTGCGCGCAGTCGACGAACGCCGGGTGCGCGACGCCGTAGTCGACGAACGCCCCCACGATCCGCTCCAGCTGCTCGCCCGGCGCGCTCCCGCTCGCCGCGGCCGCCGCCATCACGTCGTGCAGCTCCTCGAGGTAGCCGACCAGGGTGAGCGCGAACAGCTCCTCCTTGCCGGTGAAGTGCCGGTAGACGATCGCCCGGTTGATCCCGACCGCGCTCGCGATCTCCTCGATCTGGACCTCGCGGACGCCGCGGGAGTCGAAGATCTGTCGGGTCGCCGCGATGATCTCCGCCTGCCGCGCCTTCCGACGCGCGGCCGCCGCCTTGCGACGGCCGTCGGTGGCTGGTGCGTTGGTCGCCATGGGAGAAGTGTACGAGACGTGCAACTCGGTGTTGCAACATCTCCGCCAGCTGGAGATGGCGCGGTGTTCAGGGAGTCGCGAGTGCCCGCACTGTCTCGATCGTGTCCGCCTCGTCGGCGGACTTGTCGTCCCGGTACCGCACGACCCGCGCGAACCGCAGCGCCAGCCCACCCGGGTACCGCGTCGAGCGCTGCAACCCGTCGAAGGCGATCTCGACGACCTGCTCCGGCCGGACGGTGACCACCCAGCCGTCGTCCTCGACCTCCAGCTCGCGGAACCGGGAGGTCTGCCAGGCCAGCATCTCGTCGGTCATCCCCTTGAACGTCTTGCCGAGCATCACGAAGCCAGAGGGCGAGGACGGGTCGCGGGCGCCGAGGTGGATGTTGGAGAGCCAGCCGCGGCGGCGGCCGGAGCCGTGCTCGACGGCGAGGACGACCAGGTCGAGGGTGTGGACCGGCTTCACCTTGACCCAGGCGGAGCCGCGGCGGCCGGCGTCGTACGGCGCGTCGAGGGACTTCACGACGACGCCCTCGTGTCCCGAGGCCAGCACCGAGTCGGTGAAGACCGCTGCCGAGGCGACGTCGGAGCCGATCCAGCGTTGGACCCGGTGCGCGGCGGGGACGAGGTCCTCGAGGACCTGCCAGCGCTCGTGGGCGGGGCGGTCGATGAGGTCGGTGCCGTCGAGGTGCAGCACGTCGAAGAAGTACGGCGTCACGACCGACGCGGCGGGGACCGTCGAGGACGACGTGCGGGAGGCCGTCTCCTGGAAGGGCCGCGGGCGGCCGTCGGCGGCGAGCCACAGTGCCTCGCCGTCCAGCACGACCTGCGAGGCGGGCAGGGCGCGGACGATGGCGACCACCTCGGGCAGGCGGTGGGTGATGTCGTCGAGGCTGCGGGTGGCGACCACGACGTCGTCGCCGTTGCGGTGCACCTGGATCCGGATGCCGTCGAGCTTCGCGTCGACGCCGACCTCCACGCCGGCGACGCCGGAGCCGGCCTTGGCGATGGCCGCGGCCACGTCGGGGGCGGAGGAGGCGAGCATCGGGAGCACCGGGCGGCCGACGGTCAGCCCGACGTCGGCGAGGGCAGCAGCGCCGAGGAACGCCGCATCGACGACGTACGTCGACCCGCCCGCCAGCATCGCCGCCCGCCGCACCGCGGCGAGCGGCACGTCCGCGGCAGCAGCGAGGGCCTCGGTGACGACCGCCTCCAGAGCGCCCTGGCGGACCTCGCCGACGGCGACGGCGCGCAGCCACTCCTGCTCGACGGCGGTGGCGCGGCCGAACAGGTCCGCCACGGCGGCGGCGCGCAGCCCGACGGAGCCCGGGCCGGCGAGCAGCGACATCGCCTCGAAGGCGGCGTCCACCTCGCCCACCTCCAGCGACGACTCGAGCGCGGGGGAGGGCAGGGACTGGAGACCCCGCCACCCGAGTCCGGTACGACGCTGCCGGAGCCGCCCGCTCAGGTAGTGCGCGACCAACGACCGCTCCTCGGCGGCCGCAGACGCCAGCAGCGCGCTGATCAGCCGCGTCTTCTCCTTGCGCGAGCGCGTCGCGGCGACCTGGCGGGAGACGTCGGCGAGGTCGCGGAGCAGCATGGGATCAGCCTCGATCCGTGGACGGGCGCCGTAGCGAGCGACGCCAGAGGGGTGCGATGGCAAGGCGCGGGCGCGAAGTCGTGCTTGTCCGCCCATCGAGCGTCCGCAACGCGGCCAGCGTGCCGCTCTGGTGTCGCGTAGTAGGCGGGCCGTCCACGGATCGAGGCTTAGCGCGTGGCGTCCAGGGAGGCGGCGGTGACGGCCCCGTCGATGACGTGCTCGTACACGTCGTCGAGGTCGAGGTCGGCGTTGGTGCCGGACAGGTCGCCGAAGTAGCCGGCGACCTCGAGGGACACGAAGCCATGGAGGCAGGCGAACAGCGCCATCGCGTTCTGCAGCAGCCGCTCGTCGGGGAGGCCGGCGGAGCGGCCCATGATCGCGAGCGCCTCGATCGCGTCGAGCGCGGCGGCGTAGAACTCCTCGCGGTCGATCGGGGGCCGGGTGAGGGCGGCGTACCGCTGCGGGTGGGTGCGGGCGAAGGTTCGCAGCGCGTGGCTGAGAGCGCGCAGGCCGGCGACGCCGGCATGCCCCATCGCGGCGCCCCGGACGTGGTCGCCGAGCAGCCGCATCGCGCGCACCTGGATCAGCGCGCGCAGGTCCTCGAGGTTCGCGACGTGGTTGTAGAGCGAGGAGACCCGGGCCTCGAGCTCGGCGGCGAGCGACGTCATCGTGAGGGCGTCGTACCCGTCACGGTCGACGAGCGCCTCCGCCGCCTGGAGGACCGCCTCCTGGTCGAGGCGGGCCCGGCGACTGCGGGTCGTGTCGATGCTCAACTGCCCTCCGGAGCCTGGGGAAGAATGTCGGTGACGAACGAAAGATATTCGTTGTTGCATGACAGAGCCTAGTCTCTTGCGACCCGGAGCGCAGCGACCTGCCCGAGCCCTACAGTGCTCCCGTGACCTCCCCGGACGAACCGGTCGCCCCGGACGCGGAGCGCGTGTGGCTCCCGGGTCGTCCCGTTCCGGTCGGCGCGTTGCTGCGCCAGCAGCGCCACGGCGGCGGTGACCCGACCCACCGGCTGGCGCTCGCAGGTCGGCACTGGCGGGCCTCCCGTACGCCGGACGGCGTGGCGACCCTCGCCGTCACCGAGCAGGACGCGACCGGGGCGATCACCGCGCAGGCCTGGGGGCCGGGCGCCGCCTGGGCGATCGCCCAGCTCCCCGCGCTGCTCGGCGACCTCGACGACTGGGCCGGCTTCGAGCCGCGCCACCCGGTGCTCGAGGAGGCCCGGCGCCACCACCCGCACCTCCGGCTGGGCCGCACCGGACTGGTCATGGAGGCGCTGGTGCCCGCGATCATCGAGCAGAAGGTCACCGGCCAGGAGGCCTTCGCCGGCTTCCGCGCTCTCGTACGACGCCACGGCACCCTCGCGCCCGGACCTGGCTCCGCGCTCGGGCTGATGGTCCAGCCCGACGCCGCGGCGCTGCGCCAGGTCCCGTCCTGGGAGTGGCTGCGCCTGCACATCGACCCCGCCCGCAGCCGAGCGGTGGTGACCGCCGCCCGGCACGCCGAAGCCCTGGAGCGGGCCGCCGGCCTGCCGGGGGAGCAGGCCGAGGCGCGGCTGCGGGCGCTGCCCGGCATCGGGGTGTGGACCGCCGCCGAGGTCCGCCAGCGTGCGCTCGGCGACCCCGATGCGGTCTCGTACGGCGACTACCACGTCGCCAAGGACGTGGGTTGGGCGTTGGAGGGACAGCTGTTCGACGACGCCGAGCTGGCCCGGTACCTCCGCCCCTGGCAGGGCCATCGGGGTCGGGTCCCGTTCCTCGTGGCGGCCGCCGGGCTGCACCGTCCCCGCCGTGGTCCACGAATGGCGCCACGTGATCACCTCAGGAGCCGTGACCAATTTGCGTGATAAGTGTTACACCGAGCAACAGGCAGTCACGGGGGGCTGTCTGCGACCGGTTCCACCGGTGAGACAGGCAGGGGTGTTTATGCACGAGAGGCGGTTGCCCGGATGAGCGCCGTGGTCGCCGGGGGACGTTCCATCCTCGACAACATGACCGGTCGGTTCAGGGCCGGGGTGGTCACCACGGGGGAGCTGGTCAAGCTCGCTGTGGAGTCCATCCAGTGGGGGTTCTCCGACATCGTCGCGCGCAGGTTCTCGTGGTCCGAGTTCCTGCTGCAGTGCTGGTTCATGACCCGGGTGTCGCTGCTGCCCACGATCCTGGTGGCGATCCCGTTCGGCGTGATCACCTCCGTGCAGATCGGTGCGGCGGCCAACCAGATCGGCGCGCAGTCGTTCATCGGTGCGGTCAACGGCATCGGCGTGCTCCGGCAGGGTGCGCCGCTCGTGACCTCGCTGATGATCGCGGGCGCGGTCGGCTCGGCGGTGTGTGCCGACCTCGGTGCCCGCACCGTGCGCGAGGAGATCGACGCCCTCAAGGTCATGGGCATCTCGCCCATCCAGCGCCTGGTCGCACCCCGCATCCTCGCTGCCCTGCTGGTCTCGGTCCTGCTGACGATCATCGTCGCGATGACCGCCATGACGACGGCGTTCGTGATCGTCGTCGGCGGCGGCCAGATCTCCTCGGGCACCTACCTCGACTCGTTCGTCGGGCTCGCCCAGCCGGGCGACCTGATCCTCGCGGAGTTCAAGGGCCTGCTGTTCGGGTTCGTCGCGATCATCGTGTGCGCCCACAAGGGACTCAGCGCCCACGGCGGCCCGAAGGCCGTGGCCGACGCCGTCAACCAGGCCGTCGTGCTCAGCGTGATCATGCTCGCGGTGATCAACGTCGGCCTGACCCAGGCGTACGTGATGCTCTTCCCCGGAGGTGCCTGATGTCCGGGGTCCAGCTCGGTCGCGGCGTCGGAGCCCGGTTCTCCGACGCGCTCGTCGGCGCTGCCGACTCGGTGATGAGCACGCTCGCGCTGCTCGGCTCGTTCGTGAGCTTCTCCGGCAAGGTCTTCCGCGAGATCCCCGCGACGATCGCCCTCTACCCCAAGGAGGTGCTGCGCCAGATCAAGGACATCGCCTGGGGCAGCGGTGCCCTCCTCGTCGGTGGCGGCACGGTCGGCGTGATGATCCTGCTCTCCGTCGCGGCCGGTACGTCGATCGGCATCGAGGGCTTCAACGGCCTCGAGATCGTCGGCCTGGCGCCGTTGACCGGCTTCATCTCCGCGAGCGTCAACACCCGTGAGCTGGCGCCGCTCATCGCCGCCCTGGCGCTCGGCGCCCAGGTCGGCTGCCGGTTCACCGCCCAGATCGGCTCGATGAAGATCCACGAGGAGATCGACGCCCTCGAGGTGATGGCGGTCAGCGCCGTGCGCTACGTCTGCACCACCCGGGTCATCGCCTGCATGGTCGCCATCCTGCCGCTCTACCTGATCGGCCTGATCGGCAGCTACATCGCCTCGCAGGCCTCGGTCGTGATCCTGTTCGGGCAGTCACCCGGTCAGTACGACCACTACTTCTCGACGTTCATCCAGGGCAGGGACATCGTCTTCTCGATCGTGAAGATCCTGATCTTCGCGCTGACCGTGGCGCTGATCCACTGCTGGTACGGCATGCGGGTCGGCGGCGGTCCGCAGGCGGTCGGAGAGGCGACCGGTACCGGCATCCGGGCCAGCATCGTCTCGATCGTCCTCCTCGACATGGTCCTCACCCTGGTGTTCTGGGGCGGCGACCCGGGCTTCCGGATCTCCGGGTGAGGTGACGACATGGCACGAGAGATCTCCCGCAACCACCTGGCCCGACGCGGCCTGATCGCGATCGTCGCGATCGCCGTCATCGGTGCCTTCATCACCCTGCGCAGCAACGGCACGTTCGGATCCAAGCCGCACGTCAGTGCCGAGGTCGCCAACGCCGGCGGCGCGCTGCGCGCCGGCTCCGACGTCAAGATGAACGGCGTCATCGTCGGCAAGGTCACCCAGATCAGCCGCGCCGCGTCCGGCGGCGTCACCGTCGACATGGAGATGTCGAAGAAGGACATGGACGTCGTCCCCGGCAACGTCGTGGCGCGGATCCTTCCCGCCACGGTGTTCGGTACGACGTTCGTCGACCTCGTGGTCCACGGCAAGCCGTCCGGTGAGCTCCGGGCCGGCGCCAAGGTCCAGGCCGACAGCACCCAGGAGACCCTGGAGCTGCAGCAGGCCCTCGACGACATCGACCGCCTCGTCAAGGCGCTCGGCCCCGCCGAGCTCGCCTCGGCCATCGGCTCGGCCGCAGAGGCGCTCGACGGCCGTGGTGGCCAGATCGGGCAGACCGTCCGCACGCTCAACGACTACCTCGACCGGATCAACCCGCGGATGCCGCAGGTCCGTTCCGACCTCCAGGCGCTCGCGTCCACGACCCAGCTCGTCAACCAGATCGCGCCTGACCTGCTCGACGCGACCGACGACGTGCTGGTCACGCTGCACACGATCGTCACCCAGGAGGCCGCGATCACCGCGCTCATCAGCGGCGGCACCAACCTGGCGAAGACGTCGGGTGCCTTCCTGAACAAGAACGAGAAGAACCTGGTGGACTTCATCAACGGCTCGGCGGTGCTCCTCGACGCGGTCTACGACAACCGCAAGGCCGGCATCACCGACGCGCTCGCCGTCAACATCGTGCTCGGTACCAACCTGCCCCAGGCGGTCCGCGGTGGCTTCGTGAGGACCGACGGCACGCTGCGCCTGTCGCCGCCTCCGTACTACACCAGCGGCCAGCAGCCGGCGTACCGCACGGGCAGCACCGACCCCGCGGGCGTCGGTCGACTGTGGGGGGACGGCCGATGACCGGGCTGCGCTCGATCGCGATCAAGTTCACCGCGTTCGCGGTGGTGAGCGGGCTGATGCTGCTCCTGCTGGTCAACACCATGCAGAACGGCGTGCCCGGCGGCACCCACACGTTCACGGCGGAGTTCGCCGACGTCAGTGGCCTGCGCGTCGGTGACGACGTCAAGGCGGCCGGTGTCCGGGTCGGCCAGGTCAAGCACATCAAGGCCACCGCCGACGGTGCCGAGATCAAGGTCGAGCTGGTCGAGGAGCAGCCGCTGCTCGACACGACCAAGCTGGTCATGCGCTACCAGAACCTCCTCGGCCAGCGGTACATCTCGCTGATCCAGGGGGCCCAGCGCGGTGCCACGCTCAAGGACGGCGCCACGGTGCCGATCGCGCGCACCGACCCGGGCTTCGACCTGACCGGGCTGCTCAACGGCTTCCGGCCGCTGTTCAAGGTGCTCCAGCCCGGCGACGTCAACAAGCTCGCGACGTCCCTGGTCAAGGTGCTCCAGGGTGAGGGCGGCACGGTCGAGCAGCTGCTCGCCCAGACCGGCCAGCTCAGCAACTTCCTCGCCGACCGCGACACCGTGATCGGCGAGGTGATGACCAACCTCAAGCCCGTGCTCGACAACATCGCCGGACAGGGCGACGAGCTCTCCAAGACGGTCGTCGAGCTGCGCAAGCTGATGACCGGGCTGGCCGAGGACCGCAAGTCCATCGGTGCCTCGATCGACGGCGTCAGCCGGCTCGTCGGCGCGACCAGCTCGCTGCTCAAGGAGGTCAAGGTGCCGCTGACCAAGACGACCGACCGCCTGGTGACGGTGGCGGACATGTTCGAGAGGTCCCGAGGAAGCCTGGTGCAAGCGATCCCTGCGTTCACGACCGTCTTCGAGTCGCTCGGCCGGGCGACGTCGTACGAGAACGCGCTCAACGTCTACGTCTGCTCGCTCTCCGTGGCGCTGACGGCGAACAGCGCGGGCATCAACCCGGTCGGCAACAACGGCCCCTGGTCGGCGGCGTGCCGATGAAGCCCATGAACGAGCGCAACCCGCTGCGAGTCGGCATCGTCACCCTGGTCGTCCTCGGCCTGGTGGCCGGCCTGGTCATCTTCCTCAGTGTCAGCACCTTCGGCACGAAGAGGTACACCGCGCTGCTCGAGCACACCGCCGGCCTCCGCAAGGGCGAGGACGTCCAGGTGCACGGCGTCATCTCCGGCAAGGTCACCGGCATCGAGATCCAGGACGACCACGTCCAGGTGACCTTCGCCCTCGACTCGGACATCTCGCTGGGCGACCGGTCCACCGCGACGGTCAAGGTGGCGACCCTGCTCGGCACCCACTACCTCGAGGTCGACCCCAACGGCACCGGCGGCCTGGCGGGCAACCAGATCCCGCTCGAACGGACCTCGGTGCCCTACAACCTGCAGGACGTGATCGAGAAGGGCACCGACGCCCTCGACGAGCTCGACCCCGAGCTGCTCGCCAAGGCGCTCACCGCGATGGCCGGCACCCTCGGTGCCAGCCAGGACGAGATCGGGCCGGCGCTCGAGGGCGTGGCCCGCCTCTCCGAGGTCGTCTCGAAGCGCTCCGACCAGGTCGGTGACCTGCTCGCGTCGACCCGCAAGGTGACCGACCAGCTCTCGGCCAGCAGCCAGGACATCGTCGGGCTGATGAAGCAGACCAACCTGGTCGTCGGCGAGATCACCGCCCGGCGTGAGGCGATCCACCGGCTGCTCGTGGAGACCACCGAGCTGTCCAAGGCGCTGACCGCGATCGTGAAGTCGACCAACGGCAAGCTCAAGCCGGCGCTCAAGGACGTCAAGGCCGTGCTCGACACCCTCAACGGCCAGGACAAGCAGCTGACCAAGCTCTTGGAGAACATGGCGCCGGCGGTCCGGTACGTCGCCAACGCGACCGGCAGCGGCCCCTACCTCCCGCTGTACGTCAAGGCGCCGGCGATCCCGGCCGACGACACCACCTGCAAGCTGGAAGGGACGTGCCAGCGATGACCCGGGCACTCGAGACCAGGCGCGCCGTGCGTGCCGCCGGGGCTGCCGTCGCCGCCCTCGCGGTCCTGCTCACCACCGGGTGCGGCGTCGTCGGCGGATCGGACAAGATCACGGTCAAGGCGTACTTCGCCGACTCCGCCGGACTGTTCGTGGGCAACGACGTGGGTGTCCTCGGCGTCACCGTCGGCAAGGTCACCTCGATCAAGCCGGACGGCGACAAGGTGCTCGTCACGATGGAGGTCGACGCCGACCAGCCGGTGCCTGCCGACGCAGGCGCCGTCGTCGTGGCCCGCTCGGTCGCCACCGACCGCTACGTCGAGCTCACGCCCGTCTTCCACAAGGGCGACGAGAAGCTCGCCGACAACGCGACGATCGCGCTCGACAAGACGCAGACCCCGGTCGACTTCGACCAGGTGCTGGAGTCCCTCAACGACTTCGCCACGGGCATCGGCGGCAACGCCGAGACCACCGAGGCCGTCCAGCGGTTCATCGATGCCGGCACCACGGCCCTGCAGGGCCGCGGCCCGCTGCTCAACCAGACCATCCACTCGCTCGCCAACGGCGTCGACGGCATCGCCGCCCACCGTGAGGACATCGCGGCCACGCTGAAGTCGCTCGACGTCCTGCTCACCACGATCTCGGGCAACGAGGACACGGCGCGCACCTTCATCCAGCAGGTGTCGCAGGCGTCCCAGCTGCTCGCCGACGAGCGCGGCAACTTCCAGCAGGCGCTGCGCTCGCTGGACGAGGCGGTCACCACGGTCGCGAAGTTCGCCGTCGACAACCGCCAGTCGATCGTCGACAGCCTGGACGGCTCGACCAAGCTGATGACGACGCTGCTGAGCAAGCAGGACCAGCTCGCCGAGATCCTGCGGGTCATGCCGCTGGCGCTGCAGAACCTGCAGCTCATCCAGGGCGACCGGCTCCCGGTCCGGATCGACCCGCTCATCCTCGACCCGCTGGGCGGCATCCTGCAGCAGCTGTGCAAGGGCCTGCTGGGCCCGCTGTGCAACGTCATCAACGGCACGCAGCCGGGAGCGTGAGGGGAACGATGACTGCGATGAGGACGACGGCGCGCACGACCGCCGTACGGAGTGCCCTGGTCGCGCTGCTGGCGCTGGGCCTGGGCCTGCTGTCCGCGTGCGGCACCACCATGCGTGACCTGCCGATCCCCGGGACGGGGGTCTCCGGCGACACCATCGAGATCCAGGCCCAGTTCGACGACGCGCTCAACCTCGCCGTCGGTGCGCCGGTCAAGGTCAACGGCGTCGACATGGGCAAGGTCAAGTCGATCGAGGCCGACGACTTCACCGCCCGCGCCACGCTCACGGTGAAGAAGGACGCGGAGGTCCGCAAGGGTGCCCAGGCGCGACTGCGGTACACCACGCCGCTCGGCGAGCTCTTCGTCGACGTGACCAACCCGGCCGACGGCACCGTGCTGGCCGACAAGGCGGTGCTGTCGCGGGAGAGCACCACGACGGCGCCGTCCGTCGAGGACGCACTGGCCCAGGCCTCGCTGCTCATCAACGGTGGTGGCCTCGACCAGCTGCAGACCGTGACCGAGGAGCTCAACACCGCGCTCAACGGCAACGAGGCCGACTACCGGGCGCTGCTCGACAAGGCCTCGGTGTTCCTCACCCAGGCCAACTCGACCACCCAGGCCATCGACAGTGTGCTCACCTCGATGAACTCGCTCTCGACCACGCTCAACGGGCGCAAGAAGACCATCAACCGGGCGCTCAAGGACATCCGTCCGGCGGCGAAGGTGCTGCGGGAGAAGACCCCGGCGTTCACCGAGCTGCTGGCCGAGGTCGAGAAGTTCAGTGGTGCGGCCAACGACACGGTCACCAAGACCCGTCAGCAGCTGCTCACCATGCTCAGCGAGCTCGAGCCGGTGCTGGCCGAGTTCGCGGCCAACAACGGCACCTTCGAGAAGTCGCTGCAGGCCGTGATCAAGGCGTCCGGCTCGGCCGATGCCGTGATCGGGACCGACTACCTCAACATCGCGCTCGAGCTGCACGTCGACAACCTCAACGTCAACGGCCTGCTGACCGGGACCGTCAACGGGATCGTGACCGACCTGCTCGGCCTGATCGGGCTCGACAAGCTGATCCCGAACCTGCCGCTGCTCGGCGGTGGC
Organism: Nocardioides sp. F233; assembly: GCF_057813895.1. Taxonomy (NCBI): domain Bacteria; kingdom Bacillati; phylum Actinomycetota; class Actinomycetes; order Propionibacteriales; family Nocardioidaceae; genus Nocardioides; species Nocardioides sp. F233. Next base: position 999,272 of record NZ_JBVASH010000002.1, read on the forward strand.
AAGACCGGCGCCAAGGCCGGTGCCAAGAGCGGCGGTACGCCGGCCACCGGCGGCACGAGCGGCGGGACGGGCACCACGAACACCGACCCGCTCGGACTCAACGGCCTCCTCGGTGGCCTCTTCGGACGGGGGGCCTGAGATGCTGAAGCTGCTGGGCAACAGGCTCTACCTGAGCCTCGCGGGCATCATCGTCGTGCTCATCGTGACGACCGCGTACATCTTCGGGGCCGTCCTCGACCAGCCGCTCACGTCGCGGCCGGTCGAGGTCAAGGTCCAGCTCGCGCAGACGGGCGGCCTGTTCGAGGGCTCGGTCGTCACCTACCGCGGCATCAAGGTGGGCAAGGTCAAGTCGATCGTGCCGACCGCGAAGGGCGTCGAGGCCACCATCCGGATCACGACCGGCACCGAGATCCCGAAGGACTCGCTGGCCAAGGTGCGGAGCCTCTCACCGGTCGGCGAGCAGTACCTCGACTTCCAGCCGAGGCAGGTCAAGGGCCCGTACCTCGCCACCGGCGACGTCGTGCCCGCGGAGTCGACCGACCTGCCGAAGAGCCTGAGCTCCACGGTCGTCGCGGTCAACAACGTGCTGCGCCAGATCGACGACAAGAAGCTGCGGATCGTGCTCAGCGAGCTCAGCACCGGCCTCAAGGGAACCGGTGACGACCTCGGCCAGATCCTCGACCAGGGCACCGCGATCCTGCAGACCCTCGACGAGGTGTGGCCCGAGACCGATCGGATCATCAGCAACTCCGGCAACGTGCTGTCCATCGCGACCGACAACGCCGACTCGCTGCGTCAGCTGGCGACCTCGGCCAAGCAGTTCGCGAGATTCCTGCGCAACTACGACCCGGAGCTGCGTGACCTCCTCAAGCGGGGACCGGGCCAGGTCAACGAGCTGCTCAAGCTGGTGAAGGACGCCGACGCGGTGCTGCCCGGGTTCCTGTCGACGGGCGTCAGCTTCACCGACGTGTTCCGCTCCTACGAGCCGCACCTGCGCGCGCTGCTGCAGAACTACTCGCCGGGATTGCAGTCGCTGCTGTCCAAGGTCCGCGACGGCGAGCTGCGCATCGAGCTGATCCCCGACATGGACCCGCGCTGCGACTACGGCACGACCCGCCTCGACCCGAAGAAGACCGAGCGGCGGCCGCTGCAGAAGGACGGGCGCTGCGCGGCCTCCTTCGCCACGCTGCAGCGTGGCGCGGCCCACGCGCCCGGCCCGGTACGGTGACCCGCGTGGTGCGAACGAAGCGAAACCTGCGCAACCGAGGTCCGCTGGCCCTGCTGTGCGCCCTGCTGCTCGCGGTGGGCCTGCTGGCCGGCGGCTGCGGATCGGGCGGTGACGACAAGGCCCTGAAGGACGCCCTGGCCAAGGTCGACGAGCTCACCGCACGCAACGACGCGGAGAAGGCCGCGCTCGATGCCGCCAAGAAGCTCCTGGTCGAGATCACGTCGTACTCCTGGAAGGACGGCGAGCACGACTTCGCCTGGGTCGACAAGATCGCCAACGCCGAGCTCAAGGACAAGCTGGCGCCCAACGTCGGCGACCTGCAGAAGGCGATCGTCGATGGCAAGGTCACCGCGAAGGGCCAGGTCGTCGACGCGGCCGGCCGGGTCGTGGACGACACCCAGGTCGAGGTGCTGGCGTTCGTCGACCAGGCGATCACCGACGACAAGAAGTCCGACGTCAAGATCGAGGAGCAGCGGGTCAGCATGACCATGAAGCTCGTCAAGGGCGAGTGGCTGGTCGACCGGCTGGACCTGCTCAGCGGCACCAACAGTGGAGAGGGCGCGCAGTAGCTCGCATCGGACGGTCGCTAGATTGACGCGCGTGGCGCACGACGACGGGGACTCGCTGGCCGGCCTGAGGACCGTGCTCCGGCGCGTCCTGCTGACCCTGGTCGGCATCCCGTTCGTCGTCGCCATCGCGATGTCGCTCGTCGACTCGTACCGGCGCCGCGGCAAGCGGCCCAAGCCGTTCCCGACCACCGAGCCGCGCACGGTCGCGGTGGGCGACGGGGACGTGACGACGTACACCTTCGGTCGTGACCTGTACGACGACATGCTCGCCGCGATCGAGGGCGCCCAGCGCCAGATCCTCTTCGAGACCTACATCTGGAAGGGCGACGCGACGGGGGAGCGGTTCAAGCGCGCGCTCATCGCGGCTGCCGAGCGGGGCGTCGACGTCTACTGCATCTACGACGGCTTCGCGAACCTCGTGGTCTCGCCGGCCTTCCAGCGCTTCCCGTCGAGCGTGAAGGTGCTGCGCTACCCGGTCTACACCGCCGGCTGGCGGTTCTTCGACCTGCGGCGCTACGGCCGCGACCACCGCAAGATCCTGGTGGTCGACGACAACGTCGGCTTCGTCGGCGGCTACAACATCGGCTCGGCCTACGAGTCGGAGTGGCGCGACACCCACGTCCGGATCACCGGGCCCGCGGTGTGGGACCTCAAGCGGGCCTTCGCCGACTTCTGGAACCTCAACCGGCGGCGCCGGCTGCGCACCTCCGAGCGACCGCTGCTGCTCGAGACCGCGTCCACCTGGGAGCCGCGGGTCCGGGTGCAGCGCAACGTGCCGCGGCAGTGGATGTTCCCGATCCGCGCGATGTACATCGAGGCGATCAATCGGGCCAGCCGCAACGTGTGGATGACCCAGGCCTACTTCCTGCCCGACGAGGACTTCATCGACGCGGTGAAGGCCGCGGCCCGGCGCGGGGTCGACGTACGCCTGCTGCTGCCGCTCAAGTCCAACCACATCGTGGCGGACTGGATCTCGCGCGGTCACTTCACGCAGCTGCTCGACGCCGGCGTGCGGATCCTGCGCTACCGCGACGCGATGGTGCACGCGAAGACCGCCACCGTCGACGGCACCTGGGCGACGGTCGGCACCGCCAACATCGACCGGCTCAGCCTGACCGGCAACTTCGAGATCAACGTCGAGATCATCGACGAGGGCTTCGCCCGCGAGCTCGAGGAGATCTTCGAGGTCGACCAGTCCAACTGCCTCGAGCTGACCAGCGGCGAGTGGGAGGCCCGCGACGTGCACCGCAAGTTCACCGAGGCCGTGCTCGCCCCGCTGCGGCCGCTGCTGTGATCGCCCTCGCTGCGCGCGCGACGAGACTCAGCTGAGTGTGATGCGCGGGCGAGCGTCATTCGGCTGAATGTCGTCGGGCGCCCCGCGTGATCTGGACTGAGCGGAGCGAGCGACCGAGCGCTAGCGAGGAAGCGAGCGCAGCGAGGGAAGATCACGCGTCAAAGGGCGCGCGACATGCGGGAGCGCAGCGAGCGCCATACGGCATTGACGAACACTGCTGTTCGTGAAACTCTCCGGGGCATGGCGACCCTGCCCCGCGGCCGACACGGGCTGAGCCGCGCCGAGGTGGCGGCGGACCAGCGCGAGCGGATGTTCCACGCCCTCGCGGCGGCGATGACCGAGCGCGGGTACGTCGCGACCCCGGTCGCCGAGATCATCAGGCGCGCCGGTGTCTCGCGCGAGACCTTCTACCAGCACTTCGGTTCGAAGCAGGAGTGCTTCATCGCGGCGTATGCCTGGGCGACCGACGCGCTGCGGACCAGCTTCGCGGCCGGGGTAGCGGGCTCCGGCCCGCCGCTGGACCGGTTCTCCGACCTGCTCGGCCGCTACCTCGCCGCCCTCGCCGAGGACCCCGGCCGGGCCCGGCTCTTCCTCGTCGAGGTCTACGCCGCCGGTCCGGAGGCGATGCGGCGGCGGGTCGAGGTCCAGCAGGACGCGGCCACCGCACTCGCGGCCGTCTTCGCCGCCCGCACCGCGCAGGAGCGGTTCGCCTGCGAGGCCCTGCTCGCCGCGATCATCCAGATGGTGACCACCCGGATCACCCTCGACGAGCCCGCCTCCCTGGCCGGGCTGCACCCGCCTCTCGTCGCCCTCGCGGCGTCGCTGTTCCCGAGCTGACAACCGATCAGGAGAAGTCCATGTGGTTCCGTGCTCCCGTCCGTGACCTCGCCGGCAAGCAGGTCCTGGTCACCGGTGCCGCGTCCGGCATCGGCCGTGCCGTCGCCGAGCAGGCCGCCGACCGCGGTGCCGTGCTGCACCTCACCGACGTCCAGCCCGAGCGTCTCGCCGAGGTCGCGGACGCGATCCGCGCGCGCGGCGGGAAGGTCGGCACGGCCGAGGTCGCCGACGTCGCCGACCACGAGCAGGTACGACGCCTCGCGGCTCACGTCACCGCACAGGCCGGCGCGATGGACGTGGTGCTCAACGTCGCCGGCATCGCGATCTGGGGCACGGTCCGCAGCCTCGAGCCCGAGCACTGGCAGCGGCTGGTCGACGTCAACCTGATGGGTCCGATCCACGTCATCGAGGAGTTCGTGCCGCCGATGATCGACGCGGGCCGTGGCGGGCAGTTGGTCAACGTCTCCTCGGCCGCGGGCATCATCGCGATGCCGTGGCACGCCGCCTACAGCGCGACCAAGTTCGGCCTGCGCGGGGTCTCCGAGGTGCTCCGCTACGACCTGCGCAAGCACCGGATCGGGGTCAGCCTGGTCTGCCCCGGCGGTGTCGACACCGGGCTGGTCGAGACCATCCGGATCGCCGGCATCGACGACCAGAGCAAGGCGTTCGTCCGCGCCCGCCGCCACTTCCAGAAGCGCGCGGTCTCTCCCGAGCAGGCCGCCACCGCGATCTGGAAGGGCGCGCTGCGCAACCGCTACTGGGTCTACACCTCGCCCGACATCCGGCTGGTGCACTGGCTGCAGCGCTACTTCCCGCCCGGGTACGCCGTCGCGATGCGGGTCTTCAACTACGGCGCCAACCGGGTGCTGCCCGCCGTCGAGCAGGCCCGGCGGACGGACGCCGCGTGAGCGAGCCGCGGACCGCAGCCCGGATCACGCCGGGCGGCTGGCGGGAGGTGGGACCGTTCGTGGCGGTCTTCGCCCGGATCGCCGGACGGGTCCAGGGCACCGAGCCGCCGGCCGTCTTCCTGACCCTGGGCCGGCACCGCCGGCTGTTCTGGGGCTGGCTGCACTTCGCCGGCCGGCTGATGCCGGGTGGCCGACTGTCCCGACGCGAGTCGGAGCTGGTCATCGTGCGGGTCGCGGCCCGCCGCGGCTCGACGTACGAGCTCGAGCAGCACCGCCGCCTCGCCCGTCGGGCCGGGCTGACAGGCGAGGAGGTCGCAGCGATCGAGGCCCTCGCGGAGCACCCGGGGCTCAGTGAGCGCGAGCGGCTGCTGCTGCGCGCGAGCGACGAGCTGCTCGTCGACCAGGACCTCTCGGACGGCCTGTGGGCCGAGCTGGGGGAGTGCTTCGAGGACCGTGAGCGGATCGAGATCGTCATGCTGGTGGGCCACTACGCGATGCTCGCCACCGCGCTGCACGCGCTGCGGGTCCAGCCCGACTCCCCGAGAGGCCGTCGAGTAGCGCCGTAGCGAGGTACGAGCGGAGGCGCGTATCGAGACGCATCGGGCGGATCTGGTACGTCGCCGACCCGGTTTCGACGCGCGGTCGCGACCTCGCAGGCTCGGTCGCGCGCTTGCTCAACCTCCCCGGCCCCACGCCGGGTCCTCGTTCCTCGGACCCGGCTGGCCGGTGATGTCGGTGCTCCCTCGTACGCTGGAGCCATGCGTCCGGTCACCGATCTCGAGCGTCGCGTCGCGCCCTTCCACGTGCAGTCCGACTACCAGCCCTCCGGCGACCAGCCGGCTGCGATCGCCGAGATCACCAAGCGTCTCAACGACGGCGTCCAGGACGTCGTCCTGCTCGGCGCGACCGGCACCGGAAAGACCGCGACGATGGCGTGGGTGGCCGAGCAGGTGCAGCGGCCGCTGCTCGTGCTCCAGCCCAACAAGACGCTGGCCGCGCAATTCGCCAACGAGCTGCGCCAGCTGTTCCCCGACAACGCGGTCGAGTACTTCGTCTCCTACTACGACTACTACCAGCCCGAGGCCTACGTCCCGCAGACGGACACCTACATCGAGAAGGACTCCTCGATCAACGAGGAGGTCGAGCGGCTGCGGCACTCGGCGACCAACAGCCTGCTCACCCGCCGCGACGTGATCGTGGTGTCGACCGTGTCCTGCATCTACGGCCTCGGCACCCCGCAGGAGTACGTCGACCGGATGATCCGGCTGCGCGTCGGCGAGGAGCACGACCGCGACTCCGTGCTGCGCCGGCTGGTCGAGATCCAGTACACCCGCAACGACCTCGCCTTCACCCGCGGAACCTTCCGGGTCCGCGGCGACACCCTCGAGATCTTCCCGGTCTACGAGGAGCTCGCGGTCCGCATCGAGTTCTTCGGCGACGAGATCGAGCGGCTGATGACGCTGCACCCGGTGACCGGTGAGGTGCTCACCGAGGACGAGGAGCTCCACGTCTTCCCGGCGAGCCACTACATCGCTGGTCCGGAGCGGATGGAGCGGGCGATCAACGGCATCGAGGCCGAGCTCGGCGAGCAGCTGTCGACGTTCGAGCGGCAGGGCAAGATGCTCGAGGCCCAGCGGCTGCGGATGCGCACGACGTACGACATCGAGATGATGCGGCAGGTCGGCTCCTGCTCGGGCATCGAGAACTACTCCATGCACATGGACGGCCGCGACCGCGGCACCGCCCCCAACACCCTGCTCGACTACTTCCCCGAGGACTTCGTGCTCGTCGTCGACGAGTCCCACGTCGCCGTCCCGCAGATCGGCGGCATGTACGAGGGCGACATGTCCCGCAAGCGCAACCTGGTCGAGCACGGCTTCCGGCTGCCCAGCGCGATGGACAACCGGCCGCTGCGCTGGGAGGAGTTCCTCGAGCGGATCGGGCAGACGATCTACCTGTCGGCGACGCCGGGCAACTACGAGCTCGACAAGGTGCAGGGCGACGTCGTCGAGCAGATCATCCGCCCGACCGGCCTGGTCGACCCCGAGGTCGTGGTCAAGCCGACCAAGGGCCAGATCGACGACCTGATCCACGAGATCCGCACCCGGGCCGAGAAGCAGGAGCGGGTCCTGGTCACGACGTTGACCAAGAAGATGTCCGAGGACCTCACCGACTACCTGCTCGACGCCGGCATCCGCACCCGCTACCTCCACTCCGAGGTCGACACCCTCAAGCGGATCGAGCTGCTCCGCGACCTGCGGCTGGGTGCCTACGACGTCCTCGTCGGGATCAACCTGCTCCGCGAGGGCCTCGACCTGCCCGAGGTCTCGCTGGTGTCGATCCTCGACGCCGACAAGGAAGGCTTCCTGCGCTCCGACAAGTCGCTCATCCAGACCATCGGCCGTGCGGCACGCAACGTGTCCGGCGAGGTCCACATGTACGCCGACCGGATCACCCCGTCCATGGAGTCGGCCATCGACGAGACCAACCGGCGCCGGGCCAAGCAGGTCGCCTACAACGAGGCCCACGGCATCGACCCGCAGCCGCTGCGCAAGAAGATCGCCGACATCACCGAGATGCTCGCCCGCGAGGACGAGACCACCCAGGAGCTGCTGCAGACCTGGGCCGACGTCGGCCAGAAGGGCCGCGCCGGGGGAGTGAAGCCGAAGAGGTCGCCCACGCCCCAGCTGCGCTCGACCGACATCGGCGGGCACGCCGCCGAGCTGGCCGGGCTGCCGAGCTCGGACCTGGCCCAGCTGATCCAGGACCTCACCGACCAGATGAAGGCGGCGGCGGCCGAGCTGCAGTTCGAGCTGGCCGCGCGGCTGCGCGACGAGATCGGCGAGCTCAAGAAGGAGCTGCGCCAGATGATGGAAGCGACGAAGTGAGGAGCGAACGCCAGCCGAGGAACGAGGCTGAGCGTTCGCGACGAGCGAGCACCGGCGACCACGGAGGGCTCGGCTGACGGCACCGAACTCATCGGTTCGGCGACGCGCCCGGCCGGCCGGACGCCGCCGGCGCCGGACGGCCCACCCCTCCGCGGCGAAGTCGGGGTGCCGTCGGCGCGGGAGCGGCATGCCGCGTTCGTACGGCGGTGGCGCCGACGGCGGGGCCCTCGCTCCGAGCCGCGGAGGGGTGGGACGGGAGGCGCCGGAGGCGCCCGGGCGGCCCACCCCAACCGAACCGGTGAGTTCGGTGCCCACGCGGCGTTGGCTCGTTCGCGCCCGAGTGAGCCGTCGCACGTCCTCGCGGAGGCGGTCTGGGCCAGGGGAAGCCGCTAACCTGCCGGTGTGAGCAACGAGCCTGGGTCGACCCCCGGGCGTCGCTACACCGTGTGGATCGTCGGCCTCCTCGTCTACGCCCTCGCGGTCTTCCACCGCAGCAGCCTCGCCGTCGCCGGTCTCGCCGCGACCGAGCGCTTCGACATCTCGGCCACCCAGCTGGCGTCGTTCACGGTGCTCCAGCTGCTGGTCTACGCCTCCATGCAGATCCCGGTCGGGCTGATGGTCGACCGGTTCGGCTCGCGGACCGTCCTCACCACTGCCATCACCGTGGTCAGCACCGGGCAGGCGGCGTTCGCCTTCGCCGACAGCTACGCCCTGGCCCTCGGGGCCCGGGTCCTGGTCGGTGCGGGCGACGCGATGACCTTCATCTGCGTGCTGCGCCTGGTCAGCTCCTGGTTCCCGCGTCGCCAGGTGCCGCTGATCAGCCAGCTGACCGGCAACCTCGGCCAGCTCGGCGCCCTCGCGGCGGCCGCGCCGATGACCTGGGCGCTGGGCCACCTCGGCTGGACCCGGGCCTACCTCGGCGGCGCGCTCGCCGGGTTGGTCGTGCTCGTCCTGCTGCGGGTGCTGCTCCACGACACGCCGACCCAGGCCCACCTGCGCGGCGTACCGATGACGGCCCGGGCCCTCGCGGCCAGCCTGGCCGCGTCCTGGGCGCAGCCCGGGACCCGGCTCGGCCTGTGGGTGCACTTCTCGACGCCGTTCAGCACGACCCTGATGGGCCTGCTGTGGGGCTTCCCGTTCCTCGTGACGGCCGAGCACGTCTCCGCCGGTACGGCGAGCGCGCTGCTCTCCCTGCTCGTCGCGACCTCCGTGGGCTACGGCCCGCTGCTCGGCTGGCTGGTCGGGCGGCACCCGTGGCACCGCTCGACGACCGCGCTGGTCATCGTCGGAGCGCTCGCGACGGTCTGGGGGCTGGTGCTGCTCTGGCCCGGGGACGCGCCGCTCCCGCTCCTGGTCCTGCTGATCGTCGTGGTCGGCGCCGGCGGCCCGGGCTCGATGATCGGCTTCGACGTCGCCCGCACGAGCAACCCCGACCACCGCACGGCCAGCGCCAGCGGGATCATCAATGTCGGCGGCTTCACCTCGGCGCTGCTGGCAGTGCTGGCAGTCGGCGCGGTGCTGGACGCGCTGACGCCCGGCGCGCAGGACTACACACCCGAGGCGTTCCGGTGGGCCATGGCGACCCAGTACGTCCTGTGGACCGTCGGCGTGCTCCAGGTGCTGCGCTACCGGCGCCGGATCCGCTCGCTGACCACCCGGGAGCAGGTCGCCGGCGGCTCCTCGATGGTCGACCTCTGAGCCGGCAAGAGGATCAGCGCGACTCCGCCTTGGTCAGCGACACCATCCGGGCGACCACCAGGCCGAGGTAGAACACGCCGGCGACCTGCTGCAGCATGATCAGCGAGCGGGCGTGGTCGCGCACGGGCACGATGTCGGACAGTCCCGTGTTCGTCATCGTCGTGAACGACAGGAACAGCAGCTCGAACCACGGCAGGTCGGTGGCGCCGTCGGGGCTGCTGTTGCCGATGAACGAGCCGGGCCAGAGCACCTGGCCGGCGGCGTACACGTAGGCGAAGCCCCACACGACCACCGTGAAGGCCGCGCCCACCGCGAACAGCTCGTCGCGGGTCACCACGTCGTCGTCGAACAGGTAGCGGATCATCGCGTAGGACGTGAAGAAGTAGAGCGGCGCGTGGAAGCCCGCCGAGGCGAGCACCACCCAGTCGGTCTGCGGGTGCAGCGCCTCCGCGACGGTCAGCACGACCGCCGGACCGCCGAGCCCGACGGCGACCCAGTCGAGGGCCGGGGTACGTCGTACCGACCAGACGGCGGCGATCACGATCGCGATCTGCACGACGCCCACCACCGACCGGCCGGCGGCGTTCTGGTCGAGGAACGGGTACAGCAGCACGACCACCAGCTGTGCGGTGAGCAGCACGGCGGAGGGGTGACGGCCGACGGCTTCCAGTGGACGGGACGACCGGGGCACGGGGCTCTGCACGCGTCGATTCTAGGCACCGGCCAGCGTGACCCCGGCCACCACGACGGCGTTGAGCGAGGCAGGGAAGCAAAAAGGACCAAGGGCTGGCCAAGTCGCCTTGGTCACAACGAGAACGTGTTCTAATATCGCCGAGTCCCTGGAGCGGGACCGGCTTTGAACATATGGGGAGAGGAGTCGGGGCGTGGCTTTCAATGCCATGGCGGTCGTGCGTGGCCCTGGCGAGATCGCGCTGATGGTCGTCGAGGTGACCAAGCGGATCTTCACCCGGCCCTTCCAGGTCCGGGAGTTCCTCGAGCAGGCCTGGTTCGTCACCAGCGTGACGCTGATGCCGACGATCATGGTCTCGATCCCGTTCGGTGCGGTCATCTCGCTCCAGGTCGGCAACCTGACCGGCCAGCTCGGCGCCCAGTCGTTCGCGGGTGCGACAGCGGTGCTGGCCACCGTGCGCGAGGCGGCACCGATGGCGGCGGCCATGATCATCGCCGGCGCCGCCGGCTCGGCGATCTGTTCCGACCTCGGCGCGCGCAAGATCCGGGAGGAGATCGATGCCATGGAGGTCCTCGGCATCGACCCGCTCGAGCGGCTGGTCGCGCCCCGGGTGGTGGCGACCATGTTCGTCGCCTTCATGATCAACGGCATCGTGATCGGCACCGGCATCGGTGGCGGCTACTTCTTCACCGTGATCGTGCAGGGCGGGTCGGCAGGAGCGTTCCTGTCGTCGTTCACCGCGCTCGCCTCGCTGCCGGACCTGTACATCGCGATGATCAAGGCGATCATCTTCGGCTGGCTCGCCGCGATCATCGGCGCCTACAAGGGCCTCAATGCGGGTGGTGGACCGAGCGGCGTCGGCCGGGCGGTCAACGAGTCGGTGATCATCGCCTTCATGGCGCTGTTCTTCCTCAACGCCGTGATCACCGCGATCTACTTCCAGGTCGCTCCGCCGGTGGGGTTGTGATGGCTGCCGCGGACTTCGTCACCAACACGTACAAGAGCGGGCGCTCCACCCTCGAGGGGTACGGCGACCAGCTCCTGTTCTACGTCAAGGCACTGACCTGGGTGCCGCGGGCGGTCAAGCGCTACCCGCGCGAGATCCTGAACACCCTGGCCGAGGTCGCCTTCGGCGCGGGCGGCCTGAGCCTGATCCTGGGCTCGGTCGGCGTGATCGCGTTCATGGCGTTCTTCGCCGGCACCGAGGTCGGCATCCAGGGCTACGCCTCGCTGAGCCAGATCGGCGTCGCGAAGTTCAGCGCCTTCATCTCCGCCTACTTCAACACCCGCGAGGTCGCGCCGCTGGTGTCCTCGATCGCGCTGGCCGCGACGGTGGGCTGCGGCTACACCGCCCGCCTGGGCGCGATGCGGATCTCCGAGGAGATCGACGCGCTCGAGGTGATGGGCATCCCGTCGCTGCCGTTCCTCGTCACGACCCGGATGATCGCCGCCTTCGTCGCGGTCATCCCGCTCTACATCGTGGCCCTGTGCGCGTCGTACCTCTCGCCACGGCTGATCGTCACCATGATCTACGGCCAGTCGGGCGGCACCTACGACCACTACTTCCTGCAGTTCCTGCCGCCGATCGACATGGTGTGGTCGTTCTTCAAGCTGCTCTTCCTCGCCGTCGCGGTCATCCTCATCCACTGCTACTACGGCTACACCGCCTCGGGCGGGCCTGCCGGCGTCGGCCGGGCCGTCGGCAAGGCCATCCGGACCAGCATCGTGACGATCGTGATGGCCGACTTCTTCCTGACCTTCGCCATCTGGGGCTCGACCACGACCGTCCGGATCACGGGGTGAGCTGGCGATGCTGATCAACATCCACCACGACAGCGCCAAGGAGCACAACCGGCTGCTCGTCGCCGGAGTCGTGTTCCTGTCCGCGATCGCGCTGCTGGTGTGGCTCTCGATCGCGATCTACAACAAGACCTTCGACAGCTCGACCGTCGTCACCGTCAAGGCCGACCGGGCCGGCCTGCAGCTGGCCAAGTTCGGCGACGTCCGGATCAACGGCGTCCTCGTCGGCCGGGTCGACAAGATCGACCAGGACGGCGAGCAGGCCGAGATCACCCTCGCCATCGACAACGACGCCGCGAAGAAGATCCCCGCCAACGTCAGCGTGCGGATCCTGCCGACGACCCTGTTCGGCCAGAAGTTCGTCGCGCTGGTCCGGCCCGAGGCCGCCAGTGGGCACCTGCAGGACGGCGACGTCATCCCGTCCGACCGGGTCGAGACCAACGTCGAGCTCAGCCAGGTGCTCGCCAACCTGTTCCCGCTGCTGCGGGCGGTGCGACCCGCCGACCTGAACGCCACGCTGCACGCCCTGGCCACCGCGCTCGAGGGCCGCGGCGAGAAGCTCGGCGAGACCATGGACCAGCTCGGCGAGTACATCGGCGCGATCGACGACCACCTGCCGACGCTGCGCAAGGACCTGGTCGCGCTGGCCGATGTCGCCGACGCGTACGACGTCGCTGCGCCCGACCTGCTCGACGTGCTCGACAACGTCACCGTCACCAGCAAGACGGTCATCGAGAAGGCCAAGGACCTCGACGTCTTCTTCTCCGACCTCACCGGCCTGTCCACTACTGCGACCACGTTCCTGGCCGACAACGAGCAGAACCTGATCCGGATGGGCCAGGTCACCGCGCCCGTGCTCGACCTGCTGGCGGAGTACTCCCCGGAGTTCCCGTGCCTGATCCGCGGTGCCGCCAACTACGCGCCGATCCTGTCCAAGACGTTCGAGGGCAACGTGGTCAAGCAGTACATCGAGTTCTTCCAGCCGCAGTTCCGGCCCTACGACGAGCGCGACCTGCCGACCTACGGCGAGGTCGGGCACGGCCCGTGGTGCCTGGGCCTGCCGGACTTCACCATCCCGGCGCCGGCGCACCCGCTCGACCAGGGCTCCGACATCGACGAGAAGGGCGGCTTCTCGCCGCTGCCGCTGCAGGGCCTGCTGGGCCGCCCGTCCGCCATCGACAGCGGGTACGCCGGCAGCGAGGCCGAGCAGCGCGTCGTCAACGCGATGCTCGCCGGTGAGAGCGGCCACGACCCGTCGTCGTACGGGTCCCTCGGCACGCTCCTCTACGGGCCGGTCGTCCGGGAAGGGAAGGCAGCCGGATGAACCCCGGGGGGAACCAGCGCAACGCGGCCACCAGGGCCGCGGCGATCAAGCTCGGCATCTTCACGATCGTGTCGGTGTTCGTGACCGGCCTGCTGGCCGTGATCATGGGCAACGTCGGCTTCGGCGACCGCAACGAGTACCAGGCGATCTTCACCAACGCCACGATGCTGGAGAAGGGCGACGACGTCCGGGTCGCCGGCGTCAACGTCGGTGAGGTGAAGAAGGTCGAGCACTACCACCGCACGATGGCCAAGGTGACCTTCAAGGTCGACTCCGGCGTCAAGATGACCACCGCGTCCGAGGCCAAGATCCGCTTCCTCAACCTGGTCGGCGACCGCTACATGGCCCTCGAGCAGGGCACCGGCGCCGGCGAGGCGAAGCCCCTGTCGGACGGTGCGACCATCCCGGTGCGCAACACCGAGCCGGCGCTCGACCTCACCGTGCTCTTCGACGGCTTCAAGCCCCTGTTCGCGGCGCTCACGCCCGACCAGGTCAACGAGCTGAGCATGAACCTGGTCCAGGTGCTCCAGGGCGAGGGCGGCACGGTCAAGAGCCTGCTCGACCACACCGCGTCGCTGACCTCGACCCTCGCCGACCGTGACCAGCTCGTCGGCGACGTGATCACGAACCTGACCCAGACGTTGAAGACGGTCGACGACCGGCACCAGCAGCTGAGCTCGCTCATCGTCTCGCTGAAGGACTGGATGACCGACCTCGCCAAGGACCGCGACACGATCGGCTCCTCGCTCGACAACATCTCCGATCTCACCGTCGCCGTCGCCGACCTGCTGCGCCGCGGCCGGCCGCTGGTCAAGGAGGACATCGCCGCGCTGCGCGACCTCGCGAAGCTGCTGAACAAGAAGGAGAACCGGGACAACCTGGCCAGCCTCCTGAACCGGATGCCGGAGATGATGACCGACCAGACCCGCACCGGCACGTACGGCTCCTGGTACCAGTACTACGTCTGCGGTGTCTCCGCGCGGATCCGGCTGCCCATCATCAAGGACCTGCCGATCCTCAAGGAGATCGAGGACTACATCACCAACTTCTCCTTCAAGTCCAAGGCGCCGAGGTGTCAGGACCGATGAACAAGCAGCAGCGCGCCCGCGACGCCCGCGTCCTCCGCCTCGGCGTCATCACCCTCGTGGTACTGGCCGTCGTGTCCGCCGCGACCTTCAACCTGGGCAAGTTCCCCGGTTTCCGCGGTACGACGTACTACGCCGAGTTCAGCGACGCCAGTGGCATCCACAAGGGCAACATCGTCCAGGTCGGCGGCATCCGCGTCGGCCGCGTCGCCGCGGTCACCCTCGCCGGCGACCGGGTCAAGGTGAAGTTCGAGATCGACGGCGACGTCGACTTCGGCAAGGAGAGCAGCGCCTCCATCGAGGTGCTCAACCTGCTGGGCGAGAAGTTCCTCGACCTCACCCCCGGCGGCAAGGGACAGCTCGCCGAGGGCGGCACCATCCCGATGGAGCGCACGCAGGCGGCGTACGACATCGTCGGTGTCTTCGGCGACCTCACCACCACGACCGAGGAGATCGACACCCAGCAGCTCGCCACCGCGCTCGACACGGTGGCCGACACCCTCGACGAGTCCGCGCCCGAGATCCAGGCCTCCTTCGACGGCATCTCCCGGCTCTCGCGGAGCATCGCGTCGCGCGACGCCGAGATCCAGACCCTGTTCGAGAGCTCGAAGGAGGTCACGAAGGTCCTCGCCGACCGCAGCGACGACATCGTCGACCTGATGAAGAACAGCGACCTCGTCTTCCAGGAGCTGACCAAGCGCAAGGACGCCGTGCACGCGCTGCTCGTCAACGCCCGCACCCTCTCCAAGGAGCTGCGCGGCGTGGTCAAGGACAACGAGAAGCAGATCGGCCCCGCGCTCGCGGAGGTCGACGGGCTGGTGAGCTTCCTGGTCTCCAAGAAGGACAAGCTCAAGGCGACCCTCGCCGCACTCGGTCCCTACGTGTCCATCCTCAGCAACATCATCGGCACCGGGCCCTGGTTCGACGCGTACGCCGCGAACGTCCTCGCGATCCCGACCGGTGAGTTCGTCCCCGGAACGGGGCTGTGATCGCCATGGTGTCCACCGTCCTCAAGCGCATCGACCGGCGTGTGATCGCGCTCGTCGCCGTCGTGCTCCTGCTCGCCGTGACCGTCAACCTGGTCCGCTCGCCGGCCGAGATGAAGACCGTCACCGCCCACTTCCCGCGTGCCGTCAGCGTCTACAAGGGCACCGACGTGCGGATCCTCGGGGTCAACGTCGGCAAGGTGACCGCGGTGACCCCCGAGGGCAACTCGGTCCGGGTCGACATGGAGTACGACGCGTCGTACAAGGTCCCGGCGAAGGCCCAGGCCGTCATCGTCACGCCGACGCTGGTCGCGGACCGCTTCGTCCAGCTCACCCCCGTCTTCCAGGGCGGCGACGTGATGGCCAACGGTGCCGACATCGCGCTGCCCGAGACCGCGGTGCCGGTCGAGCTGGACCGCATCTACGGCAGCCTGCAGGCGCTGACCCGGGCGCTGGGCCCCAACGGCGTCAACGCCAACGGCACCCTCGACCACCTGCTGGAGGCCGGCAACAAGGCCTTCAGCGGCCAGGGCGCCAAGGGCAACCAGATGATCCAGGACCTCGCCGACGCCGCGCAGACCTTCGGTGACGGCGCCGGGCCGCTGTTCGAGTCGGTCACCCAGCTCGCGAAGTTCACCACCACGCTCGCCGAGAACGACTCGCTGGTCCGCGGCTTCATGCAGGACCTCACCGGCGTCTCGGCGATGCTCGCCGACGAGAGCGACGAGCTGCAGAAGGCCGTCGCCGCCGTGGCGAAGGCGGTCGGCAGCGTCAAGGGCTTCGTCAAGAACAATCGCGACGCCTTCGTCGCCGACATCCAGAAGCTCACCGAGGTGATGAGCACCATCGCCTCGGAGAAGGAGAACATCCAGACCGCGGTCGAGGTGGCGCCGGTCGCGATGGGCAACCTGGCCATGGGCTTCGACCACGTGAGCGACAGCCAGAATTCCCGGTTCGCCATCGGCGGCAACGTGTGGGACGCCGATGGCTTCATCTGCGGCCTGATCCAGCAGCACCCGGCGATGCCGCCGGTCCTCAAGGACACGGCCTGCGAGCTGATCGAGAAGCTCATCGAGCCGATCGTCACCAAGCTCCCGTGGCTGCCACCCGGCTACAAGCAGTACCTGCCGAAGCAGGCGGCCTCGAAGAAGGGCGTCCAGGTGCCGTCGATCTCCGACGTGTCCTACTCGACCGGTGACGACGTCTCCGTCCAGAACCTGCTCGGAGGTGGCTCGTGAGCATGATCCGCCCGTCGATCCGCCGCCGCTGGCACGCCCTGGTCGCGCTGCTGCTCGGCACCGCACTGCTCACCGGGTGCAGCAACTTCAGCGGCGCCTACGACCTGCCGCTGCCGGGTCACCCGGTCGACGCGGACGACGCGTTCGAGGTCACGGCGTACTTCCACGACGTGCTCAACGTGGTCCCGCGCTCGCCCGTGATGGTCGACGACGTCGTCGTCGGCGAGGTCACCGAGGTCGAGCGCTCGGGCTGGAACGCCAAGGTCACCCTGCGGGTGCGCGACGACGTGAAGCTGCCCGACAACTCGATCGCCGACATCCGGCAGGTCTCCCTGCTGGGCGAGAAGTACGTCTCGCTGCAAGCACCCCAGCAGGAGGCGCCGGCCGGGCGGCTCGGCCAGGGCGACGAGATCGAGCTCGCCAAGACCGGCCGCAACCCGGAGGTCGAGGAGGTGCTCGGCGCCCTGTCCTTCCTGCTCAGCGGAGGCGGTGTCGCGCAGCTCGGCACGATCACCAAGGAGGCCAACCTGGTGATGTCCGGGCGCGAGGACCGGCTGCGCAGCCTGCTGTCGTCGCTGGACTCGGTGGTCGGGACCATCGACCAGCAGAAGCTCGACATCATCCAGGCCCTCGAGTCGCTCAACAACCTGACCTCGACGCTGAACGCCGAGAAGAAGACCATCGGTGACGCGCTCGACGCCGTCGGCCCGGCCGTCGACGTGCTCGCCGCCCAGCACGACGAGCTGGTCGCGATGCTCGGCTCCCTCGACAAGCTCGGTGTCGTCGGCACCCGCGTGATCAACGCCAGCAAGGAGGACGTGCTGAAGATCCTCGCGGACCTCAGCCCGGTCCTGCGCCGCCTCACCGAGGCCGACGAGCAGCTCGCGCCCGGCCTCAACCTGCTGGTGAGCTTCCCGTTCCCGCAGGCGGCCAACAACATCGTGCAGGGCGACTACGCCGACACGATCATCCGCGCGGACCTCAACCTCGAGAACCTCTACAAGACGCTCGGCCTGCCCGAGATCTCGCTGCCCGACCTGGGCCAGGTCCTCGACTCGGTCACCAAGTGCCTCAAGAGCGGCAGCCTCACCAGCGTGTCCTGCCTCAAGGTGCTCAGTGACGTCAACCTGCTCCAGGACCTGCAGACCAAGTGCAAGGACCCCAAGATCAGCGGCAGCCCGGTCTGCAAGCTGCTGACCTCGCTGCCCAACCTCGACCTCGGCGGGCTGCTCGGCGGGTCGAACGGCGTGCTCGGGCCCAACGGCCTGCTCGGTGGGCTGCTCAAGGGCCTGACCGGTGCCGGGGCGCAACCATCGTCGTACCGGACATCGACGGAGAGCCTGCTGGGCGGGGGACTGGCATGACCAGGGGCGTACGGATCCGGCTGATGGCGTTCGTCGTCCTGAGCGCTGTCGGCATCACCTACATCGCGGCGAGCTACCTCGGCATCGTCGACCGGATCACCGGTCGGGGGATCACCGTCACCGCGAGCCTGCCCGGCTCCGGCGGCCTCTTCGAGGGCAGCGAGGTGACCTACCGCGGCGTGAAGATCGGTCGGGTCGCCCAGATGGACACGACCGAGAAGGGCGTCGACCTCACCCTCGACCTCGAGGAGAACACCCGGCTCCCGCTGGACTCGCGGCTGTTCGTGCACAACCTCTCGGCCGTCGGCGAGCAGTACCTCGACTTCCAGCCGCCCAACGAGAAGGGGCCGTACGCCAAGGACGGCTCGACCTTCGCCGGTGACGACAAGTCGCTGCCCGTCGACGAGGGCGACCTGCTGGTCGACCTCAACCGCTTCGTCGACTCGGTCGACAAGGACAGCCTGGAGAAGGTCGTCAAGGAGCTCGGCACCATGTTCACCGACACCGGTGACGACCTGCAGAAGCTGCTCGACGGCGGTTCGGCGTTCATCGCGGAGGCCAACGCCCACACCGACGAGACGATCCAGCTGCTCGACAGCGGCCTGGCGGTCCTGAAGACCCAGCAGGGACAGAAGGAGAACATCCGCCGGTTCGCCGACGATCTCAACACGCTCACCAGTGCGCTGCGGGGGAGTGACGGCAACCTGCGCACGGTCCTCAGCGCGACCCCCGGGGCCGCGAAGGCGCTGACCCGGCTGCTCAAGGAGCTGTCGCCGACCGTGCCGGTGCTCCTGGGCGACCTCGTCACCGTCGACCAGGTGCTGGTCACCGAGCTCGACGGCATCGAGCAGCTGTTGGTCACCTACCCCGTGCTCATCTCCGGTGGTCCGACCGGAAGCACCGCGGACGGCTGGGGGCACGTCAACCTGCAGTTCGACTACAGCGTGCCGCCGTGTACCCAGGGCTACGTGCCGCCGTCCGAGTGGCGCTCGACCCAGGACCTGACCGACAAGAAGCCGGCCGACGTCAGCTGCACGGCGGGGGCGCCGTACTCGATGCGCGGCAGCAAGTACGCGCCGGCGTACCGCAAGAACCGGGCCTCGCCCGGTCGCGTCTACAGTGGCACCTACGACCCGTCCACCGGTCAGGTGCCCGGGCTGGTCGACAACCAGGGGACTCCAGTCGAGCTGCGGCAGCCGGAGGACCTTTCCGTCCTGGGAGGGGATGCGTGGAAGTGGCTGTTGGTCGGTCCGGTGGCGAGCAAGTGACGGCGGACAGGAGCCGCGTCCGTCTCAACATCGCCCTCTACGCCGCCACGGTGGTCTGCGGCTGCGTGGCGCTGTTGCTCCTCTACCTCCACGTGTCCACCTCGGACAACGAGGTCAACGGCACCGACGTCGTCCCCGGTGCGGGCCAGGACGTCGGCCGTGGCCTGGTCGAGGCGGTCCCGCTGGCGAACGATGCCGAGCAGGAGCGCACCGCCGCCCAGCTCGAGGCCGCGAGCAAGATGGTCACCGCGTTCGTGAACTTCGACTACCAGGACCCCGGTCGCACGATCGAGGCGGTCAAGTCGATGGCGACCGGCACCTTCCTCTCGCAGTACTCCAAGGGCGCGAAGGACCTCGAGAAGCTCGCCACCGAGGCGCAGTCGAACATGGTCGCCGAGGTCGTCTGGACCGGCCTGGTCGCCGGTGACGAGGACACTGCCACGGCGATCGTCGCGACCAGCGGCACGGTGAAGAACAAGACGACGAACTTCCAGCCGGAGGCCCGCAACTACCGCATCCAGCTCGAGCTCGTGCGGGAGGGCGGTCGCTGGCTGACCAAGGACCTCCAGTACGTCGCGCTGGGCTGAGCGAGCAGGACGAGGACAGATGAGCCGCCCCACCCCCCGCAAGCCCGCCAGCTCCCGCGGACAGACCCCCCGCCCGCGCCGGATCGCCGGCCAGGCCGGCGCCGCGCGCCCGGTCGCCGACGACACGACCGACGCGGTCGACGCTGCTGACTCGAAGGCGGCGCCGAAGGTCGCGCTGACCCAGAAAGCAGTCACGCCCGGATCCGCCTCGGCGGACGCCCCGGACGCCCCGGTCGACGCCGGAGCGGGCGTGCTGGCGCGTCCCCGCACCACGCGGATCCTGATCGCGGTGCTCGCCCTGGTCACCATCGCGCTGGTCGCCGAGTTCGTGCTGCTCGCCGTCGACCGGTTCAGCGACGACGACAAGGCATCGGCGCGCGACAGCGTCGGAGCAGGCAGCCTGCTCGTGCCGAAGGGCCGCCCGGTGGTCGCGTCCGCGCTGCAGTGGCGCGACGGCGTCGAGGCTGCCGCCAAGGCGGCCCAGGAGCTCGTGTCGGTCGACTACAGCAAGTACGACGACGAGGTGAAGAAGGCGGTCGCGCTCACCACCTCGCGCTACGAGAAGGACTACCTCAAGACGATCGGGGACGTGAAGGACCAGGGCATCGCCCAGCAGCTCAAGGTCCAGGCGAGCGTCGTCGCGCAGGGCGTGGTGCGGGCCAACCGGACCCGGCTCGAGGCGCTGGTCTTCCTCAACCAGGTCGTGGAGCGGGTGCGCGAAGGCAAGAAGGAGACCGTCGTGACGCCGTACCGCGTGCTGGTGACGATGGTCCACACCGACCACGGCTGGCTGGTGGACCGGCTCGACACCGACGACCCGTCGGCGGCGACCCGGCAGGACGCCCCGTCCGGGGCGCCGAGCAGCGACGCGCCGACCGAAGACGCGCCGACCCAAGACAAGACGAACTAGAACACGTTACAGTTCGGTCGTGGCCACACCAGGAGAGAGCACCGTGGACTGCGACCTGGCGGTGGTCGGCGCCGGTCCCAGCGGGCTGTTCGCGACCTACTACGCCGGTTTCCGCGGGATGCGGGTCGCGCTCGTCGACTCGCTGCCCGAGCTCGGTGGCCAGATCACCGCGATGTACCCGGAGAAGGCGATCCTCGACGTCGCCGGCTTCCCGGACGTCAAGGGCCGCGACCTGGTCGAGGGCCTGGTGACCCAGGCACTGACGGCGAAGCCGGAACAGCTCCTCGGCCGCACGGCCACCGACCTGGTCACCGACGACGAGGGCCTGACGCTCACGCTCGACGACGGCACCGCCGTGCGCGCGAAGGCGATGGTCATCACCGCCGGCATCGGCAAGTTCAGTCCCCGCCCGCTCCCGGCCGCCGAGGGCTGGATCGGCCGCGGCGTGGAGTTCTTCGTGCCCGGCTTCGAGCCCTACCGCGACCAGGACGTGGTCATCGTCGGTGGCGGCGACAGTGCCTTCGATTGGGCGATCCACCTCGAGCCGATCGCGCGCTCGGTCACCCTCGTCCACCGCCGCGACGCCTTCCGTGCCCACCAGCGCACCGTCGACCAGGTCCTGGCGTCCTCGGTCGAGGTCGTGACCAAGGCCGAGGTGGCTGCGCTGCGCGACGTCGACGGCGGTACGACGGGCCCGCTCGCCGAGCTCGAGCTGGTCGTCGACGGCGAGTCCCGCATCCTTCCCGCGACGGCTGTGGTCGCCGCGCTCGGCTTCGTCGCGGACCTCGGACCGCTCCAGCAGTGGGGCCTCGAGACGCACCGTCGCCACGTGGTCGTCGACTCCTCGATGCGCACCTCGCTGCCGCGGGTGTTCGCGGCCGGCGACATCACCGAGTACGCCGGCAAGGTCCGGCTGATCGCGGTCGGCTTCGGCGAGGCCGCGACCGCCGTCAACAACGCCGCGGTCGTGATCGACCCGACCGCCCACGTGTTCCCCGGACACTCCTCGGAAGGAAGCTAGGCAGATGAGCTCTGGACGCGACAAGGTCAAGCTGAGCGACGAGGAGGTCGAGGCGCTGCTCGGCGAGAACCTCAAGGTGCAGGTGGCGGCCAACGGCCGTGACGGCTTCCCGCACCTGACCACGCTGTTCTACGTCGTGCGCGACGGGAAGGTCGCGTTCTGGACCTACGGCCGCAGCCAGAAGATCCTCAACCTCGACCGCGACCCCCGGGTCACCGCGCTCGTCGAGGACGGCACCGACTACTTCGAGCTCCGCGGCGTCTCCATCGAGGGACGCGCCGAGGTCGTGCGCGATCCCGAGACCATCTTCGAGATCGGCTCGGCCGTCGCGACCCGGATGGTCGGGGCCGACTCGTTCGAGGCGCTCGGGGAGTTCGGCATGCAGGCCGTGCAGAAGCAGGCGACCAAGCGGGTGGGCGTGATCATCCACCCCGAGCGGGTCGCGTCCTGGGACCACCGGAAGATGACCTGATGGTCGTCGAGGAGGTCGCGCAGCGACCGTCTCGAGACGTGGCGAGACAAAAGGAGAACCAACGATGAAGATCAAGGTCGACTTCGACCTGTGCGAGTCCAACGGCCTGTGCGAGGCGATGGCTCCCGAGGTGTTCGAGCTGGACGACGACGACTTCCTCCAGCTGCACACCGAGCACACCACCGACGAGAACGTCGAGAACGTCAAGCGCGCCGTCGCGGCCTGCCCGCGCGCCGCCATCACCCTCGTGGAGGACGACGCGTGACCAGCACCACCAGCACCAGCCTCGACGGCAAGGTCGCCGTCGTCACCGGCGCCGGCGCCGGCCTCGGCCGCGCCGAGGCCGTCGCCCTGGCCCGCGCCGGTGCCCGGGTCGTCATCAACGACCTGCCGGGCGCCGGGGACGAGGCCGCGGAGGAGATCCGCGCGTTCGGCGGCGAGGCGGTCGTCGTACCCGGCGACGTGAGCCAGCGCCAGACGGCCGACGCCATGGTGGCGGCCGCCGTCGAGCAGCTCGGCGGCCTCGACATCGTCGTCAACAACGCCGGCATGACCCGCGACAAGATGCTCTTCAACCTCGGCGACGACGAGTGGGACGCGGTCATCGCGGTCCACCTGCGCGGCCACTTCCTGCTCTCGCGCAACGCCGCTGCCTACTGGCGCGGCAAGGCCAAGGAGAGCGAGTCGGGCACCGTCTACGGCAGCATCGTCAACACCGCCTCCGAGGCCTTCCTCGGCGGCTCGCCGGGCCAGGCCAACTACGCCGCCGCCAAGGCCGGCATCGCAGCACTGACCCTGTCGAGCGCCCGCGGCCTGTCCCGCATCGGCGTGCGCGCCAACGCGATCTGTCCCCGCGCCCGCACCGCGATGACTGCCGACGTCTTCGGCGAGGACCAGTCCGGCAAGGCGGTCGACCCGTACTCGCCCGAGCACGTCGCACCCGTCGTCGCCTACCTCGCCTCGCCGGCCGCCGAGCGGATCACCGGCCAGGTCATGGTCGTGTACGGCGGCATGGTGGCCGTCGTGGCCGCGCCGGTCGTGGAGGAGCGCTTCGACGCCTCCGGCGACCTGTGGACCGCCGACGACCTCGACAAGCAGCTCGGCGGCTTCTTCGCCGGCCGCGACCCGCACGTCGGCTTCGCCGCCGACTCGATCATGAAGCTGACGGTGTGAGCATGGCTGACTCGAACGGACGCCTCGAAGGCAAGATCGCGATCGTCACCGGCGGCGCGATGGGCCAGGGTGCCGAGATCGCCCGCGCGTACGTCGCCGAGGGCGCGAAGGTCGTCATCGCCGATGTCGCCAAGGAGCAGGGCCAGGCGCTGGCCGACGAGCTCGGGGACAACGCCCACTTCGTGCACCACGACGTCAGCGACGCCGCCTCCTGGGCGAGCCTCGTCGAGGACGCCAACAGCCGCTTCGGTGCGGTCGACGTGCTTGCCAACAACGCCGGCATCCTGCGCTTCGGCGACATCGAGCGGATGCCCGCCGAGGAGGTCGAGCTGCTCTGGCGGGTCAACCAGCTCGGCGTCTTCCTCGGGATGCAGGCGGTCAGCCGCACCATGCGCAAGAACGGCGGCGGCTCGATCATCAACGCCTCGTCGGTCGAGGGCCTGGCCGGCATGCCGTCGTGCACGGCGTACGCCGCCACCAAGTGGGCGATCCGCGGCATGACCAAGTGCGCGGCGATGGAGCTCGGCCCCAAGGGGATCCGGGTCAACTCCGTGCACCCCGGCATGATCGACACCCCGATGACGCGGGTGCACGGCGGTGACGCCGCGATGGAGTACGGCGCCAGCAAGGTGCCGCTGCGCCGCGTCGGCACGCCCGAGGACATCGCGCCGGTCTACGTCTTCCTCGCCAGCGACGAGTCGTCGTACATCAACGGTGCGGAGATCGCGGTCGACGGTGGCGTGACCTCGACCCACGCGTTCGGGGCCTGACGGCCCCGAACGGGGTCGTCAGTCGCGGAGGATGAGGTGAACGGCCTTCTCCATGTGCGTCGCGGTCTCCGCGGCCGTGGAGCGGCCGGTCACCCACGCCACCAGGGCGGAGAGCCACACGTCACCGATGACGCGCGCGATGGCGACGTCCTCGTCGGTGAGGGCGTCCTCGGCGGGCACCCCGCCGTGCATCGCGTGCGTGACGATCGAGGTCATCGCCATGCCGACCACGTGGATCTCGTTGGTCACGCTGCTGTCGGCGAACATGAAGGCGCGGGTCAGCGCCTCGGTGAGCTTCGGGTCGCCCTGCATGCCGCGGGCCATCCGCTTGAGCACGTAGAGCACGCGCTCGGCCTGGGTGTCGCCGGGGATGTCGCGCTCGTTGAGGCGCGCCGAGGCGTCCTCGAACTGGCGGCCCAGGGCGGAGACCAGCAGGTGGATCTTGGACGGGAAGTAGCGGTACAGCGTGCCGAGGGCCACGTCGGCCTGCTCGGCGACCGCGCGCATCTGCACGGCGTCGAAGCCGCCGGACTTGGCCAGCTCGTAGGTCGCGTCGAGGATTCGCTTGCGGCGCTCCCGCTGCGCGGCCGATCCGAGGTCCTCGGACGTGGACGGGTTCGCGATGCTCACGGAAAGTCCCCCTGCGGTGGTGTGACAAGACGGGTCATTGTGGACCCAGTCGATAGGCTACCGGCAGGTAGCGCATAAAGTGGAACACGTTCCACTACGTTTTTGTTTCGGCCCAGCTCCCCGGGAGCTCGACAAGGGGAGATGTACCTGATGCGAATCGCAATGCTGTCCTACCGCAGCAAGCCGCACGTGGGCGGGCAGGGGATCTACATCCGCCGCCTCACCAGGGAGCTGGTCGCGCTCGGCCACACCGTCGAGGTGTTCTCCGGCCAGCCGTACCCGGAGCTCGACGAGGGGGTCGCCCTCACCAAGGTGCCGAGCCTCGACCTCTACCGACCCGGCGACGAGTTCCGCAACCCGCGCCCGAGCGAGTTCCGCGACCTGGTCGACGTCGAGGAGTGGCTGACCATGCGCAGCGGCGCGTTCCCCGAGCCGCTCACCTTCAGCAAGCGCGTGGTGAAGCTGCTCAAGGGGCGTCGTGACGACTTCGACATCGTCTTCGACAACCAGACGCTGGCCACCCCGCTGCTCGGCATCGAGGACCTCGGCCTGCCCCTGGCGACCACGATCCACCACCCGATCACGATGGACCGCCGCATCGAGCTCGCGTCCGCGGTCTGGGCCAAGCGCAAGCACGGCTCGCGGTGGCGCTTCGAGCTGCCGAAGATCGGCGTGTGGCGCTGGTACTCGTTCCTGAACGAGCAGAAGCGCACCGCCCCGCGGCTGCGCCGGGTCATCGTGCCGTCCGAGTCGTCCAAGCGCGACGTCGTGCGCGAGTTCAAGGTCGCCCCGGAACGGATCGACACGATCCTGCTCGGCGTCGACGACCGCTTCGTGCCGCCCACCGAGCCCCGCGTGCCCGGCCGCATCCTCGCGATGGCCAGCGCCGACGCGCCGCTCAAGGGCATCTCCGTGCTGCTCGAGGCCTTCGCCAAGCTCGTCGTCGAGCGCGACCTCGAGCTGGTGCTGGTCACCAAGCCCAAGGAGGGCGGGGTCACCGAGAAGCTCATCGACAAGCTGGGCATCGCCGAGCGTGTCTCCTTCGCCAACGGCCTCACCGACGACGAGCTCGTCGGGCTGATGGGCTCGGCCGAGCTGGCCTGCGTGCCGTCCCTCTACGAGGGCTTCTCGCTCCCGACCGCCGAGCTGATGGCGTGCGAGACGCCGCTGGTCGTCTCGCGGGCCGGAGCCATCCCCGAGGTCGTCGGTCCCGACGGCCTGTGCGCCGACGTCGTCGAGCCCGGCGACGTCGGTCAGCTGACCACTGCTCTCGCAGCGCTCCTCGACGACCCGGCCCGCCGGGCCGAGATGGGGGCCGCCGGCCGCCGTCGGGTCAAGGAGCTCTTCAGCTGGAAAGCCGTCGCGGCGAGCACCGCCGACGTGCTGAACGACGTGATCGCCGAGTACAAGGCCGAGAAGAAGGCCTGAGGAGAGACAGACATGCTGACCGTTGACTTCGACCGCCTGGGCCTGCAGGCCGGTGACCGCGTCCTCGACATGGGTGCCGGTGCCGGTCGCCACAGCTTCGAGATGTACCGCCGCGGCGCCGACGTGATCGCGTTCGACCTCGACGCCGAGGAGCTCGAGGGCGTCCGCAACCTGTTCGTCGCGATGAAGGAGGCCGGTGAGGTGCCCGAGGGCGCCGAGGCCGACGTCAAGCAGGGCGACGCGCTCGCGCTGCCCTTCGCCGACGGCGAGTTCGACCGGATCGTGTGCTCCGAGGTGCTCGAGCACATCCACGACGACGTCGCCGCGATCCGCGAGCTGATCCGGGTGCTCCGCCCCGGCGGCACCCTCGCGGTGACCGTGCCCCGCTGGCTGCCGGAGGTCATCAACTGGCGCCTCTCGGCCGACTACCACAACGCCGAGGGCGGCCACATCCGGATCTACACCGACCACGAGCTGGTCGACAAGGTCACCAAGGGCGGCCGCTTCAACGACGGCACCCCCGGCGAGGCGATGGAGTTCGAGGGCAAGAGCTACACCCACGGCCTGCACGCGCCGTACTGGTGGATCAAGTGCGCCGTCGGTGTCGAGAACGACAGCCACCCGCTCGCCAAGGCGTACCACAAGCTGCTGGTCTGGGAGATCATGAAGCAGCCCAAGACGCTCCAGCTCGCCGGGAAGGTCCTCGACCCGATGATCGGCAAGAGCATGGTGCTGTACTTCCGGAAGCCCGACGCCGCATGACGCGGGACACCACGCCCGAGGTGCCGCTGAGCCGCCTGCCGTACGTCGAGGGCGTGCTCTCGGCCCAGCAGGTGGCCGACACCGCGGCGGCGATCGCGGCGATGCAGGAGCCGTGGGGCGCCGTACCGTGGACCAGCGGCGAGCACGTCGACATCTGGAACCACGTCGAGGCCGCCATGGCGATGCTCGTCGGCGGGCAGGTCGAGGCCGCCGAGCGCGCCTACGCCTGGATCCCGACGATGCAGCGCGCCGACGGCTCCTGGCCGATGAAGATCGTGGGCGGCGTCGCGGACGACGAGCGCGGTGAGGTCAACATGTCGGCGTACTTCGCCGTCGGCCTGTGGCACCACTGGCTGGTGCGCCGCGACATCCGCTTCGTCGAGCGCTACTGGCCCTCGGTCCGTGCCGGACTCGACTTCGTGGTCTCCCTGCAGGACCCGTTCGGCGGCATCCGGTGGACACCCGAGGACGACTTCTGCCTGCTGACCGGCAGCTCCAGCATCTACCACTCGCTGCGCGCCGGCGTCGCGCTCGCCGACCTGATGGACGACCCGCAGCCCGAGTGGGAGCTCGCCGGCGGCCGCCTGGGCCACGCCCTGCGCACCCACCCGGACCGGTTCGCCGACAAGTCGACGTACTCGATGGACTGGTACTACCCGGTCCTCGGCGGCGCCGTCCGCGGTGACGCGGCCCGCGAGCTGCTCGCCCGGCGCTGGGACGACTTCGTCGTCCCCGGCCTCGGCATCCACTGCGTCGACACCAACCCGTGGGTGACGGGCGCCGAGACCTGCGAGCTGGCCATGGCCCTCGACGTCCTCGGTGACCCGGACTCCACCAAGCGCGCCCTCGCGCTGCTCACCGACATGCAGCACCTGCGTGAGGACGACGGTCGCTACTGGACCGGTTGGGTGTACGCCGACCCGACCCGCCCGGCGCCCGACGACGAGCCGCGCGACGTGCACTGGCCGCACGAGCACACGACGTACACCGCCGCTGCGGTGGTGCTCGCCGTCGACGCGCTGGGGGAGACCTACGGCCACGCCACCCCGGGCTCGGGGATCATGCGCGGCACCTCGCTCGCCCCGCACTTCGACGAGATCGCGCTGGAGTGCGACTGCTCCTCGGCCTCGGTTCGCTGACGCGCTGATCCGCCTCTTGGCTCATGAGCGCCCGCGGCGGATCATGCCGCGTTGTCGCGCCGCCCGCCGTTTCTGGACGGAGGAGCGAGCGAGGAACGAGCGAGCGAGGGGAGGAAGAAACGGCGTTGGCAGGCGGCGCGACATGCGCGAGACGCTTCTATGGTTGTCAAGCAGCCAACGGCACGTCGTGTCCGGGTTCCGCGGGGTTCGCGTTGACGTGCAGGGTCCGGAACAGCTGGCGGGCGATGTAGCGCTTGAGGCAGCGACGGATCCGGGCCTTGCTGAGCCCCTCGCTGGTGCGGCGTTCGACATAGACGATGGTGGCCGGGTCGTAACGCATCCGGGTCCGCGCGATCGAGTGCAACGCCCGGTTCAGCTGCCGATCACCACCACGGTTCAGGCGATGCTCGCTGCGGTTGCCCGAGGACACCTCGATCGGAGCCACCCCGCCGATCTTGGCCAGGGCGGCCTCATTGTGGACCCGCCCGTCGTGCGACCACACCGACAACACGATCGCGGCGTTGAACGGCCCCAGCCCACACAACTCGAGCAGGACCGGCGCGTGCGCGGTCACGACCTGCTCAAGCTGCTTCTCGTTGCCTGCCAGCTCGACCCGCAGCTGAAGGAACCGGGTCGCCAACCGGACCGCTTCGGCCCGCGCCACCGACAGC